>CAMAWH010000018.1 GCA_945861635.1 Klebsiella pneumoniae | reverse complement strand
GAACCTCATCCCGAAACAGGCGAGCGAGACTGACGACGACACGACGCTGCACGCTCGACCTCCACGGACTCGTAGCGCCGCTCTCTCCGGCGGTCAACTTGCGAGGAGGCCCCTCGGGGCGGTACAACCTGTGTGTGACGTTGTTCCTTCTTGCCGCGTGCGCCGACTGGCCGCGATTCGCACATCCCCTCGCCGATACCGGTACGCCGTACGCGCCGGGCGCGGACGTTGTCGCGGGAAGTGATTTTCCGTGGTCGGAGCGCGGTCCCGTCACCGAGCCGACGGACGACACACCGGGGGGCGCAGCGCTTGAGATTCTGCACCTCGATGAAGGCATCTTTTTGAGGGGCAAGGCGAACGGCGCGGGATGGGAGCCCGACGCAACCGCCGCCCGCGCAGCGTGTGACGACGTGCCATCGGGGTTTCCGACGGAAGCCAGGGGGGACTACGCAGGTGACGTCGATTGGCGTCGCGTGGAGATTGCAGAAGCCGGGACGTTGTGCTCGTCGTTCGCCTACCACGCCGAGGATGCCCGCCCCGACGTGTTGCTTTTCACTTTGGACGCGTGCGGAAATGCGGCGGAGCCGATTTTGGATGATGCTGGCCTGATCCTGGGGTTTGCAGGGGACACAGCTCGGCTGGAGTGGTCGGCGACGGCGCCGAACGCCACGACCGTCGCGCTCGTGGCTACGGCTTGGGCACCGGACGCCCCCGATCGCGAGCTCACCTACGGGTGGGGGGTCGCGCTTGTCCCTGCTGGGGTTGCGTGTCCGACGGTGGACGCGCCATGATGCTGCTTGCCCTTGTGCTCCCGGCATGGTCCGGTGAGTTTCGCAAGATCGAACTGGCGGACGGGCGCATCCTCGTCGCCGAGGTGACGGGAACGTACGCGGAAGGCCTTGCGCTGCGAGTGCCGCAGGGGATGTTCAAGACCCCGTTTGACGACATCCTGAGAATCGATCCGGTGGATGAATCGGTCTATCGTTCGTTACCGGCATTGCGTGTGCTCGTTTTGCCGGTCGGCGCTCGCGATGGGCTGCTTCCGAACGATGCCGACCTTGCGACGAAACGGCTCCGCACCGAAATGAGCCGGGTACCGGGTACGCGCGTTCTGGTGCTGGAGGACCTGCCGGCTGGCACGCCCTCGGCAACGCTGCACGGGTGTGGACTTGACGCGTCCTGCGTGCTTGGCGCTTCGGGCGGACTTGCGGTGGACGTCATCGTCATGGGCATGCTCGGTGCGCCTGGCGGCGCGGCGAGTGAGCTGACGCTGTCCAGCGTCTGGTCAGGGGCTACGCGCGCCCAGCGCAGAACGAGCATCGTGCGCGCGGGAACGCTGGACAGCCAGATTAGGGAGATCGACGCCGCCACGTACGTGCTGCTGGCGGTGGAGGCGGAGCGTGCGCCGGTGGTGGCGGTGGCGCCCTTTCCAACACCCGTGCCCGGGGCGGTTCCGACGCCGGTTCCGACGCCGCTTCCGGTGGTCATCGCTGCCCCGGTCGCCACCCCTGCAGTCCCCTCGCCTACCCCGATTACGCAGCCGGCATCCGGCACATCCATCGATCCCGCGCTGGCATTCGTGCCGATCCCCGGCTTCCCGTCGTGGCTCGCCGGGGACTACCGGGGCGGCGTGATCGCCACGGCGATCGTGATCCCGGCCACTGCCTTGGTCGTGTGGGCGGCGGGCCACGAATCGCCATCGCCTGCGGCATTTGGACTGCTCGCCGGCGTCGGGTATTACGCGGTTTGCGCCGCGACAAATCGGGCGGTGCTGCCGGTTGCCATCACGCCGACCGTGGGCGGGGCCGCCGTACAGGTGGGCGGCACGTTCTAGCCGACGCGCGGTAGCGGGCCGCTATTGGCACCCGCTCAGGTTCACGGTGAACGGGCGGCCAGGCACGGCGAACCGCACCTCCTTGGAGATGGTGCAACTCGTACCATCGGCAAGTGCAAGCTTGAACTGGCGCAACCCTTCAGTGACCAGCACCGTGACGGGGAGCGGGCCCATGTCGTGGTTGTCCACCCAGACGGTGGCGCCGGCGGGGCCGTAGACATTGACCTGACCTTGCTGCAATTCCGCGGTCAACCGCATCGGAATCGCCATTTCCCGAACCGACAGGTTCACGTCGCTTACTTCCGTCTTGTAGCCGCTCTGCACAGCGCGGATGCGGTGACGGCCGTACGGCAGATCCACGGAGACTGGAGCGCGACCCTTCAATTCGTCGTTGACGTAAATGCTCGCGCCAACCGGGTCGGAGTTGATCTTCAACACTCCTGAGCTTGCGGCGTCCTGTGCGCCCCAGGGATTCTCCGACGTCGAGCCAGCCTGTGTGACCGGGGTTGCACTTGGCGTCGGACGCGGCAGGACGGGCGAAGGAATGGCGGGCCCGGGGCGCGGCGGCGTGGACCGTGGCGGCGTGGGCCGTGGCGGCGTCGGCATGGCGACTGGGGTCGGCGGAACCGGCGTCGGCTCCACCGGAGCAGGCTCGACCGGGCCGGGTTCTACTGGGGCCGGCGCGACGGCGATTGGCGGCGGTGGCGGAGGCGCCTGCACAGGCGGCGCAGGCCTTACCGGGGGCGGCCGCACCACCTGCACCGGCGCTTTCGGCACCGGGTTGGGCTTGTGATTCATGTACCACCAGCCGCCAACCGCCCCGATCACCAACAGGGCGGCGATTCCACCGATGGCCACGATTCCGAGGCCGCCGGCTGCCACGACCGCGTTCCGTCGGGAGGGTGGCTCGTCGTCATCCAGAACCGACCGCCCGCGGGGCAGATCCGGCTCCGGCATCGGCGTGTACATCGGCACGGTGGGCTTGCCGTCTTCGGACTCCTCAATCGAGATCAGCTCGGCCTTCGCAGGCGGCGGCGCTGCCGCCGCCTCTCCGCGCGGCGCCGGAACATCGATCGGAACAGCAGCGGGAAGATCTTCCGCCGCCGCGGCGCCAGCGGCGTCGAGTGGCGCGGCGCGCAGCGCGGTGTCCGCCGACGAAACGGGGCCGGCATCCGAGAGCGGACTGGCGGGGAGATCCGCCCCAGCGCGGGAACGATGGACCGGGGGCCGCGCAGGTGCGCCAAGCGCGTCGGGAACAGCGTGCGCTGCGGGCTTTTTGAATCTGGCGAGATTCGGTTCAGGAGCGTCAACCCCGGCAATTCTCGGCTCCGGGGCGTCAAAAGCGGATGATGGTGGGGCCGGCTTGGCCTTCTCAAGCTTGGGGGCAGGGGGAGGGGCCGCCCCCGCCGCTAGCGGGGAGCCATCCTGGAAACAAAAGTCGATCCAGTCCTCATATGTGTTCTGGCAGATCGGGCAGACCTTCATCGAACGACCGTCTTCCGCGGGGCGGGTAGAGTACCGTACTGGCGAGCGGAACGCATCAGCCGCCGTGCAACCGCTTGAGGTGGCGAGCGATCACGACGCGCTGCACCTGATTGGTTCCCTCGACGATTTGCATGACCTTGGCGTCCCGCATCAGGCGTTCTACGGGATATTCGCGCGTGTAGCCGTACCCACCCAGCACCTGCACGGCGTCGGTTGACACGGCCATCGCCGTGTCCGTCGCGACGCATTTTGCCATCGCGGCAATGGAGCTGAAGTGGAGCGCGCGGTCGCGCAGCCACGCCGCCTTGTGCACAAGCAGGCGAGCTGCCTCCACCTTGCATGCCATGTCGGCCAGCAGGAAGCCGACGCCCTGGAAATCGATGATCGCGGTATCGAACTGCCGGCGTTGCACCGCATATCCGGCGGCCACGTCGAGACATGCCTGAGCGAGCCCGACGCTGGTCGCGCCGATGGTGATCCGGCCGCTGTCGAGCGCGCTCATTGCCACGTTGAACCCAGCGCCTTCCTCCGCAAGCAGGTTCTCCGCCGGTACACGCGCATCCTGCAGGATCAATTCCACGGTAGGAGAAGCCCGCAGGCCCATCTTCTCTTCCTTCTTGCCGAATGACAGGCCGGGCGTGTCACCATGGACGAGGAAGGCGCTCACTCCCTTGGGTCCGGGCCCTCCAGTACGCGCCATGAGTACGTAAACATCGGCATAGCCGCCGTGTGTGATCCAGAATTTCGTTCCGTTGAGTACGTACTGCGCGCCATCCCGAATGGCCGTGGTGCGTAGCGATGCGGCGTCGGATCCGCTGCCCGGCTCCGAGAGCGCAAACGCGCCCAATGCCCGCCCAGCCGACAGATCCGGCATCCAACGCTGCTTCTGCGCCTCAGTGCCGTATTGCGAGAGGATGACCTGCGGCAGTCCGTTGACGGCAACGCATACCGCATACGATGGAGAAACCTTTGCAATCTCCTCGAGCACGACGGAGTATTCGACGTACCCCATGCCGAGTCCGCCGTAGGCCTCCGCCGTCTGCACGCCGCACAAGCCTGCAGCGCCGAGCGCCCGGAAGTGTTCGACGCGAAAATGCTCTCTTTCGTCGTCTTCCTTCACGGTGGGAGCAAGGATCTCCGCCGCTGCGGAACGAGCCGCGCTGGCGAGTGCCTCCTGCTCCTCCGACAACACGAACATGGATCCACCGGGCGGCGCGCCCTCGTAACCGATACTTGCCGGAGCGAGGTGACCCGTTGCTGGCGCTGCGAGGCTTTTACCGGGACGGCGTGCCCGGGGTACCCCACCTGTTGATCGAAGGCGTCGTCATCGCCGTGATCGGCGTCGCGGCCGCCGGGTGGCTCTTTCCGCAGGAGGCAAGCCTTGTGTCCGTGTTTCTCGCGGCGATCAGTGCTGAGGACTCGATCGAGCGTCTCCTCGACGCGAACCGACGGGCGATCGTGGACAGAGGAGAGGCGCCAACGCGCGCGAATGCTCGCCTCACTGCACAGTTGGGGGCGTTGTTTCTCGGTACCTTTCTCGGTTTTGCGGTGCTGGCGCTCTCCCTTCCGCTGGAACGCGTCGAACTGCTCTTTTCCCATCAAGTGCCCATCCCGCACGACGCGGATTTTCGTCAACTGAGATTCGGCGGGGCGGGGCCGCTGTTCGTCGCGAACCTCTACGTACTCTTCTTCTTCCTCCTCATCGCGCTCCCGTTCCGGCACGGCGGCGTCATGCTGGCGATCGCGTGGAACGCGAGCGTGTGGGGGGCCACGTTCGCCGTGCTTGCTCGGCGATGGGCCACCGACGGGGGCCCGGGCACAATTGAGAGCTTCCTCCGCGTGATGTCGGCCTGTGCGCCACACATGGCGATGGAGGGATGTGCGTACACACTCGCCGGGTTGGCCGGAGTGTTTTTGAGTCGCGGCGTTCAGCGCCACGCCCTGGACTCGCCGGTGCTTCAGTCCGTTGTTCGGTCGGTCGGCGCGATGGTCGGCACCGCCATCGTGCTGGTGACGATCGGGGCGATGTGGGAAGGCTGGGTGGCGCCCAGCCTCGTACGATGGGTGAGCGGATAGGAAGCGCGTTCTTTTTAGTTGTCACGGCTTGTCACGATGCGTGACTGGCTTTACACTGGCCTCGGTCCTCGCTCCACTCAACCCTCAGGAGGTTTCGTGAATCCCCGTTTTCGCATAAGTCTGTTTATCGGCCTCGGCCTAGTTGGTGCCGTTGCCGCCCTTGAAGCCAGCGGTCGCCTCAGCGGTCGCGGTACCGCGGGTTCTGCTACCGGCCTCGGAGACGGCGGCTGCGCCGCCGACGGCGCCGGCGTTCCTTCGGAGACCCCGGCCAACGTAAAAGACGCGGTACCGGTACCGCCGAAAGACGGAAACCCCAACCAACGCGCCAGCCTTTATGCTGACGCGGTGCCCGGTCACTTCGTGATTCGCCTTGCGGACGACGTGGCGGAGGGTGTCGAGATCGACGCGGGTGGCGGTCTGATGACGAACATCCCCGACCTCGACGATGCCCTCGGCCAACTCAAGGTGCGCGGTGCGCGCCATGTCACGCGGCCCTCGGTCAAGAAACTGCTCGCGGTCAACGGCCTCAAATCGGCCATGGGTGTCGAGTGTGATTGCTCGCTTGACGACCTGACGACGGCCCTGGAAGACTTCGACGAGATCGTCTATGTCGAGCCGGTCATCCGCAACAAGGTGCACGGAACGCCGACCGACGAGTACTACCCGTTGCAATGGAACATGCAGACGATGGCGATTCCTGAGGCGTGGTCCACGTCGACCGGCGCGGGCGTGCTCATCGCCGTTATCGACTCGGGCGTCTCCAAGAGCAACATGGACGGCCTCACGGCGCTTGAGACGGGCTACGACTTCGTGGACAAGGACGAGGACGCTACGGACGAAGGCGCGGACGTCGCCGGATTTTCTCATGGGGCGTTTGTCGCCGGCATCATCGCCCAGAAAACCGACAACCACATCGGCACGGTGGGCATGGCGTACGACGCGCGCATTCTGCCCATTCGCGTTGCGTATTACGACGCGGATGAAAAGACGTTCGTCGCGAACAGTGACACGATCGCGGAGGCCATCCGCTGGGCGGTGGACAACGGCGCGCACATCATCAACCTGAGCATGGGGTCGGAATCGCCGGCCGAGATCGTCCACGAAGCGTGTGACTACGCACAGGCAAACGGCGTGTATGTCGT
This sequence comes from Klebsiella pneumoniae, assembly GCA_945861635.1. GTDB lineage: Bacteria > Myxococcota_A > UBA796 > UBA796 > SXON01 > CAMAWH01. The sequence goes on along the minus strand of CAMAWH010000018.1, from coordinate 75,074 downwards.
TGCCTCTTCGGGCAACAACAAGTCCCCGGACACCCTGAGCTATCCGGCCCAGTACGACAGCGTCATCGCGGTCGGCGCTACCGACCTCAACCACGACGTCGCCTACTACTCGAACCGCGGCAGCTCCCTCGACATCGTCGCTCCCGGCGGAGACATGACCGTCGACCAGGATGGGGATGGCTACATGGACGGCATCATCGCGGAAACCGAAATCGCCAAGGATTCCTGGGCGTATTCGTGGGGTTCCGGGACGTCGTTCGCGGCGCCGCAGGTCTCCGCGCTCATCGCCATGCTGCTGTCCAAGGGCGTGCACGATGGCAACGAGATTCGTGACGCCATCACGCTCACCGCGACAGATCTCGGCACGCCCGGCTACGACACCAGCTACGGCGCTGGCGAAATCAACCCCGTGGAAGCGCTGAAGTACAAGGCGCCGGCCACGGTGCCCCCCGTCGAACTCAGTCCGGTCCTGTCCGCGCGGATTGGCAAGAGCATGCGCTTTGCCGTCACCTGGACGACGAATGTCGAGGCGGACACGCAAGCCGTTGACGCCGCGGGCACGCCCCGCGCGGCGGACGCCACGATGACGTTCTCTCACCGGGTGGTCGTGCGGGTTCCGCGCAGCGTCGCCTCGCTGACGCTGACGATTTCGTCGAAGGACGGTGCCGGAAACACCGCGTCGCAGGACATTACGCTCGTTCGCTGAGCGGAACGCCCGATTACATCGGCGCGAAATGGAGGGCGGGGCTCGCAAGAGTCTCGCCTTCACGTACATAAACGTCCTGCCGCAGCACCCGCACGGCCTCCATCGGCAGGCCGAGCAGCGTGATGATCTCCTTGGCTTTTCCTGGGCGGCCGGCGTGGTCCTGCACGTTGAGCTCGATGGTGGCGTCGTCACGGATGGACAACCGGCGAATCATGGGCCGCACGTCCACGGTGATCTCCCCCGACTTCGACCGTCGGTTGACGGGAAGCGTGGTGGCCTCCAGGAGCGACCAGGCCGCCGTCCGTAGTGCGTCCACGCTCGCCGTCGTGAAGACGAGGTAGTCCACGCCCGCGATTTCACCCATCAATCCTGGGGCGTTCACGGGCACCTCACCGGCGCCGAGGACGAGGAAGTCCGGCGGGGCCACGGAGCGGAGGCGCCTCGCCAACTCGCTCGGGACGACAGACGCGGTGAGCACGACGTCCAGATACTCCCCGACGGATTCCTCACCGACCGGCAGCGCGGCGGAGAAATTCATGCGCGGGTGCTGATGAAACCCCTGGCTCCACGACATGGGCGCGCGCGCGCGGCGTAAGGCCCGGATCCACGCGTCCTGAAATTCGAGATGGCCGAGAAAGCGCGCGTTTCCGGTGCGACCGATGCGGAAACGGATGCGTTGAACGGGTGGCGGTTCCACGTACGGCGGACTCGGCGCCCGTTCCCACACCCGTTCTTCCTTTCGCCCGTCGATGCTGTTGCGCAACATATGCGCACAGAGATCGCGCTTGACGTCGATGACGCCGCACTTGTGGCACTTGTGTGCTCGGCAATCGGGGGCGTGCTTCAGCTCCGTGGCGCGGAGCCAGTCGTCCACGAACCACTGCTTCGGAATGTGGATGTCGATGTGATCCCATGGCAGGCGCTCGTGCAGATCGCGCTCTCGCAGCGCGCCTTCGCAGTCGTAGCCCGTCTCCTCGATCGCACCGGTCCACGCGTTCCAGTCGAGGAATTCGGTCCACGCGTCGAATCGAGCGCCCCGCCGGAACGCCGCCTCAATCAAGTCGCCGCCACGCCGATCGGCGCGGGAGACGAGCCCCTCCAAAAACGTCTCGCGCGCGTTTCCGCGGCCAAACTTCACTCCCCTCACCTCCTTCAACTTCTGCGAGAGCATGCGCTGCCGCCGCTCCGTCTCCTCCAGCCCGATTTGCGCGGCCCACTGGAAGGGCGTGAACGGTTTGGGGACGAACGTACTGACGCCGGTGTGAACGTTAGCCTTATTATTCAGCTTTCGTCCAACCACAAGCGTGCGTGCGCAGAGGTCAGCTATGGCGAGAACGTCTTCGTCTCGCTCGGTCGGCAGCCCGATCATGAAGTACATTTTCACGTGGTCCCATCCGCGCTTCCACGCTTGCGACGACATCTCGATGAGATCCTCGTCGGGAATCCACTTGTTGATGACGGCGCGCAGCCTGGGAGACGCGGCCTCGGGGGCAAACGTCAGGCCGGTTCGCCGAGTGTCCGCGACCATGTCCGCAAGCTCAACAGAAAAACTATCGAGCCGTAAACTGGGAAGAGAGACGGTAATGTGATCTTCCTTCGCGATGGCAACCGTACGTTCCACCAGATTCCGCACGCGCGAGTGGTCACACGTGGACAGCGAAACGAGCGAGACCTCCTCGTACCCCGTGGCCGCGATCGAACGCTTCATCAGCATTTCCACGTCGTCGATCGTGCGCTCCCGCACCGGACGCGTCGTCATGCCTGCCTGACAGAAGCGGCAGCCTTGCGTGCATCCCCGGAGCACCTCGAGCGAGACGCGGTCGTGTACCTGTTCGGTGTAGGGCACGATATAGTCGACCGGAAAATCCTCTGCTTTGAGAGAATCCACGGTCCGTTTCCGGATGCGAGGCGCGTCGAGCGGGGGCAGGATGCGCCCGTCCGGAAGCGTCTCCATCGGGTACAAGGCGGGCACATAAACGCCTTCCATTTTCGAGAGAGCGTGCAGCCGTGCGTCACGACCCTTGACGGTTCGCAACAGTTCGGCGATCTCGACGACCACCTCTTCTCCGTCTCCAAAGACAAAGAAGTCCATGAAGTGGGCGAGCGGCTCCGGATTGAACACGGCGGGACCGCCGGCGAATGTCAGCGGGTCGCTCTCTTTCCGATCGCAAGTACGAAGCGAGATCCCCGACAGGTCGAGAATGTTGAGAATGTTCGTGAAGGTCAGCTCACTTTGGAGTGTGAAGCCGATGCCATCGAAAGAGTCGAGGCTGTCCTTCGATTCAACCGCAAACATCGGCAGGCCACGCGACCGAAGCGCAGCTTCCATGTCCTTGGCCGGCGAATACACGCGTTCCGCCCAGCACCATTCGAGTTTGTTCAGGATGGCGTACAGGATGTGCAGGCCCAGATTGCCGAGGCCGAGGTCGTACAGGTCCGGAAAAACGAGCGCCAGGCGGATCTCTGGGTTCGTCTTGTGGACGCTGTTCACCTCACTGCCGAGGTAGCGGGAGGGTTTTTCCACTCGCGCCAGAATTTCATCGGTCAACGGACGGGTGAGGTTCATGCTGCGCGCCTAATCCGAATCGGGAGCGGCGGCGCGATACGTGCGGGCGGATGGCCCCTCTCGGCGAATCCATCGCCCGTCGGCGCGTGTTCTGGTTTCTCGTCGTGCTCGTTGTCGGGCCCACGATTGCGCTGGCCGGATACGGTCTCGCAGGCGTGAAGACGCAACGCGATGCCGCAGAAGCGCGCCTCCACGATCGCTACATCTTGCAATCGCGCGAGCTTGAATCCGGTGTTCTCGCCAAACTGGCGGAGGAGGACGCGCGGTTGCGGCGCGGTTTGCAAGCCCTCACCGCCGAGGAACTCGACGCCGCCGTCGGGTCGCTTCGCGCGCGCGGCGGCGTCGTGCGTGAGGCGTGGCTCGCGACGGACCCCGACGTTCCGCCGGACGTAGCCATCGCCGCCGCGCTGCTCTCGGAGTCGTCACCGGTGAGCTTCTTCACGTTGTCGGGCGGCGCGGAAACGATTGCCGTCTCGCGCGTGCGCGAAGGTCTGATTGTCGCGTACGGAATTGACGCCGACGTGCTCGATGCCGTCGTGGTGACGGAAATCGTCGGTCGCCTTTTTCCGAAGGAGCGCGCGGTCTATCGGCTCCGAACCACCCGCGCCGATCCAGCGGGAGATGCCGTGAGTTTCGAGGAATTACGCCGTGATCTGGCAGAACGGATCGTGGAGAGCGAACCGATCGTGGACCGCGCCATGGCGACGCCTTTCGAGCATTGGCGCATCGTCGTCGAGGCTCCAGAGAGCGGCGCGCCAACGGACTCGCGGTACCTGTGGATCGTCGGCCTGTTGGTGGCGGCCGTCGTAAGCGGTGTCGTGTTGATGGGTAGGGCCGTCGTCCAACAAGTGCGCCTATCGCGCCTGCAAACGGACTTCGTCTCCAATATTTCCCATGAGCTGCGCACTCCCCTCACCTCCATTCGCCTGTTCATCGAAACGCTGCAATCCGGACGGGTGACCGACCCGGACAAGGTTCAGGAGTGCCTTGACATCATCGCAACGGAGAGTGAGCGTTTGTCAAGGAAGATTGAGCGCGTCTTGTCATGGGCGCGAATGGAAGCGGGGCGGAGGGTGTACGAATTCGAGGTCGCCCGACCGGTGGACATCGTCCAGAAGGCGCTGACGGCGTTTCGGGCCTACGACCTGCATGGAGTCGCGAATGTGGAGGTCCGGGTACCCGTGGATTTGCCGCCGGTTGTCGCCGATGCGGAGGCGCTGGCCGAGGCGCTGCTGAACCTGCTCGGCAACGCCCGGAAGTATGGAGGGGACGACGTGCACATTGTGGTGGCGGCCCTGGTCGATGGGAAGTGGGTGGCGCTGTCGGTGAGCGATGATGGGCCGGGAATTCCAATCACAGAAAGGCGGTATGTGTTTGAGAAGTTCTACCGTGCCGACAGTCTGCTCTCCCGACGCACGGAGGGGAGCGGTTTGGGGCTGTCGATCGTGCGAGCGATAGCGGTGGCGCACAAGGGGAAAATCGCCGTGGATAGCGCCGATGGGAAGGGGGCGAGGTTCACCATCCGCCTACGACGGGCGGGGTGAAGGCGCGGGGAGAAGTATCCGCAAAAGCGCGCTATGAACGAGCAGCGTGTGACCGTGACCGCCGCCGTTGCTCGATCCGCGCCGCCGCGAACGCCGCCGCCACGTAGAGTGGCACCTCGATCCACATCCACGTCGGCCCCGGCAGCGTCACCAGATTGACCAACCCACCGGCGAGCGTGAGCGCGGCCACGATCATCGCGGGAATCAGTGGGCGCGCGCTTGAAAGCCGCGCGGCCACCCATCCGCCGACCAAGGCCTGCCCGACGTGTGCGACGACGACGATCAAAAAAGCCGTGGTTGGTAGTGTCTCAATCCAGGCAACAAGTTGGACATGATCGTTCATGTCGGCCGGCGCGGGCATGGGGTACAGCACGAACGCATTCAGCATGACGAGCGCCATGTTGAAACAGGAGCCGACGAAAAGTCCGGCGATAGTGGCAAGGATGTTGCGGATCATGGGCGCGAGGGTAGCACGGGTCGGCGGGTGACGGGCTCGGGATTTCGGGCTCCCCCCTTCTTCCCAAAAAGGCCGCTGGGGGCGAGGGCGGGTGACGGGGTTTGGGGTGCGGGCTCCGCCGCTCTTCCCAAAAAGGCCGCATGCGAGGGCGGGTGACGGGGTTTGGGGTGCGGGCTCCGCCGCGCCCCAAACCCCGGCAGGACCCGCCCCCGCCCCCAGCGGCCGCTAGTGACCGACGATGTCGTCGTGCATCGCCGCGAGCGCCGCGAGCAGGCTGTCCGCCGGGTCCGTACCGGTGTGCGCGATGCTCAGATCATCGAGCGCGGCCACCAAATCCTCGACCATCGCGGTGAAATCATCGTCCGTGATGTTCATGCCCGTGTGGGCATCGAGCATCGTCTTTCCGTCATACGTGCAGTACCCGGCCGTTGCGTCACACACCTGCTCGACGAGTAGCGCTTCCAGCACATCGCGGTCGGTGCTGGCGAAGTACGGGTTGATGCGTGCGTCGGCGAGTACCTTGTCCACGAACAGATCGATGACGGCCACGACGCCAGCATGGCCCCCGAGCTGGTTGAAGAGCACCGCCGAGCCGTCACCATCGGTCACGATGTCGTCGTGCATGCCGACAAGGGCGAGTGCGAGCGTGTCGGCCGGCAGGCCGCCATCGAACGTGCCCGCGGTATAGGGCACGAGGTTGTCGTCGTAGGCGCCGATGAAGTCACCGATCAGCGCGCCCCACTGTGCCTCCGTAATCGCCATGCCCGCGTGCACGTCCAGCATCGTGCCGCCGGTGTAGGCGCAGCCCCCGCCGGTCGCGGAGCACACCAGCTCTTCCAGCCGGGTCTGCAAAACAGCGGGATCGGTGTCGGCGAACATCCAGTTGATTTCTGCGTCGGCGACAACGCGACCGAGGAAGCTCGTGATGACGGCGTGCACAGCCGCTGCCCCGCCCAGTTGCTCGTACAGGGTCAGCTCAACCGCCGAATCGGCGGTGTCCGCCGTATCCGCAGAATCTCCCGAATCCGCGGAGTCGCCCGAGTCCCCCGAATCGCCCGAGTCGGCAGTATCCGTGTCCGAATCCGCGTCGGTGTCGGTATCCGCGTCCGCGGTATCCGTGTTGCGGTCGATCGTCGGGTCTGCCGACTTCGAATACGGGGCTTCGGGAACGGTGCCGGTGCAGGACGCGAGGAGCAGGAGCGAGGTCAGCATGCAGTCTCCCAAAAGGGACGGGTAGTGCGCGCCACCATAGCCCACCCTCCCACCGCCTGCCACGAAGCGCCTACGGGTGCCAGGATGGTTTCTTTCCCCCGCTGTGCGGCGAAGTTCCCGTAGACGGGCGGGTTTCATCCTGACTCGCTCCGCCGGGCAGGCTCCACGCCTCGCTGACGCTCCACGCCGGCCCACCCGCGCGCATGAGCACCAGATTGATGTCGAGATCGTGGAACGACCAGCGCGTCGCATAGTGGACGACCGCACCGTCGAGCGATGCACCCACCGCCGGCACGTTCGTCCGCCACGGCGCCGCGAAAGTGCTTGCCAAAGCAGTGATCGTCCCCGTGTAGTCCGCGATTGCGTCGGCGGGGAGACTGTACTTCCGCGTGGCTCCGAAGTATTGGAGCGGCGTCGCGTCACCGCGCACAACAAGGATCGAGGCCAGCTTTCCCCGGATTGTCCGCCCCGGGAGCAGCGTCGGCGGTAGCTCCCCCGCGCATGCGTACCGCGTGGTCGTTCGGCGCGGCGATGGGGTCGGCGGACACGTCAATCCATGAACCACGAGCCACGCCTCTATCGCCGGGCCGTCACTCTTCCCGATGGCCAACCCGAAGGCATCGAGCGAAGGCGCGGCGGGAAGATTGACGTTTGCAGGAGGTGTAATGAGCGTCCCCGGATCGGGAGCCACGGTCGGCGAGCCGCAGGTGCAGGCGAACGAAAGGAGCAGTGTGAACATGGGGGCGGAGCCTTTCCCATCGTAGCGAGCGCGTCAAGGCACGATAAGCGGGCGGGATGCGCGTTCTCGGTCTTTCCTGCTACTACCATGACGCCGCGGCCTGCCTCATTGATGACGGCCGGATCGTCGCGGCCGCAACGGAGGAGTCATTCTCCCGTAAGAAGCACGACAGTGAGTTCCCGGATCAGGCGATTCGCTACGTGCTTGCGGAAGGCGGCATCGCGGCGTCGGACCTATCTGCCGTTATCTTTTACGACAAGCCGTTCCGCAAGTTCGAACGCGTCATCCGTACGCACCTCGAACACTTTCCACATGGCTTATCTACGTTCATCGCCAAGATGCCACACATGCTCGGTACGCAGGTTCGGCTGCCGAAGGTCCTACGCGAGCGCATCGGGTACACCGGGCCCGTCCTGTACTCCGAGCATCACCTTTCCCATGCCGCAAGCTCGTTTTACGCCTCCGGATGGGAAGAGTCGTCCATCCTGACGGTGGACGGTGTTGGCGAATGGACGACCTCGACCTGGGGCGTCGGCCGCGGCAACAAGATCGAGTTGATGGGAGAGACGCGGTTCCCCCATTCTCTCGGGCTGCTCTACAGCGCGTTCACGTACTACCTTGGCTTCAAGGTCAATTCTGCCGAATACAAAGTCATGGGGCTCGCGCCGTACGGGCAGCCGACACATGTCGATGCCATCAAGAAGATGATCGCCATCGCGGACGACGGCTCGTTCCGACTCGATATGCGGTATTTCGACTTCGAACGCGGAAAACGAATGTATACGCCGGCGTTCGAGACGCTCATGGGGCAGCCAACGCGGCCCCTGGAGGGAGCGGAACTCTCGCAGTACCACAAGGACGTCGCGCGGTCGCTGCAGGCGGTGGTCGATGAAGTCATGGTGCGACTTGCGACGACGATTGTTGAGAAGACCGGCGTGCCCAGGCTCTGTCTGGCAGGCGGCGTCGCGCTCAACTGCGTTTCAAACGGGGAGATCTTACGACGCGCCCCCGTCGAGGACATCTTCATTCAACCCTCCGCGGGGGATGCGGGTGGGGCGATGGGTGCCGCCCTGCTCCTCTGGAACGGCCTGCTCGAAAAGCCACGTTTGCCCCGCCTTCCCAGCGTTTACCTCGGCCCCGGCTACTCCGACATGCAGGTGTGCACCGCCCTGGATCGCTTTGGCGCTGTGTATTCACGGATGGATCGGCAGGAACTACTGGAGGAAACCGCCGGACTCATCGAGGCCGGAAAGGTCATCGGATGGTTCCAGGGTCGCATGGAATGGGGCCCCCGCGCGCTTGGGCATCGCACCATCATCGGGGATGCGCGCCATCCGGAAATGCGCGAAATCATCAACCGAAAAATCAAGATGCGAGAAGGATTCCGGCCCTTCGCGCCGAGCGTGCTGGAAGATCACGCCTCCGAGTGGTTTGAACTGGACCGACCGTCGCCGTACATGTTGCTGGTGGCGCCGGTGCGCGCCGGGAAAACTCCCCTCCCCTCGGTCACGCACGTCGATAACTCCGCCCGGATCCAAACGATTTCGCGGGAGCAGGACGCGCTCTATTACGATCTCGTCGATACCTTCCGAAAGCGAACGGGAGTCCCCGTCATCATCAACACCTCGATGAATGTGCGCGGAGAACCCATGGTTTGTTCGCCGGAGGACGCCTACCGCTGCTTCATGCGCACGGAGATGGACGTGCTCGTCTGCGAATCCTACGTGATGCGAAAGGAGGCGCAACCAGCGATGAACCTCCGAGCAGCGGCCGAAGAATTCGGGCTTGATTGACGGTCGGCGAGGTGGAATTGGACTTGTGCGGAGCGCGCACGTGGGTTAGCCGGAGCGCCCCTTCAGGAGAAAACCATGAGTAGCATCCTCGCACTCATCGGCTGCGGCGCCGATATGACCGGTATCTGGGCCATGATCGTGCCCTACAACCCCGACACGACCGAATGCGCCACTGCCATCACGGAAAACTACGACGGCCACGAACCGGACGACGGCGGCAGCACCTCCGGCGGCGATTGGACGTACACGGAAGAATTCACGGGCGCCGATGCACTCATGTTCTTCCAGATTATCGCGAGCGGGGATGGCAAGGCGACGTTCTTCGCTGGTAACCTCGCGTTCCCTGGCACGTGGAATGCGGACCAGTGGGAGTTCGTGTGGGCCCGCACCACGGACGAAACGTCGATCGCCAAGAACGACAACGACTACGGCTTCGCGCAGGTCGACGAAACCAACGAAACCACCACGATCGCCTTCAAGCCCCTGACCGGTGAAACCGCGGAAGGCAACGTCGATGACAGCTCCGTGAATTCCTCCCATTGGGAAGAGACGGACGAATGGGACAATGACGACGTCCAGACCGACAACGACGGCAATACGCCCGTTGGCACGTACCTCACCAAGCAGGACGAAGACGATAACAACGTGTCGCAACGCAACGACTCGGAAGACGACGATTGCGATGGCAACACGTGCACGCTCACGGTCGAGACCACCTGCGCTAGTTCGGGTGACTTCACGGCCGAGCGGGTCAAAACGGACGACCAGGACGCCTACGACTACGTGATGAGCCACGGCCAGTCCGGCGGTGGCAGCAGCGGCGGCGGCGGCGGGATTGACACCGGCAACGGCGGTGGGAACGATTCGGGCTGGTAGTCCGCCGGATCTCAACCGGGTGAACGCAGTCCGCGCCGCAATCGTCTTGGGCGAGCTCCGCAGGAGGGGCAGCGTGTCGTATCATTACGGCATGTTGCTCCTCCTGCTTGCTTGTGGACCCGCCGACAGCGGAAAAACGGACGATTGCACCAAGGCAACCTGGTATGCGGATGACGACGGAGACGGCTTTGGCGACGTTGCTACGTCGTACGAGGAGTGTGACGCGCCCGACGGGGCCGTGGCCGACGCGACGGACTGCGATGACGCGCATGCAGAAGCGCTACCTGGCGGCGCTGAGGTGTGTGACGACCTCGACAACGACTGCGATGGCGAGGCGGACAATGGCGCCGCCGACGCCATCGCGCAGTTCTTGGATGCCGACCTCGATGGACACGGCACTGCGGCCAGCCCGGGCACAGCGTGTCCCGACACCTCCGGCTATTCCACGGCCGCCGATGACTGCGACGACGCCCGGAATGACGTGTACGCCGGCGCCCCGGAGGTCTGCGATCTCGCGGACAACGACTGCAACAGCCGCATCGACGAAGGCTTCGACCTCGATGGCGACGGATTTCCGTCCGACGCCGCTTGCGCGGTCGTGTGGGGCCTCGACGCAGACTGCGACGACGAGCGGGACAGCAGCCACCCCGGTGGCGTCGAGGTCTGCAATGACGCCAGCGACAACGACTGTGACGGCACCGCAAACGATTGCGGATTCGCGGAGGCCGCCAGCCTTGGAGACGCCGATGCCAGCTGGCTCGCGGAGCATTCTGGCGACCTGACCAGCGGTGCGTTTGGTGCGGGCGACGTAACGGGCGATGGCGCGTCCGACCTCCTCATCGGCGCGCCGCAGGTTTCCGCTGGCGGTGCCGTGTATGTGGTCGCGGGGAATTCGGCGGGAGAGGGTGAACTGCGCGACGCACCGGCACGACTCGATTGCGCCTCCACTGGCGCGGGCGCGGGGACGGCGCTCTACGCTCGCGACCTCGATGGCGACGGGATTCTCGACGTCCTTGTCGGCGGTCCGGGGGATGAGGGTGCGGGGGTGGATGCGGGGGCGGCGTGGCTCGTCAAGGGACCGCTGGTGGACGGCACGGACATCGACGCGGGAACGAAGATTTCCGGTCAGCGGAAAGGCGCGTACGCCGGTTCCACACTTGCAATCGGCGATCTGAACGACGATGGCATGGACGACGTCGTGATCGGCGCCTGGGGCCAGCGCGGCGACGCTGCGGCCGGGGGCATGGCGTATGTCGTGTCCGGCCCGCTGACGGCGGCGGTGGATCTCAATACGATTCTCGTCAGCTTTCAGGGGGATAGTTTCGAGGATTTTGCCGGAGCCGCCGTGGCCGTCGGGGATGCGGACGGGGACGGCCTGAAGGACATGATCGTTGGGGAGTGGGGCGACGACACGGGCGGCGGATTGGCTGGATCGGTTGCGGTCGTTTCCGCTCCGTCCGGAGTGGCCCACGAGTTCGACGCGGACGTGTTCCTTGTGGGTCAGGGCGCCGATGGAATTGGATATTCCCTTACGACGGGCGACTTCAACGGGGATGGCCACGTCGATGTCGTGACCGGCGCCCCCGGCAGCAACCGGACGGCCGTTGACGGCGGCCTGGTGATCGTTGCGCTCGGCCCGTTGGCCGCGACGGGCGAGTTCTCAGGCTTCGCGTTTACCACCACGGACGAGGGCGCCGCGGTCGGCACGTCCGTAGCCTCGGGTGACTTCGATCACGACGGCGTGGACGATCTCGTCATGGGCGCGCCGGGCGTAGGTTCCGGGCGGGCGTACGTTTTCTCCGGGCCTATCGACGCCCCGCACGACGTGACGGAAGCCACGGCGGCACTGGACGATCCCAATGGGTCCAGCGGAGCGGCGGCGCAAATGTTCGCGGACGACGTGGACGGAGATGCAGGAGACGATCTCGTCGTCGGTTCGCCGGCGTCAGGGTCGGCGGGCGCAGTCTTCGTGTTGTTCGGCGGCGGAAACTGAGGCGCACGGCAAAGCGCGCGGTCGCCGCGCGCGCCCTCCCTCACCAAAGATTTTCTTTTTCGGGAATCGTTAACGCTACCGTCGGCTTGCCCACCTCAACGGCGAGCGCATGCACGTTTCTCCTTCTCTCGACTACCGCCTTTTGCTGGACCGCGTCCTCAAGACCGTGGACCAGGCGGCCTACCTCACGCCCGCGTCGCACGTGGAGGCTCGTCAGCGCGCTGCCATGCGGGAGATTGAGGTGTCCATTCAGGGGCGCGAGTTCGCTCCGGACACGACGCGAGCGCTCGCGCGACGGCTCTACGCAGAGGGTCGAATTGATCGAGTGATGATGATTTCCGCGCTGCACGTTATCGCCGCGCATCCTGGCGTTCGCGACTGGGTGGAAGCCGCGCGGTTGGCGGGCGAGCAGGAGGTCGCCGCCCTCGAATTGGGGGGGCCTGACCTCAATAACAATCTGGCCTCCGTGGATCGGCACCGCGGTGTGCTTGCGTTCATGATGGGGCACCACGCGGTTGCTCTGGACCACCTGGGGCGCGCGCTGGAACGCCAACATAACGTCGAAAACCTCGGAAATGTGCTGTGCGCACTCTGCGCCCTCGGCGAGACGTTGGACGCACAGGCGCTGGTCGAGCGCGTGCGGTCCAGCTGGCCCGCCCCTTTTGTCGCCGATCTCCACCGCCGCATCCACGCCGACCCCGATCTTGCTCTCCTACAATCGCCGGAGGTGTCCTCGTGACCTGGCATGCATTTCTATTCTGGATCTACGCCACCATCGGCGTTTCGGAGCCGATCGAGCTTCGCGCGGAGACGACGGGATCTCGCCCCACGACGACGGAAACGCTGGTGGTTGGGGTGCTCAACCCCGCCCAAATCTCGAACGGATTCTGACCGATGTCTGAGTTTCAGGTGCAACTCCACGCGGTCCTCGCCGACCGGCACGCTCCTGAGGCACGAGAGTTGTTCCTGCGGCTGATGCGCTACGTGCATTCGCGCGTGCTGTCGGTGTGGTCGCATGCCTGTCGCGACCTCGTGGACGCGGCGGCCCGCGATGAAGTCGTGGGCGAGGTCCTGGAGGAGTTGATCTCCGGCGCGCTCGCGCGCTTCCGGGGCGAGAGCATCGGCGAACTCCTCGCGTACGTGCGCCGTATCACGGATCGAACGCTGTTGCGCCGCGCTCGCCGCTGTCTGCGCGAGCGCAGGGCGCTGGAGGGCACGGAGGCCGACGAGATTCGCTCGTGGTCCGTCCGCCTCCCCGAGCCCGATGCCGGGTTTTCGGAGGGGGTGGCGAATCCCCTCCCCTTCAGCGATCAAGCGTGGTTGAGCGGGCTTTTTCGCTCGGGCAGCATGGCCGAGCACGCGCGCCGGACCGATGTGAGTCGAGCCGCCGTGACGCTCCGGGTTCAGCGCATCCGCGCGCGTATAGCCGCTCTTGATCCTGCACAACGGGATGCGGTGGAGGGGTGGTTGGAGCATGCGGCGAGAGCAGCGCAGGGGTCATAGCGGCGCGTCCGCCCCGTTAGCCGCGTGGATGGAACTCCCGATGCACCGCTTTCAACCTTTCCTTTGCAAGGTGTGTGTAGATCTGCGTCGTCGAGATGTCCGCGTGACCCAACATGGCCTGCACCATGCGCAGGTCAGCGTCGTGCAGCAGTAAGTGGGTCGCGAAGCTGTGGCGGAGGGTGTGCGGAGAAACATGGCCGCGAATACCGGCTATTGCGATCCAGTGGGTGAGGCGCTGCCAGAAATTCTGCCGCGTCATCGCCGCGCCGCGTTCCGAAAGGAAACAGGCTTTGGACGGCGCGGCCCCGCGCACCTCACGCACATACCGGCCCAACAATTCCATCGCGCGCTCCCCGATGGGAACGATGCGTTCCTTGCCGCCTTTTCCCTTCACACGCAGAAGCATTCCTTCGGTATGAATCGCCGCGAGCGGCAGCGCGCAGCACTCGCTCACGCGCAGGCCGCAGCTATACATCAACTCCATCATGGCGGCGTCGCGCAGTCCGAGTGGATTCATGCAGTCCGGGGCTGCCAACAGCGCCTCGACCTCGGCCTGACTCAAAACGGACGGCAGTTTCCGCGAAGCGCGTGGGGACTCGATCAGCGCGGTCGGATCGACCGAAACGAGCGCTTCTTCGAGGCAGTGACGGAAGAACTGGCGGAAGGAGCTGCGGTGACGGGCGACGCTCCTCGGATCCAAGTGGCAATCGGCGAGATGCGTCATGTAGGCGGAGAGATCGGCGTGGGAGACGTCTGAGGCGGCGGCGGATCCGCGCTCACCGAGCCAGGCGGCGAGTCGGCTCAGGTCGAGATGATAGCTCTCCAGTGTGTTGCGCGAGAGTCCGCGCTCCACACGGGCCGTCGCGAGGAAGGAGTCAATCGCCGCCTCGAAGGCCGAAGGTACGGTCGCGGTGTTTCCACCTCGGCTCACTCGTCACACAGCGCGCGTAGGCGGTACAGCGCCTCGTGCGCTTCTCTGGGGCTCATCCCGTCCGGGTTGAGCTGGCCGACGGCGGCGCGCACCGGGTCCTCCAGCGGAAGCTCCGGACGGCTCGGCTCGGCCGCGGGCACCCCGCCAAAGAGCGAGAGTTGGGTCGCCTCCGGACGCGGGCGCCGCTTCTCCAACTGTTTGAGCAGGTCCTTCGCGCGGGCGACCACGGGCCCCGGCATGCCCGCGAGTCGTGCACATTGGATGCCGTAAGATCCGCTGGCCGGACCCTCCTTGACTTTGCGCAGGAATACGATTTTTTCGCCATGCTCGGCAACGGCGACGTGGAGGTTGCGGACGCGCACGCAGCTTTCGGAGAGCGCCGCGAGTTCGTGGTAGTGCGTCGCAAACACGGCCCGGGCGTGAACGCGATCGTGGAGGTCCTCGGCCACCGCCCACGCAATCGACAGGCCGTCGTAGGTGCTCGTGCCACGTCCAATTTCATCGAGTAGAACGAGCGAGCGGGAGGTCGCGCCGGCGAGAATGTTTGCCGTTTCGGCCATCTCCACCATGAAGGTTGACTGGCCGCGCGCAAGGTCATCACTGGCGCCGACGCGAACAAACAGGCGATCGACAACGCCGATTCGAGCGGCCGCAGCCGGGACGAAGGAGCCGATCTGCGCCAGCAGCGTGATGAGCGCGATCTGCCTCATCAACGTGGACTTTCCTGCCATGTTGGGGCCGGTGAGGATGACCAGCTGTGCGCGGGCGCCGAGCACGCAGTCGTTCGGCACGAAGCGTTCATCTTTCCGGACGAATTCGACGACGGGATGGCGACCCGCGCGGATATCGATGTCACCGCTTTCATCGACGGTAGGCCTCACATAGCGCTGGCGCACCGCCAATTCTGCCAGCGCGCCAAAACAATCCAGCTCGGCGACTCCCCGGGCAATGGCTTGCAGACGTGGCACGGCCACGCTCAATCGCTCCCGCAAAGTAACAAAACACTCGCTTTCCAGCGTCATGGCCCGGTCGTCTGCCCCGAGCACCGCCTCCTCGTACTCTTTGAGTTCGGGCGTGATGTAGCGTTCGCCGGTGGAAATCGTCTGTTTGCGGTGCCACCGTTCGGGGACTTTGTGGAGGTTTGCCTTGCTCACCTCGATGTAATAGCCAAAAACGCTGTTGTAGCGAATCTTCAGGCTCGAAACCGCGGTTTCGTCACGGAGTTGTGCCTCCATCGCCGCAATCGACCCCTTGGCGTCGTGCGCCAGGCCGCGTAAGCGATCGATTTCGGCGTGCGCGCCGGTGCGGATGACGCCCCCTTCTCCGCTCGTTGCGGGCGGTTCGTCCACGATCCAACGTGCGATTTCGTCTGCAACGTCAGCCGCTTGATCGGCAGGAATGCGCCCAGCAAGCGCGGGATGCGCGCTTGCGCGAGCGAGGGCTGGTAGATTTTCCAGCGACGTTCGCAGCGCGACCAGGTCGCGCGGCGTCGCCAGCGATTGGGTCACCCGGGCGCAGATGCGCTCGATGTCGCCGACACCGCTGAGCGCGCGCACCGCCTCCTCTCTCCCGCCAGAAACATAGGCGGAAACGGCGTCGTGGCGGCTTCGGATGGCCTCCACGTCGAGCAGCGGAGCGGCCACCCACTCGCGGAGGAGACGCCCGCCCATCGCCGTGCGGCACTCATCCAAAAGACCAATCAGCGTTCCCTTTCGGCCGGATCCTCGCAGCGGCCGGAACAACTCCAGATTACGACGCGTGGCCTCGTCGATGCCCATCGCCCCGCCGACGGTGTAGGCGCGCAACGCCGTGATGTTGCGCAGGTCGGCACGGAGGTGGGCGCTCGCGTAGCGGAGGATGGCCGACACGGCGCCGCGCGCAGTGGTGAGTCGCGCCGATTGGCCCGCAAATCGGCGTTCCAGCTCGCGTTCGTCGACCGAAATGTCGTCGAGAACGGTGACACAGATGGACCCAAGCGCGCTGCGCAGCTCCGGGTCATCGACGTCCGGTGCGAGCAACGCCTCGCGAGGCTCATGGCGGGCAATCTCCGCGAGGACGCCGTCGAGATCATGGAGGTCGGTCGCCCGCAAGTCGCCTGTGCTCGCGTCAAGCAGCGCCACGCCGTACTCGCCCGGTCCACCGACAATGGCCACCAACCATGCCGATTCGTGTGAGTCCACGGTATCCGCCGCAAGACCCGGAGTGATGATGCGGGTGATCTCGCGTTTGACGATACCTTTCGCGAGGCGGGGATCCTCCACCTGCTCGCCAATGGCAACCTTTTTCCCCATTTCAACCAGGCGTTTCAGATAGCCGTCGGCGGCATGAAACGGCATGCCGCACATGGGAATTGGGTCCGGGTCGTCCTTGTTGCGCGATGTGAGCGTGAGCTCCAGCGCGTTGGCGACCCATACCGCATCATCGCCAAACAATTCGTAAAAATCACCCATGCGAAAGAAAAGGAGCGCGTCCGGGACCTGAGCTTTCAACTCCCGGAACTGCCGCCACATCGGCGTGTCTGCCGTCGGATTCACGCCGCCCTCCTACGCCGACGGCCGGCGCATGCGGCACGCGTAGAAGGCGTCATGTCCCTCGGTGCACGGCGCGTTGGCAAACGTCTCCTCGATGGGCCACCCAATCGAGCGCACGACGGCCTCCCCTTCTTCGGGCTCGGGAGAACACACCGCGTAGACGAGGGCGCCTCCGGGACGCACGCAAGTGGCGGCATGGGAGAGCATGACCGCCTGTTTCCGGGCGAGCGAGGCGGGATCGGACTCACGACGCGTCCACCGAATATCGGGGTGACGTCGGAGTAGCCCGAGCGCCGAGCACGGAGCATCCACCAGCACAGCGTCGAAGAGCGCCGGGGGAGCGCCTGGTGCCTGGACGAGCGGGCCAAGCGTCCAGTCGTGAACCGACGTTGCGATCGTGAGACCGAGCCGCTCCGCGCCTTCACGGACGCGAGCGAGTCTGGCGTCGTCCACGTCGGTTGCCGTGACGGCAGCGCCGCGCGTCGTAAGGCGAAAAGCCTTTCCACCCGGAGCCGCGCACGCATCGAGTACGCTGCCGTCGGCGGGAACGAGGTCGGCGACCGCCAGGGCCGCGGCATCCATGACCCAAAACCGCCCCTCCGCATAGCCAGGCAGCGCATCAACGGCGCCTTCGACCTGGAAAATGTCCGATCCAACGGCGAGCGCGACCTTGCCGGCGTGCTGGAGAGCGCGGGCCAGCCCCGCGGCGTCCTCCTTCGCGACGATCGTCGTTACCGCGGGTTCGTTGTTCGCGCGCATCCAACGGTCCGCGTCGGCTCCGTACCGCTTCCGCCAGCGCGCCATCAGCCAGTCGGGGTGATTGAGTAGCGCGTCGGCAGGGGGCGTGTGCTCGGATTGATGCCGAAGCACGGCGTTGACGAGACCGGAGGCGTATCCGGCGTTGACTGCGCGCACGCACTCGACCGCCTGGTCAACGGCGGCGTGGGGCGGCGTGCGGCTGTAGCGAAGCTCAAAAACACCGAGTCGAAGGACGGCACGCACGGGCGGATCGAGCGCACGAATCGGGCGGCGCGCTCCCGCGGCGATGACGGAGTCGAGCTCGTTGCGATGGCGAAGCACGCCCAGCACCAGATGCCACGCCAGCGCACGATCACCGCTGTCCGCTGGGGCAAAACGTGCCAGCGCATCTTCCGCGTGGCCGCCCTCCTCGACCGCCAGCAGGGCACGAGCCGCCCCAAGGCGACCGGGATTCACGCGGGCACGAGTCGGCGGCATGGCGAGGCTTCTATTCGCCTCGCGTGGTACTCGCGCGCGCACCGGCCCGTTCAGCGCGCGATTGTTCGTGCGTGGCGGATGACGCGGGGGAGAGGAATTCGTGGAATGCTCAGGTTGGCCTGCCGCGCTCGCGCGCTCGCGGATACATCGAACCCAACTCCGCCTCAATGATCCTGCTGAATACCTCAGGCGGCTGCGGACCCTCACGCCGGCCCTTTGCGGGCCGACTCCGGGCCCGGGGTCGGAGTCCTCGGCGCCTTGCCGGCGCCGCCGCTCGCAGCGCTCGCGGACGCACCCCTCCCGGCGCAGCCGCCTGTCCGCTGGCGGCAATCCAGCCTATATAGAACCCAACTCCGCCTCAATGATCCTGCTGAATACCTCAGGCGGCTGCGCCCCCTTCACCTTGTACCCGTTCACGAAAAACATCGGCGTGCTCGTAATACCCAGCTTCTTCGCCACGGCAAGCTGTGCGGCCACGGCGCTGTCGACCTCCGTCGATGCCTTGTCCGCCGTCCACTTCGCCACGTTCAGGCCCACCTGAGCGGCCTCCGCGGCGATCTTGGCTTCGTCCAGCCCCTGCGAAGCGAACAGGGCGTCCGCGAGCACCCAGAACTTTCCCTGCTTCTCCGCCGCCATGACCGCCAGCGCCGCCGGGCGCGCCATCTTGTGCATCTCCAGCGGTAGGTTGATGAAGATCCACCGGATCTTGCCCGCGTATTTCTCGTCCACCGCATGCAACGACGCCTGCGACTTCTTGCAGTACGGACACTGGAAATCGGAAATCTCGACAATCGTGATGCGAGCGTCCTTCGGACCCCTGCTGGGACCCTCGGGATTCACGGGGCTCCAGGCCGGCAACTCCACCTGCGCGCGAATGTCGTCCGGGGATTTGCCGGATTTCGCCAGCCGAACCGTGCGCGCTGCCAGCCCGGCCACGTTCTGACACAGTGTGCGATCCAACAGCTTCGGCGCACGCTGAAGGCACTTCCCCAGGCTGTACTGCTGCTCGACACAGGGCTCACACGCGCCGACCACATTGTTCAGGATGTAGAGGGCTTTCGACTGCGCCGGCGCGTCCAGCGACGACAACCCCTCGACCGCTGCCAGATCCGCCGCCGTAAATACTGTCGGCTCGAAGGCTGGCTTCTCCTTCCCCTTGCCCTCGCCACCGTCACGCCTTGGTGCTGCTGCAACCTCCGCTTTCGCCGCAATCACCTCCTTGTCCTTCTCCGAAAGGAGCAACTTTCCTTCGAGCGTCGCCCTGTCGTACCCCACGCGGTACCCCCCGTACGCGCCCGCGCCGCCGAGCAGCAGGGCGAACACACACAGGATGACGACCGTCAGATTGTCCTTCACGACCAGCCGTCCTTCGTGGTTTCCCGGCTACCGGCCAACGCCGCGTCGGTTTCCAACTTCCGGACTCTGCGCGCCAGAATCGCCGCACGGCCAAATCCCCACGCCCCTGCCAGCCCAAGTCCCAGTCCGAAGCTCCCCCACATCAGCCACGGCACCGAAACCGGATGCCGGAACCGCCAAGCGATGAGCCCTAGATCGAGCGACAGTGCGCTTTCCCTCCCGCCGTTCTGCACCGTGAACGCGACGGCCGCAAAAACGACGAGGGCGAGGATGCCGAGCTTCAGCCAACGCATGACGGTGACCTAACACGGCGGCTCCGCGCCCTCACGTTGCAAACGCTGACTACTCTTCGCGCTCTTTCATCCGCCGCGAGAGATCGCCCATGATGTCTCCCAAACGCGCCGAACTGTCACCCTGACGCTTCAGGACTTCCTTCATGTCGCCACCGCGCGCCCGGTCGGCCGCAGCCTTCTCGGACAGCGAGACCTTGCGATCATGCGCGTCAATGTTGATGATCTCCGCGTCGATTTCAGCACCTTCGACGTAGGAAGTTGCCCAATCGCCCGTGGCGTTGATCAGTTCGGAGTGGTGAACGAGGCCTTCCACGCCGTCCTCCAACTCCACGAACACGCCGAAGTCGGCCTTGTGGACCAGCTTTCCGTGGATGACCTGGCCGAGGTAGAAGCGTGAAGGCACGCTGAGCCACGGGTCTTCGCCGAGCTGCTTGATGCCGAGCGAGAAACGCTCGTTATCGACGTCCACATTGAGCACGCGGGCCTCGACTTCATCGCCCTTGTTGAACTTCTCGGACGGGTGACGGGTGCGCTGACCCCAGCCCATGTCGCTGACGTGGACGAGGCCGTCGATGCCGTCTTCGATGCCGATGAAGATGCCGAAGTCAGTGATGTTGCGGACCTTTCCGCGAACGATCGTGCCGATCGGGTACTTCTCCGCCACCAATTCCCACGGGTTGGACTCGAGCTGACGCATGCCGAGGCTGATGCGCTTGTTGTCGAGGTCGATGCCGAGGACCTTGGCTTCCACCACGTCACCGACGTTGACCAGCTTGGCCGGGCTCTTGATGCGCTTGTTCCACGTCATTTCGCTGATGTGGACCAGACCCTCGATGCCGTCCTCCAACTCGACGAACGCGCCGTAGTCGGGGATGGACACCACCTTGCCGCGCACAATGGCGCCGACCGGGTACTTGTACTCCGCGTCTTCCCATGGGTCGGGGCGAATCTGCTTGTAGCCGAGCGAAACGCGGCCGGTATCCTCGTCATACTTGAGGATCTTGACCTCGATCTGCGCGCCCACTTCGAACATTTCGCTCGGGTGGTTGATGCGACCGTAGGACATGTCGGTGATGTGCAGCAGGCCGTCGATTCCACCGAGGTCCACGAAAGCGCCGTAGTCCGTGATGTTCTTGATGGTCCCAATCATGATGGCGCCCACGCGGAGCGACTTCAGCGTTTCGGTCTTTCGCTCTTCACGGTCACGCTCAAGGAGGACCCGGCGAGAGAGCAC
Source organism: Klebsiella pneumoniae (assembly GCA_945861635.1). Taxonomy (GTDB): domain Bacteria; phylum Myxococcota_A; class UBA796; order UBA796; family SXON01; genus CAMAWH01. The sequence continues at coordinate 54,104 of CAMAWH010000018.1, read as the reverse complement.
GATGTTGCCGCGCTTCTTGTTGAACTTGATGATCTTGAACTCGTGCGTCTCGCCAATGAGGCGGTCGAGATTCTTGACCGGACGAAGATCGACCTGCGAACCCGGAAGGAACGCCTTCACGCCGATGTCGACCGCGAGGCCGCCCTTGACGCGCGAAACGATGTTCCCGCGGACGGTTTCGTCCTTTTCGACGGCCTTCGAAATCTCGTCCCAGGCCTTCATCAAGTCGGCCTTTTCCTTGGATAGCTCGAGGAGCCCGTCTTCCTCACCCATCTGGTCGAGGTAGACATCGACCTGATCGCCAACCTTGACGGTCAGCTCACCCGCCTCGTTGATGAATTCCTGGCGACGAATGACGCCTTCCGCCTTGTATCCGATGTCGATTGTGACGACGTCGTCTCCAATCTCGATGACCGTGCCGCGGACGACGCTCTGCTCCCGAACGCTTTTGTTGTTCAGGAAATCGTCGAAGAAGGCCTTGAATTCGTCCCGGCCAAGTTGATCAAGCGGGGCGTCGAGGTCGATGGATTCGGTATTCATGAAAAGGATGCTTTCCCGGGCTGGTTGACCAGCACGTTTGTGGGTGACGAGGAGGAGGAGGTGGTTGCGGGCCGAGCGACCGGGATGGTCGACCTCCGCGGCTACAATCGCGTCCTCAACGCGTTGGAGCCCAGGTCATCGGGGTTTTCCGGTGACGGGCGCGCGACTAACGAAGTTGTCACGAGGTGTCAAGGGCGTTGGTCGGGCCCCTTCGGGTCCGCCGACTTGGCGGAACCGACGACCCACGCCGGCGCGTCACGACGGCCGGTGTCACCGGCCGCCCTGTTCCTCCCAGGCCCGAAGCAGCGCCTCAAACTCCCCCCGCGCGACTTCCTTCCCCCCGACAACGACCGCGCCCGTGCGCGGATCGCGTGCGGCAACCCCGTCAAAACCGTACTGCCGGGCAACATCGACCTCACCGGCGGCGCCTCGCCGCGCATCGAACAGATCCGCTGAAAACAACGACAGCGTGTCGCGCGCAATCCCCAGCCATGTCTCCTCACTTCCCTTCCCGGCAACGGAGACGACGACGCGGCAGGCGCGCCGCGCGACAAATGCTCCCTTCACGCGACGCGCGTCGTGTACAAGCGGCCCCGATCGCGCGTCTCCGCGTGGCACAACATCCACGAGCAGCCGCTCGACATGCCCGTTCCGCGCGCGACGGCGATGCACCCCGCGCTCCATCCCCAGCCTCGCCACCACGCCCGCACCCTCCACCTCGAACGCGACGCTCGCGATGCGCTCTCCTACGACGCGCTCCGCAACGATCTCACAGGTGAAGCCAAGTCGTTTGAGCCATTCCCGCTCACTGTCCACCAACTCCTGCAGCCATGGCACGGGTGCGTTCGCCAGCGCGTCGGCTGTCCCGATGATCAGCCACGCGCCGATCGGTCCGTCTTCGGCTTCCAACCGGTTCCATCGCGTCCACGCCGCCTCGGTTTCTGCGAGCAACTCGGCGACCACGCCGACATCTTCATGCCCGCCAAGCCGCGCCAGCCGACGTGCGGGCGCGAGCAAACGAGCGTCCGCCTGAATACGCGCGTCGATGCTCGTGTATTCGCGTAGAATCGACTGTGCGTGGCCTGGGTCGCCCCAGAACTCGGCAGACGCACTTTTCTCGATGAGTGCGCTCGCGGCTTCCTTTCGGACGCCCGCCTCCGCCTCCCTCTTTGTCCATCGGTCTACCCACGCCTTTGCGCTTGCGAAGGCGTCCACAACCACCCGTCGAGGTGGCGTTTCGGCCGCTCGTTCGTCCGCCCTGACCACAATCGCATCACGACGCACGGCCAAGGCGATGCGTGCGCCCGGAGCGGGATTGTGGGTGACAATCCACTGCGCGAGCGTCCCCGTGACGCTTCGTTCGATTTCCCGGCGTAGAAAGCGCGCTCCATAGTGGGGATGGTAGCCGTGCGCGACCAGCCAGTCGAGTACCTCCGCATCCACGTCCACTGCCAATCCGCGGCCCGCAATGCCTTCTCTTCGCAGCAGCTCTGACAGTTCGCGTGTGGCAATGGCCCGAATGGTGGACCGGTCCAACGGGTGGAAGTGCACCACGCGGTCAAAGCGGTTCAGGAACTCCAGGCGGAAGTGTTTGAGGAGACGGCGATCCAACTCGGAGTCTGCGCGGTCGAGGTCGGCTGCATCCCGAAACCCGATGCCGGATTCTCTGTAGACCTCGGCCCCGGCGTTCGACGTTGCGATGACGATGAGACTGCGCGCGGAGACCATCTCTCCAAGACCGTTCGTGTACCGGCCTTCGTCCATCAGTTGGAGAAAGGCGTCGTGGACTTTGGTGTGCGCCTTCTCAAACTCATCGAGTAGAAGCACGCCAAATGCGACACCGCCGAGGCGAGTCGCGATCACCCCCCGCTTTTGGTCGGCCGACGAGCCAAGCGGATGTCCGAACAGTACGCTTCCGTCACCTTCTCCACCGTAGTCCGCCATGTTGATACGCACGAGGCGGTGCCGATCCCCAAAGAGGTACTCCGCCAACAGTTGGCCGGTATGCGTCTTTCCCACGCCCGTCGGGCCGACGAAAAGGAACGTTCCAAAAGGGCGGCGGCTATCCGCGAGGCCTGCTTTTATCAGGGCAATCATCCGAATGACGGCGTCCACGGATTCGTCCTGACCAAGCAGCCGATCGGCCAAAAACTTTCGCACTTCCACCAGATCAAGGCGGATTTCCGGGTCAACCAACTGCTGCGGTACGCGCGTGAGTTGGCTGAATCGGGCCACGACATCCCCAAGGGTCACGGCGGCGCCGCCGAGATCCCGAGTCTGCCGCAAGAGGTCGAGGGCTTTGCGCGGAAAGTGTTGATTTCCGAGGAATCTCCCCGTCAGTTCGATGGCGATCCGCTGGGCGTCCGGCGTGATGACCCGACCCCCCTTCGCCGCCGTGTGGTCTGCCCAGCGAGAGACAATTCGCCGGGTTCTACCCAGGTCGGGCTCACTCACGGGAATGGGAATGACATAGGGCGAAAGGTCGGAGGTGAACTCCAACATCACCGCCAATTCCCGCGCGCTTGCCTCTCCGATCAGGGGCAGGCGAGCCTGTCCGCAGAAGCGAACGAAAAGCGATTCCCAGTCGAGCGAATACGCGGAATGCAGGTCGCGGATGTACGGCACGATCGGCGGGTCGGCGGCGACGATCGAATCCAGCAGGCTGCGAAGGATCTCGATGCCTTCACTGGAGTGTTTGAAGCGGCCGGCCATCGTCCGGAGCGAGATTTGTACGACGCGTGCGCCGCGGAGTCGCTCGGGCCCCTCACTACGCGCGAGCTGCCGGACCAATTCATGGATGACGGCCGTCTTTCCGACGCCGGAGGGACCGGTGAGGACGGGGCACCGAATCCCCTCCCCTGTCACAACGTCCCCGATCTGGGCGATCAGGTCCTCAACCTCCCACACCGGTTGGAGGCGATTTTCCCGCACCGAGAGAGAGAGGTCCATCTCGATCCAATCGGCGAGCTTGGGGATCGCTTTGGCGGCCATCTACCCAGATCCCTGACGCGCTCCGCGCGCGTGTGCGAGCGCGATGACCTGCGTCACGATGTCGTCGATGCTGCGCCCGGTGGAGTCAATGCGCACGGCGTCGTCCGCCTGACGGAGCGGCGCTGTGGCGCGACCGCAGTCCTGCAGGTCCCGCGCTGTCAACTCCTCCAAGACATCGTGGTGGCGTCGTCCGGGCGATTCCGCATACCGACGCCGCGCGCGCTCGCTCAGCGACGCGTCCAGATATACTTTCAGCTGCGCGTCGGGAAGCACGACCGTTCCGATGTCGCGTCCGTCCATCACAACGCCGCCGCCCGCCCCCAGCGACCGTTGGGTGTGCAAAAGGGCCGCGCGCACCGCCGGATGAACGGCGACGGCGCTGGCCGCGGCGCCCACGAGTTCGCCGCGAATGCGTTGGGAAACGTCCTCCCGATCGGCGTAGACACGCAGGTTGCCGGCATGCCAATCGAACGCGAAACGTATGCCCTCGGCGATGGCGGCGGCGCCCGCCGCGTCGGCGGGCGAGACGCCCCGACGGAGCGCGTAGAGCGCCACCGACCGATACATCGCCCCCGTGTCGACGAACGCGTACTCCAACGCCTCCGCCACACGACGCGCGACCGTGCCTTTTCCGGAGGCCGCGGGACCGTCGACCGCGATGGCGATTTCAGCCACGATGCGTGCCTATCGCTGCGCGTACCTCGGCCAAACGCGCCGGAAAGGACGGATAGGACGTCGCGATGCAATCCAGATCCCGGACGTCGATGTCGACGTGCAGGCCGGCGATCAAAAACGCCATCGCAATACGATGATCGCCGTGGCTTTGCACCACGCCGGCCGCCACCGCCAAGGCCCCGAGAGAAATGCGGCCGACCCCACCATCGACGCGCAATCCATCGGGGAGTGCCTCGGCGTCCACACCCAGCGCGTGCAGCCCCGCAACGGTCGTGAGGATGCGATCACTCTCTTTCACCCGCAGTTCTGCTGCATCGCGGAACACCGACGTGCCTTCCGCAAAGGCCGCCGCGACCGCCAGAACCGGGATCTCATCGATGAGCGTCGGCACTTCGGCCCCGCCGATATCGGTTCCAACCAGTCCGCGGCCGCGCACCCGAATGTCACCGATCGGTTCGATTCCACCGTAGTCGTCCACGGTAATATCCGCCCCCATCCTACGTAATACACTCAAGACGCCGGTGCGCGTAGGGTTGAGCCCGACCCCTTCCACCACCAAATCGCTCCCCGGCGTGATTGCGGCCGCGACCAGCCAGAAGGCGGCGCTGGAAATATCACCTGGAACATCGATGTTGACCGCGTGCAGCGGACCCGGCGTCACGACGATCGCGCCGGCGCTGGCGCGAATGGCAGCCCCCATCCCTGCGAGCATGCGCTCTGTATGGTCACGCGTGGGAAGGGGTTCGACGTACGCCGTTTCGCCGGACGCCGCGAGCCCAGCGAGCAGGATCGCTGTTTTCACCTGTGCGCTAGCGACGGTTGCCGTGTGGGTGATGCCGATTAACGGCGATGGATGTACCGAGACGGGGAGCGTCGGCCCGCCCTCAAACCGGGCGCCCATGCGGCTCAACGGCTCCAGGACCCGCTTCATCGGTCGCCGCGAGAGGGAGGCATCACCTTCAAGAACCGCCCATGAGCGCGGCGCGAGCGCCCCAAGGAGCAACCGAGCTGTCGTCCCCGAATTTCCGCACTCGATCACGCCGGCGCCCCGCCACGGCGCACCTGTAACGTGGGTGGTCGACGCGTCGCAACCAAGCTGTTGCACGGCGCGCAACGTGCGCCCGACATCCCCCGCGTCGAGGAGCCCGGATATCCGCGTCGTCCCCGACGCAAGTGCACCGAACAAGAGCGCGCGGTGGGAAATCGACTTGTCACCCGGCACGGAGAAGCGGAGCGTTGCCACGCGCGGAAGTATCCCGCCGGCTCGCTATTCGCCTCGATCGTCGATGGCACCGAGGTTGCGGAAGCGTCGGTAGCGATCGGCGCGGAGCGCGTCGCGATCGAGCAGACTCAATTCGTCCAGATGGCGCGCAACCGCGTCCCCCAAAACGGCGATGGTCGGCCCCGGCGAACGGTGGGCGCCGCCGGCCGGCTCCTCCACGATTTCATCGCACACGCCGAGCCTCAGGCAGTCCGCCGCCGTCAACTTCAGCGCCTCTGCCGCCCGGGGCGCCTCCGAACGATCGTGCCACAGGATGGCCGCGCACCCTTCGGGGGAGATGACGGAGTAGGTGGAGTGCTCGAGCATGACGACGCGATTGCCCACGCCAAGCGCCAGCGCACCCCCTGACCCGCCCTCTCCGATCACGACCGATATGATCGGCACGCGAAACGTGCTCATCTCCATGATGTTTCGCGCGATGGCCTCGGACTGACCCCGCGCTTCCGCATCGATCCCCGGGTAGGCCCCCGGCGTGTCGATCAGCGTGAGGATGGGCATGTTGAAGCGATCCGCCATGGCCATCAGGCGCAGCGCCTTTCGGTAGCCATCGGGCAGCGCCATTCCGAAATTCCGAACCACATTTTCCCGGGTCGTGCGCCCCTTCTGATGGCCGACGAGCATCACGGGACGCCCGTGAAACAGACCCATCAACGCCACGATGGCTTGATCATCGTGACCGGCGCGGTCCCCATGCAACTCCACGGCCTCGGTCAGCCAGGCGCCGGCGTAGTCCAAGGTGTAAGGCCGCGTCGGATGCCGAGACAGGAGCGTCCGCTGAAACGCCGTCAGCGACGCGAAGATCTGGCGCTGCAAACGCTCGGATTGGCGTTCCAACTCGCGGATCGATGCCGTCAGGTCCGTCCCCTGGGCAATTTCGACCTGGCGGAGCGTCTCGATACGCTTGGCGAGTTCGACGAGCGGTCGCTCGAATTCCAGAACGAGTTCCATGCCCGCTGGGTATCCGGTAGCAGCCCGGCGCGCCTACGTGCGAGCGAAGGCGCGCGCCGCGGCGGCGATGGCGTCGGACGCGGCGTCCGGTCCTGCCTTGATGCCCCAACTCCGCAGAAACCCCCTCTGCTTCCTTGCGAAGTGCCGAGTGTCGCGCTTCGTTCGACGCACCGCCTCGTCGAGGTCGGTTTCACCGGACAGATGCGCTGCGATGTGCCGATACCCGAGCGACTGCATCGGCTTGCAGGCGCGACTCCAGCCCGCCGCAAGGATGCCCTCCACCTCGCCGAGGTACCCCGCGGCCATCATCGCGTCCACGCGACGGTCGATGCGCTCGTAGAGGTCCGACGCGTCCACACAGACCACCTCCGCATCACGACGCTGCCACGGATCGGCATCGTGCATCTCCGACAGGCGACGTCCGGTGAGCGCGTGGACCTCCAGTCCGCGGACGATGCGCATGCGGTCGTGGGCATGCAGGCGGCTGGCGAGGAGCGGATCGACGAGGAGCAAGGCGCTGTGAGGATCATCGAGTGCCTCGAAGCCCGCGCGCACGCCAGGATCGATCGGCGGGGCCTCGACCAGTCCGAACAGCCACGCCCGCAGATAAAACGTCGTGCCACCAACGAGAAGAGTCGGCGTGCCGAGGCGATCGACCGTCTCCGCCTCGTGCACAAAATCTGCCGCCGAGAACAGCTCGTCGGGGTTCCGGATATCGATGCAAGCGTGAGGCACGCGCCCGCGCTCCGCCAACCCCGCCTTCGCCGTGCCGATATCGAACCCACGGTACACCTGCATGGCGTCCATCGACACGATTGTGGCGCCGAACGTTTCCGCTATTTCCAATGCAAGCGCCGACTTCCCCGCTCCGGTGGGACCAACCAGCACGAGCGGCCTCACGACGCGAGCCCCCGGCGAAGCGCCGCGCCTGCCCGGCTCATGCGCGGTGGAATCGGCGTTCCAACTCTCCCGGCGAGATGCGAATCGCGACTGGACGTCCGTGGGCACACACGGAAAAGTCAACCGCGTCCAGTTGAACGAGCAGGCTGTGCATGTCGGCGCCGTCGAGTGTTTGGCCGGCGCGGATGGAGGTGTGACACGCCATCGTCGCGAGTGCGTGCTCGATGAGTTCCACGGGCGCCGAGCCGCTCCCGCCTTCCGCAAGGTCGTCGGCGATGTCCGCCAGCAGCGTGCCCAGGTCCGCGCAGGCGAGCACCGCGGGGAGCGCGTGAACGGCTATCGATCCGCCGCCCATCGCGCTGATCTCCAGCCCGTACGGCGCAAGGGCATCCGTGTTGGCCGCCAGCGTGCGGGCGCGTGCAATCGGCAGCTCGATCATCGTCGGGACAAGCAGGCGTTGGGAGCCCCCCATGGATTCGATGGGGGCGCGCATCAAACGATACAGCGTGATGCGCTCTGCGGCGGCGTGTTGGTCCACGATGACCAGCTCTCCGGCGCCTTCAGTGAGGATGTAGGTGCGGTCGAGCTGCCCGATCACGCGCAGGTCCTGGAAGCGCGGCACGGGGAGCAGCGCGTGCCCCGCCGGGCGTTCCGCGGGCGGGCTTCCGGCGGTCGGTTCGACACCGCGTCGCGGGGTGTCGGAGAGCAACGGAACGCCGGAGAGCAATGGCGCGACGGGCCGCTCCTGAACGACAATCCTACCCGCGTGTGCGTGCGCCTGGCCGGCGCGATCACGTTCCCCGCGGCCGGCGGCCGTGTCGACCCGCTCCCCAACCGAGCGCATGCCCAACTCGATCTGCTCGCCGCCCCGCTCTTCTGGGCGATAGCGTGCTTCGATGGCTACGGGACGCCGAATCCCGTGTTCTTGCAACGCGTTGCGTAACCCCTCGGCGACCGCGGCTTGCAGCTCGAACGCGTGCTGAAAACGCACCTCCGTCTTTGCTGGATGCACGTTGACATCGACATCCTCGACGGGGACGCTGAGGTCAAGAATGACGACCGGGTAGCGATCCTTGGGCACGATGCCGGCGTACGCTTGTGAAACCGCTCGTCGAAGGACCATATCCTTTACAAATCGACCATTTACATACAAATAGCTGCACCCTTGCGGATTGGCGCGATGTACCCCAACGGGAGAGACGAGCGCGGTAACGCTCAGCCTGCCGCGCACAAAAGCGGCAGGAACGAGGGCGTCACCGTGCGGACCGAGCAAGTCCGCCGCCCGCTGTCGCGGGTCTTCCGTGCGGACGCAGCGCAACAGCGGGCGATCATCATGGGTGATCTCGATATCGACACCCGGGCGTATGAGCGCCTCACGGGTGACCGCCTCGATGCAGTGCCCAAGCTCTGTCTCGACCGTGCGCAGGAACTTTCGACGCGCTGGGACGTTGTAGAACAGCGAGGACACGCTGATCTCCGTGCCCGCTGCGCACCCGGCGGGCTCCACCTCCAACAGCTTACCGCCCTCGACGCGGAGACGCGTGCCGGCCTCGGCGTCGTGCCGGCGCGTGACCAGTTCGAAGCGCGACACGCTCGCGATCGACGGAATCGCTTCGCCACGGAAGCCAAGCGTGGCCACGCGAAACAGGTCGTCATCCTCCTTGATCTTCGATGTCGCGTGCCGTTCGAGGCACATGACGGCGTCCGTCCGATCCATGCCGCTGCCGTCGTCGGTGACGCGAATGAGATTTCGGCCGCCGGCACGAAGCTGAAGTCGAAGCTCCGTCGCGCCGGCGTCCAGCGCGTTCTCCACCAGCTCCTTGACGACGCTGGCTGGGCGTTCGACGACTTCTCCCGCCGCGATCTTGTTGACGAGCTGCTCCTCGAGGATGCGGACTGCCATCAGTACCCTGAGTCTTCCCCTGGGCGTTTGGCGCCGAGAGCGATCGTCAGCAGCGAAATCGCCGCGATCAGGCACAAGGAGCCCGCGCCGCCCCCGAACAGTAGCGGGATGCGTGCCTCCTCCTGACCGCGGGCGCTCAAGACCTCACGGTGCTCCGGGTCCGCGTGTTCGACGGCGGCCGCCACCATCCGGTTGCCCGACCACCATCCAAAAACGCCGGAACATACGGGCGCGGATGCGCACACGATCGTAAGAAATCCAGCGACGATTCCGACCGTTCGCATCGCCGGCTTTTTTCGCGCGACGGCGACGACGACCAACGCAACCACGCCGACCAGCAAGCCGAGGCACACCTGACCTGAAACCGCCCACATCGTGGCGCCGCCGTACCGGAACCACATCGCGATGTCGGAGAGGCCGCTCACTCCTCGTCTCCGTCGGCCGACTCGGCCTTCGCCTCGCCGAGGCGACGACGTCGACGATACTCGATCTTCAGCGGTGAACCCATGAAACCGAACTGCTCCCTCAGGCGATTCTTCAGGAATCGGTCGTACGAGTCAACCACGCCGAGCGGACTGTTGACAAACACGGTGAACGTCGGCGGACGCACCCGGACCTGCGTCATGTACTGAAGGCGAATGGGATGATTGTGCAACTGCGGCGGCGAATGCGTTGCGACGGCGACGCGCAAGAACTCGTTCAGCCGCGCCGTCGGGATGCGCGTGTTGAAGGCATCAAATACCTCACGGACGACCGCGAGAATCTTCGCCGTGCCTTTTCCGGTGAGCGCAGAGATGTAGAGCACCGGCGCGTGCGCGACGTGCGGAAGTTTGCGAGAAAATTCATCCTCGACCGTCTTGATGTCCCGATCCTCGACCGACTTGATACGATCCCATTTGTTCACGAGCACGACTACGGCGCGCCCGCGCTCCTCAATCAGGCCGGCCAGCCGCGCATCCTGCTCGCTGACTTCCTGCGATCCGTCGAGCACCAACATCACAACGTGGCAACGCTCAATCGTCCGGATCGACGCCCCGACGGCCAGTGTCTCCACCCGGTCATCGATGCGCGCGCGCCTACGAATTCCGGCGGTGTCAACAAGGCGCCACTTCCGACCTTCGAACACCATCGTGGAGTCCGTCGAGTCAACGGTCGTGCCCGGGGCGTCGTGGACCACGTGACGATCTTCGCCAAGGAGGCGATTGATCAACGTGCTTTTCCCGACGTTCGGCCGACCGAGGACGGCCACGCGAATCTCGTCGGGATCCTCGACCTCCGTGGGCACGTCCTTCGGAAAGTGCGGGATCACCGCCTCCATCAAGTCGTAGATCCCACGGCCATGTTCGGCCGACACAGGAACGACGACGTCGAACCCGAGTTCCCAGAAATCGGCGGTGTTGTCGTCGTGCATCGACTCATCACATTTGTTCACCGCGAGCACCACCGGCTTGCCACACGCGCGGATCAAATCGGCCGTCTGCCGATCGGGCGGCGTGATGCCCGCAAATCCGTCCACCAGCAGAATGACGACGTCCGCCTCCGCAACCGCCACTTCCGACTGGCGACGCATGGCCGCGAACAGCGAATCGCCAGGCTCGGGTTCGAAACCCCCCGTGTCGATGAGCAGGTATTCGGTGTCGAGCCAGGCGGCAGGCGCATAATTGCGATCGCGCGTGACGCCGGGCCGATCATGCACCAGCGCCTTCTTTTCACCCGTCAAGCGGTTGAAAAGCGTCGATTTTCCGACGTTGGGGCGGCCCACAATGGCGACGACGGGGAGCACGCGGGCGTCTAACGCGGCGGGCTTCCTTCGGAGGGAGGGGGAAGCAGCGGCACGGTGGAAAGTGTTGAAAACAAGCCCGTTTTTACGCCGGCGAGCGAAAGGAGCATCTGCCTTCGGTACCAGTTCCATCGGTGGAACGGCATGGCAAACGTGTCGCGTAGCGGGGACAGAATTGGGAACGATGACTGAAAGAACGGCGTCAACCAGCGCGACGCGAACTGGTAGAAGGTGAGGTGCGCCCGGCGGCGGTCAGAATATTCGGCGTGGGAGGCGCATTCGCTCAGGACCAACGCATCCATGAGCGCAAGGTTGGCGCCTTGCCCCAGTTGGGGCGACATTGCGTGCCCGCAATCGCCAATCCACACAACGCGCTCGGTGTGCCAGCGAGGCATCACCACGTCGAAGTAGGGCGCGAACAGGACCTCGCCCTCTCCAACCCCCGACAAGTCAGCAAACGGCGCGACCTCGCGCACTTCCGCCTTCCACGCGTCCAATCCGCGCGCCTGCCAGTCCGAAACGGCGTCCGCGCGCAGGCTCCAGAACATGCTGACGACGGCGTCACCGCCCCCGGGGGGCCGCCCCGTCGGCAGGAAACCAACCATCCGTCGTGTGTCCTTGTAGACCTGCGATAGCGTTCCTACATAGCGTGGTTCTTCCTTGAGCATGCACCAGAGCGCCCCCCACGGATACGGCCGCATGCGCGCAAAAGCGGGTCGCAACTGGGAGCGCGCGCCGTCCGCGACGACGACCCGGTCAAACGTTTCCCCGACGACGTGAACGCCGTCCGCTCGCTCGTCGACGGTCGCCACCGCTACGCCGGTATGGATGGGGATATTTTCTCTCTTCAGCGCTCCGTACAAAGTCTCGAACAACACCCCGCGATGGAGGCCCAACCCGTAGAGCCCCGGCGCAACGTCGTCGTACGCCAGGTCGATGACTTTCCGGCCGGAGGTCGTGATTCCGTCGAGGCGATCGACGCGCGCGCCGTGCCGAAGGATCGGTTCCAACAGGCCGAGCGCCGCGAGCACTTGCATCCCAGTCGGCTGTAGGAGGATGCCGGCGCCCACGGGCCTGGGGTCCGTGACTCGCTCAAAAACCTCGACCGAATGGCCCTTCCGCGCCAGGAACAAGGCGGCCGCTGCCCCACCCGTCCCGGCCCCGACGACCGCGATTCTCACGCGGGCCGGCCACGCCTAGTCATACCCGAACTCGCGCAGCTTATTGGGGTTCGACGTCCAGTCTTTCTCCACTGCGATGAAAAGATCGAGGCGGACCCGACAACCAAGGAGGCGCTCGATGCGCGAGCGACTCTCGGTGCCGATCTGTTTCACCATCGCCCCGCCCTTTCCGATCAGAATCGCCTTCTGACTCGGTTTTTCTACGACGATTCGGGCGTGGATGTGAACCTTTCCAGCCTCACGTTCCGTTTCGTTGAACCCCTCGATTTCGACGGCACTGCAATACGGCACTTCTTCCCCGGTGCGGTGGAAGACCTGTTCACGGATGATCTCCGCGCAAAGCGCCTTCTCCGTCTGGTCGGTGTACTGGTCCGGCGAGTATAGCCGCTCTCCTTCGGGCAGCCGCGCTTCCCACACGGCCATCAATTGCGGCAGCCCATCTCGTTTTGCGGCAGACACCGGCACGACCTCACCCGCGGCAGCGTACAGCTGGATCAACGGGAGCAACGCCAGCTTGTCCACCAAATCGATTTTGTTGAGGACGACCACGGGCTTTCGCGGAGCCAAACGCCCCGCGAACTCCGCGTCAAACGGGCGTGTGCAATCCACGATCCACGCGACTGTGTCACACGAATCGAGCGCAGCCTCGGCCACCGCGACCATGCGCTTGTTCAGGACATTCCAGCCTTCGTGCAGGCCGGGAGTGTCCACCAAAACCGCCTGCAACGTTTCCGTTGTCACGATGCCGCAAATGCGGTTTCGCGTGGTCTGGGGGCGCGACGAAACAGCGGCCACACGCTCCCCCACGAGCGCGTTCAGCAAGCTCGATTTTCCAGCGTTTGGACGCCCGACGAGCGCGATGGTACCGAAGCGAACCGCCATGGGCCGCCGCCCTAACCGTTCTATGGATGGCGAGCGGCGCGGGAGAAGAAACGGCGCAGACTGTCCGTCGCGGCCGAACCGCCGAACATGTCCGTCCAGCTGCCGGCTGGAGCGCTCGAAACACCGGGATCGGTCTTCTCCGCGTGCTCGCTTTTCTGACGCGCACTGGTTCGTTTCGCCAGTTCGCCCGCCAACAGAATCTGCAGGGTGTGGGGGTCGATCGGACGTGGAATCCAAACATCCACGCCGTGGCGCGCGATCAATTGCGCGCGTCGCTCCGTGGACATTGCCTCGTCGGCCGGCCCGACGACGATGATCAGCACGTCCGCGCCGATGGCATCCCGCATCGTGCGCGCAGCCGTCAATCCGTTGCCTTCCGTCTGACGTACGCTGATCACGACCGCGTGCGCAGACAGTGCGCGGCCATCGGCCATGGAGGGGGGAGCGTCGAACGCCGTGACGTCAAACCGCGCACGCAAACCTTCTTCCGCCTCGCCTCGGCGGGTTTTTACGGGGTCCACCAACACGACGTGGGTTCGGGCGGTTTTTGCCATCGACAACTCCGGCACTATACGGGTCAGTCTACCGGTGTTTACGGCTTTTTGGAGAAAACCGAGAGTTTTAATCTTACGTGTCGGGAGTGCGAGTGTGTCGACGTTAGCGGCCTCTGCCCCAGTTCCTGGCACTTCCACGCCTTTTGGGGCCCCTGCGGGTCCGTTTGCCGTACGATCTCCGCGCTTCTGGCGGGGCGGTAGCGTCGTGGCGAGCGTTGGCATAGGACGGTGCCATGTCCGACACCGCCGAAACCCCCGCACCGCCCGCCGCCCCCGCTACCTCCCCGATGCCGGTCAAGCCGCCGCACCCGCTGACCCGTCCAACCGACGCCGCACCCCGTCCCGGCTTCCGGGCGCCGTCGAACACGGGGTCAAAGGCGCAGAAAAAGAAGCGGTGAGCGGCGGAATGCCGTGACCGACGGGGCCTCAGCCGAGGTCGTAAAACGCCCGCGCAGTGATCGACACCCGCCGCCCGGCGCCTGGCGGCACCTCGTGGCTATACACGCGATTGACTTCCCAACCGAAAGCGATCACCGGGGACTGCCCGGTATCGACGTCGATAATCCCCGCGCCGCGGTATTTTCGGAAGCGGAAAGTACGCGGTGCGCCGAGCGAGAAGGTGACGATCGGAGCGTCCCCCACCAGGCCGGCCGTGGAATCACGGTGTTTCCCGATGTAATGCCCCTGATCACCGTCGTACCAATTCACGAGCAGCCCGTTGATGCGTTCATCGAGGGTGCGCGCGGTGTGCAGGAACGGCTCCAGCATCGGAACCATCGGCAAGCCGGGGTTCAGCGCACCCGTGTACCGATAGTCATGGCCGTACGCCTGTTGCCAGCGGGGCGTCGGTACCGGGCGCCCCATCATCTGGAGGATGTGGAACTCGGCGGGATGGAGCGCCCACAGGTCGTCGAACGAGGCCGCCGCGAGCTCCGCAGGCAGGGCGCCCACAGTGATGCTGTGCACGGCGTCGAGGGCAAAGGGGGAGAGTTGCATGCTGAACCGGCGTTCAGTAACACGACCCGCCGGGAATCGCAAGCCTCTTGCGGAAGTCGAGGTCGCCCCGTCACTCCCCCAGGAGCGCCACGCCCACCCTCCCACGCGCATCGGAGGGGGTGTCGAACCAAGCCGCGAGGATCTCCGCCGCCATGTCGTCGGACAACGTGCGATGGGAAAGGCAGAGCACATTGGCATGATTCCAGATGCGCGCGGCGGCGGCCGTTCCGGCGTCGCCACACAACGCTGCGCGAATGCCGCGAACCTTGTTGGCGGCCATCGAGATACCCGTGCCCGTCCAGCATAGGAAGATGCCCTCGTCACATTCGCCGTTCGCCACCGACTCGGCGGCCGCTCTCGCGACGAGCGCCCACGGATGTTCGCCGCCGCCGGCAAAGGCACCGAACGGCGTGATGGAGTGCCCCCGACGCTGCAACTCGCCGAGTAGCTTTTGATGCACCGCATACGGCTCGTCCGCCGCGAGCGCGATCCTCACCGGCGACGCCGCCCTAAAACAGCCGCGAACGCCAGCACCGTTAGCGCGCCGCCCGCGCCCGGCACCACCGTGCACCCGCCGCCGCCCTTCACCGCGCGCACACCCGTTTCCACCGACGCCGCGGGCTCCCACGCGCGCCGGGCGCCACACTCGGCATCCCATCGGAAGCTGTCGGGAAACGCGGTGGCATCCGCGTCATCGCAATCATCGGCCTGCGCGTACTGGTCTCCATCCTGATCGTCGTCACGCCCATCGCAGTCCTGATCGACGCCGTCGTACCAGACCTCGACCGCGCCGGGGTAGATGGCCGGGTCCTCGTCGTCACAGTCCGTCGATGCCGAAACGCCATCCCCATCGGCATCACCCTCTCCCGCGGGATCGCAATCGGTCACGACGCCGTCCGTCGGATCGTCGGGAGCGCCGGGATAGGTGAGCGCATCGGCGTCATCACAATCCCCTCCTCCGAACGTCGCGGAATCGTGCCCATCACTGTCGGCGTCGTAGTCGGAGGTGCCCGAACAGTCAGCGTCGATGCCGTCGTACGGAGCGTCATCCGCCCCCGGAAACACGGCGGCGTCGGCATCGTTGCAATCGTCCGCCGCATCCACGCCGTCTCCATCCGCGTCCGCCGCGTAGGCGGTGCCGACCGTTGCGAGGCAGAAGAGCAGCCACATACGACTACTCTATTGCATCGAGCGCCAACTCGGCGACGGCAGACTCCGCTTCCTTCTTCGTGCGGCCCGTCGCCGGACCGAATGTGCGCGTCTCGATGGTGACGCTGACCGTCCACACGGTGCTGTGGGCCGCGCCGGTCTGCGCCGAAGCGTAGGTAGGATGCGGCCACTTCCGCTCGTCCGCCAGCATGTTCAGGCGCGATTTGGGATCCCCGAGGCCGTCGAGCGTCGCGATGAGCGGCGCGAACAACGGGTTGAGCATCGATCTCGCCCCTTCCAACCCGCCATCTGCGAAAACGGCCCCCACAACGGCCTCAAACACGTCGGCACGCACCTTTAGCTGGCGTTCCTCGTGGCGCCCGCGCGCGCCCACGCCCATGCGCAGCTGCGCGGGCAGGTCCAAAGCATCCGCCAACCGGGCCAACGTCTGGTTGCTGACCAACGCGCCGAGCGCCCGCGTGAGCCGGCCTTCCGGCCACGATGCATGCGCCCCGACCAGCAGTTCCGCCCCGACCAACTTCACAACGGCGTCTCCCAAAAACTCCAGCCGCTGGTAGTCGGGCCCCCCGTGTTCACCCGACCAGGACGAGTGGGTGAGCGCCTCTTCGTGGAGGCGCGGGTCGGCAAAAGTGTGGATCACGGCAGGCAACCGCTCACGCTCCTGCGCGCTCGATGTAGCCGCCTGCCACGACCTCATCTCCCGCGTAGAGCACAATCCCCTGCCCCGGCGTCGCGGCGCGCGCCGGCGCGCGGAAGCGCACCGTGATGGCGTCGGGGGCCGCTATCGCCCCGCCATCATCGACGTTGCAGGGGGTCAACGCGCCACGATGACGAATGCGCGCATGCAGTGCCTCGTGCACGTCTGGACGGCGCAGCCAGTTCATTCCGCTTGCGACGACGGCGTGCGTCTGCAGGCGCTCCTCCGGCCCCACAATGACCCGGCGCGCGTCCGGATCCACGCGCAAGACGAACCACGGCCCGCCGGAAAGCCCGAGGCCACGCCGCTGTCCGACGGTGTAGCGGAAGTAGGCGTCGTGACGGCCGAGTACGCGCCCCGCTTCGTCCACGATCTCCCCTGCCCCGTCCAAGTCGGGCCGGTGCTCCTTGACGAACCGGGCATGGTCGTCATCGGGAAGGAAACAAACTTCCATCGACTCAGGTTTTTTCGCGGTGGCGAGGCCCATGCGCTCGGCGTGGGCGCGAACCTCCGGCTTCGTCATTCCGCCCAGTGGAAACTGTGTGCGCCGCAACGCATCACTCCGAACCGGAAACAGAAAGTACGATTGATCCTTCGCTGGATCGGTAGCCGCGTACAGACGCCCGTCGTGGGTGCGCGCGTAATGACCCGTTGCAAGCGCATCCGCGCCGAGGGCGACGGCGCGACGCAGCAATACGTCGAATTTCAGTTCCCCATTGCAGGCTACGCAAGGATTCGGCGTGCGCCCGGCCGCGTAGGCGGCGGCGAAGCGATCCATCACCAACTGCTTGAATTCAGCCTCCAGATTCAACACGTAGAATGGAATCTTCAGCGTATCCGCAACACGACGCGCATCCCACGCGTCGTCGAGGCCGCAGCACGCCTGTGAGTTGCCGAGCGCCGCTGACTCGCCGGGGCCAACCGTCGGCGCGGGAGCGTCGTGCAGCTTCATGTGGACGCCGATCACCTCATGCCCTTCCTCGACGAGGAGCGCGGCGGCAACGGAGCTGTCAAC
The DNA here is from genome assembly GCA_945861635.1 of Klebsiella pneumoniae. Taxonomy (GTDB): domain Bacteria; phylum Myxococcota_A; class UBA796; order UBA796; family SXON01; genus CAMAWH01. The sequence goes on along the minus strand of CAMAWH010000018.1, from coordinate 36,590 downwards.
TCCCCCGGACATGGCGGCAACGATGCGCACGGGGGCGGGCTAACCGGTTCCGGCACCGCCCCCAATCGCGCCGACTTAGGATCCCACGATGGCCCTCGGCGGAACCCAACACGTGTTTGACGTATCGCTGTCGGATGTGGACCGCGGGGTGTACGCGCCGCTGAACCTGAAGGTTGCACGCCACCCATCGGAAACGGATGCGTTCATGGTCACGCGCGTGCTTGCGTATGCGCTGGAGTTGGAAGATGGCCTCAGGTTCACCCAGGGTTTGTTTGTATCCGACGAACCTGCACTTTGGACAAGGGACCTGACGGGGCAACTCCGGGCGTGGATCGAGGTTGGCACCCCCGACGCCGCGCGCTTGCACAAGGCGAGCAAGGCCTGCGCTCGGGTCGTTGTGTATTGCCACAAGGACGCCAACCTCTACTTTCGCATGCTCGCTGGAACTCGGGTCCATGCGCCGGAGCGCGTGTCCATCGTCACATTGGATCGTCGGTTTATCGAGGGAATAGCAGGGAAGATCGAGCGTCGCAGCTCGCTTTCGGTGTCGGTCACCGAGGGTGAGCTGTACGTGGATATCGGAGGTGAGTCGTTTGCGACGGCGATCGTTCGACACGCCTTTCCGGGGTGAGTCGCGCGTCGTCAGCGTTCTGCGTTTATGCACGGGCGTTTTGGGCAATCGCTGTGCGATTGCGTTTCGAGGGCCAGACCAACGACGGCTCGCCGCAGCGATCGGAATGGCGCGCGGTCGCCGTACCTCGCGATCGCCGTACCTCGCGTCGATGGACCTCGTCGGCGGCCTCCGGCGCCACGCCTCCGCCCATCCGACCAAACGCCGCTCGCTCCGCTCGCGCCCTACCCTCGCATCCTGACTAGAACCGGCGCCAACGCCGACGCCAAGGCCGCAACTTCCGACGCGGTCGACTCCCGACCGAGGGAAAACCGCACGCCGCTCTCTCGCACTTCCATCGCGGCGAGCACGTGCGAGCGCTTCATCGATCCCGAGGCGCACGCCGCGCCGGCGCTCACGGCAAATCCCGCCAGGTCGAGGGCCACGACGACATCGGCGGCATCGATCCGCTCCCACGCCACGCATGTCGTATTCGGCAAGCGTTGCGCCTCACTGCCGACGATGCTGCCGCCCGACGCGAGGACAATCCGCTCCAGATCATTCCGCAAGCCGCGCATTCGCTCACTCTCCGCGCCTCCGTGCTCCGCAACGTCGAGCGCCGCGGCCCCCATCCCCGCAATCGCGGCCACGGCCGAAGTTCCAGCCCGCCAGCCGCGCTCCTGCGGTCCGCCTCGCAACAGGGGCACCGCCGGCGCCGGCCTTCGGACCAGAAGGGCACCCACGCCGGGCGGCCCGCCGAACTTGTGAGCCGACAATGTTACAAAATCGGCATCGACCCGCGTCAACAAGCGACCCGGACCCTGGGCTGCATCGACGTGGAGCACCAGCCCCCGGCGGCGTGCCCACGCCAAAACTTCGCTCACCGGCTGCACGACCCCGGTTTCATTGTTGGCGAGTTGGACGCTGATGCCATCCATCCCGTCTGCGAGCGCGTCCAGCGCCTCCAGACGAACGGTGCCGTTTGCATCGACAGGCGCCAGCCTCTGGCCCCATGCAAGCACGCTTGGGTGCTCCGTTGCAGCGACGATCCAACGTCCGTGCGAGAGAACGGTAGCGTTCGCCTCGGTGGCACCGGAAGTGAACACGACGCCCTCCCGATGCCAACCCGCGAGCTGAGCGACAGCGGCACGCGCATCATCGACGGCCATCGCCGCGTCGCGCCCAAAGGCATGGATGGACGAGGGATTTGCGGGGGGGCCGAGCCACCGCAGCATCGCGCCCTTCGCGACGGGGCGCAGCGGCGACGTCGCGTTGTAGTCGAGGTAGATCACGGGGCGACGAGCGGCGAGAGTCGGCGCAGCGTCGCCGGCCCGATTCCCGGCACCCGGTCGAGGTCAGCGAGCGTGACGTACGGGCGATGGCTGACGATGCGCGTCGCGAGCGCGGGACCAATTCCGGGGAGGGCGACCAACTCCGCCGTGGACGCAGTGTTGAGGTGGAGGCGCTGGCCGAGCGCGAGCGCGTGGGCGGGCTCCGTGACCGCCGCACCAGATTCGGTGGGCGAGATCGGCACCCGTTCCGCCGGCGTCACCGCCTCCGCAACGGTGCTGCCGCCTATCCCACCCCAGCCGACGCGCGCTCCATCGGGGACGTCCGCGCCGACGGCCGGCGTGACGCTCGACGCCTCCTGCCAGCCCACCCGCTCCCCCAAAATACCCTCGACAAAAACGATGCGCGCGTCCACCGGCTCCGCCTCTCCGCGCGCGAGCACCGCGCCCACAAACGCAAGCGCCACCAGCACCGTTGCAGTCAAGGCGTTGTCAACCACGCAGCCTCCAGTGCCCGGTGCGCCGCACCGCGACCCACAGCGGAAATCCGCCTCCCCTCTTCCACCGCTACGAACTGGATATCCAGCCGATCATCGGGCCACTCCGCCGCCCGTTCCGGCCATTCGACCACCCAGACGCCGTCCACACCGACCCGCTCCTCCAACGCCAGGGCTGCGACGTCATCGGCGTTTCCCAACCGGTAGAGGTCCGCATGGCGCAACGGTATGCGCGCGTCCGGGTACTCCGCAATGAGGGTAAACGTCGGACTCAGCACGCCCTCGGTGATGCCAAGACCCGCCGCAACCCCTTGTGTGAAACAGGTTTTTCCGGCGCCAAGGTCACCGTGGAGCAGCACCACCGCACCCTCAAAAAGCATCTCCCCAAGTCGCTGGCCGAGCGCGCGCGTGTCGTCAGCAGTCGGGGCGTCAACGGTTGGCACGGGCGAAGGGTGCGCACCGAACGGATTTGGTCAAGGGGCGTTGGCACCCGTCCACCCCATCCCTTCTGCAAGGTGTTTCGCGGCGGGCGAATCACTTGCCAAGGTGAGCCTCTCCGCACCCACCCAGAGCGCGATGACGGCGAGAAAGACCGGCAGAACCGCGAGACTCGCAAGATGGCCGGGCGTTTTCGCCGGAGGCAGCGGTTTCGGCCAGTCCGGCGACACGCCCGCCGCCGCGAGCCGATCCCACAGACTTGGGTGTGAGGCGCGGCGTGACGAGGCGACCGCCGGGATCATATTGGTGCGGTACAGAATCTCCAACGCCCGAGCCATCGCGGCCGGGTCCTCCTCATGGGCGTGCGCGTCGGCACGCTCTTCCATTCGACGACTCATGCTGGACAGCGCCCATCCCATCAGGAAGAGCACCCCTCCCGCCACGATGACGGACGCGCCCGCCACCCAAGGACTCCCCGGACTCGTCAGCGTTCCGCAGGTCGGAATGAACAGCGCCGTCAGCGGCACGAGACGTGCGGCACGCACGCGATTGGGCTCGTCGAGGTGCCCGAGTTCGTGACAGAGAACCGCTACGAGGGCGTCATCGTCAAGCGCGGCGGCAAGCCCCTCCGTCACGATGAGTACTCGAGTCGTGGTGTTTGCATAGGCGTTTGCCAGCGGCGTGCGCAAAAGCCAGACTGCGGCCGGGCGCACTCCTGTTGCGGTGACGGCCCGCGCAACCAAACCCTCGATACGGGCACCCGGGGCCACGGTCACGCCGAGTGCCCGACTCAGTCGAACCAATCCGCCGGCCTGGATGCCGAACACGATGGCGAGTCCGACGAGGGTGGCGCCGACTGCGTACTGCGTTTTGCCGGACGCCGCCCCCGCGACCCCGATAAGCACGACAGAAAGGAGGCCCCCGTACAGTGCCGACGTCACGATGATTTGGCGCCAGCGCAGGCTGCCGAGCAGATGGGGCAGGCCCATCATCATGGTGGCGCGTCGGCCCGCGCGGGCGGCCCCCAAAAGGTACCCAACGAGGCAGAGCGTCGCGAGCGGCCAACTCTGAAGCAACGCCAGCTCCCCGCCGAGTTGGGCGTTGAGGATCCGCTCAAACGGCAGACCAAGGAAAAGGAGATGCGTCGTCCCTGCGGCGCGCACGGAGGCGATGGCGCGGGCGCGTTCGGTCCAGTGGGCGTCTGTGGGGAGAGCATGCAACGGTCGGCTTGCGACGAAGATCGTCAGCGAGCAGACGGCTTCCCCCACGAGGAACGCGATGGGAGGCAGGGCGAGCGGCGCGGCGGCGGCCCAAAGCGGGAGGGAGTCGGTCACGACGGCCTCCTAGCGCGGACGCCGCCGCCATGCTCGGCACCCAGGGGGCCCCGTAGGCGGCTACACTGCGTCCGTGCTGCTGAACCTCCTTTTCGCGTGCGCGGATCCCGGCGTCGGCCGGCGTGACCGTTCGGCAACCGACGGAGATGGAGCGCAGATTGGCGATAGCGCCGCCACTTCCGACTCCGCCCCGCCCGTCGACTCGGGCGGCGAAGGTATTACCGTTGAACTTGGGGATGTTGTCACGTGCGCGGATCCGTCGGCGCGCGCAACCACGCCGCTTCAGCGCGCCAATCTCGGCGCCGAATGGGACGCCCAACCCGTAGCCGGCTCCGACATGGCCATGGCCGGCGGCGGCGTGACGGTGGCCGATTTCACGGGCGATGGACGCCTGGACATCTACCTTCCCGAATACGGAACCGACCTCCTCTATGTCGCAGGCACCGACGGCCTCGTACACGAGCAGGCCAGCGCTCGACTGCCCGACACACGCGGGGCCGAGCACGCCGTCGGAGGCACGGCCGTTGACATCGATGGCGACGAGGATCTCGACCTGTTCGTCAGCTATCAACTCGGCGGTATGCGGCTCTACATCAATGACGGTACCGGGACTTTCGCGGCCGGCACGGCGGAAGCGGGGCTCGCCGGATTCTCATGGCCCAACGCTGGTAGTGCCTTCGGAGACATGGATGGCGATGGCGACCTCGATCTGGCGGTTACCGTGCTGCGCGATTGTCTGAGCGATGATCTGGCGCCGGCCGATCGCGTCCTCTGGGAGAATCAGGGGGATGCCACGTTCGTGGACGTCACCCATCGCTTGGGTTCCGTGGACATCCTTGGCATGCAGGGGCGCCTCGCGAGTTGGATCGACACGGACGACGACGGAGACGTGGACCTCTACCTTGTCGCGGACGCACCGGTTGAGCCTGCGTGCGGCACCGGAAACGTGCTGTACCTCAACGATGGCGGCGCGTTTTCGCGGTCGCCGGACACGATGGGATTCAACATTCGGGTGTTGGGGATGGGCCTGGGGGTTGCCGACGTCAACGACGATGGGCTTCCTGACGTGCTGGTTGCCGACGAGGGCAGATTGGAGCTTCTGGAATCCAGCGGCGGCGTCTGGTTCGACAGCGCCATCGCGCGGGGTTTGGTGGTTGCGCCTGACGTCGACAGCCGGCTCGACGCGTGGGGAGTGGAGTTCGCGGACGTGGACAACGATGGCGATGACGACGCTCCCATGGTGTTCGGCCCCACCTACGAAGGCGCACGTGTCGCACCGGATGAGCCCGATGCCCTCTGGCGGCAGGACGATGCGGGCCAGTTCGCGGATGTTGCCTTTGACTGGGGGTGGGCCGACGCAAGGAACATGCGGGGCCTCGCCGTGATCGACCTCGACGGCAACGGGTTCGTTGACCTGATCCGGCATGAGATTTTCGGGCCAGCGGACGCCTGGGTGTCGGCGTGTGACGCCAATACCTGGCTGGAAGTGGACGTGCGTCAGGGGGCGCCCAACACGCGGGCCGTCGGTGCCATCATCGACGTCGTGTCCGGAGACCGGCGATGGCGCCGTTGGGTCCACGCCGGTGGCACCAGCTACAATTCCTCCACCGAGCCCACCGTGCACTTTGGCTTGGGAACGGCTGCCGCCGTCGACATCCACGTACGATGGCCGGACGGCGCGACGAGCGGTGTATCGGATGTCGGCGTCAATCGTCGGGTTCGCATCCGTCGGCAGTAGGGTGTAGCCGGCTCAGGCGGCCGCCGTCGCCCGCGCGAGCGCCGCCGGAATCGCATCCGCGATCTCGCTCGCCGTGGCGCCCACCGCGAGGGTGGAGCCGGCGCGCTGGTGGAGGAATGCCGCAGCGGTCGCGACGTCGATGGGGTCGATCAGCCGGGCAAAAAGCGCCCCGCACAGACCCGCGAGCACGTCTCCGCTGCCGCCGGTGCCCAGCGCCGAGTTGCCGCCCGGAATCACCCGAAGCGGCGATCCGGTGACGATGGGACAGGCCCCCTTGTACAACGTCACCCCGAACGGGCGCAAACGGGCGGCAGTGGCGAATCGGTCAGCCTCCAACGCCCGCCAATCCTCGCCAAGCAGTGCCGCCGCTTCGCCCGCGTGCGGCGTCAGGATGCGCGGATACGGAGCGGCGGCGGGCGCAACGCCAAGGGCGCGGATGGCGTCGGCATCGAACACCGCCGGGCGCGGAAACGTGTGCCAGAGCGCCCGCAGGTCGGCGTCCATCGCCCTTCCCGCTCCCGGGCCGGCGACCAAAACATCGACGCCATCATACTTTCCGGGTTCGGCGAGCATGACTTCCGGCGGCAGCATCCCCAACCGACCCCAGGCCTCCCGCGCGATGAAAAGGGTGACCAGTCCAGCCCCCCCGCGGATTGCCCCCCGACACGCCAGGATCGCCGCCCCCGCCTTCTCCGCGCTCCCCGCCAGGACCCCGACGTGACCGCGAACCCATTTGTTTGCCGTCATCGGCAGTGCGGGGAGCGTGATGCCGTCAACGCACTCCGCCTCCGCCCCCTGCCCCGACAACTCCAATCCGATGTCAGCGAGCACGTGTTCGACGGGAGAAACGTACAGGTACGGCTTGAGTCGTCCGATCACGACGACAAAGTCCGCGGCAGGAAAATCGCCAACCCGGGCGCCGGTGTCCGCGTCGATGCCGGTGGGCACGTCGACGGCGACCACCGGAATGCCGCACCCGGACCACGGTGGCGCTTCGAGCACGAGCGGCGCGCGCTGGCCCGTTCCAAAAACCGCGTCGACAATCAGTTCGGGATCGAGGGCCTCTCGTACCAGCCCGAGTTCCTTCGCAATCTGAAAGTTCATCCGACAATCCGCAGACGCGGGCGGAATCAGCGCCAGCGCTGCAACCCGGCAACCCAGAATATGCAGGTGCCGAGCGATAACATAGCCGTCCCCCCCATTATTACCCGGCCCGCACCAAATTACGGTCGGCACGCGACCAAACCGCGCAATGATCGCTTCGGCGGCCAAGTGCCCCGCATGTTCCATCAGGACTGCGGAGGGAATGCCACCGTCCTGGATCAACCGGCGATCCAACTCCCGAATGACCGACGCGCGCGAGATGGGCCGCTGCCGAACGCGAAGACCGCCGTGGGTCACGCGAGCAACTCCATGTACCGCCGAACGCTGTTTTCCAAGCCGAGAAACACCGCATCCGAAATCAGCGCGTGCCCGATGTTGTACTCCTCGATTTCCGGCGCTGCGACCACGAGAGCGCGCAGATTCTGCAGGGTGAGACCATGCCCCGCCGCTACCTCAAGCTGTTGCTCGCGTGCGGCGTGGGTCGCGGCGGCCAACCGATGCAGCTCGGAGTGCGCACCCGCTTCACTATAGACGGCGGTGTTGAGCTCCACCATGTCCACGCCCGGAATTGCGGACGCGTGTACCTGCCGAATGTCGGGATCGATGAAGAGCGACACGCGAATGCCGGCGTCGACCAACGTCTCGACAAACGCCTCGATCTCCCGATGGTGCGCCCCGACGTCGAGGCCCCCCTCGGTCGTCACCTCTCCCGGGCGCTCCGCTACGAGCGTGACGCGATGGGGCCGGCATTCCAGAAGCACCGCCGCCATTTCGTCCGTGCAGGCGGCTTCCACGTTGAGCAGCGTCTGCACGCTTTCCCGCAACCTCCGCAGATCGTGGTCCTGGACGTGGCGACGGTCTCCGCGGATATGCACGGTGATCTGTGAGGCCCCGGCGCGCTCGGCGAGCAGAGCCGCCGCCAACGGGTCCGGATACCGACTGCCCCGCGCCTGACGCAGTGTAGCGACATGGTCCACATTCACGCCAAGGCGACGAATCATGCCTGCCTCCCCACCAGGTCACGCAGACGGGAAAGCCCTGCTTCGGCCAGCCCGCGATCGCGGTGCTCCACCATCAAGCGGAGGATGGGCTCCGTGCCGCTGGGGCGCACGATGACGCGTGCACCGGACGCCTCCAGCGCGCCCACGACCGGCTGAAGCGACGCGACCATGGAATCCCCACCTCCGAACATGGGGATTCCGTCGTGCGCTTGATGGAAGGGCACGTATCCGGTCAGCAGCGCACGCGCGCCCTTGTCGGGAAGTTCGCGAAGTGCGGAGAACGTCCGCAAGGCAGCAAGCAGCCCGTCCGCAGTCGGCAAACCGTCGGAAAAGAGGATGTGGCCGCTGGGCTCGCCCCCCAGGAGCGCATGGTGCCGAATCATCGCCGCGGCAACGTGGGTGTCTCCGACGGGCGCCCGCACGAGGCTGATTCCCTCTCCCGCGAGGGCCGATTCAAGGCCGCCGTTCGTCATGACGGTGCCGACCACCACCGTTCCCCGTCGTAACGCCCAGAGACACGCATCGCCGTCGATTACCGCACCGTCACTGGTGAGCAGGGCAACCCGATCCCCATCTCCGTCGAGGAGGATTCCCGCCTCACAGCTTTGGACAGCCGCTTGCGCCAGCTGGGGGTGCATGACACCCGTCGCGTTGATGTGAGGCGCGTCCACAATCACGACCTCCGCGCCCAGGGCATCCAGCACGAGCGGGGCCACGTCCAACGCGGCACCCCCGGCGGGGTCCAGGAGAATGCGTCGGCCATGCAGCCAACGACCGGGTGGCAGCGCGGCAAGCACGGCCGCGACGTAGTGATCTCCGGCCGACGGCTCTGCCCGGTTTGTGCCGCCCTTGTGCTTATGCCGCGTTTCGGCGGCGGCTCCAAGCGCAGCCAGAAGGTTGCGGTCGAGCTTTCGCCCGTCACTCCCAAGCGCTTTGACGCCGTTGTCCTCGGGGGGATTGTGCGAGGCGGTGATCATCAACCCGCCGTCGGCGCCGAGCACCTGGATGAGCACGGACAGGCCTGGTGTCGGGAGAATGCCGATATCGATGGCCTGCCCTCCGGCCTCTCGAACCCCCGCCAGCGCCGCCGACGCAAGCAGCGCGCTGCTCGGACGCGTGTCCCGGGCGATGAGGACCCTCTCGCCAAGCACCTGCACGGCCGCGTTGCCCAGACGTCCGGCCAGGTCCTCCGTCACCACAGAACCAAATCGGCCCCGGACACCATCGGTACCAAAGTTCATCTTGCCCCCAGCTCGATATGGTCGGGTTCGACGGAAACGACGCGCACGCCCTCTCCGCCTCCGGTTTGTACCTCGAAACGGGGGCCCTCACCCTTGCCCCAGCGCGCATCTCCGGACGTGCCGGCGAAGCCCTCCGGCACCGACACCATGACGCTGACGGCGTCGGGATCGATGCCATCGACCTGCTCAGCCGGTCCTTCAAGCACGACCTTCACGGTGGTTGTCGTCGCGACGAATCGGGGGTCACGCACGAAAACGGGCACGGCGTCAAGCGTCCGCGTTTGGAGCGTCGGTTCGACCCTGGCTTTGACGACAAATGTCGTCGGGTGCGAAGGCGAGATCTGCCCCTTCTTCACGACCAGCGCAACGTCAAAATCGGTGTCCGTTTTGATACCCGAGATGTCCACCTCATCGACCGGAACGGATTCCAGGCTGCGTAGCGCGCCCGCCGGTCCGACCAACTCCACGCGCGACGGTTCGACGATCAGGGAAACCAGCCGGTACCCTGACGCAACCTCTCCTCTGGAGAGCGCCATGACCGGCACCTTGCGCTTCAGGATGCGCTCCAAGGACACCCGGAGCGTCGCCGGCATGATCTCGGCGACGCGAACTTGAGGAGGGAGGCCGATAACCGCACGTTCCGCCAGGTCAACGGTTGCATCTCCTTCGGTGGCCCGCGAAAGGTCGATGGCGATCGTCAACTCCCCCGAACGAAGCCCGCGAACGTAGGTCTGGACGCCCTGTACCGTCAGGGTTGTGGCCTCGAGCGGCGCTTCCGCGAGCGCAAGGCCCTCCGGCAGCGTCCACGTAAGCTGGGCGCGCACGCGCTCCTCGACGGTTTGTTCACTCTGGACCCACGCCCAGAATGCCAAGGCAAACGCAAGTGCAACGAGCTTGTACCCAATGTTCTGCGTGAGGACTTCCCGAATTTCACCGGTCCAGCGGGTCATGTTCGCGCCGCGATTGGGGGGTGATTCGGCTGGAAGCAGTCCAACAGCCGTTCCCGTAGTTCGTTTTGATCCGCAACGGGCCGTAGCTCTCCCGCCACGACGACGCCGACCGTTCCACGTTCTTCACTGACGATGATGACGACGGCGTCCGTTTCTTCTGTGAGGCCGATGGCAGCTCGGTGACGAGTACCAAAGAACCGCGACAAATCCTTCGACAGCGAAAGCGGGACGAACACTTTTGCCGAGCGCACACGATCCCGCTGGACAACGACGGCCCCGTCGTGAAGCGGACTCGTGGGATGGAAAATGGCGAGCAGGAGTTCGTTGCTCACGCGCGCATCGAGGCGATTGCCGGCGTCCGCGTATTCGTCCAGCGACGCCTCCCGTTCGAGGGCGATGAGCGCACCGATCCGGCGGCTGGCCATCACGAAGCTGGCCCGGACAATCTCCTCGATTGCGTTCTGGTCCGGTTTCGCGGTGAAGGTCGAGAAGAGGCGCCCGCCGGCACCGGCCAGCCCCCGGCGGATATCGGATTGAAACAGGATCACCACAGCGAGGACGATGGTCACGAAGAACTTTTCCAGCATCCAGTGGATGGCGTAGAGTTCGAACCGCCCCGCGATCACGTACAGGACGAGCGCCACCAGCAGGCCGACGAGGCTCTGGAGCGCGCGTGTCCCGCGGACAAGCAGGAGCGCGTGGTACAGCACGAACCACAGGAGGCAGACGTCGATGACGTCCGTCAGCCGCACGTACCCCAGGAAAAGCGGCAAGTTCATGCGCGAACCTCGGACCACACGGCGAGGGCCCGACGGGTCGGCGCGACGTCGTGAACGCGGAGGATGCCGACGCCAGCGTCGTACGCCGCCAGCGCCACGGCAATCGAACCCTCGATGCGTTCCGCGGGGACACTTTGCCCGGTGATTCGACCGATGAATGCCTTGCGAGAGACGCCCAGAAGAACGCGATGGCGCCGGCGCTTGGGCAAATCGCGGAGGATCTCCAGATTTTGCTCCGTGTCCTTTGCGAAGCCGATGCCGGGGTCGAGCCAGCGCTCGGCGATGCCGGCGGCTGCCGCGAGGCTGTCCCGGGCCTCCAACTCCTCCCACACTTCCGCGCAGACATCTCGATAGCGAGCCAGCGACTGCATCGTGTCGGGGTTTCCACGCATGTGCATCAGGACGATCGGCACGCCGGCACGGGCGACGACCCGGAACATTTCAGGGTCCGCACCCGCGCTCACATCGTTCACGAAGTTGGCGCCGGCTTCAATCGCCACCGCCGCGACGCTGGCATGGCGCGTGTCGATCGAGAGAATTGCGTTCGGCGCACGTCCACGTAATTCCTGCAAGACCGGCGTTACGCGCGCACGCTCTACCGCCTCCGTGATCATCGTAGCGCCAGGCCGAGTGGACTCCCCGCCGACATCAAGAATGTCCGCCCCTTCCGCGAGTAACGCCAACCCTCGCGCCACCGGATCGGCGTATTGACCGCCGTCGCTGAACGAGTCTGGCGTCACGTTGAGAATGCCCATCAGCTTCATCGTAGCTTCCACGCCCAGAGTCCGGGTTCCGTCGTCGTTGGCTCGCCGAAGACCGCACGCGCGCGCCGACGACTCTCGGTATCGTCGCCATAGAGCAACGCCCACTCCCAACCGCCGCGCAGCGCCACCGGTTCGTTCGATTCCACCGCGAGGGATGCCGCTTGAAATACGGGATCCCGTGCAATTGCCGCGCGCATGGCTTCGCGCACCAAGCCGTCACGCGTTTCTCCCGGCCCTCCGGTCACCGGGCGATGATGAAACGGAATCCAGCCGACCGCGCCTTCCGTGACGCCGCCGAATGGCAGTTGGAGGAGAACGCCGCTTCGCGTGGCGTCCATGCGAGCGAACACCGCCGGCACGTTGAGCACGGCGCCGGTCCACGGCGTGCCAGGCTGGCCCGATCGGGTCTGAAGCGTTGGTTCGACAGCGAGAAGGAGCGCGAGCACGGGCGCCAGGACGCCGCGGGGGCGGAGGAACGGGAGCGCGGTCAACAACGCGGTCAACGACACGGCGGCAACGATGCTGCGCGGGGCTGGAAACGCGGGCCAGCGCACGCTGTAGGCCTCGACGGCGACCGACCCCGCGGCGCCGACCAGCGCGAGGGCCAGCGCTGCGGCGAGCACGGGGCGTTTGCGTGACGCAAGCACGGCGAGCAGACCGAGGGTGGCAAGCGGCAGCGCCACCGTGGCGCCCGCGCCGGGCCAGGAAAGACTCCCCAGCGTGAAACCCGGAAGTTCGCCTGTGGCACCGAGTGGAGGAACCATCATCAGCGCGCCAACGCAGGCGGCGGCCCGACCCCAATGCCCGCTCCAGAGAAGGCAGATCGCCGTCGGCAACGGCGCCGTGAGCGCGCCGAGCAGCCCGAGCGCGAACGAGGCCCGCGCGTGATCCGTGCGGGCAAGCGCGGCGGCAACGAGACCAGGCGCGAGCCAGCCGACCGGAGTGGCGCCGGACGAGAGCTGCGACCACCCCCACGCGCCGGAGACGAGCAGCGCCGCCAACCACGGCGCGGCGCCCCGCACGGTGCTCGCCAGCCACCAAGCCGCGATGGCGTTCGAGGCACCGAGCAGGAGGATACCGAGATTCCAGGCCAGTACCGGCTCGCCAAGCGCGTGCAGCGGCGCAAGGAGGAGCGCGGCGCCCGGATTACCGATGATCTCCAGAAGCGGGTGCGCGACGACCGGAAAAGCGGCACACTCGAACAGTCCGCGGCCGGCGTGCACGTTGGCGTGAAGCTGCCAAGGCAGCCACAGCAACAGCTGTCGAGGGCCGTCGAAGACCCCGCCGGGCAGGGCCTCCCGGAGATGCAGGACGTACGGGAAGCTGGTCACGACGGCCACCAGCGTGCCGCCGAAAAGGGCCTTCCCCGCCCCGTTCATCGATCCCTACGCGACAGTCGGCGAGACGGGAACCAGCGCGGCCACCAACCGCTCAAACTCACTGCCGTCCAGCGTTTCCTTTTCGAGGAGCGCGTTGGCAACGCCGTGGAGAACATGCACGTTCTCCGTCAATATTGCGCGCGCGTGGGTGTATCCGTCGGTCACGAGGCGGCGAACCTCGACGTCGATGCGTTGCGCCGTATCCTCACTGTAGTCCGCCGACTTCCGGCCGAACTCCCGGCCGAGAAAGACCTCTTCCTGCCTCTCTCCCCAGGCGACGGGGCCGAGGTCGTCACTCATGCCAAACTCACACGCGATGCTGTGCGCCAGCCGCGTGGCTTGTTTGATGTCGTTGGAGGCGCCGGTGGAGATCTCGTTGAACACGATTTCCTCCGCCGCGCGGCCGCCCATGAACCACGCCAACATCGACACCAACTGAGTCCGCGAGTGCCCGTAGCGATCTTCCGCGGGGAGAACCTGCGTCAGCCCGAGCGCCATGCCTCGCGGGACGATGGTGATCTTACTGACGGGATCGACCTCCGGCATCATCCGCGCGACGATGGCGTGACCGGCCTCGTGGTACGCCGTGCGCTTTTTCTGCGCTTCCGACAACACCATGCTGCGCCGCTCACTGCCCATGGACACCTTGTCCTTGGCCGTTTCAAGGTCGCTTTGATCGATGTGCAGCTTGTCGTGTCGGGCGGCGAGGAGGGCGGCTTCGTTGATGAGGTTCTCCAGTTCGGCGCCTGAAAAACCGCTGGTACCCCGCGCGATTCGCTCCAGGTCCACGTCCTCCGCCATCGTGATGCGGCGTGCGTGCACCTGCAAAATACCGAGCCTTCCGCGCACGTCCGGTCCAGGCACGACCACGCGACGGTCGAACCGGCCGGGGCGCAACAGGGCAGGATCCAGCACGTCGGGGCGGTTCGTGGCCGCGACGAGGATGACGCCTTCGTTCGACTCAAATCCATCCATCTCCACGAGGAGCTGGTTGAGCGTTTGTTCACGTTCGTCGTGACCGCCGCCGAGGCCCGCGCCGCGGTGACGGCCGACCGCGTCGATCTCGTCGATGAACACGATGCAGGGCGCCTGCTTTTTGGCCTGTTCGAACAGGTCGCGAACGCGGGAAGCGCCCACGCCAACGAACATTTCCACGAACTCCGACCCCGAGATCGAGAAGAACGGCACCCCGGCCTCACCGGCCACCGCACGCGCCAGCAGGGTTTTTCCGGAGCCCGGTGAACCCATGAGGAGCACCCCCTTGGGGATGCGACCACCGAGGCGCGTGAACTTCCGGGGATCCTTCAGGAAAAGGATGATTTCCTCCAACTCGTCCTTCGCCTCGTCACACCCGGCCACGTCCTCAAACGTGATCCGCTTCCCGCTTTCCGAAAGGAGCTTGGCCTTGGACTTTCCAAAACTCATGGCCTTGCCGTTTCCCGCCTGCATCTGGCGGAGAAACAGCATGAACAGCACGACGACGATGACGACGACGGCGCCCTGGAGGACGATACCCACCCACGCGGAATCACCCGGATTCTCAAAGGACGGCGTTACCCCATGGGATTGGAAGAATTCGGTGTAGTAGTCACCGGTGGCGGGTCCGGTAGACTTGAACCCGGTTCCGTCTTTCAGTGCGCCGGTCACGCGCGTGCCGCGAATCGTGATGGAGGCGACGTTTCCGGCCTCGACGTGCTGGATCAGCTTGGGAAACGGAATTTCGGGGCTGATCGATTTCGGCGGGTTGCTGGCAACCGTCACCACCCCGAGAACGAGAAGGACGAAGGCCAGAAGCACCCAGATCTGCTTGTTGCGCATGTCGCGAGGCGACTCCCCGCGCGCTTTAGTCCGTTCGAGCCCCGCGCACCACCAGATCCCGCACGCGGTCGGCGCTGTCGGGTGGCTCCACGTCGTCAAGGGCGCGGTTGCGACGACTCGCACCGCACCGATCGCAGCGATAAAGGATCATCCATCCCTTCTCCGATCGCTCAGCCGCCATGGGAACCAGTAGACCGTGGCAGGGCTCGGCACGATCGCCCGGGACGACATCCACGTGCAGGGAGTGCAGGCAGGCCGGGCAATGATCGCGCGGTCGGCGCCCGCCGATCGGGACGGCGACGCCGCAGTGGAGGCAGTCGAATGCCTCGTCCCTTGCGATGGGGCGTGTTCGGACCTGCGAAGCCTGCGAGCGCGCGAGGCAGGCTTTCAGCAGCTTCTTCCCGGGGAGTTCCTGCCAATTGTCGGGAACGTCCGCTCCTTTGCGTCGCGCGGCGGCAACGAGGTCCGCCGCGACCGACCGACCGGCCCCCTCCAGCCAATCTCCCCAACGCCGGATCTCGCCGCGAGCGCGGAGCGCGAGGAGAGCTTCGACGGTCGGCGGCGCGGACATCGCCCCGACGTACCGTGATATCGGGGCGGCTGCTGCCTTTCCGGGGAATCGCCGCGGGCGTGCAGACCGTCCACCGAGCCTGATCAACCGGCGGCGGGACGCCGCAACCGGGCATTCTTCGCGGCGAGCCGGGCCTGGAAGCGGACGACCGGGTGCTCCGATTCGGGGGCGCAGGCGAGTGTGTCGTGAATTTCGGTGCCGGTGAACGGGTTCATGAGCGCGCCGTCGCCGTTGCGGGGCAGAACGAGGCCAAGCGCGTCGGCCGCAGCCGCCAACGCGAGAACGGCGTGGTCCTGACGGGAGCGCGTGGCCGGCCGCGGCGTTTCGTTGAACAGCGCGAGCGCGTGGTCGAGCATGGCGGCGTGGGGGTCGGCGGCGCGGTTGGCGGCGCGGAGGCTGCGCACCGGCACAGGGAGGTTGGCCGGCGGCGGGGGCGGCGTATACGGGTAACGCCACCGCCTCACAGGACGCCGGCGGGCCGAACGCGCAGACCAGCCCCTTACCCCCATAGGCGCTAACATTCCGCCACCCACGTTCCGGCCGGCATCCGCCGACGTTTTCGACGTCGTGTAGGTTCTACGATGTGTTTTTGCCAGTCCGTGCGCGTCCGCGGGGGCGTCCTCAGGCGGACGAATCCGGCGTTGGCGGGCCGGCGGCAGGTGGACACCGACCGTACGATGATCGTGGATCACATTTCCCCTTCCTCGGTTTCTACCGTTGGTTTCCGGAGGTGTCCGGGTGCGGCCGGGTGCGTCGTAAGCCGCCGAGCGTTTGACCCACGTGGGCCACCGCGAACTTTATTTTTCTCCGCCTCCACCGCTAAAAACGCCCTGCCGAGGGGCGCCATCCGTGCCGGTTTGGCGGCGTCGCGCGGAAGGGGGCTCCCGGCCACCAGGCGCGGTGATCGGGCGCGTCGCCGAGGTGCCCATTCCTTGCGTCGCTCCGCGCGCATCCTGACCCCCCGAAAAACACCGAAAATCGGCGCAATACGTGGACTGCATGCACGCCACACGTCCGAGTCCTGAACTCGATCTTGCCCGATCCCTCGATGCGCGTCTGGTCGCCGCTCGCAAAGTACAACGCGGCGCGGAGCATCGTTTGGCGATTCTGCTCGCCGAACTGGCCGATACGGGCGGTCACCGCCTTCTCGGGTACGCATCCATCGAGCAGTATGCGATGGCGGCGCTCGAATTGACGTCGCGCGTGGCCCGCGATTTGCTTCGCATCGGAAGGAGCATGCCGGAGTTGCCGAGGCTGAACGCGGCACTCGCGGCCGGTGAGGTGGATTGGACGAAAGCAAGAGAGGTGGTTCGCGTCGCGACCGCAGAAACCGACGCTTCGTGGACAGAGCGCGCCAAAACGATGTCCGCTCGGGTGATCGAGCGCGAGGTTGCCGCCGCCCGCATCGGGGATCCCGCTCCGACCGGCGATCCCGACCCCGAACTGCGCCCTGCGCGAGCCCGCCACTCCTTTGAGATGGAAGCCGCGGACGCCGAAGTTCTGTACCAGGCGCTCGCCCTGCTGCGCGCTCGTAGCGATCTCCGACGCGAGGAGATCGACGACGGCGCGGGATGTGCGGGGAACGATGTCCGTCCGATGACCCAGCGCACCACGTCCACGAACGAGGGGTGTCCGCGGGCGATCCCCACTCAGAACGGGGGGGCGGATCGGATCAGAGGGCGTGCAACATCGTTATGCGCGCCCACCCCTGACCAAATCCACTAAAGCCGGGCGGCCGCGTCCGCATCACGATGACCGGCGGCGCGTCGATCACGCCGTCCTTGTTGGTGTCGGTGCGCTCAAAATCGATGGATTCGCCGCCGATGAGGATGTCGCCCTTGGCGTCAATGTCGTGCTTGTCGGCGCCCCCGAAAATCATACTGCCGCCTTCGACATGCACGAAGCTGCTGTAGAAGCTGCCCTTCGACAGGGTCTTCTGTTTGCCCGAGTTGTCCTTCACGCCGAGCAGACTCACAGTGCCGGAAACGCCGACGCCGACGGGGTCACCGGCGAAGCTGACCTCGTTTGCGAAGACGACGGCGACTTCGTCCGTGTACGTGAGCGCGAACGACTCAGAGAACTCCGGGTAGGCGCCGAGTTTCTCCATCGGCGTGATCGTGAGGCTCGTTCCGGAGGGAAGGTCCGTCGATCGCTCGGAATACGCGGTGGCCGAGAGGGTCCAGGTGCCGTCGTCACCCTCGGTGAGCATGCCGAATCTGCCGTCGATTTCAGCGTCCAGTTGATAGACGCCGGGGCGTGTGAGCGTAAATCTGGCGGCAACCGGATTTCCGTCCATCGTTACGCTGAACTCGGTCACATCCCCCCAGGTCGGCGTGAACTCCTCGCTGGCCGCGACCTGGTAACTGTTGGCGGGGATGGTGATGGTTTCGCCGCCGTCGAGTTCGATGGTCGCGGAGGCTGGGGCCGTGGTGGTTGTCCAGCCATCCGAAACGATCGCCAGCCCGTAGCCCGCTTCATTCGTGCGCGTGGCGTTGTCGGTTCCGTCAATCCGCACGACCATCGCCATGCTCGTCATCGGATCCTCATCCAACGCGAGCGCGTTGACGCCCTCCCACACGGTGCGGATGTCGTCCCAGACCACTTCAGCCGTAGTGGTCGTCGAGGTGCCGGTCGTCGTGCAACCGCCAGCCTTCGTGGTGCAGGTCGTGACCTCGTTGCTTTCGGTGATCGTGAATTCCGCGGTTGCGATGTCGTAGGTGTCGGCGCCGTTCAGGTCAATCGTCAGGTCGTAGCCGAGGTCGCCGGGGAACACCGCGGCCGCGAGAACGTCAATGTCCGGAGCGGTCGCGCTCGTCGGAGCAACCGTGCAGCCGGTTTTGGAGGTGGCGTCGCAAGTGCCGCCACCGGTGCCCTTGGTGGTGTCGGCCGTCAGGGTCACCGCACCGTCCGCTCCGAGCGTGCCCGAGAACGACATGAGCGAGGGGCCCGGTCAGCGCGGTACAGCTTCAGTTTCAGCGGGATTGTGGAGCCGCGCTTCGGGAGCGCCGTGATCGCTGCTGCAGCGTGCAGGTAGGTGTCGGACTCGACGAGCGTGACGTCTTCCTTGCGGGATCTCTCATCGGCCCCGCGTGTATTCTCCCGCGCATGGATCCCATCGTCGCGCGCGCCGCTCGGGGCGATCCGCACGCCCAGCGCATGCTCGTAGCGAGAGAGGGGCCGCGGCTCTGGTCGCTCTGTCGGCGGATGACGGACGACCCCGAGGACGCGTATCAGGAGGTGTGGGAGCGTGTCTTTCGTGCCCTGCCCGCCTTCGATCGTGAAGGATCGCCCGTCGGCGCGTGGATCGCAACCATCGCGCACCGACACCTCGTGGATCGCTGGCGCCGTCGGCAGGTTCGCAGCGAGGTCCCGCTCGACGACGACGTGCCGGTGGTGCCCCCCTCCGGCGACCTCGACGAGGCCTTGCGCCACCTCCCCGATGCACACCGGCGCGTCGTCCTCCTCCACCATCTGCACGGGCTCTCGCTCGACGAGATCGCCGCCAGCGAAGACATTGCCGTCGGCACGGTGAAGTCTCGCCTCCATCGCGCGCGCGCCGCGCTTGCCCTCGCCCTCGGAGATTCGCCATGACCCTGCACGAAGCGCTTTCGCGCCTTCTGGATGGCGAACTCGACGCCAACGACGCGGCCGCGCTGCAGGCACGCATCGCGACAGAGCCGGACGTGGCTCGCGCCTGGGCTGCGATCAACCGGCTGCCCACCGCACTCGCCGCGCTGCCGGACGCTGAACCTCCGGCGGTGCGGGTACCCGGGCGGGCGGCCCTGGATCGGGGCGGGATGGCGTCAGGAGCTTCGGCGTTTCGCCGCACTCCCGGCCCGGCCGTATGGGTCGCGGTGGCGCTTGCCGCCAGCCTCGCCGTCGCCACCCTCCTCCCTCGGGATCGCCCGGAGATCGTCCTTGGCGGCGGTGTCTCCATGATCGCGGGAGACGTGGACGTGCTCGTGGGTGACCTGGTGATCCGGGTCCATGGAAAATCTGAAATCTCTGTGGAACCTTTGGCGGGTCGCGTGCGTGATCCGGGGTCAGAGGTCAACATGGATCGCTCTCACCTTCTCGCCGCGTTCGTCGGCGCCGCAGTCTCACTTACCGTCGATCAGGGCACGGCGATCGTCCATGCACCCGGAAAGGAGCCCGTCACCGTTACGACCGGGCAGACCCGTACCATCGGCAAGCCCGTCAAGGTTGCGCCCACGCCGACCTGGCCGGGCGAGAATCGGCGCATCACGGAACTTGAACACGAACTCGCAGGGTTGAAGCTCCAGCATGCATTCGCCGAGGGCCAGCTCAACAGCGTCAATGGCGCACCGCAGGAGTTCCCAGCGGACCTCCCCCCCGCGTATGGCCCGGCCGAGTTCGAACGAAACGTGCGGGCGGGGCTGCGCGGCGTGCCGGGCGTGGACCTCCTGTCGATGAACTGCGAGGAGTACCCGTGCATCGCGATCCTGCGCACGTCGGACACCGGGGACGACTGGGGAAAGAAGCTCGGCGAGCTTGGGGTGTCCATCAAGGAGGGTGCGTACGGGGAGGACGCGGCGATCCACGAGGACAGCGAATTGCTGCACGGACCCAACGGCGATGTACGCGTCATGGCGTTCTCCACGGCCCCCGCCGGCGGGGAGGATGAGAACGTCAGCACGCGCAGGGCGTACCGGGTGGCTGAGTTGCTCAATGCGATCGGGGATCGCGAGGAGTAGGTCGGTGTGCGCGGCGCCGGCCCCGCCCTTCCCTGCGTCACGGGCGAATACGCACCCGCAGCGGCGGCTCCGGTCCGAGCAGCGCGAGCGCCTCGACGATCGCGACGGCCGGCTCGACCTCGACGCGGGTGAGGCAACGAACGGCGATCGGGCAGCGGGGCTGATTGCAGGGTCGGCATGGCTCGTCCGTCCACAGCGCGCGATGCCACGCAGAGGGCCGCGTCCACGCGCCAACCGCCGTCGCGCCGTGCATCACCAGCGTCGGTACGCGCTGGGACACTGCGATGTGGCGGGGACCACTGCAATTGCCGACGAAAACGCGACACCGGGCGATTGTGGCGGCAAGTTCGAGGATGCTGGTCGGCCCGGCGAGCCGAGCGCCGGAGCCCGCGGCGACGCGCTGCGCGAGCGGCTGTTCGCCCGGTCCCCACACGACGATCACCTCCCACCCCCGCGCGCCAAGCGCCTGTGCCAGCGCAACCCAGCGCGCCTCCGGCCATGTCCGCGTGACGACGCTGGCCCCCGGCGCCAGCGCAATTCGCCTCGCCTCTCCGGGAAATGCAGCCTCGGCCGCCGCTCTCGCTGAATCGCCGGGGTCGAGCGCAAGGTCGAGATCCACCTCGCCCACACCAACCGACCGCAGCACCGACGCCTGAAAGTGCGCGGAATAGGACCGTTGGGGGTCCACAACGTGGGAGAGCAGCGCATCATGCCATCGCGACGTACGCCACCCCAACCGCACCGGAGCTCCCGACGCCCACGCCGCCAAGGCGGAGGCATCGGTTCGCTGCGCGTCCACGACCAGATCGACGCCCCGGAGCGCCCGCGCCGTCGCGAACCACCCGGCTACAGGGTGGATAATATCGATGTCAGGGCTGCGCTTCAAGACGGGCACACACGCCGCGTGCGTCGCAACCTCGATGCGCGCGGCCGGGAATCGCTGCCGCAGCGCACGCAGGGTCGGCGTGAGCAGGAGCATGTCGCCGATGCGCCCAAACCGCACCACGCCGATGCGTCGCGGCGCAAGCACGGACAGCGCGTCCATCCCCCCTTGCACCGGCAACGCGGGATCGGTGGGAGCGAGCGGCCACATGCACCAGTCTATATCGAGCGCGCATACTCTCCCTCTCTCCACCCTGCCCGCCGTGTCCCGCTCGGAACGCCTGCTGCTCCTGCTTCTCGTCGCGTTCCGCGTCGGAAACGCGGCGGTCCGGCTCGCGGCCGACCCCCGCCGATTCTGGAACGTCGAGGAGTCCTACAACGCGACGCTCGGCTGGTACCTGGTCCACGGAGATCTCTGGTCGGAACTGCCGTTGTTGCAATATCGGAGCTTCTGCGGGGGCTGCTCCGTCGTTGCCATGGCCGCAGCGCCGCTGGTGGCGACCTTCGACAGCTTCGCGGCGTGGAAGCTCGTGCCGCTCCTGTGGACCGCGGCGACGATGCTCGCCGGTTTTTTTCCCTGGAAGCGTGGGTCGGTCGCGCCGCCGCGTGGGCCTTCGTGGTCGCGATGGCGCTGCCCGCCGTCGGCATCAGCGACCTTGCGACGATGGCGTGGGGGAACCACCAGGAGACAGCGCTGATCGGCCTGCTTGCGCTGTTCCTCCTTGCGCGAGGGCACGGGTTGGCAACGGGGCTGGTGCTCGGCCTGGCCGTCTGGTTTTGCCGAACCGCGGCGTACGAAGCGGTGGTGCTCGTCCCGGCGGCGCTGTGGTTTTTGCCGGGTCAGCGCATCCGCGTTCTCGCCGGATTCGGCGTTGGCTGCGCAGCGATGCTCGTACCGACCGCCCGGGGAGACGCCGGCTATTACCGAATGGAGGCGACCGGCGGGTCGTTCGATCTCGCGGCGTCGCTGGAGCGCGCGGCCACGCTGTTTTATCCCGCGCGCCTCGCCGATCGCCTGTACCTGCCGGTGCGAGGGCAGAGCGTTTCGGCTGCGCTGACGCTCGCCGCCGCGGCCGTCGCGGCCGGATGCGCGGCGCTCGCCCCGCGCGGACGGATCATCCTTGCGCTCGGTGCGTCGTATGCGATGTTTTACTCGGCCACGCAGTTTCCCTTGTTCCTGGCGAAAGCCGGCGCGCCCGTCAACAACATTCGCTACCACGCGCCGTGGGCGTTCGTGCTCGCGCTGCTCACCGCCGCCGGGGCCGGATGGGCGTGGGATCGTCGTCACCGCGCGCTCGCGATCGCGCTGGTGGGCGTGCCGCTGCTTGCGAACGTGCCGGCGTGGATCGCCGTGGCGGAATGGCCGCAGGACCCCAGTATTTTCGACATTCGCGCCACGGACGGCGCGCGATTTGCGCTCGTCGCCGGCCCTCGGCTCCCGCTCGCGTTGTTGGCGAGCGTCGCGCCGGCAAATGATCACGCCGTCGCGATGTTTCGTCGTATCTACGGGTTGCGTCTCGGCGAGGAGGCGCGGGAGGGTCGGCGTTCTCGCGCCGACACGCTGGCCGAGGTGCGCGCGGTCCGCCTCGTGGAACCGGCGTTGGAGGGCTTCGGACAGGCAACCGTGGAGCGGTGCACCGCCCCTTCCACGCTGAACGTCTGGCTGGACACGCTCCCGCCCGCCGAGGCGCGTGCGATCGGCCGGGGTGCCGCGATCACGCTGGCGTTTTGCCCAGCGGGTGGCGATGTTCCGGCGCGGGTCGCGATGCTATCCGCCGGAGCCGTCGGTCCGTGCTGGCTCTGCGCAGCGGCAGGCGCGACCGCGCTCAGAGGGTGCGAACGGCGCGCAGAGCGCGATCCTGCCTCGCTCGGGGCGTGCCTTGCCGCTGAGGTGGCGGCCGTGCCGGCGGCGGAGGCGGCGGAGGTCTGGTTCGGCGCCGGCCTCCGCTTCGGGCAGGCGATGCGGCCCCGCGGCGAGATCGAGCGCGTCGCGGCAGCCATCGGTGCGGCGGCCGACGGTGACAACGCCGACCGCTTTCGGCAAGGCAGCCGCCACCCCATGGCCGGCCTCGACGCGCCGCATGCGGCGGCCCGGCCGGGTCCGGCGCGCTGACGCCGCCTGCTCAAGCGCGCTGACGCTGCGGCGGGAGGTGGCCGGAGGCCGGAGGGGGCGCGGCGGGCGTGTGCGCCGCCCCCTGTCGCGACACCCCACACGCTTGAGAAAAAATCGTCTCAAAAAGGGCAACCTGCTTGGGCAAGTGCCATTTTTTAGAAGATTTTTCTCAGGCGACGAGCGCTGAGCGTCAAGGTAGCGATCTCGACAGGCGGAATCTAGCGCGGTCCGAACGCGTCTCAAGAGAATCACGCGCCCGCGCTTGCGCTGCGCCAGCGTCGCGCGTATTCTCCACTTGGCAGCTGTCGTCCCCGGCAGCTGTCGTCCCCGGAGACGGTTGCCATGTTCCCCGGAGCGAAACATGGCCCACGCAATCATTCTCACCCGTCTGCCGGTGCGCGTCACCGTTTCGGGCACCACGATGGCGCTCTCCGAGTCCATCGATGTCAGCGACTACGACATGGGGGAGTTTCTCCTACAGTTGTTGGCATTGACCGGTACGAACCCCGCGATCCAGATCGACATCATCACCGGCATGCAAAAGGAGTCCGAGGATGGTTGGGTGATCTGGGCGAGCTTCACGAGTCAGGCGTCCGCCCCGGCGATGGAGCGCAAAACGGCCGACCGCCCGTTCAAGTACATTCGTTGGAAGGTCACGACGCTGTCGGGCACCACACCGATTGCGACGTTCTACATCGACGGCATGGTCCGGACGAACTGAGGCGCGTCGTGAGCATTCTGCGTACGGAGGCCGGCTTGCGCACCTGCGGATGCCCGCCAGAGTCGCGCGTGGACGGCGCGTGTGGGTGCGGAAACGGCGGCGGGATCGTGCGGGATGCGGCGCGGGTCACGGATGCTCGAATCATGCGGTCGGCGCCGGGAATGGTGCGTGATGACCGGATTGATCGGACGCCGTCGAGGGGCGGCGATTCGCATATTACGCGGACGGGGAACGCTCGCCCGAGGAATATCGGCGGCGTGCGGCCGCGCGGACAGATGCCGGTCGGAATGGGCGTGCCGCCGGGGGGCGGAGCGGGGAATGTGCCGACGCCGCCGGAACGGCGACCCGGTTCAGGCGGCCCCTCGCCGATTTGGATCCATGGGTACCCCAAAAAGACGGTGGACACCGAGGATGCGTTGGAGTCGTTTGCCTGCGAGTCGCGCACGTACACTGCGACCCGGGCGGACCAAGCGCTGCATGTGGAACCCGTAACGAGCAGCTTTTACGTCTGCGGGGCGGCGGCGGCCGTCCCGTTCGGCTCCGCTGAGTTTTCGGAAATCGACGCCATTGTTCTCGACTACATGACGTTTCGCGACATCCCGAACGGCTCGGTAGCGGTCATTTCTGGTGACGGTCGCCTTGTGTACGCGAAGGCGTTCACAAACCGAACCGCCGCCAGCTATGCGCGTGAACCATTGACCGTCGCAACCCCACGCTCGGTGTTCCGCCTTGGGAGCGTGTCAAAGATCATCACGACGTTGGGCGTGATGCGGTGCCTGGAGGACGGCCTGGAGGACGGCTCGCTGCCGAACGGTCTCGAAACCACGCTGGGGGAACTGGGCCTGGACTTCCTCTGCGACGCGGTGCTTGCGGCGGCGGTGTTGACGGAAATCGGCGCGACCGGTCGGCGCGCGCACCCGGCGCGGATGGCCGGCATTACGATCCGGCAGTTGCTGTCGCACACCTCGGGCATCCTGGAAACGCACGCGGACACCCCACGGAAGTACCAGGGCCTCGGTGTGGGGCCGACGCCGGGCACTGCCTATGACTGGTACAAGGAAGATCAGACCGTTGTCGAATTGATGGGCCACCACCTCCCGATGACCCTTGAAGAAATGCTGTACTGTGCCCTTTCGACGCCGCTCAACCTCCCCGGTGACTGGTGGGCCTATGCCGACGCGAATTTCATCCTCGCCGGCTACCTGATCGCGTCGGTCACCGGCCGGGACTACGAGAGTTGGATCAAGGAGAAGGTGTTGACGCCGTGTGCCGCGTTCTCCACGCGGGTCGGTCAGGGGGATCGCTTCGCGGCGGATGAGGTGAGCTATTACGGGGGGGCGTGGCCGTGGGAGGGGGAAGCTCTGCACGCCGGCAAGCCCGTTCCGATTTCGCCGGATGCGTTGATCGAGGACTCCTTCTTTGCCTCCGTCATGGCCCCAAGCCTTCCCGAAACGTACGCGCCCCGCGGCACCCGCAACCTCGCCGCGAACGCCGGTGGTTCGGGCTGGACGGCCAGCGCCTACGACGTCGCCCGCCTGCTGCGGAACACGTTCTGCCTGCCGGACGGCGGCACTGCGGCGCGGGTGGTGACCACCGCGAGCCTCGCGGAGATGTGCAAGGTTCAGGCCAGGACGACCACCAGTCAACACGGCCTTGGTTTTTTCGTGTCGACAGCGGGGGCGACAAACCCCACGGTTGACAAGCATGGCCACGGCGAAGGCATTCAGGCCTACGTTCGCCACAAGGGGGCGCTGCCCGACGCGACGACGATTCCACCGAGCGCGGACTATTCCGTCGTGTACCTGTTCAATCGTTCCTACACTGGCTGGGACGATGAGGCCCCCACGGAGGGCTATTTCAAGATCAAACTGCTGCTCTGGCTCAACGCGAAGCGGGCCGCCGGGTCGCCGGGGTGGGGCTCCGACGACCTTTGGACGAAGGTCTGAGGTGGAACTCGCCTTGGTACTGCTCAGCGCGCTCGGCTGCGCCGGCACCACCGGCGACACCGCATCCGACACCGCGCCCGCGAAGCACTGGGATCCGTATGTTCGCCTTGATGGCGTCGTCGTTTCGACGTTCCACGATGCGCTCCGAGGTGCGGTCGACGGATCGGTCATTGAGTTTTGCGGGAGGCAGCCGGGTCCATTTTCGCGCAGCGATCTGCCCGCGCTGCCGTCGTTGACCATCGAGGGCTGCGACCGCGACGCCGCCATCATCGACGGCGGCGAACCGGCCGTCGCGGGTGTCGGGCTGGCCGCACTGGAGGGTGATTTCGACGCGGTCACGCTGCGTGATCTGACCATTCGCGGCGGCACGAGCGGGGAGGAAGTCTTTCCCTCGTCCTGCGGCGACTGCAACAACTACCACCTCACCCACGCGGCTGCGGTGGATCGGGTCCGGGAATCGTTGGTGCTGGAGCGCGTCGCGCTTACCGGTGCGAACGCGGGGAACGCCTACGGGGGCGACTTTGATGTGCTTTCCGTGTCGGACGGAGACCCCCCGGACGACCGCGGGGGAGACATCTCCGGGACGGACGTGATCGCCCAGCGAAACGACCAGGACCGCGATGAGCCGTGCCTGGGGGATGTCACCGTGTTTCGCCTGCGGCCGGGTGGTTCCCTGACGCTGGAGCACGCGGATTTTGGCATCGGGGACGACGAGAACGGTTCCTGTGACATTGCCGTGTATTGGCGTAGCGATTCCTTTGATCTCCACGGCATCGTCGATGCCCGCTGCAGCGAGAACGGCTGCGAGATCACCCAGGTCGAGTAGGTCCGGCCGTCGCGCGGGCATACCGTGGCCGCCCCCGTCGTGTGGGTGTCGTCCCGTGTGGCGGCTGACCATTGATCACCTCTCGCGATCTCCTCTTATCGAGCGTCGTTTCATGACGTTCCGCAGCGCGCCGCTCCCTCCCACTCGGCCTCGGTGAGGAGCCGGTATCCGGTGCAGTCGTACGGGTTCACGCCCAGGTCGCACTCCACGTTCGTGCCGCTCGCCGTGCAGGTGTAGCACTCCTGCAAACCCGCCGCAGCCGACACGGCGTTGGCGTAGGCCGCCGACTCGTACCAATTCACCCCCTCGACCGGGCAGTTGTCCGGACCTTGCCCGTCGCAGTCCGTGAAGGACGACGGGTTGTACGCCATCACCGCCTGGAACTGGCCCTGCGTGACCTCCGTCACGCCGACGTAGTAGGCGTGCGTGAGCGTGACGCTGTGAACGCCGTAACCGTAATGGGGCTGGCCCGGCGTGCTCCCCATGTCGAAGGTGCTGGCCGGGATCTTCACGAAGCCAGCGTCCGCGTCGGTGCCCGAATCCGTGTCGGTGTCCGAATCCGCGTCGGTGTCCGAATCCGCATTCGTGTCCGCGTCAGCGTCCCCAGCGTTCGCCGCGTCGTCGGCCTCGGGCGTGCAGGCGGTCAACATTGAAGCCGCGAGGGCGAGAGTCAAAGGGATCAAGGGGCTCCGAGCGTGCGCGTGCAGAGTAGCCCGCCGGACAGTGTCACCCCCCTCAGTGCCCCGTCGGCTTCGGCGCGTCCCCTGACTCATGCATCCAGCGGACGAGCAGCGGCGACATCGCGAGGAGAATCGCCGCCGAAATGAGACACGCGATGCCGATCTGCCCGAAGACGCCGGCGTAGACGCCCAACGTCTCCGTCGGCACCGGAATCGTGCGCTCGTCCCCACCGCCGTGCCCAACGCCCGTAAACGTGGCGATGATCCCCGCGAGCAGGCTGGAGAATGCCGTGGCCAGGAACCAAGCGCCCATCACCGTACTCACCAAACGGGTCGGGCTGAGGCGAGTGACCATCGACAGCCCCACCGGGGAGAGGCACAGCTCGCCGGTGGTGTGGAGCAAGTAGCCCACAATCAACCAAGACATTCCGACCATGCCGCGGGAGTCGGCCTGGCCCGCGCCGTACCAGAGTACGCCGAAACCAAGCCCCAACTGGGCGAGGCCCAGCGAAAACTTCACGGCCGTGTTGGGCTCGATCCGGCGTGCGCCGAGGAACCCCCACAACCCCGTGAACACAAGACCGAAGAGCAGGATGAATACGGGGTTGGCAGCCTGGAAGGTGGATGCCGGAATCTCTGAGCCGCCGACACCCATGCCAACATCCGCCGCGCCGACCAGCCAGTCGGCCTCCACCTTTGGTGACACCGCTGCGCCGCCCTCCCCGGCCTCGCCCGCCAAGCGACGCGCCTCGGCCCGCGCACGGTCGAGGTGCGTCAGCGAGAGCACGCCCGGTGCCCACGACCCGCCGACCACCACGCCCAGCGCGTCGTCGTCGCTCTCCTTTCCGACGACGTCCGCAACCGCGGGATCATCGACCCAATCGAGCCCGACCGCGCTGCCATTGACGTACAGCGTGGAGGTCAGGGCGCGACCGACCTGCTCCTGATTCAGCTCCAACCGGACCGTCTGGCCCACCTCGGACGCGGTGATCACGCGCCCCTCGCGCACACGATCGATGTTGCGGTCCGTGAAGTTGTTGATGCTGCTGCCGGCCTGCTCGAAGAACGCCCAGAACAGCATCGAGAAGAACATCATCACGACCACGACGAACAGACGCTGCCGCTCCACGATCTCCGCGGCAAACGCATTGCGGAGGATGAAGGTCAGCGCGATGGCGCCGCTGACGAACAGCACGAGCCCTGGCGGCGTTGCGATCTCCTGCAAGAAGCTCGCTGCCACGCCCATCGCAGGGCTGTTCTGCTCCTGAAGCGAGGTGATCGCGGCCTCCGGGATGAGGCGGACGCTTCGCGCGGAGTTCACGAGCCAGCCGAGGAGGGGAGCGAGAAGCAACGTGGCACCGACGACCGCAGGAACGGTGGGCAAGCCCATGATTCGGGTCGGCGCACCCACGGGAGGCTGGCCTGCATCACCGGGAATTCCCCCTTTGTTCAGCGCCGCGAACGCGATGCCGCCGCTGACCACCAACGCCAACGCGACGAAGGCGTTGATCGCGGTGAGAATGGCGTCGTCCGCCAGGAACACCATCGATCCACCCGTCGCGAGCGCACCGCCGAGGATCAAGAACTGCGCGATCCGCGTGGGGACGGCGAAGACGGCCAGACCGATGAGCATTCCCACCGTCGCGAGGCCAAATCCGTAGTGCCAGCCGTAGGTTTCGCCGACGTACCCGCACAACAGCGGCGCCATGGCCGCGCCGAGGTTGATTCCCATATAGAACAGGGTGAAGCCCGCATCCCGCTTGGTGGAGCCGTCCGGGTACAATTTGCCGACGATCGTGGAAATATTCGGCTTGAAGAAACCATTGCCGACGATGAGGAGGCCAAGCGCCAGGAAGAAGGCATCGCTGGACTGGATGGTCATCGTCAGGTGCCCCGCCGCCATCAACAGGCCGCCGAGGATGACCGCGCGCCGGGCGCCGAGGAGCCGGTCGGCCAGCATTCCGCCGAAGAAAGGCGTCATGTAGACCAGCGCAGTGTATGCGCCGTAGACGGCGTAGCTCTCCTTGTCGCCATACCCAAGGAACCCCTTGAGCATGTAGAAGACGAGGAGCGCGCGCATGCCATAGTAGGAGAAACGCTCCCACATCTCGGCAAAGAACAGGTTGAACAGGCCGGTTGGGTGGCCGAGCAGGGTGGGGCTTTCCATGGGTCCGGTTCCGGGGAGGGGGCGAGGGTAGCACAGTCGTCACGGGAGCATGGGCCGGGTGCGCGCCTTGACGGGACATGACTTCGGCACCGCGACGTTCCAGACTCAGCTCGCGATGCAGACCGCTGCAGTGCGCACGGACAAGCCGACGACGCTGGACGCGGCATGCGCCGCATGGGCCTGCCCCTGGTGTACCGCCCCCCAGCTCAGAGCTCGGCCGCCACTTCCGGAAGGCCCATCGAGTATGGGAACGAAAACGTCAGCACGGATTCGACGGGGCACATGTCTCCCCGAGGGGCCTCCTGCCAGCCGACCACCGCGGCCTCATCCGCGACGCAGCCCTGTTCGACCACCATCGCCCCCGCCGACCACATGTTCCCGGCCACATTTCCGGTTGCACCATCGAACAATACCGCGACCGATTCGCCGGACGTCAGCGTGCACCCCGACAGATGGAGCACGCTGCCTGGCCCCGCAAACGTCACGTTGCCGTGGACCGACAAGTCCTCGCGGATGGCCAGCCCGGCCCCGGACGCCAGTGCGCAGTTCGTTGCGGTCATCCTGCCCTGTTCGAGCCAGAGTGCCGCGAGCGGCGCGCCGCTGACCGTCATGTCCATCAGTGCCACCGTGCTGTCCGGGCCGACATACACGCCGACGCCGGCGCCGAGCGTGGCGTCGCGAGACACGCCACTCACCGCTCCCCCCCGCATTGTCAACGCCCCCCCCTCCGTCGCAAGCGCGCCGGCGAAGGTCGTCCCGGAGATCGCGCAGTCCACGCACGTCACTTCGGCGCCCGCGACAACCACGCCCGGCCCGGCAACGTCCTGGATGGTCAAACGTGAGGCCTCGACCACAGCCCCCTCCTGCACCTGCAACGCCCCGGCCGCGGTGTACTCCGGCACGCCGGTCGATCCAGTGACGACGCAGTCCACAAGGCTGCCCGTCGCCGCGGCGACGATGATCGACGACCCCCGCGTGTCCGCAATCCGCGTCTGCTCGCAGCGGAGTTGGGCGCCGTGAAGGGCACCGATGCCCGCTGCATACGCCGGCCCGGAGGTAGCCTCGACGCTGGACTGGTTGATCATGAGAACGTTGCCAGCCCCGATCGCCAAGGCGCCGGCGAGGTGGCTACCTCGGATCACCCCAGCATCGAAGGTCAAGTTGCCTGCCACCGCGGCTTCGTCGTCTACGTTGGTGACGACCGCGCCCATTCCCCCCAGAATCCTGCTGCCGCCTCGCCACGTGTCCGTGTCGTCAATCGTCGTTCGTACCGCGTGCACCTGACCGCCGGCGTCCGAAAGCAGCCCCACACCCTGCGTGCCGACGATGAGCACGTCCTCCAGGAACGCCTCGCCGCTGTCCTCCGTGTAGATGGCGGCCCCATTGACTTCTCCCGCGCCGTAGGTACCCGCCACCCGACTTCGCAAGAGGGTGAGGCGGCTCCCCGCCCCCTGCGAGCGCAGGCCGATGACCTCGTTGTTCTCAAACGTGGAGTCGCTCACGACCATTGTCCCGCCCGACCACACGAGTGCGCCGACACCGGCGGCATGCTGCGTGGACCGGCCACCGGAGACGACCACATGGTCGGCCACCAACGAGGCCGCCGATGCCGCCAACCCCAACACCTGCCCGTCCCGGATGTGTGTGTCGCGAACGTTGACCGTAGCGCCCTCTCCTGAGGCGATGGCCGCGGCATCGCCCTTCTCCTCTCCGTCGCGTTGGGAAATTCGTTCGAGCATGCCCGAAACCGTGCCGCCCTCGATGTCGGCACTCGAACCCGGGCCGGTCGCCATGATCCCCCAGCCGCGATTGTCCGCGACCCGCGTGGCGGAGACCGTGGCAGAACCGCCGTTCCAGATGTTGATGGCACCCCCCTGCACGGCATGGTCGTGCCCGCGGACGACGGCGTTCCCGAGCGAGAGCGTGCTGCCCTTGCCATCGACGAGCACGCCGAAGAACTCGTTGCCCTCGATCACGACGTCCAGCAGGTCGGCCACGGAGCCATCCATCACCTGCACGCCATCTCCGAACGTGGTGGAGCCGATGCCATTGTCCGCCACGCGCCCGCCCTCCATGGTGAGTCGGGCCGCGGCCGCCAGGCCGAAGCCGAGACCTTCCGTGCCGACGATCTCGCAGTCCTCACAGTGCAATCCGCCCCCGCTGGACAGATAGACGCCGACGGCAAGATCCCCAACGACCCGCGTACCGCCGACGCGGAGCCGCACCGCCTCGACGTTGGCGCCGAGCCCGGCGACGAGCAGGCCCACCTGCTGATTGTCGAGCAGGGACACGTCCGTCAGCGTCAGGCGGCCGGCTTGCATGGCGATGCCGGCGGCGGGTCCACGCGACACCGAGATGCCGGCGATTCCGATGTCACTGCGTCGGGCGTTGACGCTGATGGCGTAGCTGAACGGCGCGAAGTCCTGAGAATCCAGAAAAACGGTACCGGGGCACGCGGCTTCCAGCACCAGCCCGTCGTGCGCTTCGCCGACGACGAGTTGTTCGGCGTAGGTGCCGGGAGCGATGATCACGCGCCCGCCCGCGTCCACGCCCGCCTGAATCGACACGTAGGGCGCGCCGCGCGAGCCGTTTCCGCCCGGTGCGGCGCCCGCATCGACGTACGCATTCGCGCCGTCCGGGATGACACACTCCGCAGTGACCGCGCGCCCTCCGCCAGACGCCGTAGCCACCGGCGCGGCGCAGCCAACCGTGGCAAGAACGCAGGCGGCGGCGACGGGGAGGACCGCCCACGAGTGAGAGAATTCCTTCCATTGGCGACCACTTGGGCAGCCAAGTGCCCTTGGATGGAAGGTTTTCTTCCATTCGGGCGGCGGGGTTCGGGGGGAGCGATGCGCCAACGCAAAGGGACTATCCCCCACGGCGAGCCGCCGCCCGGCCCACCATGAAACCGCGTGGCCGCTGCACCGCCCTACTCCAAAACCCCCACCACCTCCGTCAGATACACATCAAACACCAACGACAGCGCAGGCCGCTCTCGGCCATCGCAGATCTCCGTCGTTGCCCCGGAAAGCTCGGTGATCACAGGGCTCTCCCCACATCGTTGCTGCACCACGTCAACCCCGTTCTCGCCCCACTCCACGTCCGTAAACGTCGCCGAGGCGTCGTCCAACAGGACGCCGGCGTCGTCGCTGCCGCCAAGGCTGGAATTGCTGACGACAAGGCCGGGAGCGTCCGCGGCAAGGTCACGGGCATAGATCGCGTTGCCATGGACGGAAAGACCCTCCCGTAGGGAAAAACCCTCCCCACCGCGGATCACGGAGTCGCGCACGACGACACTCTCCACATGGTGGAGCCACAGCCCGGCGATCGGGTTGTCCGAGATCGTCGAACGGTCCACGCTGACCGACCCGGGCGCATCTCTGGCAACGTCACCGTTGCTCGCGAAAATCCCCACGCCCCCGCCAAACGACGCATCCGGGCGCGTGTCCGCGATCGCCACCTCGTCCAGAATCAGGCTCCCGCCCAGCGACGCCGCCCCGGCAAAGGCCGCTCCCGTGATCACACAGGTGCGACACTCCGACAGGCCGCCGGCATTCGCAAGGAGCGCCACTCCCTCTACATCGACGAACATCGCATCCGTCAGCGTGAGCACCCCGCCTTGCTGCGCGCTGGCCCCCAACGTCGTGGCGTACAACGTGGTCGCTGTAAGGTGGTGGGCATCGAAGCCGTCGATGCCGGCAAATGAATTTTCCCCTGCGACGAGGAGGCCGACGGTCGCACCGCCGTCGATTTCGAGGTTTCGCCCGGTCAACGTGCTGCCCGCCGCGACCATCACCGCCGCGCCGACGCCCTCTGGCACGTCGTCCGTACCGGGCACTCCGCGCGTGCGCCGGACCACCACGTCGTCGATCTCCATCACGCCCCCTTGATCGACCAACAGCCCGAAGCCAATCGGGTCGTCGATGCGCAAACGGCGGGCGACCACCCGCGCACCCGTCGCTGCCTCAATGCCGCCGCCAAAGCCGAAGAACGGGCTGCAGTAGGGCTCAGACACGGTCACGTCCATCAGATCGACCTGTGTCCCGACATCCGCCGCAAGGACGCCCCCAAGTTCGTTATCGGTGAGTGCACATCGCTCCAGTTTCAGGTGTGAGCCGCCGGCGACCCACGCGCCCAGGCCGTTCGTTCCGGACGTGTCTGCGCGCGTTCCGCTCACGACGCAGTCCTCGAACTCCGCGCTGGAGCCCGCGAGCACGTAGATCCCGACCGATCGGTTTCCCACCACCGCGACCCCCGCACCAAGCAGCGTGGAAGCGCCGTCCACAACGATGCCCTTGCCGTCGTCGCCGTTCGCAAGCGTGCGCGTGCGCGCTACCGTCACGTCGGTCAGCGTCACCGAAGCGCCGAGCGTGGCCCCAATCCCGCTTCCGGTCGCGTCCCGTACGAGCACGTCGGAGAGCGTGAGGCTGGCTGCGTCCTGGGCAAACGCGCCGTGCCCGTAGCCGTCACCCGCGGGCGAGGCCGCCGTCCGCCCGATCACGCTGTCGCTGACGTCCACGCGACTCCCCGCGCCGACGACGAGTACGCCCGCCTCGGCGTTGTCGTGGATCGCGCAGCCTCGAACGGTGATGTGCGCGCCGCCCCCGGCGACAATGCCAACCCCGTGATCGCCCCCGGCGTTCGGCCGGGTCGCGCCGACATCGCACCCGGCGATTGTCAACTCCGCCCCGACGCCGACGGCCGCCACGCCCAGCGTCGATGCGCGTTCCACACGGAGGTTTGAGATCGCGACGACCGACGGTCCCCCGACGATCACCCCTGCCGGGCCGTCGTTGATGCGCCCGCTGTCTGTGTCGAGCACGGTGACATTCGCCAGCACCGCCGTTGCGCTATCGATCTCGATGCCTCGTTGGTTGTTGCGCGCGAGGGTCAGGCCGCTTCCTTCCACATGCCCGGCCTGATTGATCAGCAAGGCGGAACTTGCATCCTCCGTGCCGGTGGCCACGGTGTCGGCGATGGTCAGGTCGGTGAACGTGAGCACGCTCCCCTCGCCGTACACGGTGAGTCCATAGCCCTGGTTCTGCGAGAAGAATCCGCCGTCGATGCCCACCGTGGCGCCGTGCCCCACCATCATCCCGAACCCGGTGCCCGCGCGCGTCGGGGGCTGCGTGTCGGTGATGACGAGGTCGGTGAACTCCGCCGTCCCCTCGGCCAGGTAGACGCTGGCGACGCGATTGTTCTGCACGGTAAGGCGATTTGCGACGAGGTGACTGGTACCGCCGAGGACGATTCCCTGACCTGCCAACTTCTCGCCGCTCACGACGCCGCTGTTCCGGACGAGGACGTCGTTCATCATGGTCGTCGTCGCGGTGGTGAGGGCGATGCCGATGCCGCCGTTGCCGTCCACATCGAGGTTTCGGAGGTCCACAAGCGCATGGTCGATGGCGATGCCGAAGGCCTGGCCGCCGGTGATGCGCAGGCCGGAGAGGGCGAACGTGTGCGTGGCGCGGGCAGAGATCGACACGGTGCCGCTGTACAGATCGCCCGCCGCGCCGTCCAGGGTGACCAACGCCGCGCACCGCCCGGAAATCGTGATGCCGTCGTGTTCGGCAGCGAGCACGAGCGACTCCGTGTACGTGCCCGCGGCCAGCGCGAGGGTGCCGGCGCCGAGCGAATCTGCCGCGTCCTGAATGCTCTCCCCGGGGTGGAGGAGCACGTCCGCGCCTGCGTTCTGACCATACTCACCCTTCCCGCAGGCGAGCGGGACACAGGCGTCGGTGTCGTCGCGGATTTCGTCGGCGGGGCAGGGTTCAGGGGAGGGAGAACGCGCGGCGGGATCGGCGACACAGCTCACGAGCAACGTCGGTGCCATGAACCAAACGGACGCGCGGAGCGCGGCCCCAAAAACACGGGAGGCGATCATGGCAACGTCGCGCTCGATGGCGAGCAGGAGGGGCTGAACGTCATCCGGCATCGCGACGGGATGCTACCGCTTTTGGGAGACCCCCGCGCCGCGGCAACGGCAGCGTTGCGGCCCCGCCGCCCGCAACACCCCAAGCTCCGGCAGGCCTTTCGCCACCAACCGGTGCAGCGGCGACGTGGGGCTGAGGGTAAAACATGCGTTCAACACGATGAAAATGCAAAAATAACCAAAGGTCCGGGGGATCGAGCGTCAAGCATCAAGGTATAGACCTCGCAAGGCGGAAGCCGACGTAGGTGTAGGAGCCGCCCGGGCTGCCGACGTAGCGGCCGGAGACGGCCGCGGAGTCCGCGTCGTGGAGCCAGTCGCCACCGCGACCGACACGGTAGGAACCCTCGTTTCCCTCACCCGAGCCGGTGACGGGACCGGCCGGGTCCACGTCGGCGCTCCCGTCCGCGTATCCGCCGTGGGCGCTGTCGTACCAGTCATGCGTCCACTCCCACACGTTCCCGCTCATGTCGGTTAGCCCCCAGGCATTCGGCGCCAGCGTCGCAACCTCGTGAGCGAAGGTGCCAACGTAGGACGCATTCTCGGCCGTCCACGCCACGTCCGTGGACGTGTTCGACCCCGAATACGTTGTGTCCTCCCCCGCCCGTGCCGCGTACTCCCACTCCGCATCGGTCGGCAGCCGGTACCCGGGGCAGGAGTAGGGGTCCGTGAGATACGCCGGCGCGAGATCTGTGCCGTCCGAAAGGTAGCAGTTGGCCAGCCCCGCGACCGCGGAGAGCGCGTTGGCGTACTGCGCCGCGTCGTACCAGGAGACGGAGTCGGCCGGGCAATCCGCCGTCGTCGTCGAGGTCGTGCACGGGTAGGTCGGGAGACTCGTGTAGGTCCACCCCGCTCCCCCGCTCCACGATTCCCACTGCCCCCGCGTGATCTCCGTCTGCGCGATCCAGAAGTCGTGCGTCAGGGTCACGTCGTGGTCGGTGTAGGCGCTTGTGGGGTCGCCGAGCCCGCCCCCCATCGAGAACGTCCCTGCGGGGATCGCGATCATGGCGCTGCCCCAGTCTGTCGTGTAGTCGCCCGCGTCACAGGCGCCGTCCGCGTCGGCGTCCGTGTAGAGCGTCGGATCGGCGTCATCGCAGT
>CAMAWH010000017.1 GCA_945861635.1 Klebsiella pneumoniae | reverse complement strand
GTCCGTCGGGGACCTCCGTCAGGCATCGGCTCTGCGTTCGGAGCAAGCTGTCTTTTTCGTGCGTGGGCGTTGGCATGGTCCGTGCTCAGGGTTGGCTCGTCGAGGAGCGGACATGGCGGGGCTGGTACACGGAGCGGCGTTGGTCGGTGCGGATGCGGTGCCGGTGGTCGTCGAGGTCGATTTCCTCCGTCGCCTGCCTTGCGTCGTGATCATTGGCAGCGTGACCAGCGTGGTTCGCGAGGCATCGGAGCGTGTCCGCTCTGCGCTCAAGCAGAGCGACATTGAGTTTCCGCGGCAGAGAATCGTGGTGAATCTTTCGCCCGGGGATTTCCCGAAGGATGGGACGGCGTACGATTTAGCTATCGCAATCGGGATACTCGCGAAGGCGGGGGTCGTCGATGCCGCGCGTTCACGTGAATATTTGCTCGTGGGCGAACTCGGCCTTTGCGCGGAATTGCGGCCGGTTCGGGGCGCCCTGGCCTACGCCTGCCTTGCTCGGGATGAGGGTTTCCGGGGCATTATTCTGCCAGGCGCGTGCGCGGCGGAAGCCTCGCTGGTTTCCGGCTTGGAGGTTCGCGGCGCGGGCTGTTTGCGCGACGTAGTATCTTTTCTAAACGGCGAGTTGGATCTGCCGGCATGTCAGCCGGCGCTGGAATCGTCAACATCCTCCCTTCTGGATTTCTCCGATGTGCGCGGTCAGAAGTTGGCGCGCGTGGCTCTCGAGATTGCAGCCGCCGGAGGACATAATCTGTTGATGGAGGGCCCGCCGGGCTGCGGGAAGACGATGTTGGCCGCGCGCCTCCCGACGATTCTGCCCCGAATGACGGAGCGCGAAATGTTGGAGTGTACACGCATTCACTCCGCCGCTGGCTTGGCGACGCCCGGACGCGTGGCGATTCAGGTGCGCCCCTTTCGCGCTCCCCACCATTCCGTTTCCGCGGCGGGACTGCTCGGCGGCGCCTCCTTGCGGCCCGGAGAGGTCAGTCTGGCGCATAACGGGGTCCTTTTTCTGGACGAGTTTGCCGAGTTTCCGCGGTCGGTACGCGAGGCGCTTCGCGGGCCGCTGGAGGATCGGCGGGTCGTGATTGCGCGGAGCGGCGGGCACGTCGTTTTGCCTGCCGCATTTATGTTGGTCGCGGCCAGCAATCCCTGCCCGTGTGGCTTCCTCGGGCATCCTACTCGGCCGTGCACGTGTGTAGTTTCCGCACGGGAAAATTACCGCAACCGGCTGTCTGGCCCGCTGATGGATCGTTTCGACATGCGCGTCGGGCTCGCGCCCGTGCCGCCCGCGGAGGTACTGCGTGGCGCCGCCGCGGAGTCGAGCGCGGTGGTTCGGGCTCGGGTTGAAGCGGCCCGGGATCGGCAGCGGTTTCGGTTGGGGGGAGACTGCGCGTGTAACGCCGAAATATCGGCGGACCGCGCGATCGAGATGACGGCACCTACGCACGCTGCGCTTGCCCTGCTTCAAGACGAGATGGAAATCGGCGCACACAGCGCACGCGCTGCACGGCGATTGTTGAAGGTGGCTCGAACGATTGCGGATCTCGAAGGTGCGGACGATGTGCACGCGAGGCACGTCGCCCGGGCGGTCGGGCTGCGGTGTGACCTCGACATGCCAGGCGAACCGTGAATCTGGGCATCCTGCTGTTCCGCGCCCACGTGGCGGGCGTGGTTGATCGCGTTGAGGCGGACGTGGTGGTCGTGGAATGGGCTCGCGGGTGCCGGTCGGATGTGCCGGCCACCGCCCTTTCGTCACTCGCCGAAGAAGGCGATTCCGTGCTGTTACGGCTTTTGCCACCCATTTCTTACCGTTTCGCGCGTGGAAAGGGGCCATCCCAGCCCGCGCACGATTGGCCGCGCGGATGGTCTGCTGCGGCGCTTGACTGCCTGAATCTCAAAGAGGACAACTGAAATGCAACTGCAAGACAACAATCGGAAGGCGGCGCTGACAGCGGCGTTGGTGGCCATCGAAAAGCAGTATGGGCGCGGCTCCATCATGCGGCTCGACAAGGATCCGGAACCGGTGCCAAGCACGCCCACGGGATCGCTCGGATTGGACCTGGCGCTCGGATGCGGTGGCTACCCCCGCGGTCGAATTACCGAAATCTACGGACCCGAGGCCAGCGGCAAGACGACGCTTGCGCTCCATGCTATCGCCGAGATGCAAGCCGCTGGAGGTACTGCAGCGTTCGTCGATGCAGAGCACGCGCTCGACCCGGTGTACGCGCAGGCGCTGGGCGTCCGCCTGAACGAGTTGGTGCTTTCCCAGCCGGATGACGGCGAGCAGGCGCTGGACATCGTTGAAGCGTTGGTGCGCTCGAGCGCGGTGGACATGATCGTCGTGGACTCCGTTGCGGCGCTCGTTCCACGGGACGAAATCGAGGGAGGAATGTCCGACGCACAAATGGGCTTGCACGCGCGGATGATGTCGAAGGCGATGCGCAAATTGACGACGGCGGTTTCGCGGTCCAACACGACGTTGATTTTCATCAATCAGCTCCGCCAGAAAATCGGCGTCACATTCGGACCGAGTGAGGTGACGACGGGCGGAAATGCCCTGAAATACTACGCCTCAGTTCGCTTGGATATCCGCAGGGTCAGCGCGCTCAAGAAGGGAGAGGAAGCCATCGGGAGTCTGACGCGGGTCCGCGTCGCGAAAAACAAACTCGCCCCGCCGCTGCGCGAGGTGAAGTTCGACATCATCTATGGGCGTGGAATCCACCGCACGGCAGAGTTGGTCGATCTCGCGGAGGCGGCGGGCACGATCGAGAGGTCCGGATCCTGGTACTCGCTCGGCGATCTCCGCCTCGGCAATGGGCGAGACAATGCGGTTGCGTTCATGGACGCCAATCCGACGGTTGCGGAGCGGGTGCGCCGCTCTTTGGACGTCGACCGGGTGGCCTACACAGAGGCCGAAGCCTGAGCAACGAACGCCGTTGTGGCGCGATTTCCGGAAGGTGGCGACCGGGCCGGCCGCTGCGCGA
The DNA here is from genome assembly GCA_945861635.1 of Klebsiella pneumoniae. Taxonomy (GTDB): domain Bacteria; phylum Myxococcota_A; class UBA796; order UBA796; family SXON01; genus CAMAWH01. The sequence goes on along the minus strand of CAMAWH010000017.1, from coordinate 79,972 downwards.
CGACGGCGTGCGCGGGAGGGGAAACTCTCCCGCGCAACTTCGCCCCCGGAATGATCGTCAGCGGACGGGGCGAACCAGCATGCCGCGACCGTCGTCATCGACGATGACGCCCCGCTGCGCAACGAGCCGCCCCATCACGTACACCTGCTCAGGCTTCGGTCCGAGCTTCTGCCCGGTGAATGGGCTCCAGCCGACGCGCGTGAGCAGGCTCTCCGCGGTGAATTTCACCAGTTCAGCTTCGCCGAACAGCAGCAAATCCGCGTCAAACCCTGGACGGACGTGCCCTTTCGTCGGGAATCCGAAGATTTGCGCGGGGGTTTCGCAGCACATTTGAACCAATCGCTCGAGCGAGATTCGCCCTTGGCGAATCGCAAGCTGCAGCAGCGAAAACGTTGTTTCAACCCCTGGAATGCCCGCTGGCGCGTCCCAGTAGGGGCGCTGCTTCTCCTCGCGGGTATGGGGCGCGTGGTCGCTGCCGATGGTGTCGATCTGGCCGCGTTTCACGGCCGTCCAGAGTGCGCGGCGATCGACTTCGGGCCGGATCGGCGGATTACATTTGCCAAAGTTGCCGAGTTCCGTATCGGTGGACAGAAAGAGGTGGTGCGGCGCCACCTCTGTCGTGAGCGGCAATTCGCCGCGAACGCTGTCGAGGAGCTCCAGCTCCTCCCCCGTCGAGATGTGGCAGATGTGGGTCGGCCGTGGGTGGGCCCGGACCAGGTCGATGAGGCGGCGGATCGCCGTAACGGCGGCTTCGGCTGGGCGGACCTTGTTGTGTGCAGGCGCAACCTGATCGCGAAAATTGGCACGGTATTGCGCGAGGACGGTCTCATCCTCCGCATGCACGCCGAGCAACGCGGTGGTCTGCTCAAAATAGCGGACGAGCGTGGCGTCATCGACGAGCAGGGGGCCCGTCGAGGCGCCCATGAACACCTTGATGCCGCAGGCGTCGCCGCTGTCGGTCAAGGCGCGCACGTCGTCCAGATTTGTCGCAGCGGCGCCGACCCAAAGTCCGAAGTTGGTGCGGGAATTTTCCGCTGCCAGCCCGCGCTTTTCATCCCACTCCACCCGTGTCAGCGTCGGCGGGTCCGTGTTCGGCATGTCGCATACCGTCGTGACACCTCCGGAGACTGCAGCGCGCGATCCGCTGCACCAGTCTTCTTTGTGGGGGTGGCCAGGTGAGCGGAAGTGGACATGGGTGTCAATGAGCCCGGGGATGACAAACTTGCCGATCGCGCTAACCTTTTTTCGAGATGTGCCGGCTGGGCGCGCGCCTACGTACGCAATTCGACCGTCCTCCACGCATATGTCGGCCACCTGACGTCGTGCGCCGCTGATGATGGTGGCGTCCTCAAGGATCAGGTCATACAAGGCGCGCCTCGGCGATTGGACCGGCCCCTCTATCCTCGCCTGCCAAGCGAGCCACTCCCGTGCCCCGAACCTCCACTTCGCCTCCTCGTGAGCTCTGGCTCGTTGCCGGACCGCCCGCGGGACCGGCGTTATTTCACGCGGTCCTTGCGCGCCTTGGCCACGGGCGTGCGGTGGACTTGCTGGATGCTTCCTGCCCGAAAGACGGGTGGCAGGAGCGTGGACGCGCACTTGCGGAGGCGGCGCGGGGAGCCCGGGTGACGATTTTTGCGCACGGACTCGCGATTCCAGCGGTCCTGGCCGCCGCTGAAGGTGGCGTGTTCGACGCCGTGATTCTTTCCAACGGTCCGGTGACGCGCCTCGATCCGATCACGGCGCTGGTGGCGCGTCTTGCGCGCGTGCCGGGATTCTCAGAAACCTTGCTTCGACCAGAAATATGGCTTCGGTGGCTCCGGTCGTCGGCGGGCCTGCGGCGGGCTGTCGTCAACCCCTACGTCATGGACCGCGACACCACTGCCGCACTCGCTGGACCGCTCGTTGCGGATCCGGCGCGACGCACGGCGCTTGCGGCGTACCTTGCCAGCCTTGCCGGGCCCCTTCCGGACCCGCGTTTCATCGCAAGCCGACTCTGGACGATCTGGGGAGACGGCGATCCGGCATATCCATCGTATGAGGCGGACTATGCGATTTCAAAATCACCTGCGGGGCGGCATCGATCGGTCGCCGGGGGGCAGCACTTTCATCCCGAGGAGCGGCCGTGGGCGTTGGCGGACCTGCTCGCTGAGGTGGTGGCGGAAACGTCCGCAGCTCAGGATGCCGTGACATCCGTGTCGTGATTCGACAGGGTGGGGGAGGGAGGGCGTTCGGTCGTCGCGCATAGAAGTGCGTGTTCATCGACTAGAACGATGGGTCCGACCACGTTGGCACGGGTTCTGCATGCGGTGCTACCGGAGACGCGACGGCCGGAGCGAGGCGAGTACCCCGCCCTCCTCATCGCGACGGGCGCCCGGGAAACCGGGCGCCCGTCTACTTTTTGCGCCCGTCAACGGCGGACGACTGCGATAGACAGGCGCGTGAACCTCGCAGAACTGTCCCGGCGCGTCCTTGTTTCCGATGCGATGCCGGAACGCGTGGCGCACGCGCGGGATCTATGGCCGCGTTCGACGCTCGCGATGATCGGCGGTGCGGAGCTCGCGGCCCCGATTGCGGTGGCGTTCCCGGCCAACGATGAAGAGGTTGCGGCGTGCCTGGCGTGGGCTTCGTCCGAGGGGGTGCCGCTGGTGCCGTGGGGCGCGGGGAGCGGTGTTTGCGGCGCCGCCGCCGGGCGCGGGGATGCGGTTGCGCTCGACCTCAAACGCCTGCGCCGCATCGGGCCGGTGGATACGAAGCGGCAGAGTGTGCGCGTGGAGGCCGGCGTACTCGGTCAGCATCTGGAGGATGCGTTGGAAGCCGCCGGCTGGGCCACGCGACATTCGCCGTCGTCGATCTGGTGTTCGACGGTGGGCGGTTGGGCCGCGTCGCGGTCGGCGGGTCAGTTCTCCAGTAAATACGGTACGTTTCCGGACATGGTTCGAGGAATGCGTGTCGTGACGCCGGTGGGCACCGAGACGACGGGAGCGTTGGCCAGCGGTCCGGATCTCGGTCCTTGGTTCCTGGGAACGGAGGGTTCTCTCGGTATCATCACGGAGTTGGAGGTACGTGTCGTGCCGTTTCCGCAGGCGCGCTGGGCTCGCGGGTACCGCTTCGACACGGTTGAGCGGGCGTGGACGGCCATGAGGGGCTTGCTCCAGGCCGAGCTCCATCCTGCCGTCGTCCGCCTCTACGATCCTGTCGATACGCGGATTGCAGGGAGGGGGAGCGCCCGTCGCCAGGGGGCGGACGGTGGCTGGCTTTCCGACGTGCTCGCTGCTTTGGATGGCATCCCCGCTCTGCGTCGGAACGCGCTGACGCTGCCGCTCGCGTTGCCGGGTTTCGTCAACGCGCTGGTGCGCGGGATTTCGACGGGCTGCGTACTGGTGGTCGCGTGGGAGGGTGACGCGGAAGTCGTCGAGGTTTGCGCGCGGCACGGCCACGCGATTCTCGTGGGAGAGGGCGTCGATCTGGGCGGGGAGATGGGGGAGCACTGGTACGCCCACCGACACGATGTGAGCTACAAACTGGCGCCGATCTTCGCGCACGGCGGTTTTGCCGACACGATGGAGGTGGCGGCCAGTTGGTCGCGTTTGCCCGCGCTGTATAAAGATGTGCGTGCGGCGCTGGGGCGACACGCGCTAGTCATGGCTCATTTTTCGCATGTCTACCGTGAAGGATGCAGTATCTACTTCTCGTTTGCTGGCCGCGGGAGTCTGTCCGTTTACGACGCCGCGTGGGCGGACGCGCTTGCCGCGGCTGCCCATGCGGGGGGCACGGTTGCCCACCACCACGGCGTCGGCCAAGCCAAGTGCGCGGCTGCCGCAGGGGAATTGGCGGTGCTGGCGCCCGCCTTTCGGGCGCTGAAGGCGCGCCTGGACCCCGCTGGAATTCTCAATCCGGGTCGATTGTTTCCGGAGGTTGAGATTGTAGAAACGCCGATGCCCACCCTTGGAATCGACGCACTTTCGCAGTGCGCGACGCTGCCCGCGCAGGAGTCCGCGGACGAACGGGATGCCGCTCTCGCAGCCCAGGGTTGGCGGCTGCGTTTCCCCACGCTGCGTCCGTTGTCGGAGTCGGTTCGCGGCGACTTTCCGCCGTGGGAGTCCCCGTTTTTGGGGGCATCGGCGCTCGTCGGTGGCCGGCGGTATGCAGTGCCGATCGTTCCCCGAAGTGCGGCGGGCCCCGATGCGCGACGAATTCTGCCCTCCGAAAACTACGAAACGCTGACCGTTCCCGTCACGCGCCTCGATGAACCGTCGATCTCCGTCGCTCGCTGGGCGCGTGACGTTCGCCCGCTCCCGGATGGGCAGGGGGGGCACGCGCTCGCCGGCCCTGCGGCCGAGGAGTTGTCTGCGTTGGTGGGGCCGTGAGCGAGGCGGAATACACGACGTGTGCCTACTGCCCGCGTCTGTGCCGACACGTCTGCCCCGTTGCGGTGGCGACAGCTCTTGAGAGCGCCACACCCACCGCCATGATGACCGCGGCGTGGCGCGTCGAGGTCGGGCTGAGCGGTCGTGAAATCGGCCTTGCAAGTACGACTCTCTGTCTCGGGTGCGGGGCGTGTGAGGCGCACTGCAAGGTGCACATTCCCGTGCCGTCGCTCCTCGATGCGTTTCGCGGCGCCGTTTCTGCGACCCCTCCAAACCCGCTCGCAGGGCCTCCGACCTTGCGAACTCGCCCGGTTCCCTCCCACGAATATCCCTTGACCTTCCTTTCGTGTCGTGACGGGCCTGCGCCGTCTGCGAACCAACTGGCGTGCTGCGGTCGGCGGGATGGTTTTGCCGTGCGCGAACCCGCGGCTGCGAAGGCGGTGGCGGTGGAGAATGTTCGCCTGTTCTCCGGCCGCTCCGTCGTATGTGACGACGGAGAATGCGCGGAATGGCTACGATCACACGGTGCAATTATCGAACGGAGTGCCCATGAGTGAGACGACGACGCACGAGGGCCATGGCGCGCGCAATCGCGGCGAGCGAATTGTCGTGATTGCCAACCCACGGGCCGGCGGCGGCCGCGCGGGTGCGCAGCGGGAGTTGATCACGGCTGCGGTGGGTCGGGCGTTCGAACATGCCCAGATCGTGTGGACGGAGCGCGCCGGACACGCGACGGAACTGGCGCGATCGCTGGCGCCGGAGGCGGACATCGTCGCCGCCCTCGGCGGTGACGGCACCTGTCACGAGGTCGTCAACGGGCTGTTTGACGGGGACAAGCCGGTGAATCGACGGGTCATCTTCACGACGTTGCCGTTTGGCACCGGAGGTGACCTCGTTCGCAGTCTGGAGGTTCCGAAGCGATTGGACAAGGCGTTGTGGATTGCTGCCACGGGCACGACGCTGCCGCTCGACGTCGGGCACGTCCGATGGGCAACGGGAGAGGAGCGGGTGTTCATCAACGTCGCCGGGATTGGGGCGAACGCGGAGGTTTGCGTCCGCGCGAACGCGTCGAGCAAGCGCTTCGGGGGGACGGTCACCTTCCTCGGGGCGATTATTTCGACCCTGATCGATGTCCGCGCGCGCCCTGCCGTGTGGCGTTGGTCCGGTCCGGAGGGCTCCGGCGAGATCGAAATGGACACGTTGGCCGCTTTTTGTGCGAACGGACATTTTTGTGGAGCGGGTCTTTGGGTGGGTCGAGGTGGCTCGATGGCCGACGGGCTTTTTGACTTCACGGTAATTCCGCAGCTCTCGGGTTTGCGCGCACTCGGCGCGTTGCCCAATGCCTTCTCCGGAAACCTGAACGAAATTCCTGGCGTTCATCAAGCAAAAGCATCGACGGTCGAACTGCTGACCGACCTTCCTGTGGAAAATGACGGCGAGCCACGAAGCCCCGGACCGCTCGTTTTTCGGGTCCTTCCGAGGGCGCTCCAGGTGCGTGGCGGATGGCTCCGACCCCCCGGCGCGACGTTTTAGTTTTTTTCGTTTTTAGAAATTTGAAGCAGTTTGACACAAAAGCGTGCTTCTGCCGTTGGCACTTTCTTTCACTACTGCTATAAGAGTGCGCGAGGAAGGGACAATCTCACTCCCCTTTCTTACGCCGATATCGGCAGAAGGCCTTGACGGGTCTTCGGTCGTGCGCTGAATCTCTGAAGTTTGGAGTATTTTAGCAATTTGCGTTCCCATCCCACGAAGCACAGGAGTCCATCATGAACAAGGCAGACCTCACCGAGCAGCTTGCAGCCAAGGCCGGCATCCCCAAGATCCGCGCCGCGTCCTACGTGAACATCGTCATGGACACTGTCCAGGACGCGCTCACCAAGGGCGAAAAGGTCACCATCAGCGATTTCGGCACCTTCACGGTGTCGCAGCGTCGCCAGTTCAAGGGTCACAACCCGAAGAACGGCGCCGTCATTCAGGTTCCCTCGCGCCGCATTCCGGTCTTCCGGGCGGGCAAGGGTCTGAAGGAAGCCCTCAACAGCTAGTGTGTTGAGAGCGCTGTCGCTCGTCGGGGGTTCGCGAAAGCGGGCCCCCGCTTCCGTTTGGGATAGCTTGGCCGGTCCATGGAACACGTAGACGCCACGATCCGGATGGCCGCAACCGACAGACCCGTCGTTCGGTTCGCCGCGGAGGCTCGGCTGCCTTCGCGTTTCGGTGATTTTCGTGTGCTCGCATTCGAGTGCTCGACGGACGGGCACGACTACGGTGTTGTGGTCCATGGCGAAATTTCCGGCGAAGAAGCAGTCCCGATGCGATTGCACTCGGAGTGTTTCACCGGGGATGTCATGGGATCGCTGAAGTGCGATTGCCGCGATCAATTGGAGGCCGCCCTCTCCTTTATTGGTCGCGCCGCGCGCGGCGCCGTGATTTACCTGCCCCAGGAGGGGCGGGGAATTGGCCTTGCCAACAAGATCCGCGCCTACGCTCTACAGGATTCGGGGCTCGACACGGTCGAGGCCAACCTGGCGTTGGGGTTCCCGGATGATTTACGTCGGTACGACGTTGCCGCAGAAATCGTCCGGCAGCTCGGCGTGCGGTCGGTTGCGCTCCTTACGAACAATCCGACGAAGGCGTCGGGGCTCCGAAGGGCCGGCGTTCCCGTGGTCGGCCAGATTCCGTTGCGGACCCCGCCCAACGCGTTCAACGCCTTTTATCTCGACACCAAGAAGTCGAAGAGCGGGCACCTGCTATAGGCCCTGCCTGTGCGGCGTTGACACAACCCTTTCATCGGGGCTACCCTTGTCCCGCCCGTGCCCTGCATCACGCGCCTAGAGGAGTCTCCATGGTTCGCTCCCGCATCTTGATTTTCACGTTGCCTTTCGCGGGGGCGCTCGCGTGCAAGCCCGTTGCCGCCACCACGGAGGAAATCCAATATCCGAAGATGGTCCTCGGACAGTCGACGCTCGAATTCGGTGAGGGAGAGGCGGGCACTTCCATTGATCGCACGGTGGTCCTCTCGAATGAAGGGGGGATGCCGATGGGCGTCGGCACCAAGACCGACGGCGAGACGGGCATCGACATCGGCCCTGGAATGGATGGCAACTTCACCGTTCGGTACGACCGTGACGACATCGAGTGCCCGGAGGCGGAGGAAGAGGATGCCGAGAAGGGGCGTGCAAAGGGCACGGACACGGGCGACTCGAAACCCGCGGACACGGGTTCGGATGATGACGATGACGGCGGCGGAAATGGTGGCGGCGGTGACGTCGATGCATTTGCCCGCTTCGTTCTCGATCCGGGCTGCCGAATTCCGTTGACGGTGGCCTACGACCCGGTGGACGTGGGAGAGGTGTGGGGTTCGCTGATCGTACAGAGTGTCCAGGCCGACCAGTCGGAGAAGGACGCGAAGGCCAATAAACTCCCCGAATATCTGCGAGATCCCACGCACTTCAAACAGATCGTCTACCTTCACGGCACCGCGGAGCACGGCCAGGGGACCATCGTCGTGAAGCCGCGATCGTACGACTTCGGATACGTCTATCCGGACGACACCGACGAGCATGTCGCCAGGATCGACGTGGAAAATGTCGGTACCGGCGATGTGACGCTGACGAGCGCCGCGCTGTCCTCTACGTGCGATACGGCCTTTTCGATCAGCCACGCCTTTGCCGACGGAACGCTGTTGGCAGCAGGGGAATCGACGCTGGTGGAAATGCAGTTCGACCCGGTGGACGAGGACGCGGCCTATTGCCAGCTGCTCATCCTGTCGGACGATCCGGCCAACCCCGAGGTGGACGTCACGGTGAAGGGAAACGCCGGCGCCGACCCGAACAACAGTCCGCCGACCGTCTACATTCGCTCCCCTGAGCCCGGCTATTCGTACAATGCTGTCAAGCCCCTGCAGCTTGAGCTGAACATCTTCGACCGAGACCAACCCGCCACGTCGCTCACCTGTCGGGTCAAGAGCAGCCTTCAGGGCTCGCAGATCGCGGACTGTACCGCGCCGGACGAGTCTGGACACGTTTACGTCAACATCGCGCGCGCCGATCTCGAGGAAGGCATCGACACGCTGGTTGTCACGGTGACGGATGCGTCGGAAACGACGTCACTGGCGTCCGTTTCGGTGCTTATCAACACGGCATATCCGGACTCGGACGATGACGGTGACGGGTACGGCGTGGAGAGCGAGCCGCCCGACTGTGACGACGGAAACCGGGACACCTATCCGTCGGCGGCCGAGGTCTACGACGGGGAGGACAACGACTGCGACAACATCCCGGACGAGGGCACGGAAGGCTTCGACGACGACGGTGACGGCATCACGGAAGCCGATGGGGATTGCAACGACTACAACGCGCAGGCCTACCCGGGCGCGGCCGAACGGGGTGACAGCACGGACAACGACTGTGATGGTCGCGTGGACGAGGGCACGTCGCTCTATGACGACGATGGGGACGGTTTTGCGGAGGTCAACAATGACTGCCTCGACACCGACCCCGCCATCAACCCCAGCGCCACGGAGATCTGCGATGGCGCGGACAACGATTGTGACGGGCTGAAGGATTCGGCCGACGGTTGCATCGACACGGACTCGGAGCCCCGCACCATCGGCACGATCCGGCCGGAGCAGAACGCGTGCGAGAGCGGCGATAAAATCGCGATCAGCGTCATGTTCTTCGACGCCGATGGGCAGGCGCCGACGTACAATTGGCAGACGGACGCAGACGGCAATCAAGGCACGTTTGACAATCCGACCGCGGCGACGGTCAACTGGACCTGCCCCACGCTGGACAAGAACAGCGCGGGCAAGGCGTTCAACGTCTACGTCACCGACTACGACCCGGACGGCCATCAGGACTGGGCGCAAGACAAGATCGCCGTCTACCCGGCAGGATCAGGGCTGTACGAACCGTATACGAAGGTAGTTGCAGCGCCGACGACCAAGTAGTACGCGACCGGGGCGGGAAGTCCACATTGGGTGGGGCATGCGTGTCCCACTCTCGGTCTTTTTTCGGCGTGTCCCCGTCGGCACGAAACCTGCTACCCTACGGCGTATGCGGCGCGGTCAGTCCACTGTCGAGCTCGCCCTGATGGTTCCCGTCACGCTCGGCGTGCTGTTCGTCATCATGGAGTTCGCGTTCTACTTCGGCGGGACACATTACGTGAATTACGCGGCGTTTGCGGCGGCACGTGCCCAACAGGTGGGGCAAGATGCGGAGGAGGCGGCAGCACTCCTGCTCGATGGAAACGTGACGGCTGACGCTACCGTCAGCGCCAACCCCGGAAAGGGGCGTGTATCGATCAACCAACCGTGGGTCGCCGATTTGCCATTTGCGAACCTTGCGGGCGATCTTTCGTACGATGTCACGGTGGTCGCGGGGCCGGACGAGTCAAAATATGAGGGCCTCTCGGGGACGTTGTCACAGATGTACGCGGACGACAATTGCGGCAGCGGATGCTGAGCCCCCTGCCGGCTCGGCGCGCACGCGGCGGTCAAGCTGCCGTTTTCATCGCCGTGGCCTTCATGGTGGTGGCCGTCATGCTGGCCATGGCAACGAACATGGGCATCGCTGTCAATGACCGAATTCGCATGCAATCGACGGCGGATCTTTCTACCTACGCTGTGGCGTATTCAGAAGCCGCGACGTTGAACCGGTTGACCGTCCTCAACCGGAACATTGCCAACATCGTCAAAGACTGCCGCTCGCAGCTGGAGGCGACGGTGTGGCCCGGCTACCCTTGCGGTTGCGGCCCTGGGCAGAAAGACCCCTTGGCAGATGCCATCATCTTCCAATGCCAGATCCAGCTTGATGACGCCATCATGCAGTTCGTGGATGCGGCCGAGTACAGCCAGTCGGTCGGTCCGGCCCTTGACGCAGGATTGGCTACGGCAGAGGCGAATTTCTCGGGCGTCGAGAAAAACACGACGTTTTTCGAGGACGCTTGGGGCTCGCCGACACGGGAAGGCACGTACAAGACCAACTACTCGACGAATATGGCCGGTGGCGGGATAATCAACTCCATCGCCAATTATGAGCAGGTGACGGATACGAAGTTCAATTACGAGGTCATGGTCTATTGCGGGTCGTACTGCTCGCGGTCAGGAACCATCAAGACGATTCCCGTGGACGTTGCAACGTGGTTTTACAAGGACAGCAAGGACCCGGACATCTGGGTAGCCGGGCGCTGCGCCGGCACGCCGAAGAAGCGGTTCCTCGACACCGCGTATGACGGAGGCGGCTACTTCGGTGCATCGTCTACGAGCGGAGATGACAAACTATATGCCTACGCCGTGGCGAAACCGTATGACGGATCCGTTGGCCCCAGTGAGTTGAGCGGGAATCAGCAGAATAGCAACACGATGAAGAACGGTGTCTACTGGTCGGGGGGCACGAAGTGGCCGACGTTCGCGATGGTCGAGGAATACCGTGCAAGAATGGCCGGCATTCAGGACAATCTCGAGGGCGATACGACCCCGCGTGATCTTGTGGAAGGAGATGGATCGTCGGAAGGCCGCGGCTGGGACATGGATAAATTCAAACACTAGAGGAGGGGAGAGCAGAACCATGCGCCGCGCCCAGTCCGCCGTCGAGACCATGCTGCTCATGCCGCTCATGGGCGTCGTTTTCGTCGCGCTGTACTACTTGTGGAGTATCTGTTGGGCCGCCCAAAACGCGCATCTTCACGCGCGCGAAGGGGTGTTGCATGGCGATGCCTACCAGACCAGTAGCAATACCTCCGTCTCCGACACGCCATTCGACGGCACCAACTACAAAAAGGCCGAGGACACGAGCTTTTCCTTCTCGGCCACCACCACTGACAAGTCGATTCCCGGACCCAATAGTGAGGGCGACGACATTTCCGTCACGGCCGTCATCAAGAGCGACTGAGTCGACCGAGCGCAATCGCCACCGCGGTGGGGGCACGCAGGATGTGGGGCCCTAGTCCAACGGGCTGAAAGTGGGCACCGCCGAGCGTCGCAAGCTCTTGCGTGCTCCATCCTCCCTCTGGGCCGATGGCTACTGTGTAGTCGCCAGAAACAGGATCGGGCGAAACCGCTCCGGGCACGCCCACGTATCGGGGGGAGGGGAGCCGGAACACCGATGGGTCTGGATCCGGCGCCAGGTCGAATCGGACAAGTGCATCCACGATGGAAGCCGCGCAGTACAGCCGGGGCACGGTGCCGCGGCCGGACTGCGTGACGGCAGCGCGCACGACCTTCTCGAGCCGCTCCGTTCGGGGCTCGCCCGGGGGGCTGTAGCGTGCCCGTACGAGGACGAACGCGGCCGCGCCGGCCTCCGTGCCGAGCATCACCGCCTCCTCGACGAGCGCCGGCTTGGGCATCCCCAGGAGGACGACCGTTGCTGGTCCTGGCGGAGCGCGAACGACATCCCCGATGCGCACCAGCGCCCGCCCCTGGACCACACGGACAATCGTCGCATCCGCAAAGCCGCCCGTACCATCCGTGAGGCCGATGGCATCACCTTCGCGGAGGCGCAGGACGTGCAGGAGGTGGTGGCTCTCCGCGTCCGGAACGAAGGATTCGCCCGACGTCAGATGCGAAATCACGACCCTTCGCATGCGTACACCAACGAAGCCCAGTCGTCTGCCCGGTCGTCGGAAATCAGCGTCAATCCGCGCATGGCGCCGTGGACGAGATGAACACGGTCGGCCAGGATCCCGGCGAATACGAGGTGACCCCGCGCAAGGCGCCGCAGCTGAGGCGCCATCGCCGCGATGACTTCCGCGTAGAGGTTCGCGACCACGACGTCCCACTCGCCGGTGATCGCTTCCACGGGGGTTGCGGCGAAGGTCGCGTCGAGGTCGTTCGCCGTGGCCGCGCCGATGGCGGCGCGAACCGCGTCGGCATCGACGTCAATTCCATGCGCGTGCATTCCCAGCTTCGCCGCGGCGAGTGTCAAGATACCGCTCCCGCATCCGACATCGAGGAGGCGGCCGCCTGGCGTCGCGAGCTGATCGATTGCGTGAAGGCAGGCGCGGGTGGTGATGTGCTCGCCCGTGCCGAATGCATTGCCGGGCTCGATGATGACGGCGCCCGGGACGTTGTGCCACGGCGCGGCGACGACGAGACGGTCAGAGATGCGCACTGGCTGGAAGTGGACCTTCCACGTCTCTTCCCAGTCATCCTCCGCGAGAATCGTCCACTCCGCCGCTCGTCCGCCAACCGCGATCGCGATGGCGGAGTCGGCCGGCCGATCGGCAAACCACGCGCGCAACACGACGACGGCAGGCGGACGAGGCGCACGCCCTTTCTCCCACGGCTGCTTGAATCGGAGTGCCACGCCGGGCGGGACGTCCTCCTGAAGGCCGGTTGCGCCGAGGGCCGCCAGTGCTTGCGTCGCCGCGCGCACGGCCGCCCGTGGAAGCGTGACGGCAAGCGCGTGCCAGCGCCTCAGCATGGGCTCATTCGTGCGGCGTTGGAGGCGGAGGCGGCGGCAACGGTGTGCCGGCGCGCACCGCACCCAGAATCGCCTTGATCACTTCCGGCGCTTCGTCGGGGCCAACCGTCAGTTTCACCCATTCGTCCCCAAACGCGCCCTTCAAAAAAAGCGAGGGAGTGCCGTCGATCTGCGCCGTGCCGCCGCCGCGCACGTCCTCCTTGACCGCTTCCATCGTGGCCGGGTTTGCCATGCACTCCTTGAAGCTGTTCATCTCAAGCCCCTGCTGTTCGGCGATGAACCGAATGTCGTCACTGCTCAGGTACTCCTGATTCTTGAACATGGCTTCCGACAGCTCGTAGAAGCGGCCCTGGAGGCGCGCGCATTCCGCCGCGCCCGCGGCCTCGCATGCGTGGAGGTGGCGATCACCCTGGACGAATTCGTTGCAGATGCCGCTGATGGGGTAGTGCTTGAACAGGAGTTTCAGGTCTCCCTCGGCCTCCAGTACCTTCGGCATGTTGCCCGCCATCGTGGCGCAGTGCGGGCACTCGAAGTCCGCCCATTCGACGATGGTGAACCGCGCGTTCGGGTCACCTTTGACGGGTTCCGTGCCGTCGAGTTCGATGCGCCCGATCATTTTCTCGTACGTGCCCGTGAGATCGACGCCGCCGACACTGTTGGGGCCGGTAGCATCGCGGGTTTCCGATTGACTTCGGTAGGCGAACGTCCCGCCAATGAAGAAGGCGAGGCCCATGGCGACCGCGACCCCACCCTCGTCGGCAAGCGCCGTGCCGAGGGTGTCGAGCCAGCCTTGCTTGCGTTCGCGGAGCAACAGGACGGCCGCCGCGAGCCCGATGCCATTCATCGCCCACGTCGTGATGCATAGCACGCACCACGCGCCCGTTTGGAGCATCGCCCAGAGCAGAAAAACGTCGTAAGCCAGAGCCACCAACGCACCGGTGACGAGTAAGGCAGGCGCTGCCTTGGCTAGCCCGCGGATGTGGCGAACGATGACGTACGCGATCGCCGCGTAGTAGCCGAGTCCGTAGAGCGCGATCGGCACCCCGCCGATTTCACTGTGCTTGCTTGCGTTCACCACGTCGCAGTTGATCGTGCTGCTCACATTGCAGATGGAGCTGCCGCCCGTAAGCGCACCGTGATGGTGCACGGCCAAATAGATGCTCAAAGCGGCACCGATCAACGCGGCGACCAACGCGCCGACGGCTCGATCCTTGGCAACGGCGGCTATCGCGACGATGACGGCGGCGGCTGCAACGCCGAAAAGCATGCCCATGGACGCGCTCGCGGCGGTGCCGCCCGAGTCCGCAGCCCAAGCCGTCAGGGGGAAAAGAAGGAGGGACGCCGGGAGGACGGTTCGCATAGGGCGGCGCTTTATCACGCGCCCCGAATCGTCGCGAGTGGACACAGAACCGCCGGGCGTCAAGGAACGTCGCGGGCGCGCGCGCGACATCCGCGCTCAGCGATCTCGCATGGCCCTGGCAACCTCTCGCTTTCCTTCCGCCTCGCGGAGTGATGCCCGCTTGTCGTGGGTCTTTTTGCCACGCCCAACGGCAATTTCAATCTTGCACCATGGGCCGTCGAAGTACATCTGCAACGGTACGACCGTCAGCCCGCGCTCCCGAACCCGGTTTCGCACCTTTTCCAGTTCGGCGTGCGACAACAGCAGCGGCCGCGGCCGCGTTGGCTCATGATTCTGCACGTTGGCCTGCGGATAGGGAGCGATGTGGGCGGAGAACAGCATCAGCCGCTGGCCTTCGAACCCGACCCAGGCCTCGTTCAGGTGCGCGTTTCCGCCGCGCAGGCTTTTGACCTCCGACCCGACAAGCACAAGGCCCGCTTCGAACTGGTCGAACAGCTCAAACTCGAAGCGCGCCTTTCGGTTCGTGCAAACGTTTCTGCGGGTGCCCTTCTTCGTCGGCATGACCGGGAGGTAACCGTTCCCGCCCGCGAACGGTGTACACCATGGTAATTCTCTTGTGATGTCAATAGGATACCTCGAGTTCAGATCCACTCGGAGGCATCCTGCAAAACAAGCGCCGTGGATGCACATTGTCTACCCCTCGACGTGCCGAAAAATGTCCGTTCAAATTGTAGGCGTTCAACCGATATCCGGGGGGTCCATTGGATGGTAATCACCCCTGTGGGGAAGACAATGGATTACTATGGCTGAGAATGGAGGACTGTCCCTGATCGGTGGCCACCGAGCGGGACGGAGTGCCGAATGCTGGACGTACATTTCAACCAGCCGCTGACACTCGATCCCCGCGGGAGGATCACGCTGCCGGCTCGCCTCAAGTCCGCGCTCGATGCGGCGCGAATCCACGAGTTGGTTTTTATTGTTCATGAACGCCGGCTTCGGGCCTACACGCCCGCCGATTTCAAAGAGGACGTTGAAAAGACCCTCATGGGTCTGGACCCGTTCGACGAGTGGGAAGACGAGCGGCAGCTCTTGCGCGTCGGGCACAACTGCGACGTGCCGGTGGACGGCCAGGGCCGAATTGTAATCCCGGAAAATTTTCGAGAGCTCGCGGGTCTGGCGCGCGACGTGGTGGCGATTTCCATGCTCAATCGTTTGGAAGTCTGGGATGCGGATCGGTTTGCTGCGGCCCACGCTGCGGCGCGTGCGCGCAAAGCAAACCTCGGCGGAGGGCCGGGTGCATGAACGCGGCCACCTCCCCGTCCTGCTCGACGATGTCCTGGAGCTCCTTGCGGTGCGCCCGGGGTCGCTCCATGTGGATGGCACCCTCGGAAGGGCGGGGCACGCGGAAGCAGTGTTGGAACGCGGCGCGCGCGTGGTCGGGGTTGACCGGGACCCGGACGCTCTGGCCGAATCTGCGCCTCGGCTGCAACGTTTCGGCGACGCCGTCGAACTCCACCATGCGTGTTTTTCGCAACTCGCCGGCATCCTCGGTGACCGCAGAGCCGACAGCGTCCTGCTCGACCTTGGCGCCTCGTCGCCGCAATTCGACCGCCCCGAACGTGGCTTCTCCTTTCGCGCCGATGGGCAGCTCGACATGCGCATGGACCCTTCGCAGGGTGAGCCGCTGTCCGTCCTGCTCGATCGGCTCGACGCCGACGCGCTCGCGGACGCGATCTGGCGATTTGGCGAAGAGCGGCATTCTCGCCGGGTGGCGCGCGCCATCCTCGATGCCCGGCCGTTGCGCGGCACGCTGCATCTCGCCGACGTCATCGCAAGGGTTGTGCGCGCGGAAGGGAGAATTCATCCGGCAACGAGGACGTTCCAGGCGCTGCGCATTCTGGTCAACGGGGAACTCGATGAGCTTGACCAAGCACTCGCGGGGATTCCTGCCCTGCTCGCGCCGCATGGGAGATTCGTCGTGATCGCTTTTCACTCGCTCGAAGACGCCCCCGTCAAGACCGCGTTTCGCCGGCTCGCCGGCGTCGGGGGGGCCACCGACCTGTACGGTCACCCCCTTGAACGTCCACAGTTTCGTCTCGTTGAACGACGTGCCCGCAAGGGCGAATCCGACCCCAACCCTCGCGCACGCTCCGCTCGCGTCCGCGCCATCGAGAGGCTGCCATGAACTCGACCGCAGGCATTGTTGATCGCCGGTCCCGCGTGCGGGACATGCTGGTTGCGCCGATCGGAGTTGCATCCTTGCCTGAGGTCCGGGTCCTCATCCGCTTTCTGATGTTCACGATCTTCTTCACGTCGGCGCTCTCGCTCTACCTGTGGGCGCGAATGGGCGTTCGAGAGGCGGCGGTTGCGCTGGACACAACCCGGTCGTCGCTCGCGCGTGCGCAGGTCACGCACGACCGGCTCATCCTCGAGCAGACGATGCTGCGTGAGCCCAATCGGGTCGGCGCGGCGGCCGGCGGGCTCGGCCTGAAGGCACCCGTGGAAACGTTTGCGATGGACGCCGTTCGGTGAAGGCGTCGTCGCCCCGCACCCGGAAGGCGCACGCGCGTCTTCGTCTGCCCCCCGAGCGCCGTCGCGGGCCGGCGGAGGAGCAGGCTTTGGTGATGGAGAGCCGACTTCGGTCGAAGCTCGTCCTCGGCGGCATCCTGTTTTTTCTGGTGTTTCTGGGGGCGCGCGCGGGACAGCTCATGCTGTGGCCGGATTCCCGGCTCGCGGCGGCGGGGCAGGATCTCTACGACCGCACCGTCGAAATGCACGGGCGGCGTGGGTCGATCGTTGACGCCAAGGGGCGGCTGCTCGCCTCGACTGTCGATCTTCCCACGTTGTACGCCAACCCTAGCACCGCGCGGGAGGGCGACCTCGATGTGTACATCGGCCGGCTGTCGGCGGCGAGCGGCAAGTCCGAGCGTTGGATTCGCGATCGGTTTGCGGTGCGCCCCGATGGTCGCAAGTTGGTGGAGCTCAAGCTCGGGGACTCGCTGGAACCGGTTGCGGTCGACGCGCTTGTTGCCGACGTTCGGGAGCTTACACGTCGTGAACATCGGAAGGAAGCGCCGTGGTTGTTCAAGCGGGAGGAGGCGGTACGCATGTACCCGGGGCGCGACATGGCGGCCCCTTTGCTTGGGTACACGGACTCCACGGACGCCGGGGCCGCCGGGATCGAAAAACTCCTTGAGAAAGAATTGGCAGGCGACACCTATCGAATCATGCAGGGCATGGATCGGAAGGGACGCTCCGTGGAGGCGGGCGTCGATGAGACCCGGCTGGCACGGTCCGGCCACTCGGTCCGACTGACCATCGACGCCGCCATTCAGCATGCCGCGGAAAGCGCCCTCGACAAGGTGATGATCAGCAGCATGCCGGAGGCGGCGATGGCCGTCGTCATGGACGTGCGTACGGGGTCCATCCTGGCGATGGCGACGCGGCCGGGCGGAAATCCGAACGACGGCGCATCGCGCGTGCAGCAGGAATTGTTCAAGAATCGCCCGGCGATGGACCAAATCGAACCTGGCTCGGTTTTTAAGCCATTCATTGCGGCGGCGGCTCTGGAAGAGGGGCTGGTAACACCGGAAACAATGGTTGACTGCGAGGTCGGCCATTGGACGGTCAGTGGCCGAATCATCAAGGATGATCACCCTAAAGGAGTTATTTCGGTAACGGACGTGATCAAATATTCGTCGAATATCGGTGCCGCCAAACTTGGATTCATGTTGGGCGCGGATCGGACGATTGCGTACCTGAAGAATTTCGGATTTGCGCGCGCGACCGGCCTCTCCCTGCCCGGCGAGGTTGCCGGGTCGATCCGGCGGCCGGACACCATTCGCCCCATCGAATTGGCGACCACGTCGTTTGGCCAGGGCGTAACGGCGTCTCCCATTCAGTTGGTTTCAGCCGTTGCCACCATCGCAAATGGCGGCGAGCGGATGATGCCGCGGATCGTGGATGCCGTGCTGGATCGCTACGGAGAGGTCGAGGTCGCGCGGGAAGCGAGGGTAGACCGGCGGGTGATCTCCCCCGATACGGCCTCCGCTATCGTGAGCATGATGGAAACCGTGACGGAGGAGGGCGGCACGGGAACGCGGGCCCGCGTGGAGGGATACCGGGTGGCAGGGAAGACGGGAACCGCGCAGAAGGTAGAAAATGGTATTTATAGCCCGACAAAACGTGTTTCATCGTTCGTCGGTTTTCTGCCGGCTGGCCGGCCGGAGATCGCTGTCGCGGTGATGGTGGACACCCCTACCATTGGGTCCAAATACGGGGGGATCGTGGCCGCTCCTGTCTTCGCGGAGATCGGCGAGTTCACGATGCGCTATTTGTCCGTTCCGCCGGAAGATGTGCCGGACGCACCGGCCGTTGTGGTGGAGGGCGCACCCGCGCCACCCCCATCCGTACACAAACCCAAGCCGACGCTTGTGTTGTCGGAGCCACGTGCTCCAATCGAGGTCCGAGCCGACGGATCCGGGGGCTGGATCCTGCCGGATCTCGGCGGCCGGTCGATGCGAAGCGCCGTTGCTGCGTTGCAATCGTCGGGCATCGAGCTCGTTCTTGAAGGCGCTGGCCGCCTGGTTTCGCAAGATCCCGTCGCGGGGGTCCACGTGGGCCCAGGCGAGCGGGTGACGCTTCGCTTCAACTGATTCTTCCTTCTTTTTCATCTCCGTATGTCTTCAGGATGGGCGCGCCACACGCGGAGCCCGAGGGCCGGTTCTCCGCCGGCCCGCACGATTGGACTTTTAAGGCCTCCTACCCAAGGGTGTGTCCACCCCCCCCTGGGGCCGCCACCGCCGCCCCGCACCCTACCCCAACGTCCCGTCGCTCCGCAGTCGAACTTCCTCTGCACCCTGCTGGGCACGCCCATCCTGAAGACTCCCTCCTGCCCTCCCGCCATGCTCCTCTCCCACCTCCTCCTTCCGCTGACCGCTGCGCGTATGTCCGGGGCCGACGTGCGCGCGGGACGGGTGACGGATCGCGATGATGAGGTGCAGGAGGGGGATGTTTTCGTCGCGATTCACGGCGCACACGTCGATGGCCACGATCGTGTGCCAACGCTGAAGCACGCGGCCGCCGTCGTCGTTGAACGTGCGGTCGAGGCCCCCGCCGGGGTCGCGGTTGTAACCGTCGACGACACGCGATCGGCGCTGCCGATTCTTGCCGCGCGCCGGCTCGGTGACCCGGGTGCGGCGATGGCCGTTGTGGCCGTGACCGGCACGAACGGCAAGACCAGCACGACCTATTTGATTGAGGCGATGGCGAGAGCGGCGGGCTGGAAGGTGGGGGTCATCGGCACCACCGGGCATTTCATCGACGGCGTGGCCCGGCCATCGACCCACACGACGCCTTCCGCGCCGGTCATTCAGGAACTTCTGGCTGAAATGCGCGATGCCGGGTGCCGGCTCGTGGCGATGGAGACGTCCTCCATCGGCCTCGCGGCCCACCGTTGTGATGCGATTCCGTTCCGTTCCGCTGTTTTTACAAATCTAACTAGGGATCACCTGGATTATCATGGGACCATGGACGCGTACGCGGCGGCCAAGGCGAGGCTTTTTCACGAGTGTCTCGCCGGGACGGCGGTATTGAACGCGCGCGACCCGGCATCCGCGAGGATGGCGCCGACAAATCGGCCAATCTGGTGGTTCAGCGGATCGGATGTCGACGCTGAAAACACGCACCTCTCGGCGGCGGGTGCGACGGCGCGATTTCGCACCCCCGAAGGAGCGTTCGATGGGCGAATCCAGCTCCTCGGTGCGCACTCGGTCGAGAACGCGCTCGGCGCCCTGGGAGCGGCATTGGCGGCGGGTGTTCCTTTAGACGCCTGCGCGGAGGGAATGGCCACGTTGCGTTGCGTACCGGGCCGGCTGGAGCCGGTTCCCAACACGCGCGGATTCACCGTGCTCGTGGACTATGCGCACACCGACGACGCACTGGCGCGCGTGCTGGCGACGCTCCGAACGCTGGGATCGGGAAGAATTATCACCGTTTTCGGATGTGGCGGTGACCGGGACCGCGGAAAGCGGGCCCTCATGGGTAGGGCCTGTGCCACTGGAAGCGACCTCTCGATCGTCACGTCGGACAACCCGCGCGGGGAGGATCCCGTCGCCATTGTGAACGATATTTTGCCGGGCATCGGCGACGCGCCCCACGTCGTCGAGTTGGACCGCGCTCGGGCCGTCGAGCGCGCGATCGCCCTGGCCCGATCAGGAGACATCGTGCTCATTGCCGGCAAGGGCCATGAGACCACGCAGGAAATCGCGGGCCAGAAAATTCCATTTGATGATCGCTCCGTCGCCGCGGCGGCGTTGGCGGCGGCATGATTTTCGATGGCCGAGCCATTGCGCGGGCCACGCGTGGCGTGCTGCTTTGCGAAGGACCTGCCGGGGCACTGACGACGGACAGCCGCCGCGTAGGGGCCGGAACGTGGTTTATCGCGTTGAAAGGAGACCGATTCGACGGCCACGATTTTCTCGGGGTGGCGGAGGCCTCGGGCTGCGCCGGGGTCGTCGTCACCGATGCGCCGGCAGGATGGACCCGAGGATTGGTGCGGGTTCAGGACACGCTCACCGCGCTTCAAGATCTTGCGCGTTGCGCGCGAGGAGCCTTCTCCGGCCCCGTCGTGGCGATAACGGGCAGCGCCGGCAAAACGTCCACGCGGGTGATGGTGGTCGATGTTTTGCGCTCGCTGGGGCGCGTGCACCACACGGAGGGAAATCTCAACAATCACGTCGGTTTACCGCTCACACTGGTTGCAACGCCCCCTGACGCTGACGTCGTCGTTCTCGAGCTCGGCATGAACCATCTCGGCGAGATTGCACTACTCCAGCAGATTTCCCGTCCCTCCGTGCGACTGATTACGAACGTTGGCGAGGCGCATGTCGAGGGGTGCGGGAGCCTCGCCGGGGTCGGGTTCGCCAAGCAGGAGTTGTTCGACGGCGCCCAAGCGGGCGACGTGCTGTGCGTGAATATGGACGATCCATGTATTGCCGCGATGCCGACGCCCGAAGGCGTCCGAATCGTGGCGTACGGCACGTCCGCAGACTGCGCGATTCGGTTGACCGACGTCAGCGTGGATTCCGAACGACTGCAGACGCGTTTGCGCATCGAAACGCCCATCGGCACGGTCCTTGCGACGCTGGATGTGCCGGGGCCGCACCTCGCCATCAATGCCGCCGCCGCAGTCGCCGTCGCCTATGCGCTTCATGTACCCCTCGATTTGCTCGGCCCCGCGCTGGCGAAGTTTCAGCCGGAAGGGATGAGAAACCGTGTGGTACGCCTGGGGGGCGCGATCGTTCTGGACGATGCATACAACGCCAACCCGATCAGCATGGCAGCGGCGCTCCGCACATTGGCCAGCTTGCCCGGCCGGAAAATTGCAGTGCTGGGCGATATGCTTGAGTTGGGCAGCAGCGAGGCACGCGCACATTCCGATGTGCTTGCGCTGGCCGCCTCGCTCGGTATCGATCGCGTGCTCGTTGTTGGACCCCGAATGGCCGCCGCAGCGGGGCCCGGCACGGAGGTGTTTCCCGACATTGAGGCGTTGTCTGCTGGGCTCGCGTCCCGCGCCGGAGACTCGATTCTTGTCAAGGGCAGTCGAGGGTCACGGATGGAGCGAGTGCTCGAGAAACTGCAGGAAAAGGGGAACTGATGCTTTACCACCTGTTGATTCCGCTGGGCGGCCCGTTCAACGTCTTCCGGTACATCACGTTTCGCTCTGCATGTGCGATGGTGACGGCGCTGATCCTCTGCTACGCAGCATACCCGGCGTTCATCGGGTGGATGCGTCGAAAAAAGATGGAGCAGACCATCCGTGCGGAGGGTCCGCGTGAGCATTTGGAAAATAAGGTGGGAACGCCGACAATGGGCGGCGTCGTCATGCTGGGCGGACTGCTTGTCACCGCGCTCCTGTGGGCCCGTTTGGACGAGCCGCGCGTCTGGATGGTCATGGCGATCACGCTCGGGTACGGCGCGATCGGATTTATTGATGATTGGAAGAAAGTTATCGAGCGGTCAAGCGCCGGACTGCCCGGCCGGTGGAAATTGGTTTTCCAGACGTTGATCGCCATCGGTGTGCTGGGGACCGCTTACGTGACGGGCCTGACGGACGCGACGCTCCACATTCCATTCTACAAGCACGCGGCGATCAATTTCGAAGCGCTGTGGCCGGGCGCGCCGACCTCGCTTGGGTGGCTGTACGTTCTTTTCGGTGTTTTCATCTGCGTCGGCGCCTCCAACGCCGTGAACCTGACCGATGGACTCGATGGGCTCGCCATTGGGTGCACGATTACCAGCGCGGGCACGTTTGCGGTCCTGGCGTATGTTGCGGGGCACACCGAGTTTTCACAATATCTCAATATTCCCCACGTGGACGGTGCCGGCGAAATGGCAATCCTCGCGCTCGGCATCGTGGGCATGGGGCTGGGATTCCTGTGGTACAATGCCTTTCCAGCGCAGATCTTCATGGGCGATGTCGGTTCGCTTGCGATTGGCGGCAGCCTTGCGGCAATGGCGATTCTGACGAAGCACGAAATCTTGTTGGCGTTGGTTGGTGGCGTTTTTGTGATGGAGGCGCTGTCCGTGATGATCCAGGTCGTCGTGTTTAAACGGACGGGCAAGCGCGTGTTCAAGATGGCGCCTATTCATCACCATTTCGAGCAGGAAGGATGGGGCGAACCCAAAATTATTGTCCGATTCTGGATTATTTCCGTACTGCTCGCACTGGTCGCGCTCTCGACGCTGAAATTGCGATGAGTCAGGTTGTAGTGTACGGAATGGCGCGGTCCGGCGTCGCTGCCGCCCAGGCGCTCGTGCGCTTGGGAGAGCAGGTTGTTTGTGTTGACCAGCGTGAATCGGCGGCCACCGTGGAGGGTGCCTCCGCCCGGTACGGCGTCTCGCCCCGTGTCGAGATTGGGGGTGCCGATCTGGTGGTCGTGAGCCCTGGTGTTGCGGCCGCACACCCGGATCTCGTTGCGGCCGCCGATGCGGGTGTGGCCGTGGTCGGTGAGCTCGCATGGGCGTCCACGCAGTTGACCGCGCCCATCCTCGCGGTGAGCGGAACCAACGGTAAAAGCACTACTACCCACCTTCTCGGCCAACTTTGTACCGCGGCGGGCCTGCGTACGTTCATCGGCGGCAATATCGGTGTTCCCCTGTCCACCGCGATCGGCGGAGAGTGGGATGTAGTGGTGGTCGAGGTGTCATCGTACCAAATGGAGTTTCCGGGCGATTTCCATCCTCGGGCGGCGGCGATTCTCAACCTGACCCCCGATCATTTGGAGCGCCACGGCTCGCTCGAAAATTACGGTGCGCACAAATGTCGGATGTTCGCCAGAATGGGTCCAACGGATAGCGCGATTGTCCCCGCGCGCGATCCACGCCTGATTCGGTTGGCGAACGCTCAACCCGGGCGCCGCTGCTTTCTCGGTGACAGTCCAGGCGTGCGAATCGTTGGTGATTCGCTGATTCTCGATGGTGTGCATGACCCGGGCGCAGTCTCGCTGGCGGGATTTCTCCTGCCCGGAATGCACAATCGCGAAAATGTCGCCGCCGCCGCACTTCTGGCCGTGAGCGCCGGGCTGTGGCGTCGTGACCTGCGGCTGGACACGCTCGTCGGTCTCCCGCACCGTATGCAACCGGTTGCGACGCTTGACGGCATCACCTGGATTGACGACTCGAAGGCAACGAACGTAGACGCCGCGTTGGCGGCTTACTCTGGACTGGACCGTCCCTTCGTTGCGCTGCTTGGCGGGCGGGGGAAGGCGGGCGCGGGGTACGAGGCGATGAGCGAATCGTTGCGAGGGGCGCGAGCCGTTCTATGTTTCGGAGAGGACGGTCCGGCTATCCGCGATGCCCTCGCGCTCGCGGATGTACCCGCCTCTGTCTTCCCGCACATGGCCGACGCGGTAGCGGCGGCCGTGGCGGTCGCCAAGCCTGGGGACGCTGTCGTGCTTTCCCCCGCGTGCGCGTCCTTCGACGAATTTGATAATTTTGAGCATCGCGGCAGAGTCTTTCAAGCGCTCGCGGAGGGCAGATCCCCATGAAAAAGTTCGACATCCCCCTGATCTTCGTCACCTGTGTCCTCGTCGCATTCGGGATGGTCATGGTCTACTCAGCATCGGGATTCCTCGCCGCCGAGGAGAGCAACAATCCCTACCATTATGTCGAGCGTCAGGGCCTGGCGGTTGCGCTGGGCCTGACGTGCCTGCTGGTCGGGGCCTCGACGCCCTATCGGCGATTGATCAAGCTCGCACCATCCTTGTACGGGGCGGCGTTGGCCGCGTTGGTGGCGGTTTGGGTACCCGGCTTGGGCCATGCCGCAAACGGCGCGCAGCGGTGGTTTCATATCGCTGGAATGAATTTTCAACCGGCCGAACTCGCGAAGTTGGTCGTGCTCATTTGCTTTGCCACATGGTTGGATCGGAATCGGGGCGCAATTCACGACGTGCGAAACGTGCTCCTGCCGGCGGCCGTCGGTCTCGCGCTGCCGCTTGGCTGCATCATCCTCCAACCGGACTTCGGATCGACGGCGATCATCTGCGTTCTTTCCTGCGTGATGCTTTTTCTCGCCGGACTGCGTTGGAGTTGGATTCTCTCCGTTGTCGGCGGTGGCGCGGCGCTTCTCGCGGTGGTCATGCTCGCTGAACCGTACCGCCGCGCCCGGATCACGAGCTTCATGGACCCGTTCGCGGATTGCTCGGGTCCGGGGTACCAGGTCTGCCAGTCGCTGTTGGCGCTCAATCACGGTGGCCTGGGTGGTCAGGGTCTCGGCTTGGGAAAGGCGAAGCTGCTTTATCTC
Source organism: Klebsiella pneumoniae (assembly GCA_945861635.1). Lineage (GTDB taxonomy): Bacteria > Myxococcota_A > UBA796 > UBA796 > SXON01 > CAMAWH01. The sequence continues at coordinate 55,024 of CAMAWH010000017.1, read as the reverse complement.
CCGGAACCGCATAATGACTTCATTGCTGCAGTCATCGGCGAGGAACTCGGCCTGTGGGGCGTGATCCTCCTTCTCCTGTTGTTCGGATTGTTTGCATGGCGTGGATTTTCCATCGCGCGCCGAGCGCCCGATCTGTTCGGAGGTCTCCTCGCGGGCACGTTCACGGTGATGATCGTAGGGCAGGCATGCCTGAATCTGGGCGTGGTGATGAGCGTGGTTCCTCCGAAGGGATTGGTGCTTCCATTCATGAGCTATGGGGCGAGTGCCATGATGGTGAACCTGGCGGCGGTCGGAATTCTGCTCTCCGTTTCCGCAGCGACAGAGGAAGCGGCGGAGAAGGGCGCGAAGGGCGCGCCCGCCATGATTCCGACCATTACCGGGGTGACCGCGTGATGTTTCGGGGAAAGGTACGCCGCGTGCATTTTGTTGGCATTGGCGGAAGCGGAATGAGCGGCATCGCGGAGGTGCTGCTCAACATGCAATTCGCGGTCACGGGGTCCGACGCCAAGGAAGGCGCTGCGGTAGCGCGGTTGCGCACCCTGGGTGGCTCCATCGAGATCGGTCACCGGGCCGAAAACGTCGCGGGTGCCGACGTCGTCGTAAAATCGACGGCAATTCGCGACGACAACCCCGAGATCCTGGCGGCGTTGGCGAACAAGGTTCCCGTCATCCCTCGCGCGGAGATGCTCGCCGAGTTGATGCGAATGAAGTACGGCGTCGGCATTGCAGGGACACACGGAAAAACGACGACCACATCGATGGTCGCGAAGTGTCTCCACGCCTGCGGGCTTGACCCGACGGTCGTCATCGGCGGTCGGTTGGATCATTTCGGATCCAGCGCCCGCCTCGGTCAGGGTGACTACCTCGTAGCGGAGGCGGACGAATCCGACGGCTCCTTTCTCATGCTCGATCCAACCGTTGCGGTGGTAACCAATATCGATCCCGAGCATATGGAGCATTGGGGGGAGTTCGAGCGCCTGGTGGATGCCTTCGTCCATTTTGCCAACAAGGTTCCGTTCTATGGATTTTCGGTCGTCTGTCTGGATCATCCCGTCGTCCAGCGGATCCTTCCCCGATTACGCCGTCGGTACCTGACGTATGGGCTGGCTACTCAGGCCGAGTACCGTGCTGACCGCATCCGGGCCGACGGGCGATTTCTTGAGTTCCGCGTGTGGAAGGGAGACGACGCGCTGGGGGACCTGCGGCTTGCCATTCCGGGCCGACACAACGTGCTCAACGCGCTCGCGGCAACGGCGGTCAGCATGGAACTCGACATTCCCTTTGCGGATGTTCAGCGCGGACTTTTCGAGTTCGGTGGCGTCGATCGGCGATTTTCGGAGCGCGCCGACAGGGGCGGCGTTTTAATTATCGACGATTACGGTCACCATCCCGTCGAGATTCAGGCCACGCTGGATGCGGCGGCGGAGGGCTACGAGGGGCGCCGGATCGTCGCAGTGTTCCAACCGCATCGCTACTCGCGCGTCCACGATTTGTTGCAGGAATTCTGTCGTTCGTTCAATCGTGCCGCCCATGTGGTCGTCTGTCCGATCTATGCCGCGGGGGAATCGCCAATTCCGGGCGCCACGCAGGAGGCCCTCGTGCAAGGACTCGTCGAGCACGGCCATCGCAGCGTATTCGCCGCTTCCAGCCTCGATGCGGCGATCGATCACTTGGCCGGCTCGGTGCGTGCGGGAGATGTTGTCATCACGCTCGGCGCAGGCGATGTGAACCGGATCTGTCAGCCGTTGGGAGACCGGATTGCGTGAGGAAGAGCCGATTGCACATCACCTTCCGCTGCGCGCGTGCCCGGGTACGTTTGAGCGTTGGGTGGAGGTGCGTGATGAGGTTGAATTGGTCGCGGCGGTTCGCGCCGCGCGGTCTGACAAGGTCATTATCCGCCCCATTCCGCCATTTTCCGATAGCCTGCCGCCGGAGGGAGGGCTCACCGGATTGGCGCTTCGATTGGGTTCCGGGTTCGAGTTTTTGCACGGGAGCGCGGACGGAGTCCACATTGGAGCGTCCACCCCGCTGGCGCTTCTCGGTCTCCGGGATGGGTTTTCGGTGTTTCGCAGGGCGCCCGGTACCCTGGCCGACGGGCTTGAGGACGGCTGGATCGCGCCGGCAATTGTGCGTGTGCGGCGGTTCAAGGGGCGTGGCTTCGAGGAGACTGCGGATGCGACGGTCGATCCCAAGGCGCTCGTCGTGAGCGCAGTCCTACGTGCAGACGCGAAGGTCATTGTTCCTCGTGCTGGAATGGCGTTTCGCGAGCCGAGGCGTCGCGGCGTTTCGCTGCGCGAGTTGCTGGGCCGGCTGGGTGCGGTCCGGCTGCATGGCGCGGCGCTTGCAGAGGACGACGCCGCGGTCCTCCTCAATCGTGGGGAGGCCACGCCGCGGGATCTGCGGCTTTTGGTGGCGGCCGTTCGCGAGCGCGTGCGCACCGCCACTGGCGTGGAGTTGGAAGAACGATTGGCGGCCCCGGGGCGGGGCGGGAGGTTGTGAGATGGACAAGTCAGCGGCAGTAATTGGTGTTCTAATGGGCGGTATTTCTCCGGAGCGCCCTATATCGTTGAAGTCGGGCGCCGCGGTTTCGGGTGCGCTCCGCTCCCGCGGCTGGAATGTCGTCGACATTGACGTCGGACGCGATCTCGCGGAAAAAATCCGTTCGGCGAACGTGACGCATGCGTGGCTGGCGCTGCACGGCCCCCTCGGTGAGGACGGCTGCGTGCAGGGCCTCTGCGAGGTATTGCGGGTGCCCTACACCGGATCCGGTGTCCGTGGGAGCGCTATCGCGATGGACAAGATCGCAACCAAGCGCATGTTGCGGGGTTCGATCGTGCAAATGCCCGCCGACCGGGTGTGGCGCCGGGGCGACGCATTTCCGGCCGACCTGCGATTCCCGGCAATGGCGAAAACGCCGGAAGGCGGCTCGACGCTGGGCATCCGAAAATGTCTCGACGCCGCGGAGTTGGAGGCCGCGCTCGTGTATTGCCTCGAGTTCGCCGAGGAGGTTTTGCTGGAGGAATTCATCGCCGGTGAGGAAATCACGGTTGCGGTGCTCGAGGGCACTGCGTTGCCCGTGGTTGCGATCGTTCCGGAAAGCGGGCTGTTTGACTTCGAAGCGAAGTATACAAAGGGCAAGACGAAGTACGTCGTTCCGGCACCGATTGCGCCGCGCACCGCGGCGCTCGCGCAGGCCGCTGCGGTCACCGCCTATCGAACGCTTGGACTCGGCGGTGTCGCCCGCGCCGATTTCATCGTGGACGCCGACGGCACGCCCTGGTTCCTTGAGATCAACACCCTACCGGGAATGACGGAAACGTCGCTTTCACCCATGGCTGCCGGAGAGGTCGGGATGAGTTTCGCCGATCTGGTTGAGCGCTTGCTGCTGGGCGCTCGCTGTCACGTGCCGGACTTCGGAAAATAAATTTCACTCTTGGCTTGTCAAGAGCGTTGACCTTCGGTACAACCGTAGCACCCCGCTTGCCCCATGCGTTTCCCTCTTCGCTCCATTGCCGTCACGTTTGCCACCCTCGGCATGCTCGGGGGTGTTGCGTGGGTGATGCTGGCGTCCGACCTGCTCCGATATCGCGTCGTGCGCATCGTCGGCAATTCCAGGGCGGGCGAGGCGGAGATTCGCCACCTTGCCGACCTGCCGAGCGGAGATCCGCTGGTTTCATTGGACCTCGACGCCGCGGTTCGTGGCGTTGAGCGTCACCCGTGGATTCGACGTGCCGAGGCACGTCGCACTTTTCCTGACACGGTGGTGATTCGAGTCGAGGAGCGGGAAGCAACCGCGATCCTCCAGCTTGGGATTGATCTTTTCCTCGTCGATTCGAACGGCGTGCCGTTCACTCGCGCAACCATGGGGGAGCTGGACCATCCTTTCCTGACCGGAATCGATCCGACGTTCGCCGATGCCCAGCCCGCGCTGGCCCGCCGTATCGTGCAGGATGGGCTCACGTTGATTTCAGCGGCAGCGGGTCGTGGCGGACTTTCGGAAAGCGATATTTCCAACGTGCACTTCGACGCCCGTGCGGGTTATACGCTCGGCCTTCGAAATGGGGGCGAGGTTCTACTCGGATTTCGCGACGCAGAGATGCTCGCTCGCCTCGATTCCCTCCATGCCCGTGGATTGGACCTTTCCCGCCCTCACCGCGTCGACCTGGGCTCCCTTCAGCTCGCCGTGGTCACGCCACTTTGACCTTTCCCGCCTGATTTTCCCACCCCCCGTCCTACCATCCCATTTCCTGACAGGCATGCAGGAATCCCCCCCGAGGTTGCCATGATTGATATCGTAGAAAATGAACTGATCGGCGCACGCATCAAAGTCATCGGCGTCGGTGGCGGCGGCGGCAATGCCGTCAACAACATGGTCCGCGCGGGCCTCATCAACGTCGAATTCGTCGCGGTGAACACCGACGCTCAGGACCTGAAACGGTCGTTGGCGCCGCGTCGTTTCCAACTTGGCGCGCAACTCACGAAGGGCCTCGGCGCCGGCGCCGATCCGGAGGTTGGGCGTGAGGCCGCATTGGAAGATCGTGACCGTGTGGCCGAGCTCATTGCAGGGGCAGACATGGTTTTCGTGACCGCCGGTATGGGCGGCGGCACGGGCACGGGCGCGGCGCCTGTCGTGTGTGAGGTGGCCCGCGAGTTGGGTGCGCTCACCGTCGGCGTTGTCACCCGCCCGTTCGCGTTCGAAGGACGCCGCCGGCGGCGTCAGGCCGAAGAAGGCATAGAGGCCATGATGCTGCACGTTGACACGCTGATCACTGTTCCCAACCAACGCCTCCTTGCGACGGCGTCCGACCGAACCACCATGCAGGAGGCGTTCGGCATGGCGGACGACGTGCTGCTGCAGGCGGTGAAAGGGATTTCCGACCTCATTTCCGGGCTCGGCGTCATCAACGTCGATTTCGCCGATGTGCGCACGATCATGGCGAACAAGGGCCGTGCGCTCATGGGCGTCGGCAAGGGGCGCGGCGCGCACCGCGCGGTGGATGCGGCCCAACAGGCGATTTCCTCGCCGCTGCTTGATGACCTGTCGATCTCCGGCGCCACGAGCGTTCTCCTGAACTTCACGGGTTCTTCCTCACTCACCTTGTACGAGGTGAGTGAGGCGGCGCAGATGGTGGCGGAGGAGACGGCGGAGGACGAGAATGTGATTTTCGGCCTCGTCACCGATGAGTCGATGGGAGATGAGGTGCGGGTTACCGTGGTTGCAACTGGATTTCAGGAAGCCCGCGGGTCGGCGCCCGGCGGCGGACGCAACAATCCGCCCGCGGAAGTCAAGCTGCAGCGCGTTGTGAACGGAAACATGTCGGGCGGCCGCGGCGGCGGTGCGGCAAGCGGTTTCGACACGATTCGGACGGACGACTACGACATTCCCACGTTCTTTCGTGGTCGCGACTGAGGAGTAGATTCCTGGTCCGGCGCCGGTCTCGGCACCGGACTAGGCTTCCGGGCAGCCGGTAGCGTCCAGAAATTCGGCGACGAACTGCCCGAATGAGCACGCCATGACCGCTCCGTCGTCATCGTACGCGCGAAACCCGGCACCGGCGCCGTCGGCGCACACGAACCGCGTGCTTTCCCCCATCACGGGATCGGCGGCGCCCAACTCCAGCTTCGCTTCATAGATGAAGATCTTTCCAGTATCTTCGTCCATTCCTGCGAAGGGGACGGGATGGATTTCGTGCTCCCCACTGCCCGTGGTCAACTCCGCATCGACGCGTGGCACGGAGACGTCGAATCCGATCTGCAGCTCGAGTTTCTTTTCGCATTGGTTGATCACGGCCCCGACAACGGTCGCCGCTTGGTCGGAGGCGGTCCGTTTCTCCTCGGCGGTTCCGGAATCCTCGGCCTGCGTACACGCGAGTAGTAGAAGTGCGAGCATCCGCTCCGGTAACCGTCCAACTCAACGCGCGCCCCCCAGGGATGCGCGCCGGCCCTTGAGAGTGGCGACCCGTGGGCTCTCGTAGGCGAGTCGCGTCGCAAGCGCGATTCCAGAATCCCACGCGTGGTACGCCTTTGTTTTTGCATTTTCAGCCTTTTTTGCCACTTCCGTTCGATAAATTCCTGCGCTCGCCGCGTCGAGGCGGGCGGGGGCCGGCGATGCGGCGACCGCCTCTCCAAGCGACAGATAGGCGTCCCCCAGCACAACGAGGCTGGCGAGGATCCATTCAGGCTCTTCCAGGCCTGCAAGGGCAATGATCTGCGCCTCGGCCGCTTTGATGGCCTGCGCCCGGCGGGTGAGGTGACGCACAACGCGCCGCTCGGGCCCGTCGAGATCGAGTCGGCCCGCGTCGGCGAGCAGCACCTCAACCAGCGTTGCTCGGGCCTTTGCCCGCATGTAGGCATGCGAGTCGCCGCCGTCGACCACCGCCAGCGCGCGGGAAATGCGGCGAATCCCGCGGCGCGGGTGGCGGGTATGCACCTCGGTGATTCCACGTTGGAGTGCTATTGTGATCTCGTCACGTTCTTCCATGCCTTTGACGCGGTCGAGACGCACGATCTCGCGGAGCGCCTCCGCTTCTCGGTGCTGGTCCTCAAGCACAAGAGCGAGTCGGAAGTGGGCGTCCACTACACTATCGCCGCCGGTATGGATTGCCTGACGATACAGGCCCTCGGCGAGGTCGGGTTTGTTGTCGAGCTCTTCGCAAATGCCTCTTTGGTAGAGGTACCACCCGCGCTCGCCGTCGGTCACGAGCGGCTCCATGGTCACAAGGAGATTGCGCGCTCCAGCAATATCACCGCTTCGACGCAGGACGATGGCGTCTTCGACGGGTCCAGCGAGAGCGACGGACGCGAGGAGTGCGAGCATCAACAAATCGGACCCTCGGCGGGCCGAAGAGTTCCCAAATCGCTCGCCCCTGAATTCCGGGCACGGCTCCCGATGAGCGCAAGCCACGCCAGCGCGGCGCGGATGACCTCCAGATCGCCCCACGTGTCCTGGGTGAGCCCGCCGACGAGGATGCCGACGAGCCCGGCGCTCGCCGCGGACGCAGCGGTTCGGAAAACGACGGCAACGAAGGCCGCCGCGGCGACCAGACCCGCGGGCCCGAGCACCGCCAGGAGCTGAATCGCGGCGTCGTGTGCGTGGTTCGGGAAGTAGAAACCAGGGGACAAGTTGTCATACGCCCCGGCGCTGGCCGCACCGTACGCGCCCGCGCCGACACCTCGCGCGTCCAGCAGCGACAGGCCGCCGGTCCACAGCACCGAGCGCTGTCGCAGTTCATCGGCGTTGGCGAGCAGGGGGAGCAGCGCTACCGTCGCAAGCGCCGCCCCGCCGAGAATCAGCGTTGGCCGGCCGAAGCGCGCCACCGCCAGCGTCGCGAGTGTGGCGAGGATGGCGCCGTCGGAACGCGTCGCGGCGATGCCCGTGAGGAGGATGCAGACGGTTGCCCAGCGGCCGCGCGCCGCCGCCACGCCGAGCGGGGGCAACAGCGCGTAGGCAAGGGTCAGGTGCTGAGGAAAAGCGGCATGGCCGATTCCGCCCGCCGCCCACTGACATCCGGCCCAAATCGCCGCGAACGACGCCGCGAGAAGGCCGATGCGCTCGACCATTTCTCCTCCCCGGTGCGCGGCTACGGCAACGAGCGGCGCCAGCTGCCATGCGTGCCCCAACCCCTCCCGCGCGTTGCCGCTTGCGAGCGCCGAGAGCACCCACACCACCGCGAGCGCCCCAGCCGCCGGCAACCACGGCGCCGCGCGTAGGTTTCGCAAGCGAAGCGCGTTCGCGCAAGCGAACGCCATCACGATCTCCTGCGCGGCCGTGGACATCGGCAGGGAGGCGAAAATCAAAAGGTTCATGCACACGCTTCGGCGTTCATCGCGCGCATGCCGAGGGCGCGCTGGTAGACGTCCAGCGTGCGCCGCGCGATCCCCTCCCACCCGAATTGCTCGCGAACGCGATGGACACCCGGCGCGCCCAGCGCTCGGAGGAACGCGGGGTCCGCGGCATCAACTTCGGACAAGGCCCGCGTCCACGCTGCCGTGTCGCCGGCGGGCAGGCGCCATCCGGGAAGTCCGCCGAGAACTTCTTGATTGGGTGCGATATCGCTCGCGAGGACGGGCAGCCCGGCCGCGAGCGCCTCCAGCAGCGCCAATGGCAGCCCCTCGACGCGACTGGGGAATACAAAAGCGCGTGCATGCGAGAGCAACATCCGCTTTTCCAGGCCGAACCGAGGCCCGGTGAAAATCACGCCAGGCGGTGCCTCGCGATGCAACCGCGAAACGTACGCCGGCGTGTAGCTGCTGCCGCCCGTGATGACGACTGGCGTCGTTATCTTGGCGCTTGCGACGGCACGCATCAACTGGTCGAGGCCTTTTTCCGGGACCAAGCGTCCCACGAACAGCATGTACCGGTGCGGGCGGAGCATGGGGAAAATGCTTCCGTCCCATGCGACGGGTTCATGCGTGGCAGTGCCGTTGGGTATGTACGTCACCGGTACCGGTCCGAGCGCGCGAACGTCGTCGGCAAGGGACTGCGATACGGCGATGACCTCGTCGGGCGCGTTCGCCGCCATCCAACCGCCCGCGCGCAGCACCCTCCGGGCCACGCCGCCCCACTTCTCGCGCTCCCAATCCTTCCCGTGGATGGTGACGACGCTTTTGCATCCGAACGCGCGCGGGAGTGCGGAGAACAAAGCAGGACCGCACGCGTGCAGATGCACGATATCGTGATGCAGGGCTGCACGGGGAGCGACAAGCGCGGTGTGCACGAATGCTTCTGCGCTGCGACTGTAGACCGTCGGTGCGTCAACGAGGCGAACACCATCTCGTACGCAGTTGCCATGCGGGTTGTAGCGACCCCGGCAGTACACTGTGACATCGACCCCAGCGGACGCCAGTCTCGGGGCGATCTCCGCGATCGACGCCTCCACGCCCCCCTCGACCCCCCACGGGCTCCGCAGACCGACAAAGGCTACGCGCAAGAAGCTTTTTCCATGCGGCCGACGTCGACGACCGCAACGCCCGCCGCGTCGCAACGCTGACGATATTCGTCGAGTACGTATTGTTGAAAATCATGCAGGTGATTCGTTGAGATCTCGGGACGCCGTTTGAATCGCTGCCGGCGCACTTCTGCTGGGAGCCAGTCATATTTGGTGTTCCAATACCGGTCCCAGGCGGTCATCGACGCGGCCTCTACCCGCGGTCCAAGTAGGCGTTCCACCGCCCGCGCGACAGGATTGGCGGGAAACGTAGGTGCCGCCAGCGCGCGTGCCCGGTTGAACGCGATGCCCGGCACGAACGCGCTCGCCCATGCGTTGGCGTCGAGGAATGCGCCGCACAGTGCCGCGTTGTGCAGGGGGACGGCGGTTGCGAGTTCCATGGCCGTGAACATGTTCCGTTGATCGAGCAGAAGATGCCGCTCATCCAGCAAATAGTTTGTGCAAAAGCACTCCCGAATCGGCGGCGGCAACGTCCGCCGAACGCCCTGCAGGAGCGATTTTGCGCTCCAGACCCGGCCCGCTTCGACGAGTACCAGGAAATCAATGTCGCCATCCGGCGACGCGCTCTGTTTGGAGAGCCCCCCGGTGACCATCACGCCGCGAACCCACGGCGCGCTCGCGAGGAGCCGCGCCGCGCGACGGGCAGCGGGCCAACGCCGCTCCGCCGCGGCGGTTCTTTCCACGCGCGCCGGAATCTGATCGCGCCGTCCCGGCCGGACCACGTAGCCATCCATGTGGTCGATTTTTCCGGACGCGACAAGCGTGCGAAGGCCGCCCGAGACATCGCCGCCGGTCAGGCGCTCCAACTCAACGTCACGCAGCGGATGACGGAAGATGTCGTAGTACAGGACCATCCGAAGCAAGTCGTCAGACCGCGCCGAACCCGCGGGTGTCGGGCTACACTCCGGCGTGGAGGCTTCGATGCGACTTGGGTGCGCGCTGGGCATGACTCTCATCTGGGGCTGCACCTCGACCGGAGACGCGGCGGACGGTGCGAAGGACGGCAACGGGGATGATACCGCTTCCGGCGGCGGCTCGGGGGAAGAGTGGCGTGCCGCAGGCAGCGGAACCGCCTTCTTTGCTGATGGTAGCGAGGATAACTCCTTGTTCCGTCTGCAGCTGAATCGGTGCATGCCCGCGCGCGAGGGAGAGGGATACTACGGCTGGGTTTCAAAAGACGGTGCTGACGCGGAGTCGGTTGGCGAAATCGTAGTGAACGGCGACACGGTTGATTTCTCCTCTGACATCGGCGCCAACGCAATCATCGGTGGGTACAATCACTTTGAGGCGTGGGCCTCGGAAGACGATGAGATCGGCACCGGCGAACTGTTGTGGCAGGGTGACGTGGATCCCACCGTTTACTCCGTCATCCAGCGTCTTCTCATTGCATCGCCGGACACGCCGGATGGGCAGGGGTCGCTTCGGACGATGGAGTCGGAGATCGAAACGCTATCGGGCTCGGCAAAGGCGCTCGTCGACGATTCGCCCTCGCTCCCGGACCTGCAGGCCGCGGCCGAGTCCATCGCGAACGGTCTGCAGGAGCCGGCGGCGGATCTCAATGACGACGGAACGGTTTCAGCAATCTCGGATTTCATTGCCATCCGAGGGGAAAATAGCCAACACGACGGTGGCCTGGTCGGCCTTGTCGATGCCGACCTTCAGGCGGTCGCTGTGGCGATTCCGCCCGGGACTCCCATTCGGGACTACATTGACGATGGCTACGACGGGCTCGACATCGTGTATCTTTGGGCGCACGACGCGTGGTCGAAGGCGGCAGTCGCGGCGAATTCGGCGGCGGAGTCGACGGCGGACGTCAAAGTGTCGGCAGCCATCGTGTCGATGGACACCGCGATCTATGGGGAAGACACCAACCTCGATGGCATCATCGATGTGGCCACCGAGGGCGGACTTGATCGCGCCGTTCATTGGATCTCGCGGATGGCCTACATGCAGATCACCACTCCATAGTTCGCGGGGCGGTCTGGCGGAATCCGCGGATTTCGGCTAGACGCGCCGCGGTTTGCCGTGCTGATCGCTACCTACGCCGCTCTCGTGTTCATCCTCTCCCTCTACGGAGCGCATCGGTTTGCGCTCGCCTTGGTGTGGGCGTGGACACGAGATCGAACGCCCGTCGTGCCACCGCTGCCGACGATGCTCCCGTTCATCACGGTTCAACTCCCGGTGTTCAACGAGCGTGATGTTGTGGGTCGGCTCATCGATGCGGTCGCTGCTTTCGACTGGCCCGCCGATCGCTTCGAAATCCAACTTCTGGACGATTCAACCGACGACACCGCGCGGTGCGCGTCCGCTTCGCTACAGCGCGCCCGCGCCCGCGGCATCGACGCCCGGGTGCTCCATCGCGCCGACCGGACGGGCTACAAGGCGGGTGCGCTCGCCGCTGGCCTTGCGACGGCTCGCGGAAGCTTCGTCGCTATTTTCGATGCGGATTTCGTTCCCCAGCCAGATTTCCTGCGAGCGTTGGTTCCGCACTTTACGGACCCCGGCGTTGGCATGGTTCAGGCCCGGTGGACCCACCTCAACGCCGACGCGAGCGCGTTGACGCGCGCGCAGGCCGTCCTGCTCGATGGCCACTTTGTGATCGAGCATGTCGCCCGAAATCGTGGCGGCGCGTGGTTCAATTTCAACGGGACGGCGGGAATCTGGCGGCGCGAGGCGATTGTGGCGGCTGGCGGCTGGCAACACGACACGCTCACCGAGGATCTCGATCTTTCATACCGCGCACAACTCGCGGGTTGGCGATTCGTGTACCGCGTCGATCACGTCGTGCCAGCGGAGCTGCCCGATTCGCTGGGCGGATTCCGCAGTCAACAGCGCCGGTGGGCAAAAGGCTCGATGGAAACGGCGGCAAAGCTCCGCGGACGCATTCTGCAGGCGTCCGCGCCGACGCGCGCAAGGGTCGAGGCGTTGTTTCATCTCCACGCAAACTTCTCGTGGCTATTGGCGCTTGCGCTTGCGATTCTACTTCCGGCGGTGGTCCTGTTCGGCCCCTCCTCCGGTTGGTCGCGTCATCTGCTCGTCGATCTTCCGGGCTTTGTGCTCGCAACCTCTGGAAACGTCTTGTTTTACGCGCTCGGGCAGCCGCCCGGACGGCGGCGCCGCGTGCCGCTAGCCTTGATTCTTGCGATCGGCATCACGGTCAGCCAGACGGTCGCGGTTTTGGAGGCGTGGCGTGGCGTTCGCACGCCGTTCATCCGCACGCCGAAATGCGGAGCGGGTGTCGGCAGTTACCGAGCGCAGCGCGCGACGACGGTGCCGTTCGAGCTGGCGTTGGCGGCGTGGCATCTCGGCGCGGTGGCTGCTGTGCTCACGATGGCCCCGGAGCGTTGGGGTTCCGTGCCGTTCCTCCTCCTCTTCGGCTGTGGATTTGGTTGGGTCGGAGGCGCGGGACTGCTGGATGCGTACGCAGCCAGGCGCGCGCGCGAATCGGCGCCGCAATCGGCGTTGGCGGCTAAGTAGTCGTCACGAGGCGTGGAATGCGCCCGAAGGGGTCCTCGACGACGAGGCAATCCGTCGGAGCGATTTCGGCAGCCGTTCGCTGTGTCGCTTCGATGCCAGCGTGTCGGAAGGGACCGACGTCCGCCACGCCACATACGACGATGCGGTAACGTTTCATCGTAAGCGCAAGCATGATGGCCCGCTGCGTGCCCCCGGCGGTCGGCGCCGGTCCGTTGAGAAGCTCGTCGAATGGTGGTCGGCTTGCGGCGAGCAAGGCGGCAAACGCGCGTTCGCCGGACCCTTCGCCTAGCCCCTCCGGGCACGGCGCGTCAAGGTAGAGGGTGGCGCCATCGTGGAGGGGCGGTGCAGGGGAGAGCGCGAGGTAGGTGGCGGCCCGACTCGCTTGATAAAAGTTTACGGCTTTTCGGGCGGGAACACGGAGAATGGCCGCGGAGTGTCGTTGGGTGACTGCGATCCAGCAGTCGAGCGTGGCGGCGGCGGCGGCGAGCGTTGCCCGCGGTTCGCCCGCAAACCACGCCGGACCTGTCGTGAGCAGCGTCCAGGCGCACGGCACGGCTTCTCCAAGGTTGTCGACCGCTTCCCGGAACGGATTTCCGTCGATACGCCCCAATTCGACGCCTGGCGCCGTCACGCGGTCGCGATGGTGGAGCGCGTCAATCAAGGCCCGTCCGCCGAGTCCAACGGAAACCGCCTTGTGTCCGCCGGAAAATCCAGCGTATTGGTGAAGTTCCACGATGCCGATCCCGAGAACAACGCTACAACCGCGGAGGTGCGCCGAGATCGACCCTTGGAGTCCATCGACGGTGCGGGTGGAAATCGAGTCGTCCGCGTCGTGCTGAACGATCGGAAAGGCGCAGTTTGGAAGCTCCTCCACCCGCATCGGCCGATGCAATCCGAGACCCACGATGACCAAGGCGTCATCGATGTACGGGCGCAGAGCGTGCATGGCCGCGCTTACGTCCACGGGTCGGGTTCCGTCGGGGACGGCAATCGCGACGCGGCGCCCACGCGGCGGCGGACAAGCAGCAATCGCCTCGGCAAGATCCACGCGTTTCCGTATCGGATTTGGCGCGGTGCGTCCCGGCGGCGGTCAACGTTTCGCGTCGGCCAGCAACATTCCGTAGAACGGCAGGTAGATGACGAATTGGGTCCACGTGGGCTCGGTCCATGCCGACGCCTCCGCATCGTACCCGGCGAGCACGATGTACGAGAGCGGCAGGGTGACGGCGAGCAGCGTCCACGCGCGCGTCCCGGTCCAAAGGCCGGCGGCTAAAGCCCATAGTGCGTACCACGGGTGTACGGTCGGCGAAAGGCAGACGAAGGCGCCCGTCGTCCAGAGCGCGATCCTGCCGCGGTCGGTCGTTCGGAACACGATCCCGATGACGATGCAGGCCGCACCGATCCCACAGGCCAGACGTGCAAGATCGGGCGAGAGGAACAGCGTGAGAGCGGGCCAGATGCTTCCGTTGTAGGACCAGTTCGACGCGTACGTGCCCATTCCGCGGCCGATTCCCGGGCCGATGAATGCAGCGAGCGCGAGCGCAGTTGCGCCGCCCCAGCCTAACCAACCCCGCCAGCCGCTCCGTAACAGGAGGACGCCAGGCAGCAGTTTCACCATCGCTCCCAGCCACGCCGCCGCATTGCTCCCTCCGAGCGCCAGCACGAGGCAAAGCACGCCGACGCCCTCAAGATGCCCGCTGACCGCGGATTCGATGGCGGGGAGAGGAAGGAGCGCCCAGGTCCACGCGGCGCGAGGTGACCGCCGGCCGAGCGCCCATGCCGTGGCGACGTCGGCCGCGGCCATCGCGATGCGCCACGCCACAACTCCGCCGGGGGAGAGTAGGAGAAACAGCAGCATGGCGGCGGGCGGATAGATCGACGACACCTCCCGGTGGTTGACCAGCGCCCAGTTCGCGTCCCGGATCGTCGTAAGGAGTGGATCGTTCGGCGCGTGTGCAAACGGCGACATTCCCTCGGCGAGCACCTGACCCTCCCAGACGTACCGGTGCACATCGTCGGAGAGCGTCGGAGCGACAAACAGGAGGGGCAGCCGAACCAGGGCCGCGGTGAGCGGCGCACCGGGCGAATCCGTGATCGTGCCACGAAGCGCCACCACCACGCCCACTCCCCAGGCGAGAAGCACGGCGACGGCCGCCGCCGCGTGCGCCCTCGGGTCGCCAATGACGACGAGACTCAGCGAGCCGGCCAGCGCCAACCCGGCCGCGACGTTGGTTCGGCGGCCGCACTTCATCGCGCCGTTATGCCACGTTCCGAAACCGTTGACAGCGTGCGGGGGAGCGCGTAGGTGGGGCGCCAAATGAATCCCCGCCGCGCCCTGTTTGCCGTGCTGCTGTTGCCGGTGCTGATGGCGAACAAATGCGGCAAAACGCCAGACGACGACCGCGTTGATCCCAACGCGACGCGTCTCCCGTCGCCGAGCGTAAAGCTGCAGGTCGCGGGCATCGACCCCGCATTCGCGTCGGCCAATCATGAGTTTCGTGCGGATGTTTTCGGCAACGCCTTTCAAGATGGGGCGCGGGTGAACCTCTCAGGTACGGCGGTGCCGACGGAATTCAAAGACGACGCAACCCTGACCGTGCGCGTGCCGGCGCTGCCGGTGGGCACCTACGACGTCACGGTCGCCAACCCGGACGGCGGGAAGGCGACGTTGCGCAAGGGGTTGACGTTGACGGAGTCCATCGGGATGAGCTGTTCGCCGGTTACCGTCCGGTTCGATTTCGACAGCGCGGTCCTGGCGCCGGACACCCGATCCACGCTGGAAAGCGCCGCCTCCTGCCTGAAGGATTCGCGCGTCGAGGTCCGAGTCGAGGGACACACGGACGAACAAGGCACAACCGAGTACAACATCGCGCTAGGACAACGACGCGCGGAAAGTGTCCAGCGCTACCTCGCGGGGCTGGGCGTGTCGTCAGCGCGGATGCGCTCGGTGTCGTATGGTGAGGAGAGACCGGTGGATTCCGGCGGCGACCCTGCTGCCTTCTCCAGGAACCGGCGCGTCGAGATCATCCCGCGGGAGGGCATGTGATCGTCTGGGCGCTCGCGTGTGTGCTCGATCGAACGGGTCAATCCGCGACCGGCGCGTTGGAGCGAGAGCTCGCCGACCACAATCGCCGCGTCCGGGAGTTGGAGTCCGTCGGGGAAGATGTGAGCCGCAGACTTGGACAGTTGGAAGAGGTTCAGCACGCGCGCGGACAGGAGGAAATCCTCAAGATGGAGACCATGGAGCAGCTCCGCCAAGAGGTGGCGTCGATGCGCGGTGAACTCGACGTCCTGCATCACGACTATTCCACCTTTGAAGAGGCGGGTCTCGGATTCCAGACCGATGCCGACGCGCGCATCAACTATCTGGAGGCACGCATCGGCGGCGTCGAAAAGTCACTCGGCCTCCGCGCCCCGCCCCCGCTGGGCGCGGCGGACACCGCCACAAATTTGGGAGGAACGGGCAGCGTTCCCGTCAACACTGCGCTGCCGCCGCTGGATCCGGATCCGCCCGTGGCGTCGACGCCGGACGAATACTTCGCGCTGATCGCCGAACAGCTGGAGGCCGGGAACGCCGCCGCGGCGCGCGCCGTCGCCGCGCGGTTCATCAAAGAAAATGCAAAGCACGAGCGGGTGGTGGAGGCGTACTACCGCATCGCCGAGTCGTGGCAGAACGCTGGGGAATTCAAACCGGCGGTGTCGGCCTTTCAAGATGTAATCGATAAGGGCAAGGATTCGACGTGGGCGCCCTGGGCGATGCTGCGACAGGGGGAGTGTTTCGATGCGCTCGGTTCGCCGGACAAGGCGAAGGTCTTTTATTGTGACGTCAGCAAGGTGTACCCGAAGTCGAAGGCCGCGAAGGAAGCAAAGGTGAAATGCGGGAAGTAACGGTTCGCGAACGGAGACGCCGCGCCCGGGGCGCTTGACGCACCTGCCTGGGCCGGCTATCGGGCGCGCTCACCCAACCTCCCCGTGCAGGAGCGTCCCTAGGGGCGCTCTTTTTGTTTTTGGAATCATGATCCTCACCCGCCCATTGTTGCAACGCCTGCGCGCCATCATCGAACCGGTGGCGGCGCGCAATGGTTGTGAGGTGGTAGCCGTAGAATTTCTCGGCGGCCAAGGCGGGCGTCGAACACTCCGGGTCAGCATCGATCGGCCCGGTGGCGTCGGCATCGACGAATGCACGAAGGTGTCGCGGCAGTTGAGTCCGGTGCTGGACGTCGAAGACCCGATCGAGGGTGCGTACGATCTGGAGCTTTCCACGCCTGGGATGGAGCGGCCGGTTCAGCGTCCCGACGATTTCGCCCGCTTTACCGGCTGCCAAATCCGCATCAAGCCCTTCGGTGCAGATGCGCGGCGGCGCGTCAAGGGCACCCTTTGCGGCATGGACGGGGAAATCGTGCGCGTGCGGACAGCGGACGAAGAACGCACGCTCTCGCTCGATGAAATCGAACGCGCCCACCTTGTTTTGACCCTCGATCAATTCCAGCGGCTCGGTCAGGGCCTGCATCCCCTTGGTACAGGAGAAACACCATGAACAGTCCTCTCTCCCGCGATCTCGACGCGGTCGCCCGTGAAAAGAACATCCCCCGTGACGCCCTCATCGAGGTGCTGGAACAGGCCATGGAGGCCGCAGCCCGAAAGAAATACGGCATGCAGAAGGATCTCGAAGCGCAATGGAACGACGAACTCGGTGAAGTTGAACTTTTCGAGTTCAAGACCGTTTCCGAAGAAGTCGAGGACGACGACATCGAGATCAACCTCGAAAACGCTCGCAAGCTCGATCCGGAGTGCGAAATGGGTGATTCGCTCGGCATCAAGTTGTCGGTCGAGGAGCTGGGGCGCATCGCCGCGCAAACCGCCAAACAGGTCATCATTCAAAAAATCCGTGATGCGGAACGCGAAATGACGTTCTCCGAGTTCAAGGATCGTAAGGGAGAGATCATCACCGGCATCGTTCGCCGGTTTGAGAAAGGCAATATCATCGTGGATCTTGGGCGCGCCGAGGCGCTCCTGCCGAAGCGTGAACAAGTCCCGACCGAGACGTACCGTCAGGGCGATCGCATTCAGGCGTACGTGGTGGACATCACCCGGGCAACCAAGACGCCACAGGTCATCCTGTCGCGCACGCATCCCGGACTCTTGATGAAGTTGTTTGAGCTTGAAGTTCCGGAAGTCGCGGAAGGCATCGTCCGGATCGAGGCGTGCGCGCGCGAGCCCGGGTTCCGGGCCAAGATTGCAGTGTCGTCCGTGGACCACGACGTGGACCCCGTCGGCGCGTGCGTCGGCATGAAAGGTTCACGCGTACAGGCGGTCGTGGGCGAACTCCGAGGGGAAGCCATCGACATCATTCCGTACCACCCGGATCCGGCGCGGTTCATTGTCCACGCCATCGCCCCCGCGCAGGTCAGCCGCGTGTACATCGACGAACATGCTCACAGCGTCGAGTTGATCGTTCCGGACGACCAGCTCTCCAAGGCGATTGGCCGCAAGGGCCAGAATGTTCGCCTCGCTGCCCAACTTACCGGGTGGCGAATCGATATTTTCTCCGACAGCCGCCATACAGAAATGAACGATCAGGCGCGCGCGGAACTTTCGCGCATCGACGTTCTCGACGCCGAGCACGTGGAACTGCTCATTCGGCACGGATTTCGCAAGGTCAGTGAGGTCGCCGATGCGGAAGCCTACGAAGTGGCTGGGATTCTCGGCATCGAGGAAGCAGAAGGAGAGCAGGTCGTCGTGTCGGCGGAGCGCGCGCTTGAGGCGCTCATTCTCGAGGATTCGGAGCGCCGAAAGGCCGCTGCGGAACTTCCGCCGAGTGCGGACGAGGTGTAGTTGAAGAGGAAGAAACGGGCGCCGGCGGCTGCGCCGCGCCCGGGCCCCGTCCGTACGTGTATCGCGACGCGTGAACCTGGGAACCCGGACGAACTCGTGCGGTTGGTCGTCGGCGAAGACGAGGTGGTTGAAGTGGATTACCGCGGAAAGGCTCCCGGTCGCGGTGCGTGGGTCACGCCGACGCGTGAAGCCATCGAGATCGTGGAGTCGCGGGCGGGAATGATCGCGCAAGCCCTCGATGTGCCGCGCGTGGACCCGTCTGGGCTCCTTGGCAGGGTGCAAGCGGCGAATCTGGCCGCCGTGCTTGATCTCTTGTCGCTCGCGGCGCGCTCAGGCGCCGTGATCGGCGGAGCAGAGTCGGTCACCGAGGCGGCCCGCCATCCGAACACGATCGGGTTCATCAGCGCGAGCGACGCATCGCCGCGGAGCGTAACGGACGTGACGTCCGGAGCGACTGTCACGATTTTTTCGTTGCCGTTGGACCGTGAAGCGTTGGGTGCGCGCGTCGGAAAAGGGCCGCGTGCCGTGCTCGCGTTGCGGAAGTCGTCCGCAACGACCGCTCTACTAAGGGAGTTGCGGCGAATGGTCGCATTGCGTTAGGGGCCCGCCGCCGGGCGGCTGCGCTCCGTCCGGCCTTGTCGTCGCCGCTCGTGGTTCATCGCC
The DNA here is from genome assembly GCA_945861635.1 of Klebsiella pneumoniae. Taxonomy (GTDB): domain Bacteria; phylum Myxococcota_A; class UBA796; order UBA796; family SXON01; genus CAMAWH01. The sequence continues at coordinate 36,101 of CAMAWH010000017.1, read as the reverse complement.
TCGGTGGATTTCGCTTCGAGCGGCGCGTGCGCACTTCGCGGGCCTCCAGCCCGCTTGCAAAGGTTGTAAATGTCGACCAAAGACCTCCTCGATCGCCTCGAAAGCACACGCAACGTGGCGCGGCAGCCGCCGCGTCCGTCCGAGGCCAAGCCCGCTGACGCCCCGAAAGGCGCGGAAACTCGCCCAGGCGCCGTCGTTCGCCGCCGCGGAGCCGTGGAACCGCCGCCCCCCCCCACGCCCGTCGCCACGCGCACCATCCTGCGGAAGCACCTTCCGGTCGCGCCTGCCCCGGTGGCGATTGCGCCGCCAGCGCCCTCCGCGTTGCGTCGGCCGCTCGCGGCGCCGACGAGTTCGCTGAGCAAACTTCGGCCGGAACCTGCGGAGGCAACGCCGAATGAGGCGGTAGCGCCCGTGGCGGCGGCAGAGGTGGTCGAGCTCGTTGAGGTCGCACCAGAAGGGGTCCGCACGCCGGAGGTGGAGGTTGCGGTTGCGGTTGCCGCCGAGCCCTCCATTTCGACGATCGAGGCCCCTGCTGCGGCCGTCGAAGTCGTGGCCCCCGTCGATTCGGTGCCCGGAGTCGCTCCGGACGCTCCGCCGGTCGTGCGTCCGCCGGAGGTGCGTGCAGAGCCCACGAGTGAACGCGCGGTGATTGTGGACCGTCCGGGGGGCGCCTCCCGCCTGCCGGCCATGCCGTCGGCGCGGATGTCGCAGCCCGGCCGCCTGCCGGACTCGCCCATCCTGCCCGGCCTCGGAAAGGGGGTCATCTCCCTGCCCGCTGGGTACGATCCGACGGATCCCACCGGTGCCAAGCGTCGCGCTCGCGAACAAGCGTCGCAAGGGGCGCGCTGGGGCCCGAATGCGGCCCCGGCGGATCGACGTGTAGGCCCGCCGCGCCCGGAAGGCGCCGGTGCTGCCGAAGACGCTCGCAACAAGAACAAGGGCCCGCGTCGCGGTGGACGCAGTGAGCACCTGATGTCCGACATCGGGGAAGGCCGCCATCGCCGCAAGCAGAGCAAAGGCAAGTTGGTATCTGCAGTTCCGAAGAGTTTGGTCAAGCGCAAAGTGCGTGTTGACGGTGAAACGACCGTCGCCAACCTGGCCCATGAACTTGGCGTCAAAGCTCCCGAGCTCATCAAGATGATGATGGCGCTCGGGCAGGCTGCCACGGTCAATCAGGCGGTGGACTTCGAGACGGCCGCGATCCTCGCGTCCGAATTGGGCCACGAGGTTGTGAACGTGGCGTTCGATGAGGCCACCCACATGATCCAGACGACGCAGGGCGTCGACGAGTCCCTTCCGCCTCGGCCGCCCGTCATCACGGTCATGGGCCATGTGGACCACGGCAAGACAACGTTGCTCGACGCAATCCGCAAGGCCAAGGTTGCCGCTGGAGAAGCGGGTGGAATCACCCAGCACATCGGCGCTTATCAGGTGACCCGCGGTGACCGGGCCATCACGTTCATCGACACACCGGGACACGCCGCGTTTTCTGCCATGCGCGCCCGCGGCGCCCGGGCAACGGACATCGTCATTCTCGTCGTCGCAGCGGACGACGGCGTGATGCCGCAGACGGTTGAGGCGATCAACCACGCCAAAGCGGCAAACGTCCCCATCGTCGTCGCTGTCAACAAGTGTGACAAGCCGGGGGTGAACCCGCAGGCCATCCGACGCACGCTGATGGAACACGGCCTCGTAAGTGAGGAATTCGGCGGCGATAATATTTTCGTGGACGTCTCCGCACTGAAGGGCACGGGCATCGACGATTTGCTCGATAATGTGCTGATCGTAGCGGAAGTCGCGGACCTCCGCGCCAACCCGGACCGGCATGCAGAGGGGGTTGTCATCGAATCGCGGGTAGAGACGGGGCGCGGCGCCGTCGCGTCGCTGCTCGTCAAGACGGGCACCCTTCGCCAAGGAGACACGGTCGTCATCGGGACCACGTGGGGTCGGGTACGCGCAATGACCGACGATCGCGGGGGGAAAATCAAGGAAGCGGGCCCATCCACGCCGGTCGAGATCTTCGGGCTGCAGGAGGTCCCGTCCGCGGGGGATGACTTCGTGGTCGTCGAATCCGAGAAGGACGCGCGCACCCTGTCGGAGCACCGCGCAACCGCCGCACGCGCCGGAGCCATGGGGCAACGTCAGAAGATGACGATCGACGACCTGTACAAGAAAGTCGGTGAAGACGATGAACGCCTGCACATGGTGCTCAAGGCCGACGTGGGCGGATCGTTGGAGGCCCTCCGCAGCTCGTTGGAGGCGATCGCCGTCGGCGGCGCACAGCTCAAGATTCTCCATGCGGCGGTTGGTCCGGTGAACGAGTCGGACGTCAATCTCGCTGCCGCAAACGGTGCCTTGATCGTTGCGTTCAACGTGAAGGCGGACGCCAAGGCGCGCCTGGCCGGTGACCAGAACGGCGTGGAGATCAAGCGGTTCGACATCATCTATCAGGTGCTCGACGATGTGAAGTCGCGGCTTCTGGGCCTGCTGCCAACGATTTACGAGGAGCAGAAGGTGGGCGAAGCCGAGGTTCGCGCGGTGTTCAACATCACCAAGTTCGGGCCGATTGCGGGCTGCATGGTCACGGAGGGCAGGGTCGCGCGCGGCTCGTCCGCCCATGTCATTCGCGATGGCAAGCTCTTCCACTCCGGAAAACTCACCGGCCTGAAGCGCTTCAAGGAAGACGTGAAGGAAGTGCTTGGCGGCTTCGAATGCGGCATCGGGGTGGATGGGTACTCGGCCATCACCGTTGGAGATCGCATCGAACTCTTCGTGCAAGTTGAGGTCAAGCGCGTTGAGTAGATGATCATCCTTCCTGCGCCCGATGAGGCGATTTTTGTCGGCGTGCTTCGCATCGTTCTTCGGATGCCTGGCAATCGGAGCTTGAAAGATCGGCGGCGCGTCGTGCTCGCGCTCAGGGACCGCCTTCAGGCGCGCCACCATGTGGCGTTTGGCGAGGTTGGACATCTCGAGGATGCACAGGCGGCAGTTTTGGCCGTGTGCGCCGTCGGCAACGATTCGCGCCTCTTGCGATCGAGGCTCGACTCGATTCAGGCGGAGGTCGAGAGTAGCGTGGACGCGCTGGTTGTAGAGGCTTTCGTACGCATCGATCCGTGGAAGACCTCTTGACGTGACAATATTTGTTACGATGTAGCGCATGAAGGAGCGCCAACTCTCACTGACCCGCGGTCACCTGTTCGCGCTTGGCGTGCTTTCGCTGGCTCTGGCGGCGCTCACATTCTTCATTGGCGTCGAGGTGGGCCGACAGCAGGCGCCCGATGCACCCTCCCCGGTCCAGGCTGGGCTGGTCCCGGACGAGGTGCGGTCAGGCGATCTGGAAGTCCTGCTCGCCAAAGTCGATGAACACCGGGATGCGTCGCTGGGCTTTCCGCGCGATCTGGTCTCCCCGGCGCTCGGCCCTTCGTCGGACGGAGTGCCCACGTCGGGCTTCGCGATCCAGGTTTCCGAAGGCGATGACATCGCGCGCGCGCAACGTCTCGTCGAGACGCTGCGGGCTGCCAAGCTCCCTGCCTATCGCGTCGCAGCCATCGTAGATGGACAGGCGCTACAGCGCGTGCGAATTGGAGGTTATTCCTCGGAAGAATCGGCGAATGCAGCGCGCTCCGAGGTGGCAAGCAGGGCGGGCTCCGGAGATGCCTCGGTGGTGGCCGCGCCTTGACAGCGTCGTCGAGATCCCGCATCCTTGCCCCGTCGCAGGAGTATTGATGCTGGTCGGCGCTCTCATGTGGATGGCAAGCGCGTACGCGGAAGACGGTGCGTACCTCGGTCAGGGGACGAATACCGAAGCATCGTCCGCAAACGCCGACTTTTACGTAATTCAGGCCGGCGACACGCTATGGGACGTATCGACACGTTTCCTTGGCGACCCGCAGCAGTGGCCGGAGTTGTGGTCGTACAACGAGTACATTACGAATCCACACTGGATCTACCCGGGAAATCGGATCTACTTCCGACTCGGCACCCAGCTTGACGCGCCCGGCGTGGGCTTGGAGGATCCGACCCCGGAGGAGGCCCCGTATCAGCCCCCGGAACAACCCCGCCCCGTTGCCGAGAATCTCTGCGACTTTCCGGCGCGGTTCAACACAGAACGTACCGATATCCGAGTTCGCGCCGCTGGAGTTTTGGCCGCGGAGGCTGATCTCAATATTCGGGGCAAGGTGTACGGGGCCGAGATCAACGGACTCATCTTCGGTGAGCCAGCGATCGTGTATCTCAAGATGAACGATGACGATGGGCTGGAGTGCGGCCAGCTTTTCTCGATCTACCGGCGGCAGGGGCGTCGGCTGCGCGGATCCGCTGGCAACGTTGGATTTTTGTACCGCGTCCTCGCAACTGCGCGGGTCCTCCGTGTCGATGGCAGCATGGCTACCGCCCAGATTCGCGACAGCTACTACGACATGGAGCGTGGCGACCTCGTTGGCGACGTCGCGGCGGTTGACTACCAGATTGACGTGGAGCCGCCGTCGGGAAATATCGAAGCGACGATGCTCGCCCGACTCACGCACGAACAGACCTATGCGGGCACAGGCGAAGCCATCTACCTCGATCGCGGCACCAACGATGGTCTTGAGGTTGGTCGGTCGCTCTACCTCGTCGAGCGCAGAGATGGACTGGCTGGCGTAGAGTCGAAGGAGGACAAACTCCTGCCGGAGCGGGTCATCGGTAGGGTCGTCGTGGTCCGCGCCGACGAGGGCGCGTCGACGGGAATCATCACCGATCTGGCGCGCGAGTTCTCAGAGGATGTCCGCTTCGTGGGTACGCCGAACGCGGAGTAGACCCGGCGCGAAAGATTTGCGGCTCTGCGCTTGCCGAAGCCGGTGAGGTGCGTAGGTTCCGCCCGGCCCGGTCGCCCCTTCTGAGCATCTCTCGGGAGTCGGGTCATGAAAGAATTGGTTGCGCCGTGGTCGGCGCTGCGGAATTGCGCAGCGTCGGTGGATCTGTGGCCGGTCCTCGAACGCCTGGGTTGCTCGCCGGAGCGCGCCGATCCGTCGGCTTGGCTTGCCGCGGGCCTTCCGGCGCGGATCCTGCCGAGGCTGGCGATGGTCGAGGCCGAGGACGATGGGCAGGTGCGCTGGTTGACAGCGGGAAGCGCCCGGTGGCCCGCCTCCTTGCGTGGGCTTCCGTTCGGTCCAGTGGCCCTTTCCTGGGAGGGGAACCTGGAACTGCTCGATCGTCCGGGCGTCGCGGTCGTCGGCGCGCGTGCGTGCACGCCGTATGGCAGGGGGTGGGCGCGCCGAATTGCCGCCGCCGTCGTCGCTGCGGACGGTGTCGTGGTGTCCGGCCTCGCGCGCGGCATCGATGCCGAGGCGCATGCCGCCGCCGGCGGAAGAACGATTGCGGTCCTCGGACAGGGCCTGAGCGCGCGCATGCCGGCGTGGCAGTCGAGTATGCGCGCGCGCCTGCTCGCCGCTGGCGGGCTGGTGCTCTCTGAATTCGCGGGCCGATCTCCGGCGGGGATTTCGACTTTTCCTATTCGCAACAGGATCATCGCTGGGTTGTCGCGGGCCGTGGTCGTCGTGGAGGCCGCGCAGCGCAGCGGCGCTCGTACTACCGCCGCTCATGCGCTCCGTGCCGGCCGGGACGTTCTGGCGGTGCCCGGATCGTTGGACGCGCCGGCCTCGGTTGGCTGCCTCGAACTCATTGCGGAGGGCGCGCAAATTGTGCTCGGGCCGCAATGCGTGCTCGATTCTGCAGGGCTGCGCCTGCCGTCGCGCTTTGATGCTGGCATCCCATCCGAGTTGACGCGTGGGGGAAGACGGTTACCGGCCCCGTCAACCCGTCTGGAGCCCTGATGGCGCACCCCCCTTCCGCTGAGCACCTCGACCTGGAGCCGGCCGCCGCTGACTTCCTGGAGATGTTGCGCGAGCTGGGCCATCTCGACGACAGCGCCATTGAGCGGCTGACGGGGGAGTTTGTGAACCTTCCCGGCGCGCGCGCAGTTAGCCTTCAGGACGCGCGGCGCGCCGCCGCCGCGATGCTGTTCTCCGGCGAAAGTAGCATGCGGCCGGAGGCGCGAGACGTCCTGTTGCAGGAGTGGACGCGCCTGTTCGGTTGAAAGGTCTGGGCCACCTGCTTTGCCGGTGTCAACCCCCACTCAGAGCAGGTCGGCAACCTTCATGATCGACTTGATCGCGCCATCCCTGTGCCGCGCGGCAACGCCTTGTACAGCAAGGCGCGCGGCCTCTGCGATGTCCCCGGCAATGAGCGCGTAGGACCGCGGCCCCTGGGCCGTTTCCACGGCGACGACGAACGCCGAGCGCGCTGCCGTCGTGCTCACGGCGGCGGGTGCTGCCGCCGGTGCTGACTTCACGACAACTGGCGCCGGTATCGGGGCCGGAGCTACCTTCACAGGGGCCGCCCTTACCGCCACGACGGGCGCCTTGACGGGCGCGACGGCCCTGACCGGCGCCGCGACCGGTGCCGCGACCGGTGCCGGTTCCGACTTCCCCGGGGCCCCGATGTTTCGGCGCATCCGGTAGGTGCGCACGTTTTCGGGGGTCACGCCCGCCCGCTGGGCGATCTCCACATCCGAGACCTTTCCGAGCAGGCTGATGAACGGGTCGATGGCGCTGCGGCGGCCACGGAAGCCTTCTTCCTGTGCGGCCGCGGCTGGAGGCGGCGCCGCCACGTTGCCACCGGATCGCGCGATTCGCGCCGCGCGTGTCCGCCCGTCCAACTTTTCCGGAACCGTGGGTACCGGCACGAACGGCGCAGCTGCGAGCCGCGTGACCTTCACCGGCGGGAGCGCCGCCGGTCGTGCCGCGACGATCGGGGCCGCGTCCTTCCGGGGGCGCCCGGGCCCGCGCTTCACTTGGGCGACGACGACCGGAACGACCGTGCGAACGCCCGTGCGATGGCCGTCGTACGCGGCAATGCCGAGGCGCTTGCGGTAGTTCACGATAACACTTCGGGAAACACCCGCTTTGTCGGCGATGTACTGATCCGGTACCGTACCCAAGAGCGGCAGGTAGGTGCCCACCAGGTCATCGATTCTTCGAGCGGCCATGTCCGTATTCCTCGGTTGGTTGTGCCGCGCGCTCTAACTGGCATCGGCGCGCAGACAAACACGCGCGCATCATCCGTGTGTCAATTTCCATCCGTTCCGGCGTGGACGATCAAGAGCGACGTTGACAGCTCGGTCAGCAACCGCGGGGCACGGAGATCAAACAGGTTCATCGGGAGCTCCCACTCCGCCCCCGCGCCGACGACGACGAGGTCGTAGCCGTGTGCTGCTCCGAGCAGGGCGTCCACCCGCCGCGCGTCTCGGCGGGCGTCGAGTACGCCCAACTCCACCGTTTTATTGAACGCAATCCGCTCCGCGATCCGCTTCGCCCCAGCGTCGTTTGCGCCACCGAGCGCCAGGAGCACCCGACGCACGTTTCGCAGGCCGTTGTCATGGAACATGGCGACATCGGCCGTGGATCGCGAAGCGATTGCGAGCAGCGGACCGCCGAGTCGTGCTTCCCCCACGAGGGGCCGGTGAATGCCGAGCAGAATCGCACCGGCGCTTTTCAGCCGCGCAATATGCACGATGTCGCCCGTGCGATCCGTCGATGTCAGCAAAATAGCTTCCATTTCGACGCCGCTGGTGGTGGCGATTCGGGCGAGGCTGTGGGCCGGATCTTCATCTTCGTCCTCATCGGGGTCCGGCCCGCCCGGGAACAGGCTCGCGTCGTCGTCCATTGAGATCAGGCGCAACGCCCAGCCGCGGGAGCCGGCGCGGGAGAGCAGGGCCGTCGCAACGCGAGCGAGGCCCGCGACGCTGTCGGGATGGGAGACGCACGTCACCAAGCCCCACGACTCGCTTGCCGTCACGGCCGCCGCCCGTTCTTCCAGGATCAACCTAGGGGGATAGAGCATTCGCATCAGCGGCGTCGTCATGAAGGTTGTGGCCACGGCCATGATGACGAACATCGCGAACAGGGCAGGGGTGAGGACGCCAAGCTCCAGTCCGATGGTGAGGATGACGAGCTCCATCAGCCCGCGCGTGTTCATTAGAACGCCGACCGCAGCGCTTTCTCGAAGTGTCAGGCCGGCGAGTCGAGCGGGAACTGCGGCGCCCGCAAGCTTTCCAAACATTGCAACCCCGGTGATCGCCGCGCACCACCCCCACATCGACGGGGAGTCGAGGAGGCCGATCTCCGTTTTCAGCCCGGTGAACGCGAAAAAGAGGGGAAGGAGCAGGACGATTACAATATCTTCCAGTCGCTCGGTCAGCGCCCGAATCGTTTGACCTTCGCGCGGAACCACCGCCCCGAAGAGAAACGCGCCGAACAGGGCGTGGATCCCGATTTGTTCCGCAAAGAGCGCGCTACCCAGGAGCAGCAGGAACACGACCGCGACCGCCGTTTGCGAGAGGTCCTTCAGGGTGCCGAATCGCGCCTCCACGCGCGCGAGAAACGGCCGGACGACCGTCAACATCACCGCGACGAAGGCGACGGCCAGGAGCGTCGTCCGAAGCGCGTCCTGCACGCCGTGCGCGTTCACCGCAGCGATGACGAACGCAAGGAGGCACCACGCGATGACGTCGTTGACCGCCGCGCATGTCAGCGCCAGCGAACCGATGCGCGTGTCGAGCATGTTTCGTTCCCCGAGAATTCGGGCGAGCACGGGGAAGGCTGTGACACTCATCGATGCGCCGATGAAAAGCGAGAACGGAACGAGTGCAACGCCGGTCGGAGCGAGGATGGGCCAAATCGCATAGCCCAGAACAAGACCCAACAAAAATGGAAGTGCAATGCTGGATAAGCTCACAGCCGTCGCGATTCCGCCGCGCTCCTTTACGAGGTCGAGGTTGAGCTCCAGCCCGACGAGAAACATGAATAGCACCAGGCCGATCTGGCTCACGCCGGAAAGCGCCGCCATCCCGGAGGCCGGGAATAATCCATGGAAGAAGTTCGGGAAAAACAGACCGAGGAGCGAGGGGCCGAGCGCGATCCCCGCGACAATCTCCGCTACGACCAGCGGCTGGCCGAGCCATCGGAAGCCTACGCCGACCACGCGAGAAACCAGCAGGATGCACCCGATCTGGGCAAGCAGGAGCGCAATGGGGTGGGTGAGGTTCACGCCGCGATCTTACGTCAATGCGCGCGCACAGCCTACGCCCGCTGCGTACGCGACCAGACCGCCCAGCAAGGTGGCGGCGACATATCCGCCGGCCGCCCACGGCCGGTCTTCCAACAGCGCACCAATCTGCCAGTTGAACGCTGAATATGTCGTGAATCCGCCACAGATTCCCGTGGCCAGAAACAAGCGCCACTCCGGCGTGAGGGCGCCTTCGCGCATGGCCACCGTGTTCACGAAGGCCACCACGAAGCTGCCCAAAATGTTCACGACCCACGTGCCGAAGGCGAATGGATCCTCGGCGCGCCACCCCCACAGCACGTCGGCAATGCCGAAACGCGCGGCCCCGCCGATCGCGCTGCCGACCGCAACGAGTAGATAGGGCATCGCCGGTGGTCTATCCGACCACGGTGCCGAGCGCGGCCAGCGCAGCTTTCTCCGCGTCCTCGATGCGCTCCAGCCGATCGGCGAGATCGCCGAGGAGCGCCGTGGTCGCACGCTCGTCGAGGGGAAAGTCCAGCTCCATTTCCAACTCGATTGCCGCCAATCGCGTGCTCGTCGCCGCGACGATGCCGGCTGCTTCATCCCCGCTGCTCGCAAACGCATCGTACTTCCTACGCAACGCCCGCTTTGCCTCGGCCAGTCGTGGGCACGCATCCGGCAAGGCAGCGTCGGCAAGCGCGGCCCAGGCGTCGCCCAGCGCGTGGTACCCCAGCGCCGTCTCGTCGAGGTCGGCGATGCCGGTGATCGTGCTGGCCTCGATGAGAAAATCACCATACAATGGACGAAATCCACCGCCGCCTGTACCCGATGTTTCGATGTGGTGGCACACGGCGCGCAGAGCGCGGAACAGCGAGCGCCCCCGCGGGAACAGCGTCGGCCACCCTTTGGGGTCCTCTCGACGCGTCAACATGCGGGACCACGTGTGCAGCCCCGCCGTACCGAAACAGCGGAGCGGCGGCTGAGTTTGCGCCCGGACGCCCTCGCGAATCGCGTCGAGGACGGCGCCGCGCAGATTTCCCACGGACGACGGTGCCTCGATGGTCATGAATCGATGTTGGAGGCTGGTAATCGAGTGTCTCGCCAGGCGAAAACGCCCAGCGTCGAGGTGAACCGGCGCAGCGGCGCGGTCATCGATTTCGAATTCCTCGGCGTCTTCGTCAAACGCCGTCACCGCCACTACGTGGGGAAAACAGCGAATCATCTCGGAAGGAAGTCGATAGTAGGGAAGTGCCGCGCGATCTGTCCACGCCAGGACCCCTTGTCCGCCGAGAACCGCCTCGACCAGGTCATTTTCGGCGGCGTGTTCGTTTGGATCTTCGCGGGTCGTGGCGCGGATGTTGAGCCGGGTGCAAATCGATCGGAGGAATGCGTCCGACTGATTGCCGCCGAGGTGGCGCAGGGAAAGGGCGAGGGTTGGGCCATTGCGCAGCCGAAGCACGAAATACGCGGCCCCCGTTCCGCCGCCCATGCCGAACAGCATCGCCTCCGACCACGTCTCTCCGGTGTGCGGCGCGATGGCGCCTTGCCGGGCGAGCACGTTTCGCAGGGACGCCGTGTCGGAATGCAGGCCGCCGTAGCCGGCAACGCGGTCCATGTGTCTCAATGGCAACGAATGCATTGTGCCTCCCGCGCCGGGTCGGGGCTATCTTGGGTCGATGGTGGTTGCCGTCTTGCCATGGATTGTTGGCTCGTGTGTGGGGTCCGGGAGGGATTCGTCGGGTGCGGACACCGCAGGCGTGGTGCCCGCGCACCCGACCTACTCGGTCGAGGTCAGGCCCATTCTCGACGAATGGTGCGTGTCTTGCCATGGTGAAACGCCCGTAGATGACGCACCGGACTACTTCCGGCTCGATGTGTACGCGACGACGGGCGAAGTTCGGGGCGCCGCAGCAATGGCCGAATTCATTGCGATCACCGCCACGTCTTCTGCGGGATCCATGCCCCCGCGGGGTGGCGCGAGCCCGTCGGACGTCGAACGCGCGACGCTGCTCGCATGGGTAGACGACGCGGCGCCGGAATAGCGGTCGAGGTCGCGGTTCATGCTCACGCCACGTTTCGATCATGTTTGAGAAGGCGCTGCAGAAGCTGGGTTTCTGCCCGGAGCAGCTCGCCGCACTGTTCGGCCGGGATCGGGCGACAAAGTCCGTACCCTTGTGCGCCATCGCACCCGTCGCGAATCAATAGTTCAAGCTGCTCCGCGATTTCCACGCCTTCGGCGATGACCTCGAGCCCCAGGGCGTGGGAGAGCGCGATGATGGCCGCGACGATCGCTCGGTGCTCCCCGTGTTGACTCGCGCCCATCAGGAACGATCGGTCGATTTTCAGGCGATCGATGGGGAATTGTCGAAGGTAGCCGAGCGAGGAGTACCCGGTGCCGAAATCGTCCAGCGCGACGGTCACGCCCAGCTGCCGGATTTCGTCCAACACGCGCCGAGTTGCGTCTGGATTCCGCATCGCAAGTGTTTCAGTGATTTCCAGCTCAAGATACACGGGTGCGAGATCGTTATCTTCCAGTGCGCGTCTCACCGTTTGAAGGATGCCTTCCTTCGCGAATTGCCGGGCGGACATGTTCACGGCGATGCGGACCGGCGGTAGGCCCTCCAACTGCCATTGCCGCGCCTGTCGGCACGCGGTCTGCAGGACCCACTCACCAATCGGCACGATCAGACCTGTCTGTTCGGCTACCGGGATGAAGTCCATGGGTGCAACGGGGCCCTCCGGAGACTCCCACCGGATCAGGGCCTCAACCGCCACAACTTGCCCCGAGAGGAGGTCCACCTGCGGTTGGTAGTGCAAGCGGAACTCTTCGCGCTCAATCGCGTGGGCCAAACGGCTGCGGAGGTCAATGACGCGTGACGCACGATCCTGCATGCGTGCGTCGAAGATCTGGCAGCTGTCCCTGCCTGCCTCTTTCGCCTGGTACATGGCCATGTCTGCGTTTTTTACCAGCGTGGTCGCGTCTACGCCGTCGTGCGGGTAGAGCGCCAGGCCGACGCTGCTGCTGATATGAATTTCCCGGCCATCGAGGTCGAACGGTTCACGGATGGACTGAAGTACGCGTTCGATGCGGGTAGTCGCGTCTTCGGTGGTGCGAATGGAGGGCAGCAGGAGCAGGAATTCGTCGCCGCCCTGGCGCGCAACGATGTCACCATCGCGAAGCGCAGCCTGCAGTCGACGCGCAACGTCCACGAGCAAGCGGTCGGCGGTGTCGTGGCCGAACGTGTCATTGACCTCCTTGAATTGGTCGAGGTCGAGGAAGCCTACGCCGAGCATGCCGCCCGTCCGACTCGCGGTATGCAGGGCTTGCTTGAGGTGATCCTGAAACAGCGTGCGGTTTGGCAGTCCGGTCACGGGATCGTGGTACGCGATGTACCGCGTCCGCTGCTCCTCCTGGCGCCGTTCGGTGACGTCCCGGGCGACGATACAGACGACGTCGATTCCGTCCCATGTCAGGTGTGATGCGCCGATTTCGAGGTCCACGATCGTGCCATCGGGGCGGGTGTGGTTCACTTCGCCGAGGATCGTGCGACCGCCCGGTTCGAGCGCCGCCACGGCGGCGTGAATTCGGTTCGTGGGGAGCGGGACGGTGTCGTAGAGCCGCGCGCGGTAGAACTGGTCCTGCGGAATTCCGAGTAGTTTCGCGACCGCCGCGTTTCCCTGCAGGATGCGCAACGAGGGGAGGCTGGCGAGAATGATGCCTTCCGAACTGCGCTCCACGAATTCGCTGTACGCGCGCTCGGATGCCTGCCGGGCGAGCAGCGATGCGACGAGTCGGTCGATCAGGTATCCGATCATCGCCGCCGCGAACCCTCCGAAAACGGCGGCCGCCACGAACAACCAGGACGCCGTGGACCGCCCCTTGGCGTAGATCGCCCGCGGTCGCGTCGCGGCGAGAATGGCAGCCGGTTCGCCGTAAACATCTCGCAGGCTGGTGTATGCGGTGATCGTCCGCTCGCTAACCGGCCGGACCGACGTCGCCTCGCCAGCCAACAACGCCCGCCGCGCTTCAACAACGTCGCCCCGCGCGCTGTCGATGCCGGCAACGGACAGCACCCCAACGCCGGTTCGGCTCAAGTCGCGCATCTCCTCCTGCAGGTTCCTCCCGAAGAGGAGCGTGCCGCGAATGGGGCCTTCGCCCTTACTATCGACGATGGCGCGCGCGGAAACGAGCATGGGGCCCGAGGAGGTTGCGATGACGCCGTAGGTCTGACCCGTTGCGCTGGAGTGTTCGAACAGCATGCGATTCTGGAGCACGGACGGAAAAAAGTTCGCGTTCGGCTCCAGCGTTGTGTGGTTCTCCAGGTCGTACACCCGCGAGAAAACGATATTTTGTTCGTTGTCGATCAGCGCGAAAACGTTGAGGCGCAGGTTCTCCATGGTGTCTTCGCCGGCGTTCGCGGCGAGGTACGACACGTTGCGCGATTTCATGAAATTCGATGTTGCGTCCCAGTCGGCCAACCTCAACGCCGCCTGGTCGAACGCGGCGAAGCGTGAACGCACGGCGTCGGCGGCCCACAGGACGTTTCCCGCCGCCTCGGATCGTTCAAGGCGCACGTAACTGTCAATAAATGCGGTAGAAAGTACGCTCCAGGCGAACGCCAACACGCTGATGTACACGGCGATGGTATACAGCGCGACCCGCCTTCGGGGCGTCAGAGGGGCGCGCGCGTCGCTCGCAGCAGACTGCATGCCGCCCGTTCGGTCGGCGCGTCGCGAAGTTGAGGCGTTTTTCTCGTCGTCCGGCGGTCAATCCCCCCAGTGCAAGCGATTTTCGTCGTACCACCGGATCAATGCGGCGATGCTCTCCTCGAGCGCGTACCGCGGCGCCCAGCCGAGCGCCCGCAACCGCGTCGCGTCCAGCGCATACCGGCGGTCGTGGCCAGCGCGGTCCTGGACCGACACGATGCGCCCGGTCGGCACGCCGGCGACCTGGCAAACCAACCGTGCGACGTCGAGATTACGACGTTCCTGCGCGGCGGAGACGTGGTAGACATTGCCGATCTTCCCACGTTCCAGGACACATTCAAGCGCATCGGCTGTGTCGCGGACATCGAGCCAGTCCCTCCGGTGGAGTCCGTCTCCGTACAGCGGCAGCGGTTTGCCGTCGAGCGCGGCGAGAATCAGCACGGGCAACAGCTTTTCCGGGTACTGCCGAGCACCGAAGTTGTTGGTCGGCCTCACGACGATGGCTGGACACGACCACGACGTGACCGCCGCGTGAATGAGTGCATCGGCCGCGGCCTTGCTCGCCGCGTACGGGGAGGATGGTGCGAGTGCGGCCCCCTCCGGGCAAGGTTGCGCCTCGTCCGTAAGCGAACCGTACACTTCATCGGTTGAGACGTGAATCAACCGGCCCATGCCCCGCGTGCGGCCCGCGTCGAGGATCCGTTGTGTCCCCAGGACGTTCGTTCTCCAGAACGGCGCTGCGTCGGTGATGGATCGATCCACGTGTGATTCCGCCGCGAAGTGGACCACCGCGTCAGGCTGCCCATTCAACGCATCCCATGCCGCTGAAACATCGTCTTCGTCGGCCACATCACCCTCAACGAGCACAACATTCCTTCCGACGATATTTCGCCGAGACGCCGCGTACGTCAGCGCGTCGAGAATGACGATGCGGTCGTCTGGAAACGCGAGGCCGTGGCGCTCGACAAAGTGGGACCCGAGGAAGCCGACGCCTCCGGTGACGAGAATTCGCCGCATGCTGCTACGATGCCACGAGCATGGACGAAATCCGCGGCGTTGTGCTCGCGGGCGGTTCGGGCAGCCGCCTGCACCCGCTCACGAAAACGACCAACAAGCACCTCCTTCCGGTTGGGGACCGTCCGATGGTCTACTACCCGATCGAACGACTTTGCGAGGCCGGAATTACCGACATCCTCGTCGTGACTGGCGTTCACCATGTCGGCGCCATCGTGAACCAGCTCGGCTCCGGCGCGGAGTTTGGCTGCCGATTCACGTACAAGGTGCAGGATCGTGCCGGCGGAATCGCGGAAGCGTTGGGGTTGGCGGAGGATTTTGCGCGTGCAGGCCGGGTTGCGGTCGTACTCGGTGACAACGTATTCTCGGACCCGCTCGGCCCGCACATCGCAGCATGGCAGGCCTCGGGAAAGGGGGCGATGGTCCTATTGAAAGAGGTGCCCGATCCAACGCGCTTCGGCGTGGCTCAGTTTGCGGACGGGCGCCTGGTCGGCGTCGTCGAAAAGCCCGCCGTTCCGCCCTCGCGCCATGCGGTCACGGGCATCTATTTCTACGACCATCGGGTGTACGAAATCATCCGGTCGCTCGTGCCTTCGCCGCGCGGGGAACTCGAGATCAGCGAGGTAAATACCCGCTACCTGGCGATGGGAGAGATGCACTCTGCGCCCTTGGGTGGCTGGTGGAGTGACGCGGGAACGCCCGAGAGCCTGCGTCGGGCGAATGAACTCGTGGGTGGGGGATAGTGGCCGCTTCGCGGCCTGCTTTCTCTGCATCCTACATGAAGTTCCTCGTATGCAGGGCGGAGAGCGCCACCGCCGCCTCCGCCGGAAAACCCAGCCGTTCCAAACGCAGGCGCCGTCCCGCGTCCATCTCCGCGATGAGCGCGACGACCCGATCGTGCCCACGCGCGAGATCGGCCGCTTCCCACCCTCCGGCCGCGAGCAGTACCAGCGCGTCGTAGACGTCGTCGTTCAGGCCGGCGGTGTCCCGGAGCGCGGCGTGACGGGACTCGATCGCGGCGGCGAGTCGGCCACGAAGTTCTGGTTCTACCTCGATATGGTGGGCGAGATGCGCGATTCCGAACGCGACGTGGCGCGCTTCGTCCTGCGCGGTCAACCGAGCAATCTGCCGCGTGACCGGGTCGGGCGCCCAATTCTGGAGAAACCACAGCAGGGAGAGGAACGATCCTTCGCCCAGCACGGAAAGAAGAAATGTGGCGAGCGCGAAATCGGGTTCGTCGATCAGGGTTTTCAGCGATCTCTGACCGCCCGCGGAGGAGGTTCCCGGGTACGCCCGCCGCAGCGTCGCACGTCGGGCGAAGACGTCGATGTGGCGGGCTTCGTCCGCGGCCTGAATCGCGAGCACCTGCACGATTTCGCGGAAGTGCGGATGCACCTGCGCGCAAAATCGGGACGGAACGATCAGTGCTGCGACCTCGTTTTCCACGAGGTAGGTCATCACTTGCACGACCGCGTCCTCCACTTCGTCGGGAAGCAGAAAGGGGTCGGCCCAGTCAATCGCGGTCGCTGGGTCCCACTGGGCGGCGGCGGCCTGCGCGTAGACGCGGGCCGCGTCGTCCGTCCAGACTCGGCCTTTCGTCGCGAGTGTGAACGTGAACTCGGGGGTTCCGGCCTCGACCAGTGCGCCCCGGAGAGCAAGCCCCCATCGGGGTGAGGGGGCATCGACAACACCGCCCCCCTCCGCCTGCGAGCGCGTCGCGCCGACCCACCGGGCGTCGCCCGCGCTCCCTCGCGTGAGCGTGATGCCATCTCCCTCCGCGAAGCCGTGCCCCCACGATCGCGCCAGCGCACGGAGGTGGACGCTGAGGTGCGGATCGGTTCCACGAACGACGATGGACTCCCCCACCGCCAGGCTGCCCAGCGCGCGCTTCACGAGCAGATGCCCGCCCCGATCGAGGGTGGCGGCCCCCAGCTCAAGCGTCGCGAGCGACACGGGTCACGAATTCGTCGATAACCCCGGTGGCATCGCACGCGGCGGCGAGTTGGGCGTAGCCTGCCGTTCGTCCAGTTCTCCATTCCTTCAGCCCCTCCAGATCGAGGAGCGGCCGAACGGTCTCGTCGGCGTACGACATCCCGAGCAGCAGGCGGGCAAACGTCGTCACCGTGGCGGCATTTGCGTCGTCGAGCACCGTGACGTTGCAGTGGTCGTAGGGCGCAGTCTGCGCCAGTACCCGCGTGCTCCCTGCGGAGATTTCCCCTTCTCGTGTGAAGGCGAGCAGGTTGCCATCGATGACGCAGGCGGCGTCTGCCTCGCCGCGCATGAGCGTTCGCACGGCGTCCCGCTCGCCTCCGACGTGATCACCGTGTTTTCCAAGATGAACCTCGTGAACAACGATGCGACACTCCGTTTCCGGGTGAACGCCCGCAGCGCGCAGCATGTGCAGCGGGATCAGCGTTGCCTGTGGGGAATCGCTCGCCCCGACGGCAACCCCCTTCCCCCGAAGATCTTCCAGCGTTCGTAAGGGCGAATCCGCCCGCACGAGGATGACGCTGGTCAGATCGCAGTCGCTGTCTCTCATCGCAACGGCGCGAGCGCGGTGCCCGCGCTCCGCCGCGATGCGCTCCGCTTGCAACCACGCCAACGGCGAGTTCCACGCGGCGTCCGTCTCGCCGCGGAAGTGCCCCTCCACTTGGCGTTCGTAGTTGGAATAGAGCACGTAGTCGAAGAGGAATCCGCGAGTGGCGAACCAACCCTTGAAGCCTTCCCAGATATCCACGACCTTTCGGTCGTAGGCCACCGCCCCCAGGGTAAACGGCCGCGCCATCAGAACAGCTCCATTCCGGTGATCGCCTTCCCGATGAACTCGTACAACACGTCGCTTGTCGGCGCCATGACGCCCATCGCCTGCGCGTCACGGAAGTAGCGTTCGACGCCGATATCCTTCCGGTAGGCCGCGCCGCCGCACACCCGCATCGCCAACGTCGTCACCTCACCCGCCGTTTCTCCTGCGGCGACTTTCACTTCCAGCACCCGGAGCAGGGCGTCGGCACGCCCCGACATGACGGCGTGCATCGCATCCTCCCAGTGCGCGCGCGCCATGTCCGTCTTGACCCGCATTCGAGCGAGGTATGCCCGGATCGTCGGTAAGTCGCGGAGCGCCGTGTCGAGATGCGCGTGGCGGGTGCCGACGGCGTGGGCACACGCGCGTTCGGTCGCCGCTTCCGCGAGCCCGATCGCGCACCCTGCGTTGGCGAGGTTGAAAAGTGGCAGGACGGTTCCCATCATGATGTCGAACCCACCGCCATCCGGGCCCAGCCGATGCGCGAGCGGGATCCGCGCGGCAACCGAGCGGACGGGCGCCGACTCGTTTCCGCGCAGGCCCAGGCCGTCGAACGGCGCTGATCGGTCGATTCCCGGGGTGTTGCCGGGCACGAGCCAGATCGTGGATGCGCCCTCGGCGGTCACGGGTGTACTCGACCAGACGTAGGCCGTTGCCGCCCGGGCGGACGTCGTCCAACTTTTTTGCGCATCGAGCACGATCGCATCGCCCTCGGCTCGGGCAGTGGACATCGGCGCCCAGAAATGGCTCCGCGAACCCGCCTCTGAAAACGCGAGCGTCGAGAGATGTCGTCCGCCCGCGACGTCCTGATTGACCGCCGCTGAACCGTATTTCGCGAGGACGGCCGCGCCCGAGTAGTGCATACAGGTGACCATTGCCGTCGTGCCACAACTCCGCGCGAGGCGGTTCACAACGCGGGCGGCAACGTCGAAACCGAGCCCCAATCCGCCGTGTTCCGCGGGGGTGACAACGCCGAGCAGGCCGGCCGCCGCGAGCGCCGCGATGCTTTCGGTCGGAAACGCCGCATTCCGGTCAACGGATTCAGCGAAATCGGCAATCAGCCCGGCAGCGATGGGTTCGAGCAGGTCGAGGATGGACATGGAAAACTCCGTCGGGGCACGTCGCCCCGGCCGGATCAGGACCTGTACGCGCGCGCCCCGAATGGGGGGGGGCGTCCGGACACGCCGGACGGCATGTGGATTCAGGTCGTGCGCATGAGGAGGAAATCTCCGTGCGGATGGTGACTCGGACCGAGGTCCGTGTCAATGGGCGGATATCAGGTGGCAAGGGAGCGCTCGCATGGCCCTGATCGTGCACTTGATCGCGTGCCAAGGCATGGTGGAAACGCCGGTTGTATCGATGTCGCCCGACCGCGGGTCGCTCGCAGCCTACACCGATGTGCGGATCACGGGCGTGGACGCGGCTGCGGTGACGGGCGTGACGCTCGGTGGCGTGCGCGCCTACAACCTCCGCGTAGACGGCGCGGACCTTGTCGTGACGCTTCAGGGTGCGGAGGCCCCTGGCGTCGTGGACCTCGTCGTGACGACGGACCGCGCGGTCACCACCCCGGCCGCCTACACCTACGACGCGCCGCTCGATCCATTGTTTGACCGCATGGTGGCGATCGGTGCGAGCTTCACCGAGGGGGTGCAGTCCGGCGTTCCCTGGGATCACGGT
Organism: Klebsiella pneumoniae; assembly: GCA_945861635.1. Taxonomy (GTDB): domain Bacteria; phylum Myxococcota_A; class UBA796; order UBA796; family SXON01; genus CAMAWH01. The sequence goes on along the minus strand of CAMAWH010000017.1, from coordinate 16,837 downwards.
GCGCTCGTCTCTCCCGGCGCCGTGATCGCGCGGCAGTCGGCGGCGTACTATTCCATGCCCATCTTGATCCCCGATTTGTTTCCGCAGTTGGCACCCTCGGATATCGGACCGCCACCCAACTGCGAGATTCCGGATATCGCCGATTTTGTTTCCGATGCCGCGGCGGACGTCATCGCCAACCTCCACGACCCGGCGACCAACGCATTTGCATTTTTTCCCGGACGGGTGGACCCGGATATGATTCCGCGCGATCTCGCGGTGGGCGGCAGCACCATCGACGACCTTTTGTACCCCAAATCGGATGTTGGCCAATCCTTCCTTTCCCATCTCGTCTACGAACCGTACGGTCGTTTGGGTGAGGCGGCGTCGGTGTCCCAGGCACAAATGGCCGTAAACGCGTCCCCAAGCATACTCATGAGCTTCGATTTGCTCGGAAATGATATCATTCCCACGGTGATTTCGGGCGACCAACTGGAGCCGACCTACGGCACCCCCGTTTCCGACTTGCGTGCTGGCTTGGCCGTGCTGATTCCCATGTTGGCGGAAACGGGCGCGGAAGTATTTCTCGCCAACGCACCGGATCCAACCGTCCTCGGCGGCGCCCAACAACGCCGCGCAAAAATGAACGCGGAAGATGGCGATGCGGCCGCGGAGGCCATCGCAGCGGTGGCGACGGAATACAATATCGCGCTCGCCGAGGCCGTGGCGCCGTATCCGAATATCCACGTTGTTGATTTGCGAACGGAGGTCGCGGATATTGCGGCGAATGGCATTGATGTTGGGGGCACCAACGTTGAAATCACTGTCGTAGGCGGATTTGTTTCGCTCGATGGTCTGCATTTCTCCGACACCGGGTACGGCGTCCTCGCCAACCTGTTTATTCGTGCGATCAATGACGTCGAAGGCACGTCGATCCCGGAGGCTGATTTGGTTCCCGTACTGGCGGGAGATTCATTTTCGGTCGCCTCGCTCGCGGCCGGCGGCTTTGACGTTTCGGCGTGCCAATAGATGGGGGCGAAATCGATAGCGCGGGCGCGCTACTACCTTGGTGGAACCTTCGTCGTGGAGCACCGCCCCCGCGATGGGCGCGGTCGGGCCACGGCCATTCTGTTGCTTCCCCCCATGGGCTACGAAGACACGTGCGCGTACCGGCCGCTGCGCGTTTTGGCAGACGCGCTGGCTTCGGCGGGGCACGTCGTCCTGCGCCTCGATTGGCCGATGCTCGGAGACGGGCCCCAAACGGGAGAGGAGGGGGATGTCGTCGCCCGGTGCGTTGGCGTGGTTCAGGCCGCGTCGGCGTCCCTTCGCGCGCGCGGATTTCGGCGCGTTGGCACAATCGGACTACGCGCCGGGGGGTTGATCGCGCTCGCCGCGGGCGGAAGTGACGACGTCGTGCTCTGGGCCCTCCCTGCGGGCGGCAAGGCGTACCTGCGGGAGGAGCGCGCGTTTCACAAGATGGCTGCGCGCGCGTATGGAGACCCCCCGGCCGATCGCGTGGCGCTCCCGACCGGAGGTGTCGAGGCAGGCGGATTCGTCTACTCCGCCGCTACCGTCGCGGCCCTGGAGCAGCTTGTCGCCGTAGACCTGGCGGCCGCCCGCGCCGCGGACGTGTGTACGGGGCTGGTGGCGGAGCTGACCGGCGCCACGGCGATTCGTCGGGTACTCCTCCTTGAACGGGAAGGTTCTGCATCGCCCGCTCCCCTCATCGACGTACTGACGGGCGGTGGCGCCGTGGTGAGAGTTTCTCCGGCGGCCGGGCTCGGGGATCTGCTCGAAAACCCCTACCAGGCAAAGTTGGATCCGGGCGTCGAAGAAACGATTACTGCGTGGTTCGCTTCCGCACCGGCTACCGCGGCCGGCCCCGCTGACATCCCCGCTCACACCGCCGCTCCAGGTGGACAGCCAACGCTCTTCCTTCCCGACGGCGTAACGGAGCGGCCGTGGGTAGAGCGGGGCGGTGCGGGCGAACTCGGCGGGATTGTCTGCGAGCCGCCGGGGGGTGCAACACCGGGCGCGGTTTGGACCGTGTTCTTCAACGCGGGCGGAATCCGGCGTAGTGGACCCAATCGCTTGTGGACGCGGGCAGCACGCGCCCTCGCTGCGGCCGGCCGCCCCTCCCTCCGCTTCGACGTGCGCGACGTGGGAGATAGCGACGGGGCGTCGATCCCCCACGCCGATCTGGAGGCGATGTACAGCGAGTCGTCCATCGACGATGCGTTAGTAGCGTGGGAGTGGGCACGCGCGCAGGAGGCAGGTGCCATCGACGTTGTAGGGCTTTGCTCCGGCGCGTTCATGGGGGCGCAGGTGTCCGCGCGTCGCGACGTCCGCCGCGCCCTGCTGTTCAACGGACTCGCGTGGGTCTGGAATGACGATGCGCGGGCCAGCGGAATGACAAGTCACATTCGCGGCTCGCTGTTCGACGCCCGTCGCTGGCGCCGCCTGATGACCGGGCGGATTGACGCGGTTGCGCTCGCGCGGGCCGTCGTGAGCAAGGCGCAGTTGACGGTACGGGCCACGGTGGCGCAGTTGGCCGGGCAACCCCCTCCCGATGCGGTGGCCGCGCTGCTCGCGGCGGTAATGGCGCGCGGCACGCACCTCCATCTTGTCGCCAGTGAGGGCGATCCCAGCATCGCGTATCTCGATGCACACGTTACGCCGGATACCCGCCCGCAGCTGACGATTCTTCGCGGTGTGGACCACACGATTCGGCCCGTGTGGGCCCATTCCCGCGTGATCGAGTTGATTATTGGCACCGAAAGTCCGATCCTCGGTGCCGGTTGAACTGAAACCATTTGGAGGCTTCCGTGCCCATCGATCAAATCCGCGACATCGTTGTCCGTCACGGCCGGTTGGCGGCAAGCGCGGCGGATCTCACGCCGACGAGCGATCTGTACGCGGCGGGCCTCTCCTCGCTGACCACCGTTCACTTGATGCTGGCGTTGGAAGACGCCTTTGACGTCGAATTCCCCGATCGCATGCTCGGTCGAAAGACGTTCGAGAGCTTGCAATCCATCGCCGAAGCGATCCAGGAACTCAAGGCCGCCGCATGAATCCGTCGATTCTTGAGCGCGTGCACGCCATCGGGCGCGAGTCCATTGCCCCGCACGCCGACGCCGTCGATCGGGATGCGCGGTTTCCCGTTGAAGCATTCAACGCGTTGAAAGCGGAACGATTGCTGAGCTGCTACGTCCCTTTGGCGTACGGCGGCATGGGGTTGAGCATCACGGATCTCACGCGGATCTGTGAAGCCCTCGCGCACTATTGCGGTTCAACCGCCATGATTTTCGCAATGCACCAAATTCAGATCGGTTGCATCGTCCATCACGCGCTCGGCTCCGACTATTTCCGGGCCTACGCGCGCGAATTGGTCGCGAAACAATTCCTGCTGGCATCGGCCACGACGGAACTGGGAATTGGCGGAGACGTGAGGACGAGTCGTACGGCGGTCATCGTAACCGACGGCATGTTCACGCTGGAAAAGCAGGCGCCCGTGATCTCGTACGGCGTGGCTGCGGACGCAATCCTCGTCACGTGCAGGAAGTCGCCGGATGCGGGTCCGGGCGATCAGGTGCACGTCCTTGTGAAGAAGGAAGACACGACACTGGAGCCCCTGTCGGACTGGAATACGCTGGGCTTCCGTGGCACGTGCAGCGCCGGCTTTCGGCTGAATTCGACGGGCCGCTCGGAGCAGATACTCCCGGTTCCGTACGCCGACATCCACGCAAAGACGATGCATCCGTTCTCGCACAGCGTATGGAGTTCCCTGTGGCTCGGCATCGCGTCGGACGCCGTCAGCAAGGCGCGCGCGTTCGTGCGGGCCGAAGCACGAAAGACGCCAGGTACATTGCCGCCTTCAGCCCTCCGCCTCGCCGAGGTGGACACCATCCTGTTCTCGATGCGCGCGGGCGTGCTCGCGACGGTCGGCGAATACCAGCAGCTCCTCGACGATGGCGATGACGCGGTGTTCACCTCGAATTTCCCGTTTTCCATTCGGGTGAACAATCTGAAGGTCACCTCCTCGCAGTTGATCATCGACGTCGTGAGCGGGGCGATGCTGATTTGCGGCATTTCTGGCTACCGCAACGATTCCAGCCACTCCTTGGGCCGGCAACTGCGGGACGCCTATGGGGCGGCGCTCATGGTCAATAACGACCGCATTCTCGGGCAAAGCTCCACGATGCAGATCGTCTTGCGGGAGAGGTAGGCCGATGTGCGGCACCGATGACTTCGAAAGCTATCGTGACTATCTGGCCGAACTCACCGCCGCAGGCCTGCTCATTCCATCGGGCGTACGCGGCGTTTTCGGGCGCAGCGGTACGTTCGAGAGCGTGATTGCGCAGTTTGAACGGTACGTCACGCGGATGGGGCGGCATCTTGCTCCGGAAGTGATGCACTTCCCGCCGATCTTCAACCGCGCGCATTACACTCGCATCAACCATATTCATAACTTCCCAGATTTGATGGGTTCTGTTCACGCATTCATGGGCCGGGAGCCGGAGCACAAGGAGCTGGTGCGGAAGTTTACGGAGGGAGAAGATTGGACGCGCGATCTCGCCGCAAGTGACGTGATGCTGATCCCGGCCGCCTGCTACCCGCTGTACCCCACGGCCACCGGTACCGTTTCCGAGGCCGGGCGGACGGTGGACCTCATCTCGTGGGTCTTTCGCCATGAGCCGTCGGATGATCCAGCCCGGATGCAGATCTTCCGCCAGCGAGAATACGTTCGCATCGGGTCCGCGGATCAGGCGCTCGCTCACCGAGATGCGTGGCTCGAACGTGGGAAGGCGATGCTGGAAGCCGTCGGATTGCCGGTGCAAGCGGTTGTCGCGAACGATCCCTTCTTCGGTCGCGGTGGGCGCCTTGCCAAGGCCACCCAACGCGAGCAGGTGCTGAAGTACGAATTGGTGGTGCCGATCTGTTCGACGGAGCGCCCCACCGCGATCAGTTCCTGCAACTATCACCTCGATTATTTCGGACACGCGTTCGACATCCACACTCCCGACGGGAAGCCGGCGCACACCGCCTGTATCGGGTTTGGCCTGGAGCGCATCGCGCTCGCACTGTTCAAGACCCACGGTCTGCGCGTCGAGGCGTGGCCGGCTTCGGTTCGTGAAACCCTCGATCTCGACGGACACTGAGGGCGCATGCCGCAGATTGTTTCGCTCGATCCTGCCACCTATCGGCGCCATATGATCCACGGCGAAAATCGGACATGGGCGGAGACGAACTGCTACTCCGACATCATCGTCGAATTGTTGCACGGCTTGGGGTTCGAGCCTCGTGCCGCACTGCCGTTCACAATCACGATTGACTTCGACGTGGATCAATGGACGTTCTTCAAGTTTCCCCATGACGATGTGCTGGAACTCTATGCCCTCGGGATCCACGAGTTGGCGCCATGGCGGCCCTTGGTCGAGCATGTCGAGGAGCAGGTCGGGGCGGGGCGGCCGGTCCTGGTCGAATTGGACTCGTACTTTCTGCCCGACACCGTCGGCACTGCGTATAAGTTGGCGCACGTCAAGTCCACTGTTGCCGTCAATGCGATCGATCGTGCCGCATGCCACATGGGGTACTTCCACAATCAGGGCTACCACCACCTCGGCGGTCAGGACTTCCTCGATGTCTTCCAGGTCGAAGGGCTGGTGCACGACCGCATGCTGCCGCCCTACATCGAGTTCGTGAAGGCAGTGCCGCGCGCGGCAGCGCTCCGGGGCGGCGCGCTGGTGGAAGGATCGGTGGCGATCCTTCGCAAACACGTGCGCCGAATTCCCACCGTCAATCCCTTTCTCCCATTCAAGGCGAAGTTTGAGCGGGACGTCGATTGGTTGTTGGGCGCCGACATTGAGGTGTTCCACGCGTATTCGTTTGCCACGCTGCGCCAATACGGTGCGTGCTTCGAGCTCGCCGGAACGTACCTACGGTGGCTCTCGGAGCAGGGCGTAGGCGATCTGGATCGTGCAACAGGTGCGTTCGACCAAATCTCAACCTCCACGAAGGCCTTTCAATTCCAACTCGCGCGTTCGATGATGCGGAAACGGCCGTTGGACCTCTCCCCGTTGGATGGCATGGCCGCGCTTTGGCAGGAAGGCACGGGCGAGTTGGTGCGCCGCTTTGGCTGACCTCGCCGCCGATCTGAGCCACGGATGGGTGCTCGCCGCGACCCCGCCGGGCCAGTGTCCTGCGCCGGTCAATCTACCCTGGAAGAACCTGACGTGGCGTCCGGCGCTGGTGCCAGGAACGGTAGCCGCGAGCCTAACGACGACGCTGGACGCTCCCGACGATTTGGAGAGCGTGGACTGGTGGTACCGGTGCACGTTTGCGGCGGAAGTGGGCGCCGATTCCGCGCGCTATCGACTGCGCTTCGCGGGGCTCGCCACGCTGGCGGAGGTGTGGCTGAACGGCGTGTCGATCCTCACATCCCGCAACATGTTCCGGGAGCACCTCGTGAACATCGATCTCGGCCCTGGGGAAAACGAGATCGTGGTTGTCTTCCGTTCGTTGCGCGCAGAGCTTTCGCGGAAGCAGCCGCGCCCGCGCTGGAAGGCCGGTCTCCTCGATCATCAGAACCTGCGGTGGGTGCGCACCTCGCTACTCGGGCATATTCCGGGTTGGAGCCCGAGATTGGCGCCGATCGGTCCCTGGCGCGAGATTACGCTCGAGCGCGTACCCGCTGTCGAGGAATCGTCGGTGCACCTGATTGCGGACGCGGTGGATGGCGTTGCGCGGGTCCGCTGTTTTGCGGAGTTCGCCGATGGCACTCCGGCCCCGACGTCCGCCACTGTGAACGTCGGCACACTCTCGCTGCGGCTGACCCTCGAACAGCGCGATGGCGCCACGCTTCTTGCCGGTACCTTCCTTCTCCCCGACGTGCCGCTTTGGTGGCCCCACACCCATGGCGAACCCCATCTTGAGGCGTGCACGGTGACGCTCGCACTGCCCGGCCGGCAGCACGTGATTGACTTCGGCCGCGTCGGCTTCCGCTCCGTCGGCGTCGATCGTGCCGACGGCAATGTGCAACTGCTCGTGAACGGCGTGCCGGTGTTTTGTCGGGGAGCCTGCTGGACGGTGGACGACATTCGCGCGCTCGATGGAAGCCTGGAGCAACGCACCGAAACCCTCCGTCTGGCGCGGGCCGCCGGCGTCAACATGATCCGGGTGGGCGGCACCATGACCTACGCCGCAGAAGACGTCTATCGGACCTGCGATACGCTTGGGATCCTCGTCTGGCAAGACTTCATGTTCGCCAACATGGACTACCCGTTTGAAGATGCGGCCTTCCTGGGTGACGTCGAGGCCGAGGTCACGGCCCAGCTGAATCGCCTCCAGAAACGCGCGTGCGTTGCCGTTTACTGTGGTAGCAGTGAGGTCCAGCAGCAAGCCGCCATGGTCGGTATTCCGCAGGCAGAGTGGATCCAACCGTTCTTCAGCACCACGCTCCCGGCGTGGTGTGAGCGCCACCACCCCGGCATCCCCTACTTCCCCTCCACGCCGTGTGAGGGGTTGCTTCCCTTTCACACGGCCGCCGGACTGACGCACTATTACGGCGTTGGTGCGTACCGACGCCCGCTCACCGATGTTCGGCGAGCACGGGTCAAATTTACGCCCGAGTGCTTGGGACTCGCAAACGTTCCCGACGCGGAGACGATGGAGCGGATGCTCGGCGGCGTCACGCCCCCGCCGCACCACCCGGTATGGAAGGCCGCGGTGCCCCGAGATGCTGGAGCTGGCTGGGATTTCGACGACGTTCGTGATCATTACCTTACGACGATGTTCGGTGCGGACGCCGTGACGCTCCGGAGCACCGATCTAGAGCGGTACTACGCACTTTCGCGCGTGGTGAGCGGAGAACTGATGTTGCGGGTCTTCGCCGAATGGCGTCGGCCGGATAGCGGCTGTGGCGGCGGTTTGGTGTGGTTCCTCAAGGATCTTCGCCCCGGCGCGGGCTGGGGCATACTCGATAGCACAGGCCGACCCAAGTCCGCGTACTGGTATCTGAGGCGCGCGTGGGCGCGGCGGGCCGTGCTCATTACGGATGAGGGGCTCGACGGGTTGGATCTGACCATCGTCAACGAAACTGGCGAGCCACTCGATGCCAGCCTGGAGGTTGAATTGTGGAAGTCGGGCCGGCCGATAGTGGCGGAGGGCCGGCTTCCGGTGCGCGTGTCCCCGCGTGCAAGCTGCGTGTTTCCCGCGGACTCCTTCTTCCCGACGTTCTCGGACCTCACCTGTTCCTATCGTTTTGGCCCGCCGCGCCACGACGTGGTCGTCGCCCGGCTGGTGTCCAGCGAAACTGGCGGGCTGATCCACGAAGATGCCTACTTCCCGCTCGGACACACCCTGCCGGTTCAGCCCGCCGCCAACCTGACGGCCACGGCCGAGTTGGACGGGGAGGACGTGATGGTTTCCCTGCACGCGACCACGTTCGTGCAGGCGATTTCGCTGTCCAGTCCGGGCTACGCGCCCGATGACAACTACTTCCACGCATCGCCGAGTCGTGTGCGCGTGATTCGCTTCAGGCCGGTCGCCGCGGCGAAAGCGTTCAAAGCGCACATCACAGCCATCAATCTGGAGGGTACTCTCACCGTCCGGACGTGACCCGGCCAAGAATCGCGGCAATCTCTTTGGCCATGCGGTCGTGACCAAAGGAGGCCAGTGCCCGCTCGCGCGAGGCGGCCCCAAGTCGCGCCCGGAGTTCGGGGTTGGCGGCCAGGCGACCCACCTGTGTCGCCATGCCTTCCACATCTCCGATAGGTACGATGAAGCCACATTCTTCGGTGAGAAGCAACCCGGCACCCTCTGTGCGTGTTGCGACGGTCGGTAACCCCGACGCCATCGCTTCTATGGTAGATAGCGGCATGCCTTCCCAATCCGACGGGGAAAGGTAGATGTCGGCGGATCCCAACAGGTCCGGCCCGTCTGCGCGCAGGCCGGGGAGGCGAACGACGTCCGTGAGGCCAGCCGCGGTGATCAAATCGCGGAGTTCCTGGGCTCGGGCGCCCTCGCCTACGATGGCGTACCGCAGGAGCGGATGCTCCTTCCGCAAGCGTGCTGCCACGCCGATCATGTGGTGGTGGGCTTTCTGTGGGGTGAGCCTTCCGAGGCTCAGTACGAGGATGTCCTCGGGGCCGGCGCCCATGGCTTCCCGTGCCGCCTGCCGGGTGGCGCCGACGCGGGGCCCAAGGTGTGTGCAGTCCACGCCGTTGAGGACGACCTCACAACGTTTCGGATCGAGTCCCCCGGCCACCAACTTGGCCTTCACTTCCGGGGACACGGCGATCACCACGTCGGCCACGCGCAAGAGCGGCCCGACCTGTTGGTACCGATCATCGGGCCATCCGTGCGCGATGTTGACGATCGGCACGCGCCCACGCGGCTGCGCGACGCGGGCGATCAACGTGACCGCAAGCGAGTTGGCGACGATAACCGCAGGCTGCCTGTCCCGCAGGATCGCGCGCACCTGCCGTGCCGCGAGCGGCAGATCGGCGCGCACCCGCCGTAGCGGCGTGGCCACAAATTGCGTACTCGCGTGCAGTTCAGCAACCAGATCGCCCCCTTCTGCCGCTACCGTGACAGCGACACCACGCGCCGCCAGCCAATTCGCCATCGTGACAACGTGCCGTTCCGCGCCCCCGACGCCGAGCGTGTTGATCAACATCAGCACGGGCGAGGGGAGGGAGAGTGTCGAGCTCGGCGTTGGTTTGACGCGCACCCAGCCGTCCAACCGCGCCATCAGCTCCGCGCACAGCGCGCGAATCTCCGCGCTGACCACGGGGGGCTCGCGTCGGCCGACCGAGTCGGCGTGCACGCGCGCGATAAATGAGCTCTCAAAAGGTGCGCCGACGTGGGCAAACACCTCCGGAAAATGACGCGCCGGGTCGCGAACGAGCTCCTCGTAGTTCTTCAACACCATGCGCGGATGGGCGTGGACGCCCCGCTCGAAGAAGCAGGCATTGCGCATGTACCAGAAGAGCATGCCCCCTTCGTGATCGCTCAGATCGGGGCGATGGACACGCCGGATGGCGGCGAGGACGGTGTCCGAGAGCCGCTCGGTGCGCCATCCCCACCGCGCCAGATCGCCAGCGGCAACGGCGTCGATCACTTCTCTCTGGTGGGACCCCCACTTTTGCGACGCCGAGCCCGCCACGTCGTCGTAATGGCGGTAGATCCACAGTCCATTGGCCTCCGGGAATCGTTCCAGCAATTGATCCGCAAGGTGGCTGTCACAGATGGGTTTGAAGATCTGGCTTGGCGCCGGGCTTGTCGTGGTGAGCAAGCGGACGGTTCGGTCGGAGCGCAGTTGAAAGTCGTGGAACGCGAGTTCGTTGTTCTCATGGTAGATCCGCGTCGCTGGGCTATTTTCGAGGATGCGCATCAACATCTTCGTGCCGGATCGTTGGCAGCCGAAGACGAAGCAGAGCGTTTTCGGGTGGTTCCAGCCGTAGCGAATCTGTCCGACGCTCTTGCGTTGACGCTTCCTGAAGTTGGGTGCGGCGGCCCTCCAGGCACGAATCTGGTCCGTTGCCGTCATCCGAGGTTGACCCGCTGCGTGCTCCGTTCCATGGCCTCCCCATAGCCCGCTGGCTTCGCGTGGTCGCGCGGCGGGGCGCGCAGGAACGCGCATCCTCGGGCATACTGGGCATCCCTTGGCCGCCCCCCTGCCCGGAGTGAACCGTGCCCACGTCAGCCGTCGCTCCGACCCAGCCTGCGTGGCCGCGGTAGCGGTGGCCGGTACAGCGTCCGCCCGCGGGGAGTTGCTCCGCGTACTTATTGTCATTACTCGCGCGGAGCCGGGCGGTGCGCAGGTGCACGTCGTGGACCTGGTCCGCGGCCTTCGGGGCCACGTCGAATTTCATGTCGCCGTCGGAGAAGACGGCTTCGTAGGTGAGGAGTTGGGATTGCTTGGCATCCCGGTGCATGTCGTTCCTGAGCTGCAGAGGAGCATTTCCCCTTTTGCGGACCTCCTCGGGTTCCGATGTATCCGAAAGCTGATCACTGCTGTTCGTCCCCATCTGCTGCATACCCATAGCGCCAAAGCCGGCGTACTCGGACGACTTGCGGGTCGTGCGGAGCGCGTCGCGGCCATCCACACGGCGCACGCCTGGCCGTTTTCGGATGGCCTGCCGTTCCGCGCGAAGGCGTTGGCCATTCCCATGGAAGCGATCGTGGGGCGATGGACGCGCCGTTTGATCGTGGTGTCGGAGGCGGACCGTGAAGTCGGGATGCGCTATCACGTGGCCCGCGCCCCGCAGGTGCGTATCGTGCATAATGGCGTATGCGATGACGCGGCGCGCGCCAAGCCGGATGCTGGGGGCGCGCCGGTGGTCACGATGGTTGCCCGTCTGGCCGCGCCGAAGGACCACCACCTGTTGCTCCGGGCCCTGGCAGGCGTCGATGCCCCGTTCCGGCTGCGCCTCGTCGGAGATGGCCCGGATCGCTCCCTTCTGGAGGCGTCGGCACGCGATCTGCATCTCGCCGACCGCGTAGACTTTGTGGGAGTCTCGCGCGACGTGCCGAACCTCCTCGCATCGTCCCACGTGTGTGCGCTGATCTCGCGGCAAGAGGGCTTTCCGCTCGCCATTTTGGAGGCCATGCGCGCGGGATTGCCCGTCGTGGCGTCCAACGTTGGCGGCATCAAGGAGGCGGTCGTACACGGGACGACGGGAATCCTCGTGCCTCGTGGGGATGAATCGGAGCTTCGGGTTGCCCTCGGCCGCTTGATCGGCGATCCCGCGCTACGACGTGCGCTTGGCGATGCGGGACGTCGCTCCTATGAAAGCCACTTCACCGCCGATCACATGCTCGCGGGCACGCTGGCCGTGTACCGCGAGCTTGCGGTCATCGAGCGCTGGCCCGTGCCGCGGGAGTATGCCGCATGAAATTCTTCGGCATTCCCTACCAGCGCCGGCAGTTCCACTATGTGGCGGGTGACATCCTCGTCGCGTTGATCGCCATTTATCTGGGGCACGCTCTTCGATTCGGATTTGGTGATCGCCACAAGTCCGTTGCGGCGATCGTCGATCAATACACCGGTGCGTCGCTCTTCTTCATCTCCTCGACGCTCATCGTCTTGTACATGGCGGACGCCTACAACTCGACGTTGGACTTCCACCGTCGCCACGAGATCATCCGAATCTGGTGCGCGGTCATCGCGGCCCTGCCCCTCCAACTGCTTGCGTATGCGGCGTTTCCGCTTGGGTGGTGGGGGCGTGGGCTGGCGCTGCTCACCAGTCTGAGCATGGCGGTTCTGCTGACCGTGTGGCGGGTTTCGGTCTGCTCCATCGCGCCGCGGCCGACGTCTCGACAGACGACGCTGGTGGTCGGCGCGGGTGAAGCGGGCAGGCTTATTCTTCGGGAGATCTTGAGCAATCCCGAATACGCCGCGGACTACAGCGTCGTCGGCTTCATCGATCATCCGGCCGGCGGGCGCCGGCGGTACACGGACCATTCCGACGACGACCGACTTCCGGGGGCGCCGGGGGATCCCGCGGTGTTGGGCGATGTTCCGGACCTCAACCGCCTTGTGAGTGAGCATGGTGTGAATCTCATCATTGTGGCGCTGCGCGGCAGCATGACGGGAGAGCTCACGAAGCGCCTGCTTGAGTGCAAGGCGCGGGGCGTGCACATCGAGGATATGCCGACGCTCTATAAGCGTTTGACCGGCAAACTTCCGGTGCTGCACGTGTCGGATGCATGGCTGATCTTCGGTCCGGTTTTCGTCGGAAACAGCCGGTTTTCTTCGGCCGTTCAGCGGGTTGCCGACATCCTCATCGCTTTGGTTGGCGCGATCATCACACTTCCGGTCGTCGGCCTCGCGGCCGTCGCGATTCGGCTTGAATCCAAGGGGCCGGCGTTCTTCTTGCAGGAGCGCCTTGGAAAAAACGAACGCCCGTTCGAGATCATCAAGCTGCGCACAATGCGCAACGACGCGGAGGCGGAGTCGGGCGCCGTGTGGTCACAGGGGCTCGGGGATCCGCGCGTGACGAGGTTGGGGCGTTTTCTCCGCCGTTCGCGGATCGACGAACTCCCCCAGTTCTACAACGTTCTTCGCGGCGATATGTCGATCGTGGGTCCGCGCCCGGAGCGCGAGCACTTCGTGACCGACCTGAAGGAGCGCATTCCATTCTACGCCCTGCGGTTCTCCGTGAACCCCGGCGTGACGGGCTGGGCACAGGTGCGCTATCGGTACGGCGCAACGGTCGAAGATTCCGCGGAGAAGCTTTGTTATGAGCTGTACGCCGTGCAGGAAATGAGTCCGGCGCTGTATTTGCTGATTCTGCTCAAGACCGTGCAAACGATCCTGCTACGACCGGGGTCATAGCGGCATGGTCCTGCAGAACGCACTCACCGTGGACGTCGAGGAACACTTTCAGGTTCACAACTTCGAACAGATCTTTGCTCGCAAGGATTGGGACAAGCAGGAGAGTCGGGTGGCCGGGAGCACGCGGCGGGTGATCTCCATTCTCGCCGAAACGGGAACGAAGGCCACGTTCTTCGTGCTCGGCTGGGTCGCGGACCGCCAGCCCGAGTTGGTGCGCGAGATCGTGGCGGCGGGCCACGAACTTGCCACCCACGGCTAGGATCATCAGCTCATCTACCGCCAGACACCGAAGGAATTCGCGGACGACCTCACTCGGTCGCTGGACGCGATCTCGCGCGCGTTGGCAAGCGGTGGGGCCTCTGCGCCGACCACGCCCATCGGCTACCGCGCACCGGCATTTTCCATCACGAAGCAATCGTTGTGGGCGCTCGACGTCCTCCGCGACGCAGGATTTCGCTACGATTCGAGCATCTTTCCGCTCGCGGGCCATGATCGGTACGGCATTCCGGAGGCCGGACGCTTTGCAAAGCGGCTGGATGGGGGGTTGTGGGAGTTCCCGGTGTCGACAGTGCGGATTGCGTCGAAGAATCTTCCGGTGGCGGGCGGCGGCTACTTCCGCCTGTTGCCCGGTTGGCTGACGGAGCGGGCAATCGGCCACATCAATCGAGAGGGGCATCCCGCCGTTGTCTATCTCCATCCGTGGGAGTTTGACCCCGAGCAGCCGCGTGTTCCCGGGGCCACACGGCTTTCGAAGTTCCGCCACTACGTCAACCTTTCGGGCACCGGCACGAAGCTCCGGGCGCTCCTGACGAGCGGCCTCCAGTTCGGCCCGATGCGCGACGTGTTCTCGCGCGAATTGGAGAGCGCCGCGTGAGGATCGTGCTCGTGACCCAGGAGGAACCGTTCTACCTGCCCGCCGCCATTGAGGATTTTTGCCAGGGATGTACGGACGAAATCGTCGGAATCATCATTTTGCCGGCGTTCAATGAGGGCCGGTGGAAAAATGCGACGCGACTCTATGAGTTCTTCGGCCCCGTTGACTTCTCGCGGCTCTTGTGGCGGTTCGCCGGCGCGAAGGTATGCGACACGGTGAATCAGCTCACCCCCCTCACACGGCCGTGCTCAGCGCGGGATGTGGCAAGGCGGCACGGGCTGCCGATCTACCAGCCGACGAAGATCAACGCTGCTGCGTTTGTGGAGGTCATTCGAAACGAGATGAGGCCGGACCTCCTGGTCTCCATCGCCGCGAGCCAAATCCTGAAGCAGCGGGTCCTCGACGTTCCCCGCTACGGCTGCATCAACCTGCATTCCGCGCCCCTTCCGCGGTACCAGGGGATGATGCCGAACTTCTGGACGATGATGCACGGTGAGCCCGAGGCGTGGGTGACGGTGCACTACATGGTGGAGAAGCTCGACGCGGGCGATATCGTGCTTCAAATGCCCGTAGCGCTCCACGCCACGGACTCCTTGCACGACGTCATGATTCGGTCCAAACAGGTGGGCGTGCAGGCGCTTCTGGAGGGCGTGGCGCAGATCAAGGCGGGGACAGTGATCGGAAAAGCGATGGACGCAGGTGCGGCATCGTACTTCTCCTTCCCCAAGCGAGCGGATGCCCGCAGGCTGCGGGAGCGCGGCCACGCCCTTCTATAGCAATCGCCCTTCTGCCCGAACCGCAATCTCCCCCATCGGCAGGATCTCCAACCGTCCGGCATCTCTGAGTCGGGCGGCGTGAGCCAGGATGGCCTCCATCGCAGCGAGCATGCCTTCCGGGTCACTGGCGAGGTTGATGGGATGGGTGTAGAGGTGGCTGATCCGCCGGTCCGAAACCGCCTGATCGATGCCGCGGATGGCGCGCTTGACGCGGCGAGAAATGGGCAGAAAACGTCGGATACCGTCGACCGGTAGGAGCGAGGAAGATGCTGGAATCACCCACAATCCGTGCTCGTCCTTGTACGGCAAGACCGTCGGCGGTCGACCGGCACGGGCGACGTCCGCGAGGTGCAAAAGGCGACTCAGAGGCGTTGGCACGCGCTCGTGTCGGTACCACACCGGCTCCGGCCCCCGCCAGCAGGTAAAGCCGTGCCGCGCCAGGAGGTCGACGTGTCCGGGCACGTTGCGCGGGAACACGAACGAGCGCAGCGGGATGCCCAAAACGGCCGCCTCCATCACGCACTGGGCCAGGTCTGAGTCGGCCGCCTCACGTGAGCAGCCCGGATCGCCAAAAACCGGATGGGAGAAGCTGTGGCTGCCCACTTCCTGACCGGCATCCCGCAGCTTCAGTACGAGGCTGCGACCGTAGAATTCCGGGTGATCGGCCTCCGACCCTTCCGGAACGCCGTCGAACCAGGGAGCCGCACGCCACCGGTGTTGCGGAGGCACGACGTCCGGGTGGAGGGTGCCCCCTTCCTTCTCCCCGCGATCGAGAAAAAGGTGGCCAACCGTTGCCCAGGTTGCGACGACGCGGTGGCGTTCCAGCATGCGGAGCAGCGCGTCGAAGACGCGGTTCCGGGTGACCCTGGCCATCGCAAGGAGGGGGGCGGGGTCGTCGAACAGATCGCGGGAGCCCCACACCAGCTCGAAATCGAAGCTCAGCGTGAAGATGCCGCGATCGTAGGGGGGGAGCACGCGCGACCCTAACCCGTGCGACCGGCGCCTATCGGGGCCGCGCGGTCCACCGCCGAACGGCGCGCTGCCGGCTTTTCGATGCGCGACATCCCGTGTCGGCCGTGTCGTGCCCATCGTCCTCGCAGTTGAAGGCTTCCTGATAGCAGCTGAAGTTGACGTCTCCGTGGCGATAGTCGGCGCAGGAGGCGTCGTTCAATGCGGTAACGCACTTGGCCGCCGCCCGCGCGTCGTACTGGCAGTCGTTCGTCGAGGGGTCGCCGCCCTCGATGGAATCGACGCACTCCGACATGCTCCACTGGCCATCTCCCGAGTCTTCGGAACTGTCGTCCGCACAGCGGTCCACGAGTTCGCAGTACGCCTCCGCAAACTGCCGCCAGAATTCGGATCGGGAGAGGGAGTCGTCCGGCAGGATGGACGAGTCCGTGTCCTTGGGTGCCGTCGCCTTTCGGTCCTCGTGGTCGCTGTTCGAGATCCACAAGCATGCCGTCAGAAGGAGGATCATGGCGTGCTCTCCAGCTCGCAGAGGGACATCTCGGCATCGCAACGCATACGTGTCGTAATCCCGGCGACGATCGTGACGTTACCGGCGTGGAAGCCCTCCTGTCCGGCAAATGTCACCCGCACACGGTAGGTGCCGGCGGGCACCTGCCCGGGCGCGAACACGCCGCCCTCGCCGATGAGGCGAATTTTCTCGACGGCGCCATCCACGGCGAAGTAGCCGAACGGCGCGGACGCTGGTTCTGGCGTGGGTGAGGGGACTGGCGCGATCGGGGGAGGGGGAGGCGCGACCGTTGCCGCGACCGGCGCTGCGACCGGCGCTGCGACCGGCGCTGCGACCGGCGCTGCGACCGGGGCCGCGGGCGCCTGCGACGCAGGCGGCAGCGCGGCGACGGG
>CAMAWH010000016.1 GCA_945861635.1 Klebsiella pneumoniae | reverse complement strand
CGCGCCGCCGAGCAACATTCCGAGCGGACTGCCTGCGACGGTTTCCGCGCCTCTCGCGTAAGCCGGACTGAACACGTCCGACATGAACACGCCGGCGCCCGTGCTCAGCGCAACCTCTGCCCGAATGTCAAACCCGGAGTTGGCCGGCTGGGTGCCGCCGTTCCACGGTGTGCGCGCCGACGAGAGATCTCCGCCGCCGCCAGCACCCTCGCCCGGAAGCGCCTGTCCAGTGCCGCTGCCCGTTGCTGGCGGGGTTCCGGGGCTTGTGTCGTTGGGCGCGTCGGTCGCGTCGGTGGGGCTCGGAGCGGGTGTACTCGATCGGCCGCGGAGGACACCCTTGACTTCGGCGACGGCCTCAAACTCGAGGGTCGTCACCTCGGCGTACCGATAGAACGCGGCGTGCTTGCCGTATCCGTGGCCCGCTGCACGCGCGGGATCGATTTCCCGCCCGCCCGCCGTGACCCAGTTCTGGCACCGACCGACGGCGTCGCAATGCAGCCCCAACTTCTCCGCCATCGTCCGGCGCGATT
Organism: Klebsiella pneumoniae; assembly: GCA_945861635.1. GTDB lineage: Bacteria > Myxococcota_A > UBA796 > UBA796 > SXON01 > CAMAWH01. The sequence goes on along the minus strand of CAMAWH010000016.1, from coordinate 90,456 downwards.
CCCCGGCCGTTCCTCCCTTCACGGACGCGCCCGACGCACGCCCGGCGTACGCGGGCCCCATCCCCTCAGGCCCGCCGGCCCCCATCGCCCCACCCATCCACGCGCTCCACCCGGACGGATCGCTGAACCCCGTCGGCTGATTCTCCGCATACGCAAAGCGATGATCCCCGCCGCCCAACCTGATCGGGTCCATGCTGGTGAACCGGCCAACTCCGCTGTCGTACAGGCGATGCCGCGCCATCTGGAATGGCGTGCCCTGCAACAGCTCCAGCCCCGCATACACATGCCGGTTCGCCGACGATGTCTGCGCCTGCTCCCCGAAGGCACCCTGCGGGTCCGTGAACAGCACACCATCGAGCACCGTGCTTCCCAGCGGATCCGACGCCATCGGCACGAACGTTCCGGCTTCGAGGCGCCCGAGCAGGAGCCCATCGGCCGCGACGTTCAACTCCGGAACGCCCAGGGCACCGATCCCTGCCAACGGAAGATCCGCCTCCGGATTTCCCCAAATCACCGTGCGCAGGCTTCCAAGCTCGTCTTCCGATTGGATCGGCCGTCCGTACGGATCGCGCGTGAACGTGTAGACGGGGCCGGACGTGTCATCGATGCCGAGTTCGCTCCCGTCGGGGTTGCGGAGGAAGGAGTAGCCACGATGGTCGTCCAGCATCTGCCCGGTGCCGTCCCAGGTCACCGCGGCCGAATCGACGCTCGTGAGGCGATTGCCGTAGGCGTAGGCGTAGGTGGACGTGCCGGCCGAGGTCGTCGATGTCGATCGATTCCCGGCAAGGTCGTAGGTCCATGTCGCCGTTTCGGTCGTCGGGCCAAGGCCAAGGTCGGTCTCGGTCGTCTCGGACTCCAGCCAGCCCTCGGCCGCATAGGTCCAGTCCTGATCGATGGTGGTCAGCCCGCGCGTGGTTGCCAACGCCGTCACACGACTGCGATGATCATATCCGTAGCTCCGGTACTGCGTGACCACGCCATTGTTCACGTCCATCGTATCGAGTTGGCCGTCCAGTCCCCAGGACCGGTTGATGGACCGCCCGCCCTGCAACGCAACCGTCCCGGCGCGCCCGAGATCATCCCACCCGCCGAACGTGGCGAGGTTGATGCCGGTGCCGTCCGTGATTGTCACCAGTTGACCGGCCACCCGATTGTAGTTCAACGATCCCGCCCACGTCGTGCCGACGCGGGAGAGGGAGCCATCGCCGTACCAGTCATAGTCGAGCGCGCCAACCGTCGTGCCGTTGGCCGTGATGGCGACGGTGTTCACGCGCCCACGGCTGTCCGTCGTCAGCGTGTACTCGCTCTCCACGGCGGCGCCGTTCCATCGGGTGGCGAGGCGCGGCCGGCCATACGCGTCCCAGTTCGCGTACAGATCCTCCATCGGCGTGCCGCCGTCGTCGTAGTAGATGTCGGAAACCCGCATCCCGCGGTTCCACCCGTACGACTCCAACCGCGAATCGCCGCCCCCCGCCGTGGTTTTCGACACCAGCCGCCGGGCATCGGGTGCGTAGGCCCACGTGACGGTCGTGACGCCAGAGATGTCCTCCGTCTCGACTTCGCCATCCAGATAGCCCCACGACGTCAGGTCGTTCGGCCCCTCCCGCGTGAGGAGGCGCCCGCCGTCGGTGTAGGTGTACGCATAGCCGTAGACGCTCGACGGATCGGGCGTGCCGGAACCCAGCGATGACCACGTCGCATCGTCCATCGGCCCGGCGCGCATCGTCATCTGCCCGCGGCCGTCCCACCAGTAGCCCTCATGCGCCAGCACGCCGCCGACCGGGTCGGACGTCGCGATCTCCGCCAGATCCGGCCCCGCATAGGTGTAGGCCTTGGTCACGCCGAACGGGTCCTCGCTCCAGACCGGACGGCCGAATGCGTCGTATTGCGTCGTCCACTCGCCGCCGTCGGGCGCCGTCTCGCGCACTTGCGAGCGGTGGGTTCCGCTCACGTCCCGTGTGTACTCGAAGTAGCGATCGGTCTGTCCGGGCCGACGCTCCTCCACGAGACGCCGCCAACCATCGAAATCCCGCAGCGTCTCTGCGCCGACCTCGTCGACCTGACGAGCCGGCTGGCCCAGATCGTCCCACGTCGTGCTCGCCCAACTGGCGTCGGGATGGACGGTCAGGGTGAGCCATCCCAGCCGGTTGTAGGTGTACGCGGTGGTGTTGCCGCCGACCGCCACGGTCGCGACGAGCCCGGTGTCGGTATGGGTCCATTCGCGCGCGATCCCGCAGTCCACGCCATTGTCGCCGACGCACTCCGAGGTCTGGCGGCCGAGGCTGTCGAACGTCGCGGTCGTCCGTACGCCGTCCTCTGTCGAGTCGATCACCCGCCCGGCATCGTCGTAGGCGTACTCGGCGAGGGTCCACCCCCCGCGATACGTCGCAAGCACCCGCCCGTTCCATGTGAAGTCGGTCGTCGTGGTGACGCCGTCGGCATCGGACGTCTCGATCACCCGCCCGGACGGATCGTAGGCCATCGAGGTTTCGTTGGACAGCGGGTCCGTCACGACGACCGGGCGGCCGATGAAATCGTATTGCGTCGTCGTCGTGCCGGCGCGGCGGTCCATCGCTGCCGTGACGTTGCCGCGCGCATTGCGGACCCAGCCTTCTGCCGTCGCGTCGGGATAGATGCGCTGCAAAAGGCGGCCCATGCCGTCGTACACCTCGCCGGTCACGTTTCCGTCGATGTCGGTCGTCATGACCGAATTGCCGAACGCGGACCCGTGGTTCCATCGCGTCCACGCCCACACCCGATCCGCGGCGCCGCCATACGGCTCGTACCACTCTTCGGTTTTGCGTCCCGCCGCGTCGTGCGTCCACGCGGTCGTGTTGCCGTCGTCGTCGGTGACGGTGTGCTCGCGATCCGCGTCCGTCCACGTCCAGCGCGTCTCTGCGCGGCTGGTGCCGGTGATCGTGGCGACCGCCTGCGATGCGGCGAGCCGGCGCAGCTTCGGGCGCCACCAGTCGTCGTAGGTCGTTTCCATCACCGTGCCGTCGGCGTCTTCGGCCTCCACGACCAACCCCAGCGCGTTGCGCGTTTCCCCGCCGCGGAAGTCACCATCGCACCACCAACTGCGGTCGATGGGGTTGTACGCGACCCAGCACGCGAGCCCAAGGGGGTCGGTGACGCGCACATCTCCGGGCAGGTACCGTGTCGAGGTCTGCACGAACGCGAACGGATCGGCAACCGGATCGATGGGCGCCGGGTCCAGTCGCTCCTCCACCCGCCCCTGTTCGTCCGCGTAGGTCCACGTCGCCGCCGCGTCGTCACACAGGCCGTAGACCACCGTCGAGCAGCCGTACGCTGCGGACGCGTAGCGCAGCGAGCCGTCGGTGGCGTAGCCATGCGTCGTCACGACCGCGTCGGGTGCCCCCATGCCGAGGCCGTCGCAGCCGTAGTCGAGCGCATCCTCGCTTGTCGAGAGCCATGACCCGGTGGACTCGCAATCCACCGCCTTGACCTCGCGCCCCCACTCGTCCAGAAAGCTCTGATGAATGGCGTCGTCCGGGAAGACTTGGACCGCGTCCCAGACGCTGCCGTTCCGAATATCGCCGGTGCCGTCGGTACGGTGCCAGCGTTGCTCCACGGCCATGCCGACATGCGGCGCCGTTTCCTCCGTGGTCGTCCGCCCAAATCCGTCGTAGGTCCAGGTGGTGGTCGCGCCCTCCCAGGTGCGGCTCGCCTTGCGACACGTCGCATCCCACGCCACGCTCTCCGTGCGCCCGGTGCCGTCCGCGCGGGTCAGCGTCTGCCCACAGTCGTTGCGGGTCACGGTTTCCGTGACCCCGTCGGGATCGACCGACACCACCACCTCCCCGTTGTCGTAGGTCGTGTGCCATGCGCGGGTGCCGCCGCCCGTCGTTTCCGTGGTCCACTCGGGCGCGTCGAACGTGTTCGTGGCCGGCGCGTAGGTGTACGAGCGCAACGGCGCACCGCCCGACGCGACGAGCACCTCCCCGATCCGCTCCTCTCCGACCCGGTTCCAATCGAAGGTGGAGAAGGTCAGGTTGGAGGTGACGTCATCGGCAGTGATCGAGGGACTGCCCAGGTCGCGGTGGGAGTTCACGCGATGGTACGCGTCGTAGAACCACATCTGCACGGTCGTCGTCACGAGCGTCGTCGACGTGCCCTCGCGCGGCGGAGGGAAGGGATCGGTGGGCTCGACGACGCCGGCCGCGGCGTCATCGGAGAGTGGCGGGTACGCGTCGCGACCGGCGTAGGCGGTGTCCGGCTGCCACAGCCCCTCCGGGTCGATGTTCCCGACCCCGTCCAGCGTGAGTTGCCCGAGGTCCAGCGCCCACGACTCCCACGCGGGCGCTTCCGGAAGGACCGCGTCGTCATCGCCCGACCACCCGTATACGGCGGACTGCTGCCACGACGGAATCGTGGACGCACCCCCCTCGGTGTCGCACTGCTCCATCAGATCGCCTTCATCGACGCTTTGGGCACCGGACCCGTCTGCGGGGCCCACGTACGCGTCACACCGCCGACGGGGCGGATTCCAGTACGGCGGGTCGTGGTCGAGGGTGATCGACGTGCCGAACAGGTTGCGGTTGCTCGTGTAGGCGAATCGTTCCAACGAACCGTCCGCGCGGTGATCGCTCTGGTAGATCAGCCGCCCGTCGGACCACGGGCGCACGCCGAATCGGAAGTTCGACGTGCCCCCGTTTTCGCGGGTTTCCATGGCGTCGCGGAAGCCGAGGAAGCGATTCTCCGCACCCCAGAATACGCCGCCCTCAAAGGCGTAGGTTGTCGTTCCGTTCTGATCGGACACACTCTCGATCACGTCCACGGGCCACGAGAGGTCGGGGTTTTCGCCCTGAAGCGTGCTGGTCGTGTAGGTCAGCCCGATCTCGCCCCCGTACGCATCTTCGATCGTCGTCACGCGGTGGCGCGCCGTGGACCGGGTGTTGAGGTACATCGTTGGGGTGGAAGCGGCAGTGTCAAAGAAGTCGGTGAAGCCGTCCCCGTTGAAATCGCCCAGGATCCATTCATAGGCCGAAGTTTCGCCGGCGGACGTGTTCGCCTGGAACAACGAGTAAGGCGGGAGCGCGTGGTCCGCCGACGCAAACCCCGTCGCAACCCCCGCGAACGGGTACCCGAACAGTCCGGCGACCGTCGGATCGGGATCCGCCTCGACGAGGTCCGTCCGGCCCGAGCGATGCAGGTCGGCGAGGGCGTTGGACGCCGGCGCGCTCATCATCGGCCAGCAGCCTCCGCCAGAGGAACACGCCGTTCCGCCTCTCGACGGCTCGTACGGCTCGCCGGCGCCGAAACCGCTGTCGATGAAACTGCCGCTCCCATCGCCCAGGTACACTCGGGAGAACGCGTTCACCCCATACGCGCCGTCCGAGTCCGCCGGTTCGTCGTACCAGCAAGACCAGAGGTTGTAGGTCACATCCGCCACGCCATCGCCGTTGACGTCCGACCACCGGGCCTGACCCGCCCGGTAGTCGGTGGCGCTGGTGTATTGGAAGTAGTCGTCCCACGCGCCGACGAGCGGTTCTGGAGCCGCTCCCGGGAACTCCAATTCACAGTCCGCCACCGCGTCGTCGAAGGCACTGAACGGACTCTCGAAGTCGATCACCAATTCGGCGGCGTCCGCGAGGTCGAGCCACGGCGGCGCGCCTCGATTGCGAATCCAGACGGTCACATCGTTGCTGAACCCGCCGGCCGTGGCGGCGTCGTACAACTCGCCGACCGGCGGCAGCACGAGATCCAGAAAGCCGTCCGCGTCCACGTCGGCAAACTGGCCGAAGCGCAGCATGCGGTCGCCCTCGCCCAAGGCGAGCAACAGGTCCTCTGCCTGCACGGTGCCGTCCGGAAGCAGCGTATACGCCTGCCCGGCGTCTACGGAGTCCGCGGTCGCGGTGAGGATGTCCGTGTCGCCATCGCGATCAATATCGAGCATCGCGTAGGCCCCGCCACCGGCGAAGAACCCGCTCGGAAATGCCGCGTCGAGGAGGTCCACTTCCGGGTCCGCCGCGCTTCCCGCGAGCGCCGTTCCAACCGTCCGCTGGAAACCGAACTCGAAGCCGGAGCACGAATCGGGTCGGTCAACGCCCGGCGAGAACTCGCACTGCGTCTTGACCCGCACCAGGTCCAGGCTCGGATCCCCGTCGAAGTTGACCGCCTGATGCCGCGTGGACCACGGCGCGGTGGTCGTGAACGACCCACGGGTAACGATGCCCTCCCCTCCGATCGTCCAGCCGCCGTCGGCCCACTCGGACAGATCCTCGTTGGTCTCGCTCACGCGAACGGTTCGCCGCGCATCGTCCGTCCCCCCCCGATCAATCCGGTCCAGACGACTCGTCAGCTCATCCGGCATCCACAGTGCTTCGTACCGGGAAAAGACATCGCCACCGCCGGTGGTCTCGACGGCGCGGAGTCTCGCCGCGAGCACGCGGGGGCGGCCGGAACGCGCGTCGACGAGCACGTCATCCCGCGCCTCCCACACGAAGCGCACCTCGTTGTGGGCATTGGCGTAGACAATCGTGTCGGGCAGGTGCTGGTAGGCGTAGTCGCCCGACACCACCGGGTCGGACCCGCCGGTCATCAGCGGCGGGGGGAGCGGCGCTCCCGCTTCGTCGAGGCCCGTCGTTGAGTATGAATAGGTCGCGAGGTTGCCGTTGGGATCCTCGACGCGACTCAAGAGCCACGCGGTCGTCTCATCTGCACACGCCTGCGGCGCCGACCCGCCCAGCGCGCAGGTCGCCGTGAACGCACCTGTCTCGCCGCGCCACTCGGTGGCGCCCTCGCCGACGCCGTCCGCCACCACTTCGCCGTACGTCCACGTCCAGCCATCACGGCGCATCCGCCACGTGTTGGTCTCGTCGGCGAAGTCGAGCAGGCGGCCGTCGTCCATCTCCGGGGCCCAGATGTCGCCGGTGAAATAGCCGATTCCCGGCGGAGAACCGGTGGAGAAATCGGTGTAGGTCGCGAGCAGTTCGCCGAGTACGAACCACAACCGCATGCCATCGAGGTAGGGCACGTCCGTGCCGTCGAGGTGGGGCACGCCGCCCGTGTCGCTCCGCAGTTCGATGCGTGAAAATCCGCCGAGCGCCCAGCCGTTGCCCACCGGTCCGTCACGGACGTGGAAATCCGCCAGAAGGGACACCGCCGGCGCGGAACCGGCGGGGCCCGGCGGGATCTCCAACGGCACCGCATGCGTCCACCCGCCCCGCTGGAGAGTCGGGATCGCCGTCGCCATCGCCGACATGTCGGCGGGGGTCACGCGATCCGGATTCGCCGCGAACGACGTGGAGACAAGGGCAGCGAGAAGCAGGGTAGCACCCGGTGACTTGCCGCATCCTCCCACGCCGGCGCGCGGGGGCGCAACGGGCCGGGCACGAAAACCTCAACTTTGGTCGGGCACCGATTGGCAGCGCGAGTGCAATCGTTCAAACCACATCCACTGCGGCGCCCTCGCGAGTGACGCCGCCTGCTCCGCTACAGGTCGAACGAGCACTCTAAATTGCGGATTCCCTTCATTTCACACGACCGGTCAGCAATGACCTGACGGACCAGAGCGGCCGAAAAGGCCTACGACCACCACGGCGCCCGAAAGCAGGATTGCCGGCCGCCAACGTCTACTTCGGCGCGACCGGAGCCGTCGGCGCGACCGGAGCCGCCGGAGCGACCGGAGCCACCGGAGCCACCGGAGCCGGAGGAATGACGTCGGGAAGCGTAGATACGCCAAGCGCGCCTGGAAGCGAGAGATCCACAGGCTTATCGATGACGGTCGTGCTCAGCGCTGCGGCGGATACCCACCCGAAGTCCGTGCCCTTTCGGACGCGCACACGATCCCCCTCGCGCAGAAGGACCTCCACCTGATCGCCGGTACCCAGCTTGATCGCAACCGCGGCGGCGTCAGGCCAGCGAACAGCGTCAACCGGCACAATCACCCAGAGATCTTCGGCCAACGCGAGTGAGGCAAGCAGGAGCAGCATGGCAGCGCTATATCTCGCGCGCGCCATGCTCGAAACCCTGCGCCGCCTCGGTCACTTCGGCACGTTCTGCGGGCGGGTCGCGTGGCGCATCGCGACGCCGCCATGGAACACCACGGATTTCTTCCGGCACGCGTGGACGGTGTCCATCCGGTGCATGGGTCCCGTCGTCGCCGTGACATTTCCGTTTGGAATGGTCATCGCGCTCCAGGGTCTGAAGATTTTCGACCTGTTCGGCGCCCAACGACTCTTGCCGTCCTTGATCTCGGTGACGGTGCTTCGCGAACTCTCGCCGGTTCTGGCCAGCGTGTTGGTCGCGGCGCAGGGAGGCAGCAGCTACGCCGCCGAACTCGGCGCCATGCGGATCAAAGAGGAGCTCGATGCCACCGAGGTGATGGCGGTGGACAGTCTGCGATGGCACGTTGCGCCCCGCGTTGCCGCGCTGATCCTTGCGTGCCCGATCCTGGACACGCTCGGCGCGTTTGCCGGGTTGTTCGGCGGCTATGTGATGTCGGTCTGGATTCAGGGGGAAACGAGTGGCGTCTACATCTCCAACCTCTGGGCATTCACGACGCCGATGGACATCGTGGGCGGCGTGATCAAGACCGCGGTTTTCGGGGCCATCATCGGAATGATCGCCTGCTACCACGGTTTTTATGCGACGGGAGGGGCCGCTGGTGTGGGCAAGGGTGTGAACGACACGGTCGTTCGCGCCGTGCTGACCTTTTTCGCAGCGAACTACGTGCTTACAACCGCCATGATGTCGCTGTGACCCGCGGATGCTAAACGGGCTCCAGTGGCTCGGCCAGTTCTCGGCGTTCGTCGCCGCCTGGGCGCGCGGATGTTTCTCAAGGTGGCCGCCGCCGGGCCGTTCTTTGGAAGAGGCGTATCGAATCGGGGTGCAGTCGTTGCCCGTTCTGCTCGCCATCAGCGTATTCGTAGGTTCCAACCTTACGTTGCAGGGCTACGCCGCGTTCCGTCCGCTCGGGGGCCAGCGCCTCGTTGGCATGTTCGTGGCGCTGGCCGGCGTGCGGGAGTTGGCGCCCATCATCGCGGCGGCGATGATTGCTGCCAAAGCGGGGACGGAAATGGCGTCCCAAATCGCGGTGATGCGGACGCGAGAACAGATCGACGCCCTGGAAGTCATGGCGGTGAATCCGCTCTGGTACCTCGTGACGCCGCGCATGTATGGCATCGTCCTTGTCATGCCGGCGCTTACGATGATTTCGATTTTTACGACCGTCCTGAGCGCCTACGCTGTCGCGACCTTTCAGCTCGGCCTTTCGGGCGAGGTCTTTCTGGAATTCGCGAGCGGCGCAACCCAGATGCGCGACCTGGTGATTGGTGAGTGCAAAGGATTTATTTTCGGCATCGTCATCTGTCTGGTGAGCTGCTTCTGCGGGTTCGCTTCGAAGAAAGGCTCCGAGGGGGTCGGCCAGGCAACGAACTCGGCCGTCGTCATTTCCGCCGTTACCTGCGTCACCATCAATTACTTCATCTCGCAGGCGTTCTATGGCTGATTCGGACTCCCCCATCGTCCTCGACAACGTGAGCAAACGATTCGGGGATTTGATCGTGCTCGACGGCGTTTCGCTCACGCTCCCCCGCGCGTGTACAACCGCGATCATCGGGCCCTCTGGCACCGGGAAAAGTGTGCTTCTCAAGCATATAGTGGGGCTGCTGAAGCCGGACAGCGGATCGGTGAAAGTATTTGGCGTCGATATGGGCCGCGCGCGCGAGCGTGACATCTACGCCACCCGTAAACGCATCGGCATGCTTTTTCAGGACGGCGCGCTGTTCGATTCGTTCAACGTGGGAGAAAACATCGCATTCCCGCTCGTCCAACACCATCCGAAAATGTCGAAAGAAGAGCGGCGAGAAAAGGTGGAAAAGGTATTGGAGATGGTGGAGTTGCCGGGCCTCTACGAGCGAGCAACCGCCGCACTTTCCGGGGGTCAGCGCAAGCGTGTGGGATTGGCGCGCGCGATCGTCACGGAACCCGAAATCGTCTTGTTCGACGAGCCCAACTCGGGGTTGGACCCAATGACGTCAGACGCGATTGACAACCTCATCTGCCACATCCGCGATGCGATGCACGTGACGTTCGTCGTCATCTCTCACGACATCGTCGGCACCGTAAACGTCGCGGATCACATCGCGATGTTGTACGGCGGCAAGGTCGTGGCGTGGGGAACGACGGACGAGGTCACCCACTCCGATCACCCGATGGTACGCCGATTTTTGGGACGCAACCTGATGTTGCCGGAGGCCGGGACGCTGGGCTCGGCAACGTTGCCGCGGATTGGGTGAATCGTCCGGGTGGACGTCGCCGCACCGCCCCCCCAAATCGGATAGCCCGGCTTCCGCATGTCACGCGCGCACGAAATCGGCGTCGGATGCCTCGTGGTCGTCGCCACGGGGCTGTTGGCGTTCATGGCGTGGGAAATCGGCGCACTACGAACCGGCGGCTCGACAATCAGCGTCACCGCAACGATGGACGACGTGGCCGGGTTGAGTGAAGGAGCGGTCGTGGCGGTTGCCGGCGTTCAGGTAGGCCGCGTGGAAGATTTGACGGTGGACTTCGACCACGCGGTTGCGACGCTCTCCATCGACGTTTCCGCGCAGGTGCGCTCGGACGCCAGCGTCGCCATGCGGGCGCGCTCCGTCCTCGGGGAAAAGTATCTGGAGCTGATTCCGCACTCGCCGAACGCCCCCCTGGTGGCCGACGGAGGTGCGCTTTCGGACTCGGTCGGCGCCGTCGAGATCGATCAGCTCGTCAATCGCATGGCGCCGCTTCTCGACGCGCTGGACCCCGCCGCCCTGAAGGCGCTTGGCGACGCGCTGAAGGCGGACCCCGAACGCGCCGCGCGCATGCTCGCCGACGCCGAGCGCCTCCTTCACAACGCCGCCGTCGCGAGTGATGAGCTGCCCGCGCTCGCAAAGGAGGGCCATTCTACCTTGGCGAGCGTGACCGCGGCCGCCGACAATGCCGGACCCGTGCTCGACCACATCGACGGCACGCTCGGCAAAGCCGATGGCGCGATCGACCGTGCCGAGGCCGCGCTAGACCGCGCCGACGCCCTCATCGCCAGCATCCCGCCCGAGCGCGTCGCCGCGCTATTGAACGAGATTGAAGGCGGCGTAGCCGATGGCCGGGTCATCCTGAAAGAAGGAGAAGCCACCGCAAAAGACGCACACCACTTCGTCAACGGGTGGAAGGACGTCGACTGGCGCGAATTCCGACGCCTTGCACAGGAACAAGGCGTGTTTATTCGCCTGACTCCGTATCCGGTGGACTCGGAGAAGCAGAAGGACTAGGCGATGCAGCCGCCCGCTCGGCCACCCCGGCCAGCGCCGCCGCGTCCGCCTCCCCTTTTTCCGCGTTCGACAGCCGCCGCAGGTTCAGCGACACCTTTGCTTCCAATGCATAGTTCGTCAGCAGGTGATTGAGATCCTCCTTCAGCCCCAGCTCTTCGAGGTAGTTGCGAACCTCACGTGCCACGACACGTACGATCTCGGTTTTGGCCTTGTCTCCGCCTTCGAGGACCGCCCCGACCATCTCCTTGACATCCACGTTGAACCGCCGCGCACCGTCGCCCTCCTCACCGAGGATACGGCGACCAAGGCGGCGGAATCGGCTGCGAGGGTCATCACTCGGCGGGGTGGGGTCGGCCATCTCTGAGATGTAACCGAGTGGTTGGCACGAATCCTGCTTCCCCGCATACCCGAACCCTTCCTCTCAACACCATGGACGCGGTCTTCGTCGATTCCGGCGGCCAGACAAAGGCGAGGACCAGTATTGCGCTCGACCAAAGCCGAGAAGGAACGTCTTCGGCGTGGATGTTGCCGTTGGGGTTGCTCGGGCTGTTCGGTTGGCGGCGGCGGAGCCTGGGCTGATCCGTCGGCTAGCCCCGCCTGAAAGCCACGGCAGTCGCCTCGATCTCGTAAACGCTCCCGCCTTCCGCGGCCCGCTCGGGAACCACCGCGCCAGGCGTGGCTTCCGACGCGTAGTGCTCGACCGCCGCCGGATCGACTGCGATGCGGTTGACAGCGCCTTCGACGGAAGCGGTGGCGCCCGTGCCGTCTTTCGCCACGGCAAACGCGTGATCCTTCATGCGGACCCGAACCGTGCGTGGGCCGTCGGCCATCACCATCCAACAGCCCGCCTTCTGGCACACGTCCGCGATCCGCCCTTCGAAGCGTGCCGTTTTCCCGACGAATCCATCCGGAGCGGCGAAAAACGTCGCAACCGGTACGACGTCCGCATCGGCTACCGCAAAGGCGGCGCCGAAGTGACGGACGCCCGCCGGTGGCGCGGTTGGCTCGACGTGGGCGGGTGGCTGGACGTGGGCGGTTGGCGCCGGAGACGGCGTGGGAACGGTAGCAATCGCGGGAGCGCCGGCGCACGCGAACATCGAATACAGTGCGAAAATCATGACGACCTCGGTCAGACGGCGCTCCTAACCCGGCACGCTTCGTGCAACACTTCGTGGCACCCGACCCGCTATGGAGCCCACCATGACTTTTCTGTCGCTGTTGATTCACCCTGCGTTCGCGTGCGGCGGTTTCGTGCCCAAGCCCGGTGAAATCGTCTCGTCAGACGCACAGCAGGCCCTCTACGACATCGGATCGGACAGCGTTACGGTCACCTACCGTGCCCGGTACCGCGGAGATGCCACCGACTTTGCGTGGGTGGTCGCCGTGCCGGGTCCGATAGCCGAAGTGGGCCTCGGAGACGCAGAACGCCTCGACGCGATCCAACTCGAATCGGCACCGGTGGTGGACGTCGATCCGAGCATCGGAACGGCCAGCGGCTGCGGCTGCGGTGGGAGCGCGGGCTTGAACTCCAAGGGCGATGCCACGGGTGACGACGGCGGCGTTGAGGTCACCGGCCACGGCTTCGCGGGAAATCTCGAATACACCACACTCACGGCTGAAAATGCCGATTCCCTGAACCAATGGCTCACCGACAACGGCTACGACACCAGCCTGATTGCCGACTCCGTGACCGGCTACGTCGAGGACGTCATCGGCTACGAATGGGTCGCCGTGCGTCTGGTGCCGGAATTAACGGAGACTGGGTCGGACACTGCGGGCGGCAGCGACGGCGCGCCTGTGCTGGTCGATCCTCTGGAAATCACGTACGGACCGGCCAACGATGGCACGCTGCACGCGTCGTTCCCGGCCAAGCTTGGCGTTTCCTCGTCCGCCGAAAGCGTGCGCACCGAGATCTACGTTCTCGCAACAGGCTTTGCGACCCTGTCCGGCTGGGACGTTGCCGAAGGTGGTGGCACCACTGCGGAACAACCCTACGACATCATCGTTCCCGATTACGTCAGCCCGGAAGGCATGTACGGGGGACTGTTGTCGTCCGTCGGCGGAACCGTTCCCCGCATGTTCCTGGCCTATGCGAACGCCTATGACGACGCAGGCGCGTCACGGTGGCTGACCCGCTACGACTCCATCGTGTCACCCGCGACCAATACGCTGGACCCCGTTTTCACGGACTCTGGCAAGGAGCGCGTAGAATCGACGGACATCTACTCGCAGGAGGAGGGGGCCTACCAAACCGAGCATCCTGATTCCGGAGAGGGGCATTACACCTGGCTCTTTCCGCTCGGACTCTTCGGGGCGATCGGTTGGCGGCGCCGCATGAGGGACGCCGCGGTCAGTTGAGAGAGAACGGCTCCGCCAACGTGAACGGGTCGATGTTGGCGTCGAAATTCTCCCCGCGGCGCGTCACCATCTGAAAGGTGCCGTGCATGGTGCCCATCGGCGTCGGGAGCGGACAACCGCTTGTGTACGCGAAGTGCTGGCCCGGCTGAAGGATGGGCTGCTCGCCCACGACGCCGGGCCCGCGGACCTCCTCCACGCGCCCATTCGCGTCCGTGATGACCCAATGCCGCGAGATCAACTGCACGACTTCGGGGCCGATATTTTCAATGCGGATGTGGTAGGCGAACATCCACAATCCGGAACGTGGCTCCGACTGGTGCTCCAGATATTCCGGCTCGACCGTGATGTGGATGCCGCGCGTGGTGGTGTCGGACATGGCTCCGTCGGGGTGGCGCGGGCACCTAACCCGCAAGGTGGATAGGCTGCGCCGAATCCACCGGAGCGCTCGCTTGTCCGCACCGACGATGCCCGGCTTACCGGGTAATTCGCCCCTTCCTCCGCTCGATCGCGCCGGCCTCGCAAAGCTGCACGCCGACATGCTGATCATCCGCAGGGTCGAAGAGCTGGCGGCGAAGGCGTACACGGAGCGGAAGATCCTTGGCTTTTGCCACCTCTACATCGGTCAGGAATCGGTGGCGGTTGGGGCGGCGGCGGCCTGCAGGCCGGAAGATCGCTGGATCACGGCGTATCGCGAGCACGGACAGGCCATGGCAAAGGGCGTCACGCCGCGCGCGGTGATGGCGGAGCTGTTTGGCAAGGCGACGGGTTGCACGAAGGGCCTCGGTGGCTCCATGCACATCTTCGATGCCGAGCACCACTTTATGGGCGGGTACGGGATCGTAGGTGGGCAGGTCCCCCTTGCGGCGGGCGTCGCCTGGGCGATGAAGCAGCAGAAAACCGGCGCGGTATGCCTGTGTTTCTTCGGCGATGGCGCTGCGCATCAGGGCGCTTTTTTCGAGGCGATGTGCCTCGCGCAACTGTGGAAACTTCCGGTCGTCTTCATCTGTGAGAACAACTATTACGCAATGGGAACCTCGATCGACCGACAGAGCGCGCTGATCGACATGAGCCTCCGCGGGCAGGGTGTCGGCATGGTTCGTGAGCAGTTGGAGGGCTTCGACGTCGCACACGTCCGCGATCGCGTGGGCGCCGCCGTCGCGTTCGCCCGCAGCGGACAGGGCCCGGTCATCCTCGAGATCGTCACGTATCGGTATCGAGGGCACTCGATGTCCGACCCCGCGAAGTATCGCAAGACAGGAGAGTTGGAGGAGAAGAAGAAGAGCGATCCCATCCTGCTCGCGGAAGCGCACTTGCGAGAACTCGGGGCAACGGACACGGACTTCGAAAAAGCGCGGCAGGACGCGGAGGTGGTCGCGCAGGATGCGTATCAGTTCGCGGAGACGTCTCCAATTCCCGACGCGGCACGCCTCTACGACTACACCTACGCCCCGGAAAGGAGC
This sequence comes from Klebsiella pneumoniae, assembly GCA_945861635.1. Taxonomy (GTDB): domain Bacteria; phylum Myxococcota_A; class UBA796; order UBA796; family SXON01; genus CAMAWH01. The sequence continues at coordinate 75,368 of CAMAWH010000016.1, read as the reverse complement.
GAATAATGCCCGTCATTCAGATGCGGGAGGCCATCCGGCAGGCGATGTCCGAGGAGATGCGCCGCGACCCCGCGGTTTTCCTGATGGGAGAGGAAGTCGCGTACTACGACGGTGCCTACAAAGTTTCGCAGGGAATGCTGGAGGAATTTGGTCCCGAGCGGATCGTAGACACGCCGATCGCCGAAAATGGATTCGCCGGTCTCGGCATCGGCGCAGCCATGGCGGGGATGCGCCCGATCATCGAATTCATGACCTTCAACTTCAGCCTTGTCGCATACGACCAGGTCATCAACAACGCCGCGCGCATCTACCAGATGAGCGCCGGGCAGTACAAGGTGCCGATTGTCTTTCGCGGTCCCAATGGATCGGCCGAGAACCTGGCTTCCCAACACTCGACATCGGTTGAATCGATCTACGCGCACTTTCCGGGCATCAAGGTGGTATGCCCGTCCACACCGTACGACGCGAAAGGCCTCCTCAAAAGCTCCATTCGCGATGACAATCCCGTGATCTTCCTTGAATCGGAGATGACGTATGGCATGAAGGGAGAGGTCCCGGCAGAGGAATACACAATTCCCCTGGGAAAGGCAGATTTGAAGCGAGAAGGTACGGACTTGACGCTGGTGACATGGGGCAAACAGGTCCAGACGTGCATCAAGGCGGCCGAGATGTTAAGCATGGAAGGGATCTCGGCCGCAGTCCTCGATCTCCGCTCGCTTCGGCCCCTCGATCACGACGCGCTTTTCGCGGCCGTGGCCCGGACGCACCGCGTAGTGGTCGTGCAGGAGGGGTTCGCGTTCGCCGGAATGGGCGCGGAGATCAGCGCGCGCATTCACGAGAGCTGTTTCGATCTGCTCGATGCCGCGGTGTTGCGAGTCACCAACCGCGACGTGCCGATGCCCTACGCGACCAACCTCGAAAAGCTCGTGACCATCTCGCCGGAGCGCGTTGTCGTGGCCGGCCGAACCGTCATGGGCAGGAGCTGAGATGGCGCAGTTCTTCCTGATGCCGCAGGCGTCGCCTACGATGACGATGGGTGTGGTTGGCAAGTGGGTAGCCGCGGAGGGCGCCGCGCTGGAGCCGCAGTCAGTAATTGCTCAGGTAGAAACCGATAAGGCCACGATGGATATCGAGGTGTTCGACAAGGGCGTCATGCTCCGGCACCTGGCGAAGGAAGGGGAAGAGGTGCCGCCGGGACGGCCGATCGCCATCGTCGGGACTTCCGCAGGCGAAGATATTTCGGCGTTACTCGCCGAGTTCGCGGCATTGGCGGCGGCGCCGGCGGCGGCGCCCGACGCGAGTTCGGCGCCCGTCGTTGCCGCGCCCGTCGTTGCCGCGCCCGTCGTTGCCGCGCCGGCCGGCACAGCGGCGGCCGCCGTCCCGGCTCCGATCGTTCCCGCTCCAGCGGCGCCAGAAATCCCGACGGGAATCGTCGTAAGGCCAACGTGGTCCGGCGCGCCGATCGACAACGCCATCATGGAGCCGCGAGGGCCCTACAAGGCTGGCGTTCCGCGGATCATCGCGAGCCCGCTCGCCAAGGCGATGGCGGCGGAACAGGGCGTGAATCTCGCACGCGTGAAGGGCAGCGGGCCGGGCGGGCGCATCGTCGCGCAGGACATTGCCGGGTCGTCGGTTTCGAGCCTCGAGGCGCGTCCGAAGGACGCCCAAAACCGCGTGACCCAGATGCGGAAGACCATTGCCCGGCGGCTCACCGACGTACACCAGCAAGTGCCGGTTTTTTACCTTACAACGTCACTTGATGCCAGCGCCGCAGTGAAGCTGAAGGACGCGGTTGCGTCGCGAGGCGGGAAGATTTCCGTGAACGACCTGTTGATTCGCGCGGTCGCAGCGGCGCTGCGTGACGTTCCGGCCGTGAACGCGGCGTGGATGGGTGACGCCATCGTCCAGAAGGGAGCGGTCGATGTCGGCGTAGCCGTGGCGCTTCCCGACGGCCTGCTTACGCCGGTGATTCGCGACGCCGATCGGAAATCCGTGCAGGCGATTGCGGACGAGGTTCGGGAGTTGGTTGCCCGCGCCAAGGCCGGGAAACTCAGTCCCGAGGAATACTCCGGCGCAACCTTCACCATTTCCAACCTTGGAATGTTTGAGATCGAGCAGTTCACGGCCATCCTGAATTCACCAGAAGCCGCAATTCTCGCCGTGGGTGCCGCCGCGCAGGTGCCCGTCGTCGTGAGCGGCGCGCTGACCGTAGCCTGGCGCATGAAGGTCACCATGACGTGCGACCATCGCGTGATCGACGGCGCCCTGGGCGCCCGTTTCCTTCAGGCGCTGCGCCTGCACGTGGAAAATCCCGGCCTGATGGGGATTTGAAATGACGAACTACGACGTCGTCGTCATCGGTTCTGGACCCGGGGGCTATCTCGCGGCAATTCTTGCGGCGCAACGCGGATTGAAGACTGCCTGCATCGAGAAGGAACGCCTGGGCGGGGTGTGCCTGAATTGGGGCTGCATCCCCTCCAAGGCGCTTTTGCGGGCGGCGGAACAGTACAGATTCATCCTTGATGAAGCCGGGGCATTTGGGCTCACGGTGGACGGCGCGGGCTTCGAGTACGCCAAGGTCATCGCGCGTTCGCGGAAGATCGCCGACCAGAGTGAGCGGGGCGTGAAATTCCTGTTCAAAAAATACGGCGTCACCACGATTTCCGGCACCGCCGTGATCGAGGGCCCAGGCGCAGTTCGAGTCGGCGAGCAGATCGTCGTGGGGAAACACATCATCCTCGCAACCGGCGCGCGCGCGCGCTGCTTTCCCGGCATCGAACCCGACGGAGAGCGCATCCTGACGTACCGTGAAGCCATCGCATCGCCGAACCAACCCGACAGCATCATCATCCTGGGAAGCGGGGCCATAGGCGCGGAATTCGCCTATTTCTTCAACAGCTTCAACACCGGCGTGACCCTTGTCGAGGGCGCGGACCGCATCGCGCCCCTCGAGGACGCCGCCGTATCCGCCGCGCTGGAAAAGTCCTTCATCAAGCAGGGCATCGTCGTAAGGAAGGGTGTGTTCTGCGAGAGCGTAAAGCGAGAAGATGACGAAGTTGTGGTGAGCCTGAAGGGCGGCGAAACGCTTCGCGCCAGTCATGCGCTGCTCGCCGTCGGCATCGCGCCGAACTCGGAGGGGCTGGGCCTGGAACGGGTGGGGGTCGCCCAGGAACGCGGATTTGTGACAGTCGACAAGAGCTATCGCACTTCAGCGGCGGGTTTCTACGCCATCGGAGACCTCAGCGGGCCGCCCGCGCTCGCCCACACCGCCTACGCAGAGGCGCACGTATGCGTCGCCCGAATCGCCGGGGAGCACGTTCCGGACGTGGACTACGGCAACATGCCAGCCGCAACCTACTGTCAGCCGCAGATTGGCAGCGTCGGGCTCACGGAGGACGCCGCGCGCGCAAAGGGCCTCGACTTCACGGTCGGAGTCTTCCCTTTCGCCGCCAACGGCAAGGCTCGCGCGATCGGCTCCTCCGAAGGATTCGTAAAGGTGCTCGTGGGAAGAAAGTACGGCGAGATCCTGGGCGCTCACCTGATCGGTCACGACGTCAGCGAACTGCTCGCAAACTTCGTCATGGCGCGCGGCGCCGAAGTGACGGCTGAGCATTTCCTCCATACGGTTCACGCCCACCCCACGCTTGGTGAGGCCATGTTCGAAGCCGTTGCGGAGGCCGTGGGGAAGGGCGCTCACCTGTAGGCAGGCGACGCGCGAGCCGCCCCGAGCGCGCACACACCTGAGCGCGTTACCTCCCCGCGGCATGTACGCGCTCGTTGCTGGTTTGCATGGTCGCCGCGCCGACGTCTACGCCCTCGTCCTCGCCGAGGTCGGTGTGGCGGCGGTTGAGGTCGACGACGCGGCCGCAACCATCACCCAGCGGGGACCACCAGCGCTGCTGTTCGTCGAACTCGTCGCGAGTGACAGCCTCCGGGTGCTCGCGAGCTTGCACGCGGCGTCGCCCGGTACGCCCGCAATCGTCGTCAGCGCGTTTTCAGCGCTGCGTGACATGGCGTGGTCCCGCCGGGAAACGCTGGGCGTCGCTGCCGTTTTACCGGCCGAGGCGGATCCGGCCGCTGTACGCGCGGCCGTGCTGCCACTCTGCCGCGTGCCCGAAGCGGCGCCGATACGGCTGTTCGTACCGATCGAACGGCTGCGCGTGCCGTTGGACCTTGCGCCCGCAGCCGCGCTAGAACGACTCGCCGAGGATCTGGCCGAAGAATTTTCCGTGCCCATGGCCCTCGTCTGCGTTCACGCGGCTGACCGTGACGTCGTTGGCACCCATGGACTCACCGCCGCGGACGCCCAGCTTGTCCATTTGGTTGGCGATAGTCCGGTAATCATCACGGACATGCGAAACGACGCCAATGCCGGCGTCGAGCCCCTTGTCCGCTCGGGTCTGGCGCGGGGTTTTGCCGGTGCGCCGCTTGTTTTCGATGGCGAGCGCATCGGAACCGTCATGTTGTTGCATCGCGTCACGCTGGCCATCGACGCGGGAACTCTCGCCGAGGTCGCGCGGCACCTCTCGCGGGAACTCGGCCCAGCCCTCTCGGAGCGCTGGCCTCGTGAGGAATCGGAGCAGATGCGACGTGAGATCGCGGAGCTGCAAGCTCGACAGGACAAGGATGAGTTCGCGCTTCGCACGCTGGACAGATTGGTCGATCACCTGGACGTCGGAGTGCTTTTGTTCAACGCCGACGGCCGGGTGCGGGTCGCCAACCAGGCGCTTGCGGCCATGCTGGGCGTCGCCCGCGAGCTGTTGCTCAAGTCAACGCGGACGCTCCTGCCGGGACCCGAGGCACTGCGGCGCGTCCGCCGCGTGATGCGGGGTCAAGAAGATCTAGGCGAACTATCCCTACTTTCTCCGCGCCGGGTCGTGCAGTGGCACACCCGTCCCGTCGAACTTCCCGATGGCCCCGGCCACCTCGACACCTTCACCGACATTACCGCGCAGGTGGACCTGCGCGTCACGCAAGAGCACCTTGCGCTCACGGACCTACTGACCGACCTGGCGAATCGTCGAGGGGGTGAGGCGACGATCCGACGCGAACTGGCACGAGCGCGGCGAGAGGGCATACCGCTCGCCTTTGCAATGTTCGACATCGACCATTTCAAGGCGGTGAACGACAAGTGGGGCCATGCAAAGGGAGACGAAGTGCTCCGGGGCGTCGCCCGGACGCTCCAATCGCAGCTTCGAGGCAGCGATCTGGCGGTACGCTGGGGTGGCGAGGAGTTGCTTGCCGTGTTGCCGGGTGTCGGGCTTGCCGGGGCCAGAATCATCGCCGAGCGGGTGCGCGCAACGCTGGCCGCCCGGGAGTTCGGAGAGGTCGGCCACGTCACCATCTCCGCGGGAACGAGCGAGCTGCAACCCGGAGAAGATGCGTTGGCCGCGCTCGCACGAGCAGACTCGTGCCTGTACGAAGCGAAGGCGGCGGGCCGCAACTGCATACGGTGAGCGAAGCATCGCCAGACACGAATGTACGCCTGCCACTCCCGCCCATCACGCGGGGACAATTGCTGCGCCTCGCGGCCCCGGCCGCAGCCTCCGCCGTCCTGAACAATGCGTTTCGCGTGATCGACCAACTCGCGGCGGGCAGCATTTCCACGCCCGCGCAAGCGGCGATCGGCTCATGCGTTTTCGTGTTGATCGCCATCTACTCGCTGCACGTCGTCGTCGCGGGCGGGGCGGGCCCGCTTTACGCGCGCGGCGTCGGCGCGGGGGACATACACCTTCGGCATGACGTCGTAAGGGCGGGAGTGCGCGGTTGCCTGCTTGTGGCGGTGGGCGTCGGGGTGATCGGTGCACTGGGTGCGGCGGAAATCGCGCGCCTTTTGGGCCTCGACCCGGAAACCGCGACGTTGGCCACCACGTTCCTCCGTACGATCTGCATTCTCGACATCCCCCTCGCGCTCGGCCCGTTCCTGGACGCCTGCTTCGTCGCAAGCGGTCGCACGGGTACGATGATGATCTTGCAGGTGATGGCTGCGCTGATCAATGCGCTGTTGAATCCGCTCCTGATCCACGAGGCGGGCCTTGGCGTCATGGGCGCCGCTATCGCCACGGCCGTCTCGCGCGGCGTCACCAGCACCATCGGGCTCCACCTGCTGTTGAGAGAAGTCGGCATGGGTTGGTCGGATCTGCCGACGCAGCACACCAGCGAGACCCTTCGGCGCATTCTCCGCGTGGGCGCGCCGCTCACCGTCAACGGCATCGCCTACGCGGGGGTCTACTTTCTCGTCCTGCGCACGTCGATTTCCCCGATGGGTCCAGTCCAGAACGCGGCGCTTGGCATCGGATTCTCGGCGTTGGAAGGGGTGAGCTACCCGATGTTCCTCGGGGTCTCCCTGGCCGTGTCGAGCTTGGTTGGCCGGCACCTGGGCGCCGGCAACCCTGCAGAGGCAGCCCGGGCGCTACGCGTCGGCTTTCCGCTCGCCACGGCCCTCGGCCTCTTTGCCGCATTCGTCTTCTATTTCGGTGCGCGCACGTTGTGCGCCCCGTTTACGCACGACCCTGCCGTGCTGGAGGCAGCCATCGTCTACGCAAAAGCGTTGGCATGGACGCAATTGTTCGTTTCGTGGGAAGCGCTGGCCGAGGGTGTACTCGCCGGCGCGGGGGACAGCCGCGCGATTTTCTGGCTTTCTGCGCCGTTCAATGCGCTCCGGGTGCCACTCGCGTGGGGGATGGCCTTTCCGCTTGCCATGGGTGCCAACGGCGTGTGGTGGGCCTTGAACCTGACGTCCGTGATGAAGGCTGCGAGCAAGGGCGTGGCCGCAGCGCGCGGCGGTTGGATGACGACGAAAGTGTGAGCGACGCGGGCGGCTGCGTGCGGAAGCCGCGCGGCGACCGGGCTACGTTGCCGCGATGGACATCCGCATCCGCGGGGCGGCGGAGCACAATCTGCGCGCGGTCAACCTCGACCTGCCTCGAGAGAAGTTGATCGTCTTTTGCGGCGTCAGCGGCTCAGGAAAGTCGTCGTTGGCGTTTGACACGCTGCACGCCGAGTCGCAGCGTCGGTTCGTGGAGGCGCTCAGCAGCTTCGTTCGCCAACAACTCGGACAGTCGAGCAAGCCTGCTTTCGAGGAACTATCTGGGTTGACCCCGTCGATCGGCGTGGCCCAACGGGGCGCCGTGACGCCGTCTCCGCGCGCAACGGTTGCGACGATAACAGAGATTCACGACCTCCTCCGCGTTCTGTACGCCCGCGCGGGGACGCCCCACTGTCCTCAATGTGGTCTCGTCGTGACGGCAACTACGCTCGACACGATCGTTCGTACGCTCGTCGCTTTCCCAGAAGGGACACCGCTGACCATCTGCGGGCCGGTGGCGAGGCGGCGAGTCGGAGGCGTTCGCGCCCTGCTTGACACGCTCGGCCGCGCGGGGTTCGCGCGCGTCCGAATCGACGGGGTGCTGACGACGCTGGAGGACGCAACCGCCGTCGATGCACGGGAACCGCACGACGTCGATGTCGTGGTTGACCGGCTCCGCGCCGGCCCCGATCGCGCGGAACGCCTTCAGGATTCCCTGTCCACCGCGCTGAAGCTCGGTCGCGGGTCCACACTTGTGTTGACCGGCAACGGCACCGTGGAGGAGGAGCAGTTTTTCGCGACGCGCCCGTACTGCGGCGCATGCGACATCGAACTTCCCGCTCTACATCCACGTGTATTCAGCTTCAACTCCCCGCACGGGGCCTGCCCGGGGTGCCAGGGTGTGGGAATCACCCAGGTGGTCGATCCGGCGTTGTTGGTCGACGCAGCAAAGTCACTCAGCGAGGGCGCATTCACCTCGTGGAAGGGGGCGAATCGGCGGTTGATGGAGGAGGCCGTTCGTCGTCGCGGCATTCCGCTGGACGTTCCCTGGCATGCCCTACCATGGGAGGCGCGCGACTGGCTCCTTCACGGCGGAGAAGGGCTGGAAGGTGCAGTCGCCGTCGCGTTGCGCAAAGGTGAATCGCTGCGTGCGGAGGTGTGCGGCGCCTGCAACGGTCAGCGATTGAACCCGGCCGCGCGCGCCGTCACGGTCGAGAATCGTTCGCTCCCCGTGTTGTGCCGCCAGTCGCTGGATGATGCGCGCGCCATTCTGGAGGCGCTCCCCGCCTCGCCCGTCACCGACCCGCTTCGCGACGAGCTGTGCCGCCGTCTGTCCTTCCTGATTCGCACGGGGCTCGGATACCTCACGCTCGATCGCAATGCCAGCACGCTCTCTGGTGGCGAAATCCAACGCACTCGCCTTGCGGCGCAGGCGGGCAACCAGCTCTCCGGTGTCCTGTATGTGCTGGATGAGCCGACCGCGGGCCTGCACCCGGCCGACACCCGTCGTCTTCTGGATGTGCTGGTCGATCTCCGCGATGCAGGCAATACCGTACTCGTCGTGGAACACGATCCCGAAATCGTTCGGGCCGCCGACCACGTCGTCGAGTTTGGTCCAGGCGCCGGCATGGAAGGAGGAAACATCGTTTTCGCAGGGTCTGCGGAAGCGCTGTTGGCGAGCGATACCCTGACGGCGCGCTGGCTGACGGGACGGGCGTCCGTGCATCCACACGCCTCGCTCACCCCTCGGCACTGGCTGACCATTCGGGGAATGCGCGGACACAATCTGCGGGGAGACGTGCGGCTTCCGCTCGGTGTCCTGGCGGGCGTAACGGGCGTGAGCGGCTCGGGAAAGTCGAGCTTGGTCGAGGACACGCTCGCGGTTGCACTCGCCGGCGGACGCGCCCTTCCGTTCGAAGCGCTGGAAGGACGCGAACGAGTCCGCCGCGTCGTCCGGGTCGATCAATCCCCGCTCGGGCGTTCCTCGAGGTCAAACGCCGCGACTGCGACGAAAATCTGGGACGTCATCCGCGAACTCTACGCGCGCACGCCAGAGGCCAAGGCTCGCGGATTTTCAGCCGCACACTTCAGCTTCAACACGGCGGGCGGTCGTTGCGAGGCCTGTGAAGGCGAGGGAGCTCGCCGCGTCGCGATGCATTTCTTGCCCGATGTGACGGTTCCTTGTGAAGTATGTGATGGTCGGCGCTACGACGAGGCCACACTCGCATCGACATGGAAGGGGGCGACGATCGCGGACGTACTTGCGATGCCGGTGCGCGCGGCGCGCACGCTCTTTGCGCCGATCGGCGCCATCGCGGGCGTCCTGGAAACCCTCGACGCGCTCGGTCTCGGGTATCTGCCGCTCGGGCAGGCCGGCGACACGCTGTCCGGCGGCGAGGCACAACGCATCAAGCTGGCCAAAGAACTTGGCAAACCAGGAGAGGTGGACGGAACGCTCTACCTGCTTGATGAGCCGTCCGTCGGCCTGCACCCGGCGGACGTGGCGCTACTCGTGGAGGCGCTACGCCGACTTGTCACGCAGGGAGGCTCGATCCTGGTCGTTGACCACGACCCCGTGCTCCTCGGCGCGTGCGATTGGCTGACCGAACTCGGGCCCGGGGCTGGAGACGCAGGTGGGCGCGTGATTGTAGAGGGCACACCTGCACAAGTGGCTTGCGATGAACGCTCGGTCACTGGTCGGTGGCTGTGAGGGCTGGCCGCCATGCGTGAGCTCGCGCTTCTGCGTCGGATGCAGAGTTCGCCCTATGCCGGAGAACTGCTCGTGAACGCCGTCCTCGGCATCGACGCGGGGGTACGGTGGCGGTGGACGACCCGCGCGTGCACCCGATGGACCCAGAGCCCGGTGGATGCCTGGCTGACGATGTCCGAGGGCGACCTCGACAGGATGCTCGCCGGGAAGGCGCCAGAAGGCGACGTGGGGTACCGACTCGGTGATCGCGATGGGCCGGCCCGACTGCAACAGGCCTATGCCACACTTGCGCTTGCGACGCTGGGGTGGTGCGGCGCGTGGCCCGATCCGACGGCCGCTGGTGAGCACGACGAACGCCTCCGGGACGCCGTGCTGCACGTGCGCGTCGGGCCGAACGATGGAATCGGCGAACTCTTCCCCGCGGCATCGCTCTCCGCGAACGGCCGGGCGCTTGGCCTCCACACAATTCGCGTGCGCCTCACGGACGCAGTGCATCCCTGCCTTACGACCATCGGCTTGGTCGGCGGGGATGAACTGCGCACGACGCTCGGCGTCCAGCTCCTTCGCATCGCGGCAGCTGAAATCCGCCATGCTGGGGAGGTGCCGGCTTCCGCAGACATCGACGGTACCATCGTGTTCTTCCGATCGCGCACGCTTCCCCTTGCGACGAAAATCGCGCACCTCTGGGACATGACCGGGCCTCGGACACGAACGTGAAGCGCCTGTTCGCGACGGTACTTCTGCTGGAGGCGGCCTCGGGAATGCCCTACGGGGTTGTCAACGACCTCGTTCCCGTATGGCTGAAAACGAAGGGCATGAGCCTGGCCGAACTGGGTGCGCTCACGCTCGTCGGCCTGCCCTGGACATTGAAGGTGTTCTGGGGACCGTTCATCGACCGGGTCGGCACGTTCAGGACGTGGATGATCGTCGGACTCGCCGGCGCGTGCGTGGGAACGGCCCTCCTGGGCACAACGCTGCCGGTCGTTCCCATCCTGATCGCCATCGCCATCGCCTCTGCTGTGCAGGACGTGGCAATCGACGGCTGGCTGGTCGCCGCCGTGCCACCCGAGCAACAGGGACGGGCGACGGGAATCCGCGTGGCAGGGTATCGAGGGGCGATGGCGCTGGCCGGCGGCGGCGGCGTCGTCCTCGGTGCGCGGTACGGGTGGGACGTCGCGATTGCGGCGGTGTTGGCACTTCAAGGCGCCTTGCTGGTCCACCACTGGTTCCTTGCGGCGCCCCCGCCGCACGTTGAGCCCACCGGTGCGGAGTGGCTTACGACGCTCAAGACCTGGCTCACGCAGGAGAACGCCGCCGCCTTGTTCGCATTCGCCCTCCTTTTCAAGCTCGGCGACAGCGCAATGGCACCGATGGTGAAGCCATTCTGGCTCGACAGCGGGCTGACGCCGGTGGAGGTCGGCACCCTTTCCACCACCGTCGGCGCGGTTCTCGTTGGTGCTGGCGCCGTTCTGGGGGGTGAACTCCTGTCGCGCGTCGGACTGCGGCGCGGCGCGCTGGTGCTCGGCGCCAGTCAGGCGTTGTCCAACGTCGGGTACGCGGCGGCCGGGGTCGTGGGGGGGCGCCCCGCAATCTATACGGCGAGCGTCGGCGAGTCGCTCACCGCAGGATTTGGCAGCGCGGCGCTGCTCGCGATCTTCATGCGCGCATGTGGGGGGGCGCAGGCCGCGACACGTTTCGCGCTCCTCACGGCGATCATCGGGCTGACACGCACAATTGCGGGGGCGTTTTCCGGGCTCGGCGTCGAAGGTCTGGGCTATCCGGCGTATTTCGGACTGACCTTTCTGCTTGCCATTCCCGGCCTGTTCCTGATCGGACCCGTGACCCGGCACCTGGACGCGGCATGACGAGCGAAAGGGCGGCAAAGATGCACGCGACGGCCTGCGAGTTGGGGCGTGACGGCTACATGGACCCGGACTCGGGGCTGTTCGTGCTCACGGCGTTCTTCCTGCAGAAGCGCGGGTTCTGCTGCGGGAAGGGTTGCCGGCATTGCCCCTACCCCCCCGACGAACAGAAGCGCGCCGGCCGGCCGGGAATTTGACCTCGGGGCGGTTAGAGACCGGCCATGTTGTTCCTCCTCGCGCTCGCGTGCGCCCCCGAAACGACGCCGTGTGACCGATTCATCGCGGCCAAAAAATCCTGTTACGAAGCGGCAGAGATGACGGACGACACGCCCGACGTCTACTGCACGCCCGCGGACGGGGACACGGAGACGTCCGGCACCGCGGACGACCGGTACACCTGCTACGCGAAGGCGTACGAATCGGCCGAGTGCACCGACACCGACGCCGTGGGCGCGGCAGGCAACGCCGCAGCGGAGTGCGACGCCTGATCGCGTCACGCTACAAAATGGAGCATAGTCTACGCCGGTAGTTTCTCGATCGCCGCCTTGAGGTCTCCCGAGGCATGCATCTGCTGGAGGATGTCTGCGCCGCCAACAAACTCGCCGCCGATGAACACCTGCGGAATCGTCGGCCAATTCGAGAATTGCTTCACGCCTTCGCGGACGTCGGGGTCCGCGAGCACGTTCACAGTATGGAATGGTCGGCCGTAACTACCAAGGATTCCCGCCGCGTTTGCCGAAAACCCACACTGAGGAGCGGACGCCGAGCCCTTCATGAACAACACGATTCCATTGCCCTTTATCGTCTCCTCGATGTACGTCGAAACCGGCTTGTTTCCGCGCGGCGAAGACTCGTCTTCCGGCTCGGGTTCAGGCGCCGAGGCCGGGCGATAGGCGGGACGCGCCGCTGCCTCCGGCGGCGGCGAACCGAGGATGGGCAGGCGGCGCTTGATCCGGTCGATGATTCCCATGGGACGCACTCCATGGCAACTGTATCGCCTGATCGCGGGTGATACCATCCGCCGCATGTTCCTCGTGCTCGCGTTCCTTTCGGTGTTTTGCGCCACCGTTCCCATGCTCGCATTCCTATGGGTCGTCTGGTTTCTCGACCGTCATGATCGCGAGCCCATCTGGCTTTTCGGCCTGACCTTCGCGTGGGGCGCGATCGGTTCCATCGTGTTCGCGCTCATCGGGTCGGAGATTGCCATGGCTCCGCTGGTCTGGACGCTCGGCCCCGAACTCGCGGATCAGTTGTCTGCCGTACTAATCGCGCCGGTCGTCGAGGAGCCCATGAAGGCGCTCATCCTTTTCGCGATCATGTTTTCACGGCACTTCGACAACGCCACCGACGGCTTCGTCTACGGCGCAGCAGCCGGGCTGGGCTTTGGAATGACCGAGAATTTCCTGTACTTCATCAGCGTTGCCGGCAGCGGTGACGCCGCCGCATGGGCGCAAACCGTCGTCATCCGCACGCTGTACTCAGCGGTGATGCACGCGTGCGCGACCAGCTGCGTCGGTGCGATGCTCGGGTTCGCGCGCTTTCGTGGAATCGGGTGGAAAATCGCCGCCGTTCCCATTGGTTTCTTCTTTGCGATCGGCATTCACGTCATGTGGAACGGGTTGCTGACGGTAGACTCCGTCATCGGTTCCGTCCTGTTCACCCTGACCAACTTCCTGCTCTTTCCCTTGGAATTCCTGCTCCTGTTCGGCGTGTTCCAGCTCGCCCTTTGGGACGAGCGGGCCACCATTCGGCGAGAATTGGCCGATGAAGTGAACGCAGAGTTGCTGCCCCTCCAGCACGCAAAACACGTCGCCACTTATTTCGGACGCAGCCGTCCCGGCTGGCTGCCCACCGGAATTCCGCGCGCCCAATACGTCCGCGCCGTCACGACGCTGGCGCTCCGAAAACACCAGTGCCGCAACTCGTCTTCACGTGCGTACGCCTTTTACAGCGACGAGGTCACGCGCCTCCGTTTGGAGGTCAGGGAGTTGCTGGCTCTGGCACGCTGATCGGGGCGATCGCAACTGGCGCCTGCAGCAGTACGTCCACCGCGTGCGTCGCCGTCAACCCTGTCGCATCGCGAACGAGCACCACGATGAGGTTGTTACCGGGATTGAGTTCGGCCGTCGCCGAGAAGGGCACGGACTTCAGCGGATGCGTCGCGTCGCCTCCGCCCGCGTAGGCGATCTTCCGATCCCCCTCGTAGATGATGACATCACGCACCCCGATATCGTCGGTGGCAACCCCAGAAATGGTCACGGTTCGGTCTGTCGTCGTCGATCCTGGGCTCCGCGTGACCGTAATGTTCGGCGGCGCGCGAGTGCCGGCAGGAGCGAGGCTGCCCACGGGAACAACGATGCGTTCCGACTCGCCGTAATAGGTATAGAAACCTGCCTTACTCACCGATGCGTAGTCGTAGTTTTCACTGTCTCGCAGCGACAGATCCAGCGGAATCGTGCCATCCGGCGGCGCGACGTTGACCGTGAAGGCGATGCTTGCGGTCTGGCGGGCACCCACGGGGAGCGCGAGGATCTCGACCATCGCGTCCGTCAGATCGACCGTCTTGCGCAGCGATTTGTCCTTGTGGACCGAAATCGCCAGTTTTCCACCCGGCCCCGTGCCTTCGTTGGCGACGTCGACGAGCAGACGTACCGTTTCGCCCACCTCGACAAATCCATTGCCGTTTCCGCCAACTTTGTCATCAAAACGCCAGTTCCACGTGTACCGTGGCAGCCCTGGAGCCGTCGTCGTGACCTGAATCACAGCCGATGACAATGGATTCTTGTTTGCATCCGAGAGCGCGACGTCCACATCCGCGATTTCGTTCGGGTAGCCGCCGGGTACTTTGACCTTCGTTTCATACGTTCGGGTCTCGCCGGGGTTGATCTTGCCGAGGTAGAATTCCGTACCGTCGAGAATGTCGTTTCCGCGCTCACTCGACAGGCGTGCAACGGTTTGACATAGCGGGCGGGCGTCTGTGTTGGTCACTGCCAAACGAACGGCGGTCAACTCCCCCGCTGCAAGGCTGATACCCGCGTGGGAGGCACTCTCCAACGCAAGCGCGAACGTCACGGCTGCGCGATCGGGATTGGCACACGCGGTCCAATCAATCTTTTGCTCTCGAAACGCCGCCTCGATGCGCCCAGCTTCGGCGCGCGTCCGAGCCGCAACCACGGTCGCGGCATCCTTGAGCACGTCCGCCCGACGCCCGCCATGCGCCGCCACCAAAACGTCACGCGCCAGCATGACCTCGAAGTCCGTCCTTACATCCTTCTTGTCTGAGCGTGGTTGGTCGGCGGACTCCGGCACGAGGTAGCGCAGGCTGTACGCCGGCTGCGTTTCGATCTCCTCGGCATTCGGGAACGCGCGGGAAAGATCGGACTCACGAACCTGACGATCTCGGCCAAACAGCGAGATGCGCGGCCCCGACATCGTCTTGAACTCCTTCAGCTCGCGGGGCGGGGCCACGAGCGTGCGTTTCAGCTCAATGTCGGCAGGAATTCCGACCGATTGGATCCAATGATCCCCCGGCGTGAGGTAGCGGGCAACCGTCAGTTTCAGCTGCGATTCGCGCTCCATCCCATACAGTTCCTGAACGGACCCCTTGCCAAAGCTCCTCTCCCCGATGATCACGGCGCGTTCCTGATTACGTAGGGCACCCGCCACGATTTCCGCCGCCGACGCGCTCGAACCCGTCATCAACACCGCCATCGGGTAGGCGGGCTCCGTGCCCGACTCGCGAGCATCACTTTCCTTGCGATCGGCCCCGTTGCGGCCCACCGTACTCACAATTGTGCCATCCGCGAGGAATTTATCCGATACGGCGACGGCTTGATGCAGGTAGCCGCCGGGGTTGTCGCGCATGTCGAGCACGATTCCCTTCACACCGCCCGGGCCGGCATCCCGCGCCAACTTGCTCAATTCCTCGGTCAGCTGCGCTTCGACCTGTCCATGGAAGCTGTCGATACGAACGTAGCCCACGTTTCCGTCGAGCAGCTGACTCCACACCCGGCCCGTTTTGATCTCCGCCCGAACGATGGTGTAATCCTTCGGTTGTTCGCCACCTTCACGCGTAATGGTGAGCGTGACCGACGTGCCCGGCCGGCCGCGCATCTTGTCGACGGCCTCGTCGATCTCCATGTTGATCGTGCCCTCTCCGTCGATGCGCGTGATCTCGTCACCCGGCTTCAAACCCGCCTTCCACGCCGGGGTGTCCTCCAACGGGTACGTGATGGTGAGGCGGCCGTCGTGCATGTCGATGGTGATGCCGAGCCCGCCGAACTCGCCATCGTTGTCCTCCCGCATTTTTTTGGCGCTGTCCGGGGGCATCAACATGGAGTGCGGGTCGAGCGTGGAGAGCATGCCGTTGGTGAGCGTGTATTCCACCTCGTCCAGCTTGATTTCGTTCGTGTCCAGGTGGTCCTCAAGGATCTGCGCGACACGACGCAGCTCCGCCGTCAATGCCTCGGACGACTCCATCTTCCGGGTTGTGAGGACGGTGGTGTATTCCCGCACACTGACGTGCACGCGCTGCCCATCAACGCGAAGAACAACCTCCGGAATTTCTCGCTCTACCGCCGCGAGCGCGGCCTTGTACATCGCGTCGTAGTCGATGCGATCGGGATCAACGTACTGGAGTTGGACGCGCCCCGCGGTGCGCCCAAGGATGGACAGGTTGGACAGGGAATACGACGTCGTGAAGTCGCTGATTCGCTCCGCCAGCCCGCCCTGGCGGACAAACGCGTCCATTCTCGAACCGCCGGGGCTGTCCCCGATCGTAGCGATCGGCGTGCCGGCGCTGGCGGCAACGTGGTAGCCGGCGAGTACGAGGCTACCGATTCCGGTCAGCACTGCAAGGTGTCGGACGATTCGCATCAGCGGCGCTCCCGTGCGTCAAGCAAAAGATAGGTCCCGCGGCACCCCGCCGCAACTACGCTGCGATATGGTTCCAAGCGCGCGGCTCCCATGGCCCTCAAGATCACCTGTCCCCACTGTGGTCATCCGACCCGCCTGACGGAGCCGTACCCTCTCCCCGGCGCTTCCCGTCAATGTCCGTGCGGACGCGCGCTTGCGATCACCTACCCGATGGGGATGGTTGACTTCCTTCGGCGAAAAGGCTCTACCTTCGAGGATGATTCGCCCGTCGCTGCAGGTCCGATTGCGATGGAACTTCGTGCAACGCCGGCGCCGCGGGCGGAAGGAACGCATCCCATGGCCCATCGCGCCGGGGAATCGCCCCCCGCGCCAGGCCCGACGCCCTCCCCGCCGCGTGAAGAGGGCACCACGGTCGAGCCGCGGCCGGCGGGTTCCGCCGAGCGAACCGAGGCAGTTGGCCCGCCAGCGTCCTTCGTGGAACGTCCGGAACCCGCCCACCGCACGGGCGTAATTCCCAGTCCCGGGCCGGTACGCTCGCCCACCGCCGCGTCGGCGCTCCCGCAGCCGATTCGGACGAAAAAGGACAAGAAGAAGAAGAAATCGCGCGGCTGGTTGGGTGGGATTTTTGCAAGCAGCGCCACATTCGGCGCATTCTTGTGTCTGCTCGGCGTGATCGGCGGGTTCGGCGTGATTTGGTACTATGGCCGGGACCTCCCTTCTGTGGAGACACTCGGTGCTTATCGGCCGCCAACGGTGACGACTGTCTACGACGCAAACGGCGAGTTGATGGGCGAGATCTATGAGAAACGCCGATACGTCGTGCCGCTTGACCGGATGCCGAAGCATTTGCTTCAGGCATTCATAGCGGCGGAGGACGCAAACTTCTACGTGCATGGCGGCATCGACTACATGGGCATCGTGCGCGCTATCGGCCGCAACGCGATGAAGGGCAAGAAGGCGCAGGGCGCGTCCACGATCACCCAGCAGGTGGCGCGCAACTTCCTGCTTACGAACGAAAAAACCTTCTCGCGAAAGATCAAGGAGGTGCTCCTGTCCCGCCGGATCGAGCAGGCGTTCGAAAAGGAACATATCCTCTTTTTGTACTTGAACCAGATCTATCTGGGATCGGGTGCGTACGGTGTGGAGGCAGCGGCGCGGGTGTACTTCGGGAAGCACGTCGAGGATCTCGACGTGGCAGAGTCTTCGTTGATCGCCGGGTTGCCGCAAAGGCCGAGCGACTACTCGCCCCATCGCCACTTCGAGAAGGCCAAGGCGCGGCAATCCTACGTGCTCGGACAGATGGTGGACAACGCGTTCCTCACGCCGGAACAATCGTCGGCCGCGGCAGAAAAAGCGCTGACCGTCGTCGCGCGGCGCAACGAATTCCTGCTCAAAGCCCCATGGTTCACAGAGCACGTCCGGCGTCACCTGGTAGACACCTTCGGACAAGATCGCGTGTACAACGACGGCATCGAGGTCACGACGACCTGCGACCTGAAGCTCCAGGGCGAGGCCCAGAAGGCGGTGACGGACGGCGTCACCGGCACGGATGAAAAAGTGGGCTGGCGCGGGGCTGCGGAATCGCTGGGCGAAACGTCGATCGCCGCGCGGATTGCCGAACTCACCACCAAGAACAATGGGATCATCGAAGGAGAACGCTACGAAGGGGTCGTGATCGAAGCCGCCAAGAAGCATGCCGTGGTCGATCTTGGCGGTGACAAAGTGATAATTCCGCTTTCATGGACGGGTTGGGCGTACAAGCCAGACCCGAACCGGAACAGCAAATACCGCAAGCAGGACGACCTGACGCGCGCGCTAACGCGGGGCGATGTCGTGACGGTGGAGGTCGTGAACCACAATTTCCGCGACGCTCCGGAGTTGGCAACCTATGCCGATGCAGGTGAGGGTCCGTTCGCAGCGGCGCAACTGTACCAGGAGCCCGATATTCAGGGCGCGTTGTTCAGTTATCGGCTCGAGGATGGCGCCGTGCTCGCGCTGGTTGGCGGCGTCGATTTCAAGGACACCCAGTTCAACCGTGCGATTCAGGCCCAGCGGCAAGTGGGCTCGACCTTCAAGCCGATCGTCTACGCGGCAGCGATCGAGTCCAAGAAGTTCACCGTCGGCACCATCGTGCAGGACGCGCCCATCGTCTACAACACTCTGAAATCACAGCTATGGAAGCCGGAAAACTACGGCGAGGACTACCTCGGGGACATCACCTTGCGCAAGGCGCTCGCCCTCTCGCGGAACGTCGTAACGATTCGCGTGCTCGACGTGATCGGCCTTGACGCGGTCTACAACCTTGCGCGCAAGGTCGGAATCGAGAGCGCCATGGAAGTGGACCTGTCCATGGGACTGGGCTCCGCTTCCCTGAACATGCCCGAACTCGCCCGGGCCTATTCCCCGTTTGCCACACTCGGCCGAAAGGTTGAGCCCCACTACATCAATAAAGTTGTCGATCGCGACGGAAAGGTCCTTGAACAATGGCAAAAGCCCGCCGAATGGGGGCGGGTGATCGATCCGAGCGTGGCGGGCATCACCAACTGGCTGCTGCAGGAGGTCGCGTCGAACGGTACCGCTGCCAAGGCGCAAAAACTGGGTCTGCACGTTGCCGGAAAGACAGGCACGACCAACGATTTTCACGACGCGTGGTTTGTGGGATTCACTCCGACCGTGATGACTGCCGTGTGGGTAGGCTACGACCAACCGAAATCGCTGGGCAGTTCCGCAACCGGCGGGTACACGGCGCTGCCCATATGGATGGACTACATGGAAGACGCGGTGCCCAAGGCCGATGACCGCCCATTTGCGCCACCTCCAGGCGTCAGCTGGGTGTCCATCGACGAAAACACGGGCCGCCCGATGGCGGGCGGGCGCGGCATGCCGTTCCTTCCCGGTACGGCCCCCGCCGGCGCCGAGGCCGAAGCGGGACAGAAGACCTCCGAAGACCTCCTGACCACCGAGTGGTAATGCTTTCTCTCCTGCTGCTGCTTTCCTGTGAGACGACGGCGACACAATTCGTGCCGACGTGTGCGCTCTCCCTGCCGACGTTTTCGACCGATACGGTTTCGCCGGGGGAATCCGTGGTCGTGACGACGAGCCCCCTCACCGCCAAAAACGACACCATCGTCACGTTCGGATCGCGCGTGGCCACCGTGACGGCGCTCGACCGGTCGACGTGTGCGGCACTTGACGCCTGCCGCGCTGCGAATTCCTGCACGGACTGCGGCAGCTGTGACGCCTGTGCGGCCGATTCCACGTCGTGCGTAGAGAAACTCACGGTGACTACGCCGGACCTCGCCGACGGCCACTACGCGGTTGCAATTCGCAACGCCCACGGACAAAGCCCCAACGCCACGCTGAACGTCGTCGCAGGAGACAGCGGGCTAGATTCAGGCGTAGATTCTGGGGCCGACTCTGGCACCGACTCCGCGCCGTAGAAAAACGAAGCGCGCCCGCCAACCCTACCGGGTCAGCGGGCGCGCGTGGGACACCGAGCCGAACTACTTCGAAACACGCTCACGCAGGGTCTTGCCCGGCTTGAAGAACGCGTAATGCTTGGCCGAGATCTTGATTTTCTGGCCATTGGCGGGGTTGGTACCGGTGCGCGCGGCGCGCTTTTTCGTGCCGAACGTGCCGAAGCCGGGCACGGTGACTTTGTGACCGGCGTCGAGTTCGCCTGCGATGATGCCCTTGCCCTTATCGGCGTCGAACAATGCGTTCAGTACTTCGCCGGCCTTGGCCTGCGAAAGACCGGTCGACTTGGCGAGCTTCGCGATGAGTTCCTTCTTGTTCATGATCTTCTCCGATTTCAACTGATGAGGAGCGCTGTGTCGTCAACGTGAAGTCCATCTCCACCACGACACGACTGGTGTACCAAAAGCAAACCGACTGCGCAAGGGGGCAATGCCCGAAAAAGAGCCTACCATCGATATTCGCGGACCAGTCTGGCGGTTGCGCGGAAGTCGTAATTCCGCAAATCATGTAATATCAATGACTTACGTATCGATTCGACGTGGATCGCGGTACGAAGCCGCTTGCGGAAGGGGCAAACAAAGTTGCCGAGCCCTTGCTGCGTCAAGAGTTCGCTGGGCGGGCCCGGGTGCAACCCAATTTCGGATGCTGAACGTCGGAGTTGCCGCGACCCCGCCGCTGCGGTAAACGAGGGCATCCTTTTCGGGAGCCCTGCCTATGCGTTCCCCTACGCGCACGATCGTTCACACCGCCGTCGGCCTTCTCGGTCTACTTTCTGGTTTTTTGGCAAGTACGGAAGCCCACGCCGGCGGCATCGGCCTCGTGGGCACCGGCGGGTTCCACTACGACCGCTTGTACTACTACAAGCAGAATGCGCTCGGCGAGTACGACCAACAGCCGCCCGTGGACCAAATGAACAGCGACTTCGGCGGTGGCCTCGAGGTCATTCTGGGGGACAAGGACAACAAGGTGCTCGGCATGTTCCGTGTCTACTACCTGCAGGATGCGGCGCAATCCGATCCGGCGGACGCGTCGGAGTACACCTTCAACATCCGCAAGGATCCGCGTCCGGTCGGCATGATCGATGCGGGTTTGAGCTTCGGCGTCCTCGGTGAACCTGACAAGCTCCAGGGCACCATCGTGGGCTACATCGGGTCCGGATTCTTCACGTCGGACCAGACAGAATTCATTCAGGCGCAAGTCGGCGTCGGCGGCACCTACATGATCGCCCGACACGTGCAGGCGTCCCTGCAAGTGACCGGCGGGAGCCGTTACCTCAAGCGGATGTACCCGATCGCGCAGGGCACCGGCTCGATTCGGTATCTGTTCGACTAGTGACCGTGCTCCCGCTGATCCTCGCGGGCTGCCAGTTCCATACCAGCGGCTACGAATGGACGGATCAACGTGTGGCCGACGGGCCCTGCTACGACGCCAACTTGCTCGACGGGTTGGACGAGGAGAGCACGTCCGAGTTGCACGCCGTGTTCGCTTGCCTTGATCAGACGGGCGCTATCGAGGCGTTTTCGCCGCTCGACGCCGCGATGGATGGTTCCACACGGCAGGGTACGGCGGGCGTTGTCCTCGCGCGTTGGGTCAATGGATTGGATGGCGCCGACCTTTCGCTCACGGGAGCAGTAGACGGCGCGCTTGCCCTTCTGGACAACCGCGAAGGGATCCACGCGGGCGTTCGCCTCGCCGTCGAATTGCTGTACGCGGCGCCGTGGGCGGACGTCGGAGTGGCGATTCCGCTCGCGGAACCTGCTTCGTTGGACGCCGGCGTGATCGCCCCATTGCTGCGTTTGGCCGGGCCGATTGCCACCGTGCTTCTGGACGACGAGCTCCGCGAATTGGCGCCGATCGCGACGTTCCTTCGGTCCGACGCGCTCGTGCAATTGGCTTGGACGGCGGCAAGCGTCGCGGAGTCCACGGATCCCACGCTTTCAGCCCTTGCGCACGACTGGCCGGCCAACGTCGCCGATCTCCTGTCGCGGGCGGAGAATACGACAAACAACCGCTCGTTCGGCGCCACGGGAAATTCGATCCGCGACATCGTCAGCGCGGGCGTCGCCCAGAGCACGCGCGCAGCCTTCTCCGCGCCGATTGCGGAAATCCTCGATGACCCCACCGCACGCGATGGCGTTTCTGATGCACTTCGGAGCGAAATCGCGCATGGCCGTCTTGCGACCGTCCCTGCGCAGGCGCTCTACCTTGCGTCCGTGGACGTAAACGGCGGATCGCTGGCCGGCGGAGAGGACAGTGCCCTCGTCTCGCTCGTCCGCCTCCTCCACGACACGAATGAGCCGGTCGATTGTTCGATCGACCTCGGAATCACCAGCGTGGACGTCAGCTTCGGCAACCTCGCCGTCGCCATCCTGGAGGCCATCGCCACCACCGATCCCGACTCAACCGAAAGCGGCGTGTCGCTCCTCGGAGACATGCTCGGCGTCCCTCTCACCGACGCCATTCTCCAAGGCGTCGCCGAAACCGGCGTCTGCCCAACCGTTACGGAGCAGGTCGTCAATGACCTCCACGCCATCGATCGGCTCAACGACCCGGCAACCGCCAACCTGCTCCGGGTGTTGCTCTCCCTGTTGAACGCCCTTCAAGACCACGTGCCTGCCGTTGCCGACGCCGCGACCGCCGCGCACGGGCTCAACCTCGTGACGCCAGCGGAAGAGGCGTTGCGGGATATTGCCGATGCGCCTTTCGTTGCCGGACTGATCGCGCTCGTCCCCGTGCTGCTCGATCCCGAGGTTTACCACGACGCGGAATTTCCCGTAGGTGTGCGGCCGGTGTCGTTCGATGACGTGTGGATGTACGCGCAAACGGTGCTGACCGATGGGTCGCTCGACACCCTCGATCCGCTTGTTTCGGTGATCGTTTTGGATGGAGACTTGTGGCTGGCGGTGACCAATGTCGGTCGGTTGCTGGCCGAACCTGACGTCGAACTCGCCGGCGCTCTGGAACTCGTTGCAGACGCGGTCCTCACGGACCCGCTCCTCGGCGCGGCGGACGACCTCGCCGCCCGCCTCGACGAACCCTCGTGGCTGGTCCCAGCACTGGTCCTCGTCGAACCAGACGCCGTTCGGGCGGCACTGCTCACGACGTCACCCACGGCGGAAGGAGCGCTCCCCTTCATCGCCCGCCTCGCGCGGGGAGATACATTCGACGTGGTTATCGATACCCTCGCCCTGCTTCGCGACCTGCTCCCGGAGGACCTGTGAGCGATTCAGCCCATGTAACGCCCGCTCATGCGGACGCAGGCTCTCCCCACGCATTCGGCGCTCACCTGACGCTGCACGGGTACACCTACCCGCTTTCGCTGCTGGCGCGCTTGAGCCATCCGGACACGCATCAACCGGAGGTTGGGCGCCTCGCGACTCGTCTTTTCGAATACCTGTTCTCGCAGATCGCCAGTCGGGACTTGTGTCACGAGGTGCAACGCGTGCCGACGCGCATGACCGCTGTGCACGCCGACCAAATGTGGGAGGGGGCCGTGGTCGCTCGTGACCAGCGCGTGGTGGTTGTGGACGTTGCCAGGGCCGGAATTCTGGGTGCGCAGCTGTTTTATGACCGCTTCAACGAGTTGCTTGACCCGGCCGGGGTCCGTCAGGACCACATGTTCATGTCGCGCGTCACCGGCGCGCAGGGTGAGGTCACCGGAACCGCTATCGCGGGGGCGAAGATCGGCGGAACTGTCGATGGCGCCGTGCTTGTTGTGCCCGACCCGATGGGCGCCACCGGCGGATCGCTCTGCGAGCTTCTGGATCATTACAAGCGAATCGGGATGGGCGTGCCCGCGCGCGTCGTGTTTGCCCACCTCATCGTGACGCCCGAGTACGTCCAGCGGGTCCACGGCCGCTTCCCGGACGTGCGTATCCACGCAATTCGCCTCGATCGTGGATTTTCCTCGCCTGCCGCCCTTGCCGGCGTGCCAGGCGCGCTTCCGCAGGAAGAGCGCGGCCTCGATTCCCACCAATACATCGTCCCCGGCGCCGGCGGCCTCGGCGAAGTGCTCAACAATTCCTGGGTGTAGAGATGAACGGTACCCTTCGAACCTTGATTACCGAAGACGCGATCCGCGCCCGAATTGTGGTCCTCGGCGCGCAGATTCGGCGCGACTTCCCGGATCAGCCGGTCACGGTCATCGGGGTGCTCAAGGGCAGCTTCCTGTTTTTGGCCGACCTGGTGCGCGCGATCCCCGGCGAAGTTCGTGTGGAGTTTTTGGGCGTCGCGAGCTACCACGGCGGCACGTCGAGCTCGGGCGCGGTGCAAATCACGCAGGACCTACGAAGCTCAATCGAGGGTCAGACCTGTGTTATCGTCGAGGATATCGTCGATACCGGGCTAACCATGGATTACCTCCTGCGGACCCTGCAGGTACGTGGACCGCGCGCGCTGAAGGTCGCATCGCTTCTCGATAAGCCCACGAATCGCGAGATCGACGTGGTCGTGGACTACGTCGGCTTCACCATCCCCGACGAGTTCGTGGTTGGCTACGGGCTCGACCTCGGCGAGTTGTATCGCAACCTGCCCTACGTTGCGGTCTACCAGCCGTGACACCCATCGCGACCCCTCACGCCCCCACGGCGATTGGTCCGTACAGTCAGGCGATCGTCCACCGTGGAATGGTGTATTGCTCAGGTCAAATCGCCCTCGACCCGGCCTCCGGGGCCGTCGTCGAGGGCGATATCACCGAGCAAACCGAGCGGGTTTTGGCGAATCTTCAGGCGGTGTTGGAAGCCGCCGATGCCACGATGGCCTCGGTTGTCCGGACCACCGTCTACCTTCGCGACATGGCCGACTTCAGCGCTATGAACGCCGTATACAGCAGAGTTTTCGGGGACGCACGCCCGGCCCGGGCGACGGTGGCCGTGTCGGGGCTCCCGCGGGACGTGCGCGTGGAAATCGATTGCATTGCGTGCGTGGCCGATGCCCGCTGAAACGCGTTGATGACGATACGGTAGCCGCTCCCGATGCTCACGCTTGCCGCTGCCCTCGCTGCGAACCCCCCGGTTCTTCCCATCGATCCCCGCACCGTGGGCGCCTGGATCGGCGATGATGCGGGGATCATCGCCGCCGCGGCCGAGACCCGGATGCACGCCCGAATCTCTGCGCTCCACACCTCCCGCGGTCCCGAGATCGTGATCATCACGATCAACACGCTGCCGCCGGGCGGCGGCTTTGTATCCGCGTCGGAACTCGCGCTGGCAATGACGCGCACGTGGAAGGTAGGGCGCCCGGGAATAGGAGACGGGCTGGTCATACTTCTCGACGTGGCGGACCGAAAACTGGAGATGAAAACCGGGGAAGGGCTCAAGGTCAACCTGCCCGACTCCGCGCTCCGCAGCCTGAAAACGGCCCGACTGGATCCGTTCGTGCACCGTCGGGACTGGGCCGACGCGATCGAGACCGCCGTGGACTGGACCGTTGCCCGCTTGGAGTCGGAGCTCCCGCTACTTCCGGTTTCCCCGGACGATACCGCGGCGGCGGGCACAGCGGCGCGGAAGCGAAGGTTGGCGCTGGCGATCGGCTCCATCGGCGCGCTCGTGGTCGCCGGCTTCGGCGGGCTTCGCTTGCTCGGGTGGCTCCAACGCAAGCCGTGCCCTTCGTGTGGCCGCCGAACCGTCGAACGCGACGCACAGGTGCTGCTCCCGGCTACTGCTGAGGACGAAGGCACGGAGACCATCCACGAGCGTTGCGCCTCGTGTCGGTGGACTCGGCAAACGACGGAAATCATTCCTCGACTGCCGTACATCGACACGCGGGTGTTGGGCGACGACGATCCGCCGACCGACGTTTCCGGCACTCGGGACGAGGAACCGAACACGGAGCCCCGCGGAGACGAGTCGCCGCGTTAGACCCGCCCGATGTTTGGCGACACTCCCCTGATCATGGTCGAATCCGACGCGGCGCTCAAGGCCGCTGTGGCGTCGATGCGCACAGCCCCGGTCATCGGCGTCGACACCGAAAGTGACAGCTTCCATCACTACCAAGAGAAGGTCTGCCTGGTGCAGATCAGCGATCTGGAAAACGACTACATCGTCGATCCCCTGCGCATCGACGACATGGGTCCGCTCGGTGAGATTTTTGCGAATCGTCGTATCACGAAGGTGTTTCACGGGGCCGATTACGACGTCGTGTGCATGAAGCGTGACTTCAAGTTCGAATTCCACGGAATCTTCGACACGATGATCTCGGCTCAGTTTCTTGGACTCCCGCGCGTGGGCTTGGCTGATCTTATCCACAATTGGTGGGGTTGGACCATCGACAAGAAGTGGCAACGTCACGACTGGGCGGCCCGACCGCTGCTGGACGAGCACCTCGACTACGCGCGCGGGGACAGCCATTGGCTCCCGGCCCTTCGCGACGTGATGACCGAACGCCTGCGGCGTCTGGGACGCCTGGAGCCCGTGCTAGAGGAGTGTACGGTCATGGAGCGTCGTGAATGGCAGGGTCGCACGCACGACCCGGCGGACTTCCTCCGCGTGAAGGGCTCTAGAGACCTCGATGAGCCGGCAAAGCGCGCACTCCGCGCGATGTGGACGTACCGGGATGGTGAGGCCGCACAGATGGATCGCCCCGCATTCAAAGTCATTCCGGAGCCGGTGCTTTTGGAACTGGCGCGGCGGCACGCGGCAGATATCGAGTCCGTGGCCGCCATCACTCGGCGCGGGTCGCCGCTCTTTCGCCGGCACGGCGATCGGCTGGCTGCAGCCGTGGCGAGCGGCCTCGCGAGCACGGATGAGCTTCCGACGCCAGCGCCCAAGGAAGGGCGCGAGCGCGGGGCCGGGCCCGGGTTGCGCGGCCGCGACGCCGAACGGCTGTTTCTCCGTCTGAAGGACTGGCGGAACGACAAGGTCAGCCGTACCGGCCTTCCGGCCATCACGGTGGCCTCGAATGGGCTGCTTCGCGAATTGACCCGCGCGGCACCCACGTCTTCCGACGCTCTGCGGGCGGTGCCGGAGATTCGAAACTGGCAAATTCTTCAGTTCGGGGGTGAACTTCTAGACATCATCGGCGAAATCAAGCCGCGCGCGCCACTCCCCGACGGGGAGGTGCCCGGACGCAAGCGACGCCGACGGCGGCGCAGCCCAGACGACGCGGGCGGCACCGCCGATTCCCTGCACGCAGATTCGCTGGACCACGACGCCACCGCCGCCACGTCCCAGGGTGCCAACGCATCAGCGCCGGAGCTGCGCGCCGTCGAAACAATCGGGGAGTAGCTCGGCTATCGTCGTACGGCGGGCTGGGGCCGTCGTCGAGCCGATGAGCACGAACGCCGCCGGTCCGAACTCCGCGATGACCTGCCGACACGCGCCGCACGGACCCGCGGCCGGATCCGTGTCCGTCATCACCGCAATCCCAACGATCGCCGTTTCTCCGGCACTGATGGCGTTGTAGATCGCGACACGCTCTGCGCAACACGTCAGCGGATAGCTGGCACATTCAACGTTGCACCCGGTGTGAACGCGTCCAGACGCCCCAAGCACGGCGGCCCCGACCTGAAACTTCGAGTACGGCGCGTACGCCCTGCCGCGCGCTTCCAACGCCGCGGCGAGCAATTCCTCATCCGGCACCGACCCGTGCTTTACCATCGCGCGATGACCCCTTCCAGCAAGGTTCCAAGCTGATCAGCCGCCGCGGCCATGGCGGCCGTGACGTCGGCATGGGTGAGAATTTCCGGCGCAAGGCCCGCCGCTGGATTCGCCACAACCGCAAGGGCGAGCACCTCCAGCCCTGCATGGCTCGCCGCAATGGCCTCGGGCACCAGGCTCATGCCCACGACGTCGGCGCCCATGCCTCGGAGCATGCGAACCTCCGCAGGGGTTTCATACGAGGGGCCGGGCATGGCAGCGTAGACGCCCTCGGGCAGCGGACGTCCGGCGGCAACGTGAGCAATCGCACGGCACCGAGGGGTGTAGACGGTGGACAGGTCGGGAAAACGGGGACCAAGGGCGGCGAGGTTTGGACCGCGCAACGGCGACGCGCCGAGCAGATTGAGGTGGTCACGGACGACCAGGACCTCTCCGGTACCCAGCGCCGGCGCAATTCCCCCGACCGCGCTGGTCAGGACGATTCCGCGCCCTCCCCAACGCGCCAGCGAGCGCACGCCCAGAACGATGGATGCCATATCCAGCCCTTCGTACCAGTGCCATCGACCCGCAAAAACGGCAACGCGCCGCCGCCCGATTCGGCCGACGGACAACGTTCCCGCGTGACCGGTCACGCCAGCCGGCGGCAAGCCCAGCGCCGGATACGCCACGGCCTCGGCGCCCTCCAATCGTGCGGCGAACCCGCCCAACCCGCTGCCGAGGACCACGGCCACATCGGGCGGCTCCCCAAACTCGGCGCGCATTCGCGCGGCCACGTCGTCGATTCGTTCCATCGACCGACGATTAGCGCGGCGCCGGGCGATCGGCCCGCGTCGACGCTGGCAGCGTGCCCGCCAGAAATGCGTCGAGCGTCTGCCAACTGGCGACGGCGGGGTCACCGGACAGGTGCAGCCCCCCGGTGATCTGGGCCGCAGCCGCCCGGCGGGACACATGATAAAGGTCCACAGATCCAGCGTGATCTCGACGTGGCGGCCCGTACAGGCGTGAGAAAATCGGATCGAGCACCGCTAGCGTTTCGTCGAGGTAGCGCTCGCGATGTACGGCGATTTCCGTGACGCCAAGCGCGGCAAGCGCGACGCCGGGAAGCCCCGGCGGAACGAGGTACCGAGACCCACACCGGATGTCGAGCGCCGCCACGACCGCCGGTTCGCCGAGGAGACCGCTTGTCCGCGAAACGGGACCGTCACCCGTCGCCAACACCCGGCCGTGGAGTGCACCGAAGTAGCGCCACGCGGCGTTTGTGCCGGTCGGTGCTGCACATGGCTCACCCTCGACTTCAAACGGCAAGTCCAGAATGGTGCCTTTTCGTTCGGAAAGCGAGGCAACGGCGAGCGGAACCACCAGGGCGCGTGACGGCGGTGGCCAACCCGCGATCGACGCGCCCGCGACCACCGCCACCGTGCCGACGACCAGCGCTGACCGAGCCGGCGACCGGACCAATCCGACCGCGGCCACGGCCGCAAGCACGACGGAGGCCCCGTGCCAGCCGCCGCGCAATTCGAAAGCGGCAACCAAGAAGGCAGGTAGCGCGACCGCGTGTCCACCGAGTTGCACCACCGGCCCAAACGCGCACACGGTAACGACGACCAAGGCGAGAATCCAGCCGCGCGGAGCGGCGGCAACCCCCGGCGCCTCTCCGGCCTTCGCCGCAAACGCGCCCGAAACCGATGCCGCCGCACCGATACCACCGGCCCAAGGCGCCGCATCCCCCGCAGAAATTGCCGCCGCTGGAAAGCCCGCGAGCGCGATGGCTGCGAACCACGCCCACGGTCCGGCGCCCATCACGCCAGCCGCAATCCCCATGATCGCACCGGTATGTGCGTCGAAACTCGCGACGACAACACTCCAGAGCAGCGCGGCCGCCACCCTTCGCTCTGCGAATGCAGCAAGGCCTGCCGCCACAAATCCAACCACTGAAAGATCGGGGATTCCAGACGCCGCGGCGACCAACGCCACCGGCGCACCCATCCCGAGCAGCCACCCACCGAGCGCCGCCATCCCACCCGACGCGCGCCTCCGCAACGTCGTCCACAACAGGCCCGCAGACAGTCCGAACGTTGCATACATGACGATGCAGGTCGCCACGTCCATCCCCGCAATCGGCGCGACAATTCCGCCCACGACGGCCAATGGAAGCGCAGCGTCCGGCATGTGCCCCCGCGAGACATCGACAATGCGCACCGCCAGCGCCCCCGCCGCGGCACCCGGCAGCCCGGCCGTCGTCACTGCGAGCGCAAGGGCCGCCCCCACGCCGATTCCGAACCCTTCTCGCCGCGCGCGCATCGCCCCCCCGCTATCCCGCGCCGGATACGTGCGGCCGATGGCCACCATCCTGCTAACCGGCGGCGCGACGCGCAATCCGATCGACGCGACCCGATACATTTCGGCGGGCGCGAGCGGGGAAACCGCGATTGCGGTCGGCAACGCGCTTCGGCGCGAACGCGGGCCGGCGGACCGGATCCTTCTGCTCGGGAGCGCGGAGGCCGGCCTTCGGGCGCAACTCGCCCAGTGGGGCGCTCCGGGAGATTCACGTTCGTTCCTTCCGTTTGGCAGCACGCGCGACCTGCTGGAGCAGATGAGGGCGCACGCATCGAGCGCCGACGTCATCGTGCACAGCGCGGCGGTGGGCGACTACGAGGCGGCCCCGCTCGCGACGAAGATCCCAAGCCAACGTCCGGAAATCACCATCCGAATGACGCCCGCGCCCAAGATCCTCGACCAACTCCGCGGGTGGGCGCCGCACGCATTTCTGGTGAGCTTCAAGGCAGGCTCGCCCGAATGGTCGGCCGAGACGCTGGAAACCGTCGCCCGGGCGCAGCTCCACCGCACCGGGAGTGATCTCGTTTTTGCGAATAATCTCGGCGCGCTGAATACATCTGCCATGATCGTGTCTGCCAAAGATACGACGAATCACGCCCGCCGTGGGGGCGCCATCGCCGCCCTCATCCTCGCCATCCAAGCTTCCGCTCAGTACGCGGGAACGCGGATGCAGCCGCAAACGTGACTACTTGTTCGCGCCAGCGATGAACATGTTGAGGTAATTCCCCAACGTGTCCGCACAGTTCCGCATCCGTTGGCCTGACGATGGGTGGTAGATATCCGACTGCTGCGACGCGGTGACGTCGATGGAATCGACGATGTTCCCTCCGATCGCGAAATCGGCACGGATCGTGACGGAGGTCGGCATGTTGAACACGGCTGTGTACACGCCAGGCTCGATGAAATTGTAGTGCAGGGTCATCGCCACGTCGCCGGCGTCGCCAAAAGTCACCCCGCTCTTGTTCCGCGCAAGCGCCTTAAGGAGATCCTCGTGCATGCCCGTTTTATCACCGGCAAACTTTCCCCTCGTCTCCTCATCCTTTTCCGCGAGGTACTGAGATTCCGTCTTTTCTCCGATTTTCGTCTCGCTGAAGTCAGCGGACACCGAGTAGGTGGTCTTGCCCTTCAACGCGGAGGGCGAACCCGAGGTCGTGACGACCTTCCACGGGGAGCCGCAGGCCAAACCCAGCGCGATGGTCGAGGTCAGGACGGCGAAAAGCGGAATGCGAGGTGCGGACACGGAGACTCCAAAAGTGGGGCCGCTGTCTATCACAGCGCGATGAAGCCGCGGGCGGCGAGTTCCTGAAGGAGGACCATCGCGCATTCGTCCACGCTGCCTTCCCCAGTTCGCAGGGTAAGTTCCGGGCTCAGCGGTTCTTCATACGGTGCGGAGATGCCCGTGAATTCCGGGATCTGTCCTGCACGGGCCTTCTTATACAATCCCTTCGGATCGCGCTCTTCACACACGTCGAGCGACGCGTGGACGTAGACCTCGACGAACGTCCCCGCGGGAACGATGGCGCGCGCGCCGTCACGATCCGCCCGGTATGGGGAGATGAAGGCGGTGATCGTGACGACGCAACCATCGGCCAACAACTTCGCGACCTCACCGATTCGCCGGATGTTTTCTGTCCGATCCGCCGGTGAAAAGCCGAGATCCTTGTTCAGCCCGAATCGGATGTTGTCGCCGTCGAGCACATAGGCAATCTTCCCGCGTTCTAACAGCATTTGCTCAGCCCGACGTGCGATGGTGCTCTTCCCCGAAGCGGACAGGCCCGTGAGCCACACGACGACTCCCTTTTGTCCGACAACCTTCGCCCGTTCCTCCGTCGTGACGATCGGTCCGTGCCAGGTGATATTTTCGCTCTTGACCGACATCAGCAGCTCCGCAGGGCGCGCGAAAGTAGCCGTGCGCAAGCGTCGTCGCAACGTTGTTTCGGCGGTCGACCCTTACGCTCTCCCGACCTCACGACCGACGGTGAGCCCGATCGCCATTACCGTGACCTGCGGGTTGACCCCGAGACTGGTCGGAAACACGCTGGCATCGGCCACGTAGAGGTTTTCCCATCCGTACACCTTCCCGCCCGCATCCACGACGGCACCGGGCCCGCCCATTCTGCAGGTGCCCATCGGGTGCGAGGCGTAAAGCCCGATGTTGTAGGCGGGAATGCTGTCCGTGACCAAACGGTCGATGTCGGCTTCGGACTCGATCCAGCCGACACCGCGAATCCCGACAATCACCTTCTTTGCGCCGGCGGCGAAAAACACGCGTGCCGCCTGCCGCATACCGGCCAGAAGCTTCTTCCGATCGCCATCCCCGAGGCTGTACAACAGGGCGTCTTCCGTCACCGACCCGGTGGAGTCTTCATCGTGCACGACGATGCCTGCCGATCCGAGGTACCGTAGGTTTTTCACGGCTTCCAACAGCACATCCTGCGGCAGCTGAATGCCGACGTAATACTGATCCGGCGGCATGTTGAACACCTGAAGGAGAAAGCCCTCGTCCCAACAATCTGCGTAATATCCTTGGGAAACACCTGTCCACGGCCGAATCTCCTCATCGAAACGGCCGAGCACTCCCGACGTGGGATGAATATGGAGGTTTTCGCCGACCGGACCGGCGGACAGACCATTCTTGAGCAGGAAGCGCGGCGAGCCGATGGGGCCGCCGCTCACGATGAATTGTTTCGCCCGGACGCGAAAAGTGCCGGCGTCGGTGTAGTCGGGAGGCGCGATGGTTCGGCCGGTTACGGCCACCACCCGCCCGCCGTCCGTCTCGACGCCATCCACCCGGCAATCCGCGTACACACCCACTCGACCGGACTGCAGCGCTTCCGTCAAGAATGTTCGGTCAATCGAGTTTTTTCCACCTGAGTTGCACCCCTGCTGGCAGGTTCCGCAGCCGACGCACCCCGGCGCGGACCGCGCCATCCAATCGCCCTTCAGCCCCAACGCTTCCACGCCCTTTTTGAAAATGATGTTGTTGAGCCGCTGCACCTCCGGCGGGTTGATACCCACGCCAATCGTGGCCCAGATGCGATCGAAACAGGCCGCCATCCACTCCTCCGTGAAGTGAACGCAACCTCGATTTTCACGCCAGTCCGCCAAAACGACGTCGGGAGTGCGAAAACAAATGGCGCTGTTGATCAGCGTGGAACCGCCAACGCCGCGACCACCCGGCATGGGGATGATGGCGTTGCCACGCGTCGCGCGCGTGCCCCGGCCGGCGTAGAGGTTCTTGAACGCCCAGGTGGACTTCGGAGAGAACTCTCCCGGATTCCAATGCCGACCTTCTTCAAGGACGACCACCGATTTTCCGGCCTCAGCGACGGCGCAGGCTGCGGACGAACCTCCCGCACCCGCACCGATGATGCACACATCCACCTCGAGATCGAGGGCTCCAGGGTAGTCTGCGTACCGGTTCTTTCCAGGGTTCATGCTGGCACAACCGTGGACGGCGCCGTCCAACACGCGGACTCCCATCCGGTCGCCGCGCTCACCTTCGGGTCCGTCATGAAGGCCATTCCAACGACGAGTTTGATGCCCTCGAACGCCATCCGACGGGGGAGCACGGCCGTGTCCGACCACACCCGCAAGACGTCGGCGCGAGCCTCGGTGTCGAGCGAAACAAACGATTTTCCCCGACTCGCCGTCGTTCCAATGTCGAGCCCGCGAATCAGGTAGCGAAAGACAAGCCGCATCTCTGGGTCCAATTCCGTGGCCAGCAGGCGGTCGACCTCGTCGGCCACCGCGACGTCTCGTCCTGCCACGCCGAGCGGATTGCCGGGCGGGAACAGACCGTCGGCAATCGCCGTCACGAGCACGAATTCGTCGTCACTGAGCAGGCGGTGGGAGGTGGACGGTTCCGGCAGGCGGCTCATCCGAATGCCCAGCGCGGCGAGCACGGCAACCGTAGCCGCTCCGACAATCACACGCCGACGGGAGACCTGCATGCACAAACCTACCCTCCGGTCGGAATCTCCGATAGGGGGTGCGAAAAAGATTTCGCACCCCCCGAACCGGATCCATGCCGCCGTGCATCCGAACCGGCGTCCCCGGTGATAAGGGGCGAAACCCTCCGGAGTTTCGGTGATCCTCGCTGTGATCGGCCTCGCCGCCGCGAATTGCCGTCCGACTTCGGTTGCCACACTGACCGAGCGGCTCGACGATGCCGAGCGTGCGTTCGCCGAGATGGATGAAAGCGGTTTCCGCCGCGCCGATGACGACCTTCGGCGGGATCTCCCCTGCGTGGATGCCATCGTCCCGGGAACGTTCGCGGCCGGGTGGCATCGGCATATGGCGCTGGCGGCATTTCTCGACGGCGACTCCGCTCGCACACTGCAATCGCTACAGGCGGCCGCGCGACTTGCGGGGTCGAACGCCATATCTGACGTGCTTGCCCCACGCGGAACCGAACTCCGCGCGCTTGCGGATCAGGCGCGGGCCCGCCCTCCCACGTCCACACGCTCGCTTCCGGCGCCAGGGTGGGTCGATGGCGTTCAGTCCGCAAGGCGGCCGAGCACCGTGCCGATCGTACTGCAATACACCGGAGAAGGCGGGAAGTTGCAGTGGACCGGGTACCTGATGCCGGACGATGAACCGCCGGCGCTGGCCGTTTCCGCCAGCAGCACGCCGGCGCAGCCAACATCGCGCCGGTGGGATTTCCGCCGCGGCCAGGGCATTTATGGCGGCGTCGATGCAGGCCTGCCGCTGGCTGGACGGGTGGAGTACAAGTTCGGGGAAGACAGCTTCAGCTCCGCGGGAATGCGCGCAGGTGTGAACTACGGCGTCGCGTTTTCTGGCGGGCCACACGCCGTCATCTTTTTGGCTGCGGACGGCGATTACCGAATCAGCGAGAATTGGGACGTCGAATTCACCGCTGGTATCGCCGGGAGTGCCAGCTACTACGGCTACATCGTCGGCGGCGCGCTGCAATACGACCCGGCGTCCACGTTCCAACTCAATCTGGGCACCATGCTCGGGTACTACGCGAGCGGCGTCGCCGTTTACCCCGACATCTCGGCGGGATTCCTGTTCTGAGGCGCGGCATTCGGCCCCACTCCGAGGTACGCTAGCCCCTGCATGCTCGACCCCGGTCAGGAAATCGAACGCTACACCGTCGACGCCATCCTTGGCGAAGGTGGAATGGCGATCGTGTATCGAATCCGCCATCGTGAATTGGGGAGTGAGCACGCCCTGAAAGTGTTGACGACAGCGGCGCGCGGCGTGCGGGAACGCCTCATTCAGGAAGGCCGCGTTCAGGCCACCCTGCGGCACCCGAACATCGTGGAAGTGCGTGATATTCTTGACGTGTCCGGCTGCCCGGGCCTGCTGATGGAACTCGTGGACGGTCCGGCGCTCGACATCTGGCTCGAATCCAATCGGCCCACCCCGGCGGAAGCCGAGAAAATCTTCCGCTCCATCGTAAGCGCGGTATCGCATGCACACGCCCGAAACCTCATTCACCGCGATCTGAAACCGGCCAACGTGCTGATGGCCCGCTACGGTGAAGATTGGGTTCCGAAAGTAGCGGACTTCGGCCTCGCGCGAATCCTGACGGACGACGATCCAGCCATGCGCCGCACCCGCTCCGGCATGGCCATGGGCACGCCGGCGTACATGTCTCCGGAGCAGATTCGCGACGCAAAAAGCAGCGATCAGCGCACGGACATCTTCGCGCTTGGCTGCATTCTCTACGAATTGCTGACGGGGGAGGCCTGCTTTCGCCGAGAAGACATCGCATCGACCTTCAACGCCAGTCTGTCCGGGGAATACCGACCACCGCGAGAAATCGATCCGACGATCCCGGAACGCATGGCGCTTGCCATCCGTGGATGCCTGCGCACCGACCGCAACTACCGATTACCGGACTGCGCCGCGATCCTCGCGGTTCTCGAGGGCGGGCCCCTTCCAGCGGCACCCAATGAAACGACCGCGTCGCCCACGATGGTCGGGGCGTACACGATCGCCGCTACGATTGCGGGCGCAACGAGTCAGGACACGTTTTCGCCCGAAGCGCCCGTGTTTGTCGCGCAAGGCGCGTCTCACGGCTCGACGATGCCGGGCGCACCGGTGCCACCCGTCGCCATGGCGAGCGCACCGGTGACCGCCCCAGCCGGACGGAGTACCGCGCGCACCGCGCCGGACGAATCACGCACCCGTCGTGAGTCATCAGCACTCGGACGCTCCATGGAATCCGCGGCCGTCGCGGGTTCCGCGGCGATGATCGTACTGCTCGTTGCGCTCGCGGCGCTGGCCGCCGTCCTCGCGCTGGGGTGGTGGTTGTTCAGGGCACCGGACTCCATCGGAGAGCCGCCCCCCGCGGTTGTGCCGGATGTCGCGGTTGGCCTCCCCCCGCCCGCGGACCTGCCGGCTGTAGCGGCGCCGGCCGTGCCGCCCGTTCTGGCCCCGGAGGACGTTAAAACGCCGCACGCGCCCACTCCGATGAAGGTCGCCGCGTCTCCTCGCCCGGCGCCGCCTTCTCGCGTGCAACCCGATGAATCCGTGTCCGTAGCGCCCCGACCGGCGGCCGAGCCGGTCGCCGTCGGCACCGTCCACACCACAGGTGATGCGGGAAAAGTGTGGCTCGTGGCGCACGGGAAGAAACGTCGCGCGGAGGGTGATATTCCCGTTGGCACCTACCAGATCGAGGCGGAATTCGCCTCCGGTGAACCCACGGATGCTGGAGAGTTGGACGTTGGGGAAGGTGATGACATCACGCTGAACTGCAAAGCGGCGTTCCGGCGCTGTCGGCGATAGATCGCCGCTCCCCGGAGCCTCGATGCCCTTCGCACATGGCGGTGCCCTCGTCGCCGAAGCCTTCAAAAAAGAAGGCGTGAGCCACGTCTTTACGCTGTGCGGCGGCCACATTCAGCACATCTACGACGGCTGCCTCGATCTCGGCATCCGGGTTGTCGATTTTCGACACGAGCAGGCGGCCGGTCACGCCGCCGAGGGCTGGGCGCGCGCGACCGGCAAACCCGGCGTTGCGCTGGTCACCGCGGGCCCCGGAGTCACGGACGCCGTGACGGCCGCCGCCAACGCCATGCGCGGCGGCGTCCCGATGATCCTGATCGGTGGGCAGGGGCCCCGCTTCTACTCGGGGATGGGCTCGCTTCAGGAAATGGACCACGTCACGCTGCTGCGGTCGATCACCAAGTGGTCCATCACCGTCCCCGAAACCCGGCGCATCCCCGATTTCATGGCGATGGCGTTTCGGAAGGCCATGACCGGCGTGCCCGGGCCCGTCTTTCTGGAGATGCCGCTCGACGTCTTGATGGGGATGGAAAAGACGGAGGACCTGCACTATCCAACCGACTACCGGACGGCCCACGTCGCCGGCGGTGACCCAGCGGCGATCGAGGCGGCCGCCGCGGCGCTGTCCCGCGCAGAACGCCCCGTGGCCGTCGTCGGCACCCAGTGGTGGTGGAGCCCCCACCGGGAGGCGATACACCGATTCCTTCAGCGGTATGACCTCCCGGTGTTCCTCAACGGCGGCGCTCGCGGAGCCATCACGCCCGACGACCCTCGCTTCTTTCGCCTCTGTCGCTCGAAGGCGCTCGGAGACGCAGACGTCATCGTGATCTTCGGCACGCCCTGGGACTTCCGCCTGAACTACGGTCAGGACATCCCGCCGGGCACCACCGTGATTCACGTGGACCTCGACCCGGATGTGATCGGACACAACCGGGGCGCCAACGTTGGCATCGTGGGCGATACCGGCCTTGTCATGAAGCAATTGGCCGATGCCGGGTCTCGGGCTGGCGGAAATTGGCTCGATAGCGTTCGCGGGTTCGAGAATGTCCGCATAGACAAGATGCAAGCAGAACTGCATTCCGACGCGGTCCCGATCAACCCGCTGCGGTTCTCCGCAGAACTCGCGCGGGCGATCCCCCGCAGTGCGTCGGTGATCTGTGACGGTGGTGACATCGTCGGCACCGCGGCGAAGGTCGTTGACGTGTGGGAGCCCGGCCATTGGATGGATCCCGGCCCCTTGGGCACGCTCGGCGTTGGACCTTCATTTGCCATGGCAGCGAGCTTGGCGCGTCCGGACGCGCCGGCGTTCATCATTTACGGGGATGGCAGCTTCGGTCTCAACGGAATGGAGTACGAGGCCGCGGCGCGGCAAGGCATTCCGTTCGTCGGCGTCATGGGAAACGACGGCGCATGGACACAGATCCGGCGCGGGCAGGTCCAGCTTTTCGGGGAGGCGCGGACACCGGCCACGGGCCTGGCGTTCACGCGCTACGATCGAATGGTGGAGGCGCTCGGCGGCCACGGCGAATACGTCGAGGCTCCCGACGAAATCTACCCGGCCATCCAGAGGGCGCTGGACTCCGGCAAGCCGGCGCTGGTGAATGTGCGGATCGGCGCGTCGAACTTCCGAGAAGGCGCCATCAGCGTCTAGGCGATAGACTCCGCGCATGCTGCTCGCCATCTCGCTCGCTTTTGCGACGCAACTCAAGGTTGAGATCATGGCTCCGGACGGATCGAAGGCGGCGGCCACCGCTGACGTGAGCGGTGCCGTCGTGCTAACGCGCTACCCGGTCGCGATCGGCACGCTGTGGACGGCGCTGGTGTCGGCCAGAAACGCGGACATGGTTACGACGGTGGACATCGAGATTTACAAGGGAGATTGGCGGAAGGGGCGTCGAATCATGAACCCTACGCTGGTTGTTACGTCCTACGAGACCTCCTACAACGCCGTTGAAGCCACAGAACCGGGCGGAAAACGCCGATGGGCGGTCAGCGCTCGGGTCGAGGAGAGCATCGACAAACCACCGACGAACGACGGGCTCGACCGCACGCCAGCCACGTCGGCCCCGGGAATCGACGCACCCCACACCGCTCCGACGATGCCGCCCGCCCCTGCTCCGCAGCCGTAGGCGATGATCGTCGGCCGAGCAGGAGAAAAGGAGTCACGGCTGGCGTGCATCGGCGCGCCGGCGCGTTCACCGTTGAAACCGGTACCCCTTCCCGCGCACCGTTAAAAAGTGCCGAGGATTCTCCGCATCCGGCTCAAACAACCGTCGTAAGCGCATGACGTAGTTATCGACCGTTCGTTCCGTCGGAAACCGGTCCATCCCCCAAGCATTTTCCAGAATTTCGGTGCGCGTCGGCGCCTCCCCTTCATGGGCGGAGAGGTATGCAAGGAGCGCCGTCTCGGTTTCGGTAAGAAGCACCTGCCCTTCGTTCGAGAGCGCCTCTCGTGTGTCGAGATTCACGATGTACTGCCCAAATCGCACTTCTCGCGACGCCGGCAGGCCGCGCACAGCC
Source organism: Klebsiella pneumoniae (assembly GCA_945861635.1). Classification (GTDB taxonomy): domain Bacteria; phylum Myxococcota_A; class UBA796; order UBA796; family SXON01; genus CAMAWH01. Next base: position 36,428 of record CAMAWH010000016.1, on the reverse strand, counting down.
TGATGGCGCCGAACCAGCGCCCGCACCCGCGCGAGCAGTTCCGGCATGGCAAACGGTTTCGCAAGGTAGTCATCCGCGCCCGCATCGAGGCCCTGCACCTTTGCGGAGGTCTCCGCGCGCGCCGTCAGCATGAGAATCGGTGTCGTGATTCCCCGAGCTCGCGCCCCCCGGGCAACCGCAAACCCATCCATCCCGGGCAACATCACGTCGAGTAGGACGATGTCGTACGTTTCGACACACACGCGCGCAAAGCCGACGCTTCCGTCCGTCACCGCGTCCACGCGATACCCGGCGTGCTCCAAATTGAGCCGCACCATGTCCGCAACCAGCGGCTCATCCTCAACCAACAGCACACGCTCAGCCATCGGCCTTTCGTAACGACTTTCTGAGGAACAGCGTGAACCGCGCGCCGCGTCCAACGCCCTCACTGGATGCCGAAAGATCGCCACCCATCTCACGCGCGAGCTGCCTGGCGAGGTACAGGCCGAGGCCAGTGCCGTGCGCGGCCCTCCCCGATGCGCCGCGCCGGTACGGTTGGAAAAGGTCCTCCGCGGTTGCCGGATCGAAGCCCTCACCCGCGTCGGAAACCATCAACTCCACGCGATCACCAATGCGGGCCGTCACCCTCACAGGCTCGCTTCCGCCGTACTTCCGGGCGTTGTCAAGCAGATTCTCCATCACGACGCGAAATCCGTCGCGGCGCACCTCGACGGAGACGCTTTCGCCCAACTCGACGCTCACGCTCTCCCCGGAGATGGTATCCGCTCGATGCCGCACGATCTCCGCCACTAATTCAGCCAGTGGTCGGGCAACGAAGGCCTCGGGACGCCGCGCGACCGCCGCCTGGTAGGCGACGATTCCTTCCACAAGGTGTTCCAGGCGCGCAACCGCGTCAAGCCCGGCCGCCAGGTGAGGGGCCGCACGTTCCGGTGGTAACACTCCACTCTGAAGAGATTCAAGCAGCGCCTTCACGCCCGCAATCGGCGTTTTCAGCTCGTGCGTGCTCGCGGCAAGGACGCCCTCCAGACGGTGGGCCTGCGCGCGTTCGCGCATGGCGAACCGATACGCGAGCACGACGAGGGAAAGCGCGAGAATCGTCATGGTTCCGCTCTCCCCCATCAACATCAGGCGGCGAGACCGCAACGCCGCCTCGATGGCCGGTGTTGCCCCGTACACCCTCACTTCCAGCGCATGATTCTCGGCGACCAACCGTCCAATGAGTATGGTCCACCAGGCGCCGAGGAGCGTCAAAAGCGCAAGCGTCGCAAGGAAGGCGACGTTCGACCAATCGTGTCGCCGAGTCAACGCCTACGTCTCCGCGGCAAGGACGCGCTCGGAAACCGCGACCAACTGGTCCAGGTGGGCCGTCGTGTGCGCAGCGCACAGGAAGGCAACCTCAAAGGCGGAGGGGGGGAAATAGATTCCAGCCTCCAACCACGCCCGATGCAAACGAGCGAACAGAGGCTTGCACGCGGGATCGAGCGCCGAATCCGTACGCGGCGGCGCCCCGCTCCCAAGGTGCGGCCACAGGATCGGACCCTGCCGTACCCACCTCAACCGCTTCGGGATCGCGTCAAAGTGTGCGCCGAGCGCGTCGAGGTGCGCATAGACGGAGCCGTCCACCAGCACGTCGAGCGTCGCGATGCCGGCTGCTACACACACGGGGTTCCCCGCCATCGTTCCGGCCTGGTAGACGGGTCCGGCCGGCGCCAGCCGATCCATGATCGCGGCCGATCCGGCCACGGCCGCCAGCGGAATGCCGCCGCCCACGATCTTGCCGAGCGTCGTCAGGTCCGCGCGCACGTCCACGACGCGATCGTAGCCGTGGTAGCCAAACCGGAACCCCGAGATGACTTCGTCGAGGATCAGCACGACGCCGTCGCGATCACAGTGCGCGCGCAAGCGAGCGAGCCACTCCCGACGCTGCACCAACAGCCCGTTGTTCGCGGGAAGGGGCTCGATGATCGCGGCAGCAAGTTCGCCGCCGAAACGGGCAAACGCGTCGTCGAGCGCCGCGTCATCGTCGAGGGGAGCGACCACGGTTTCGCTTGCAACACCGGGGGGAACTCCGGCCGAATCGCCGACGCCGAACGTTACCAGCCCCGACCCCGCGCGGACCAGCATGCCGTCGCCATGCCCATGGTAGCAGCCCGAGAATTTCAAAACGCGGTTCCGCCCCGAATGTCCGCGGGCGAGGCGAAGCGCGGTGAGCACGGCCTCCGTTCCGGAGCAAACCAATCGCACCCGCTCGTGCCCCGGGAACCCCGACAGGATGCGCTCCGCCAACTCCACCTCGCCGCGTGCGGTCGTCCCGAACGCGGTGCCGTCCGCGGCCGCCCGCTGGATCGCGCTCACGACGGCGGGGTGGGCATGACCCAAAATAAGCGGCCCCCACGCAAGACAAAAATCCGTCCAGCGCTCGCCCCCTTCTCCCATGAGCGTAGCGCCTCTGGCTCTGGCGATGTATCGGGGAGTCCCGCCGACAGCGCGGAACGCTCGGACGGGGCTGGAAACACCGCCGGGCATCACCCGCACGGCACGGGCAAAAAGGTCGTCATGCACGGACATCGATTTCCTCCCATTTCATCGGTAACGGAACCATGGCCCCCCCCGCGAGGAGGAGCGAAAGAGCAGCGTCACCAGCCGGAATACCCGTGCCGGAAACGCCATCGAAGCGACCTGAGCGCTCAAAACCCATCGCCCAGCGCGCCCCCACCACCCAGGCGCCGAAGGGGACACTGCATCCGCCCCCGAGCATCGTGAGCCATCGACGCTCCGTCGCCACCGCTTCGGCGCACCCCTCGTCGTGCAGGGCGAACAATTGCGCTCGCGTCGCGGCATCGTCTTCGCGACACTGCACGGCTAGCGCACCTTGCCCCGGCGCGGGCGTCCATACCGAAGGTGCCAAGCGCGCGACGCGTAGGCCATCGAGCGCGAGAGACACGCCCCCGGCGACGAGCCGCCTCACGCCGGCTTCTGCCAAAACGATGGCGTCGAACGCCCCCTCCCCCAACCTCCGCAATCGGGTCGGGACGTTTCCGCGAAGCAGCTCCGCGCTGCAATCTTCCCGCACCGTACGTAGCAGTGACTGACGACGCGGCGAGCTGGCCCCGACCCGCGCTCCCGGCGCGAGCGGCAAACTGGCATCGAACCCCTCGGCCCAGCTTGCCGCGCGCACGAACAGCAAGTCCGCCACGCGCTCCCGTACCGGAATTGCGCCGACCACCAACCCCGGCGCCATCGCCGTCGGCAGATCCTTCAGCGAGTGCACCGCTACATCGATGGACCCGTCCAGGAGCGCGCGCTCCAGCGCCTCCGTGAAATACCCCTTCTGGAGTGCACCCCGAAGCGGAACGTCCACCAAACGATCCCCCTCCGTGACCATGCCAATGAGTTCAACGGCGCCGCCAATCATTCCCGCGACCGTACGGCTCTGCGTCAGCGCCAAATCGCTCTTCCGCGTGCCAAGGCGAAGCGGGCGCTCACCCGCCATCGACTTCTTCCCGCAACCACGTCACCACCTCGTGGTTGTACAGCCGGATGGCGCCGCGTGCCGCCTCAAGGACACGCCGCCGCTGCGCCGGAGAGAGGTCGTCAAGCGCCGGCTCGATCAGGCTGTCCAATCGGTCCGACACGAAACGATCGCGCAACTCCTGCGCATGCCCGATCGCGCGGCGGGCCTGAATGCTGCGCGTTCGCGCCAGCAAGTCGGCCAGTTCGCGTTCGACGGCCACGTCCGCCAACGCCCGCTTTTCGGCGCTCAAACGCAGGCCGGGCCCGCCCAGCAACGCGTCCAGACCGACCGTGGGCGCCGCGACCTGCGCAGGAACGCCCAGATCAACGACGACCCGCGCGCTGCCTGCGATTCCATGGGTTGGGCCTGCCGTACACACGATCATCCCGGCGAACGCTCGGGCGCCCAGCGCGGTCAGCGGCAGACAGTCCGGCTTCGGCGTTCGATTGAACAGCGAAATGTCGGAGTAGCCCGAGCGTCGTAAGGAATCAAGCACACGGTGGCCGATCGCACCCGCACCCACCACGGCAACAGGCTCGTTGCGGGCAACCCCTTCACGTTCCATCACGGCGACAGACAGCGCGCCGAGCCCCTTCATCGGCCGCACAAACCCCGCGGCGCGCCCAACCGCGACCACGCGCGCGCACGCCTGATGCGTGAGATTCAAGACGGCACAGCTCCTCTCGGCGAGCTGGCTCGACGCAAATGCTGTCGCAAGCTGGTTTCCGATGTCCCCCTCCCCCTCTACCGGGGATTCGAGGCCCAACGCAACGCGCAGCGTGTGGCGAAACGCGTCCTCCCCCACGAAGCTCACCGGAAGGACCTCTCCACCGAGGCGGCTTGCGACGTGCGATTGCACCAGCGCGCCCGCCCACGCAGCGTTCTCCGCCGAAATCAGCCACAACGAGCGTGCGCATGTGTGAACCTCGACGAGGCCGCGCACCCCCTGCTGCCGCAGCCCGTCCATCGCTGTGTCGGGAATACGTTCCGCCGCGCGCGCCCGTACTGACGTCGGCGCGTCGCGAAACGTGATTGTCACCGCCGCGAGTGGCGCCCGCTCAGGCCGCATGGCGCCGCCGTTCGGCGAGAATGGCAACCGCCGCGGCCAGGCCCGAGCGGACGGCGTCCTCCATGGCGCCGGCACCCAGGTACGCCCCCGCGAGCGCGATGCCCGGCGGAAGATTGGCCTGTAACGCCGCAACACGCGCGGCGTGACCGGGGCGCGGAACCGCCACCGCGCGGGGATGCCGCACCACGTGGAGGCCGGCAATCGCCACGTCGCGACCGGTCAGCGCGCGGTGCTCGGCCAGCAACGCGGTCCTCACCGCTTCGTCGGCGACGTCCGGGTCGGAAAACATCGTCGTGAACGACCGTAGCCCAGCCGGCGCCCGGTCGGGAAGAATGTCGCTCGTGAAGAGGGTGCCAAGGGAATGCATCCGCGACGCGGGCTCGGCGAGGAACCCGAATCCGCGCGGATACTGCGCGTCGGCGGCAATCCAATGTGCAACGGCAAGCGGGGAGTACTCCATCGCCGACAACGCCGCCGCCGCTCCCAACGAAACCGTCGTGAGCAGAGCCGCACTCGCCGCGGCGTCGCCAGCGAGCACGACGGCATCCGCGTGGAGCGAACCTTGCACCGTCGTAACCGTCCAGCCGGCGGCGTCCGCCGCAAGCCCGTCCGCTGCTACGTTTGCGACGCCCGTTTGCCCAAGCGCGATGCGCGCAGCATCCCCGATCGACCCCAATCCGCCTTGCAGAGAGAAGGTACCCACCACGCCGCGCTCCCGACGAAGGAAGGCGGCAGCGATCGACCCGTGGGTGCGCACCCCCTCTCGAATCGCCGGGAACCCAGCGGCCATGTCCACGCGATCCGGAGAGGTCGCCCAGATGCCGGCCGTCATCGCGCCGAGCGGCCCCTCGGCAAAGCGGTCTCCAAGTCGCGATGAAAACCAATCCCGCACACTGACATCCGATGGGTCCTCAACGCGACGAAAGAGCCCGGAAAGGATAGGCCACGAGGCCAACATTCCCGGACCCGCGCGGCGGAGACGCGCACCACGAAGCAAGAACCGGGACCGCGCGTGCGCCCCGACCGGTTCAATGCGATCCCCCAAACCAAGCGAGTGCGCAAGCGCGCGCAAGGCGTCGGCGCGGCCCGTGAAGCTGTGTGGGCCGCGTTCGATCCGCCACCCCGGCGCTATCGTTTCCGTCCGCGCCTTTCCGCCCAACGGACCAGGCTCCACGATCCGCACATCCACACCCGCCTCACGTAGGCGAAGTGCCGCGGAGATCCCCGATAAACCACCGCCGATAACCAGGACGGTCACGGTTAGGCCGTGACGGAGTACCGACGCTGCCCGGCGTCGGCTTCGAGGTAGGCATCGAAGGAAGCGCAGACGTTGCGGATGAAGTGACGTCCAAGCGGCGTGATCTGAATTTTCAACCCGCCGCTCCCGTGTGCGGCGACCGTCACAATCCCGTCGACGACGAGCGGCGAGAGCGCGGCGATCGGCTCCGAAAGGGCGTCGGCGTCAGCCTGATCGAGGAGCGCCGTCAAATTGCAGAACAGCGCCATGATCACGGCGCGCCGCAACTCGTCGTCGGCCGAGAGCACGAAACCGCGCTCCGTCGGGAGTCGGCCGGCCAGAATGTCCTCCGTCCACGCTGCCCGATCCTTGCGATCCTGCGCATAGATGCCGCCAAAACTCCCGATCGCGGAAACGCCGAGGGGAATCAAATCGAGCCCGCCATGGGTCGTGTAGCCCTCGAAGTTCCGCTGCAAGCTCCCCGCGACCTGAGCGGCGAGCAACGCATCTCCAGGCAACGCGAAATGGTCCATCCCCACCGCCTGATATCCTGCGGCGCCAAACGTCTCGCTCGCGATGGCAAACATCTCAGCCTTCGCGTCACTATCGGGCATCCGGTATTGTTCCAGCACCTTCTGCGCCGGCTTCATCCACGGCACGTGTGCGTACTGGAAAAGCGCGATCCGGGTAGGCCGCATCTCGGCGATGACGCGCGCCGTGTTCTCGAAGCGTTGCGACGTCTGTTCCGGCAGGCCGTACACCAGATCCATGTTTACGTCGAACGCCCCGCGCCGCCGAAGCGCCGCGATTGCCCGCTCCGTCAGGTCAACCGGCTGATCACGGTGCACAACGCGCAAAACATCGGGATCGAGATCCTGCACGCCAAAGGAATACCGATTGAACCCGAGATCGACCAACGCGTCGATGTAGGCCTCATCGACCGAGCGCGGATCGATCTCGATCGCGAGGTCCGCGCCGGGTGCAAACGTCCAAACGTCACGTAGGCCCGACATCAACCGCTGCATCTGCTCCACCAAGAGGAACGTCGGCGTCCCCCCGCCGAGCGAAAGCTGCGAAAGCGCACGCCCCGATTGCATCCGCGCGACCCGAAGGCGCGCCTCCGCAACCACGGCGTCCACGTACGGGTCGGCCACCGCCCGTTTGCCCTGAATCTCCACGTGGCAGCCGCAGTACAGGCATCGCTGCACGCAGAACGGCAGGTGAACGTAGGTGGCAAACGGACCCGCGTTGCGCGCGTGCGCCGCCTCCACGGCCTCCGGCGTTATCGGCTGGAATTGCGGCGCCGTCGGATAGCTGGTGTACCGGGGAGCGCGCGTCCGCCAACGCGCAATCAGCGCCGGGTCCGGCATCGATCCAGCGATCATGGCAGTGCGCGCACCGCCGCCACAAACGCCGCAACCGCTTCCGGTGGCGTCTCGGGAAGCAAGCCCTGACCGAGATTGTAGATGTGGTTGGACCGTCCACCGAGCGAGTCATGTATACGACGCACACCGGCTTCGATGGCGCCAAGGCCTGCCGCGTCCGTGCCCGCGAGCAAGCGCGTCGAATCGAGGTTGCCCTGCGTCGCGATTCCGTGAATGCTCGACAGCGAGTCGGTAGCATCGACGCCAACCGCCAATGCGCCCATCTCCCGGAACGCCGCCGCGTGCCGCGCCCCTCCGCGCGCGTACATCACCCACGGAATTCCCCGCAATCGCTCTGCCATCCGGCGCAGGGCAGGGTACACGAGCGCCTCGTAGTCCTCGGCCGGCAAAAGCCCTGCCCACGTATCAAAAACCTGCACAACGTCCGCGCCCGCCACGTGCTGGCGTCGTAAGTGCTCCCCTGCCACGTCTCCGAGGCGGAGCAAAAGCGCCTGCGAACGTTCAGGGTGCCGCCACAGCTCCCGACGCGCCACCGCAAAGTCCTTCCCGCCCTCCCCCTGGACGAGGTAGCAAAACAGTGTCCACGGGGCCCCCGCGAAGCCGTACAGCGCGTGCTCCGGCACAGCGTTTCGCAGCTCGGACACTGCGTCGTAGACGTACAGGAGGCGGTCACACGCACCCTCCCATTGCAGCGCTGCAAACGCCTCATCACTCACAACGGGCCGCTCGATTCGGGGCCCGTCTCCTGGCGTGAACGTCAGGCCCGCGCCGAGGGCGTCCGGAATCACAAGGATGTCGGAGAACACGATGGTGGCGTCCAGATCGAAGCGCCGCAACGGCTGGAGCGCGGCCTCCGTGCACAACCCGGGGCTGCGAACGAGATCGAGGAACGATGTGGCGCGACGCAACGCGCGGTACTCGGGCAGGTAGCGGCCCGCTTGGCGCAAAAGCCAGACAGGGCGGCCTGAAGGAGGCTCGCCGCGCAGCACGTCGAGGACGCGGGCCCGCCCGGTGATCTGGTTCACACCGCCCTTCTACTCCCCGGTGTGCTTCCTTCTGTCAACGCGCCGTCACCGCATGGGGCCTGAGGGCGCGCCGCGCTACCCTTCCGGCAGGATGCTCCTGGTTACGCGCCCCCAGCCCGACGCCGATGCCGAGGTGCTCGCGCTACGGGCGCGGGGGGTCGCTGCCGTGTCTGCGCCCTGCCTCTGCTTCACGGCGATTCCGGCGGTGCCGGTGGCCGTCCACGCGCTCCACTCGGGCAGCGCGGACCTGCTGGTGACGTCTCCGCGCGCTGCGGAGTTCCTCCTGTCCCCTTCCCCACTGTGGCGCATCCTCGCCGTCGCTCCAAAAACCGCTCACATCCTGCTCGCGCGCGGCCTTTCGCCGGCGATGACCACCACGAGAGGGGGCGGTGCCCTTGCGACGCTCGCACGCCCCGGACCGGTCGTCCTCGCAACGTCCAACCTCGGCGGCGAGGAAGTGCTGCGGGTTCGTCCGGACGCCGTGATTTGGCCGCTCTACCGGACTTGCTGTCCCGACGCGCTCCCCGAGGACGCCATCGCAGCGTTGCAGGCACCCTTCGACGTCTGGTTCACATCGCCCAGCACAATCGCCAACTTCGACCGGCTCGCCCCAGGCGCACTGACCCGTGCGCGGGAGATCTTCTGGTCGGGAGACACAACGCGGACCGCCCTCGCCACCCGCATTGACGGACCCGTGACGCACCGACCGCGCGCATACGGTTAGCGGCGCCCATGCAACGCCTCCGCCGCCTTCGCCGCACCGAATCGATACTCAAACTGTTCACGGAAACCGTCGTTCCGGTGCAGGCGTTGATCCCGGCGTACTTCATCGTTCCCGGCGTGGGTATTCGTCGAGAAACGCCTCCCGACGGGGGGATGTGGCGGCTTTCAGTGGACCAGATCCGCGCGGAGGCCGACCGCGCAAAGGCAGGCGGCGCCGAGGCGATCATGCTGTTCGGGGTTCCCGGCGTGAAGGGGATTGAGCACGCCACCGACCCCGCCGGCCTCGTCTGTCAGGCGCTGGTCCAACTCAAGGGCTCGGGGCTCACGACGATGGCGGATGTGTGCCTTTGTTCCTACACACCCGACGGGCACTGCGGACTGTGGGATGAACACCAGCACACCGTCGACAACGATTCGTCGATCGCCGAGTTGGCGCGTATGGCCGTGACCCTGGCGAATGCTGGGGCGGACGTCGTGGCCCCCAGTGACATGATGGACGGGAGAGTGGCCGCGATTCGCACGGCCCTCGATGGATCGGGGCACAAAGACACATTGCTCCTGTCCTACGCCGCGAAGATGGCGTCCGCTTTCTACGGGCCGTTTCGCGTCGCCGCCGACAGCGCGCCGCAGCACGGTGACCGCCGGGGGTATCAAATGAACCCGGCGAATCGCCGGGAGGCGCTTCGGGAAATCGCCGCGGACATCGAGGAGGGCGCGGACCTGTTGATGATCAAGCCGGCCCTGACCAACCTCGATCTCATCCGCGAGACGCGCAACCGGACGGACCTGCCCATCGTCGCGTACCAGGTAAGCGGGGAGTACGCGATGCTCAAGCAGGCGGGAAACGCCGGCTGCATCGACTTCGCCCGCGCCTCACGCGAGACGCTGATCTCCATCCGCAGGGCAGGCGCCGACTTGATCGTGACCTACCTCGCCAACGATGTGTGGAGCGGCGCCGTCAAACTCTGAACGGCGACGCGTCACGACGCGTTACGGCGAGGAGCGCCGCCGACGGCGCACGACTGCCGCCATCGCCAAAGCGATTCCACCCACCGCGGGCGCAAAACCCGCGACCGAGCAGAGCCATCCGCCGTGTCGGCCCGAACGGGAGTAGCCCGTGTCTTGCCACGACGGGCACTCGCTCTCGACGCCCGTGACCATACCGACGTTGCACACCGGGTAGCTGGCCGTGAGGTGGGCCGCGTACTGGACGTACCGGGCCTGTTCGTTTTCCTGAAAGCCCTGATCGTAAAACACGAGATCCTGATGGATGGCGTCCGGCGTGTACCGCATGTGGAAGCGGGAAACGACCGTTCCAGCTACATTTTCTCGTCCGAGCCCTTGAACGATTTCGTCGTCCAGCCGTGTTGTCGTGCACGGATCGCACTTCCCGGCCACCCAACTGTATTCGCGTACCCACGATGCATCGCCCGCCTTGCGAACGGCGCTGGAGAACTGGGCGTCGTAGAAATCCCCGAAGTCCGCCTCGTTGGTCAGGCACTCGTCCACGAGCGTTGCCTGCGGGTAATTGGCAATGCCAACCTGCCCCTTGTCCGTGCCGGTGAGCGTGTAGATGATCATGTCCTGCTCCCCCGCGGACGAGAGAGCGCCCAACCGGATCGGCAAGCTCATGACCGAGCTGTCGTACGTGAGCTGCAGCGGCGGCAACCACAGCACACCGCCGCCCTCTCCACCGGTCGCGACCTTCATCACGAGGAAGTAGCTGCCGACGCCGATGTACTCCTGTAAAAGCGTCGACGCGGCGTCGCTGACGCCGTAGCCGTTGGTGCTGAGCCAGGTGAGCAGGCCCGACGATTCGTCGGCGTCGAGGATGGTGACCTCGTACACACCGGTCAGGAACTGGGCGGCCACGGTGACCGTGGACTCCAGCGCCTCACCGCCCATACTCGCGCTATCCCCGGCGAAGTTGCTGCGATCTCCCTCAGCCGACTGCGACATTCCCCCACACGCCAACCCCATCAACGGCGCGAACGGCGGCGTGTACATCGATCGGTTCAGGTTCTGCCCGTAGTACATGTCGCAGCCGTAGGACACAAGACGCGGCGCAGAATAGGCGTCCAACGCCAGAAGATTGGACGGGTCCACCTCACGCACGTCCTCGGCCGTCAGCACCTGAGGCACCGGGATGATGAGCGCGAAGTCGGCAACATCTCCCGTGAAGTCGTTCGCCAGCGTCAAGGTCGTGCGCTCTCCCGAACGCGCAATCGCAACGACGCTTTTCTCATTATAGATGCTTGCACCAGCACTTCCCGCGTAGTACCCGCAGAACGCCGACGCATCGGGGGAGAGCAGCGAGAGGATCAGAATCGACGACATGGGGATCTCCATCGCGGCCGTGCCCTGGACCCGCGCATCCACCGCCACGATAGCGGTGGATTCTCACCTTGGCAACGGCCACGACCGACGCCGCTAATAACGGTAGTGGTTCGCCTTGTACGGCCCATCCACCGTCACGCCGATATACGACGCCTGCTCCGCCGAAAGCTCGGTGAGCCTGACGCCGAACTTCCCGAGGTGCAAGCGGGCGACTTTCTCGTCGAGGTGCTTCGGCAACGTGATGACCTGCGGCTTTGCGCCGGACGGGCTCGCCACCTGATTCACGCCGTAGGCCTCCGCGTTCTTGTGCAGTTCGATCTGGGCGATCGTCTGGTTCGTGAAGCTGGCGCTCATGACGAGGCTGGGGTGGCCCGTCGCGCAGCCCAGATTCACCAGTCGGCCTTCCGCGAGGATGATGATGCTGCGACCGGTAGCCTTGAACTTCCACTCGGCGACCTGCGGCTTGATGTCGATCTTCTCGACGAGACCCTTGGCGCGCATGTCGTCGAGGCCCGCCATGTCGATTTCATTGTCGAAATGCCCGATGTTGCACACGATGGCGTTGTGCTTCATTTTCTGCATGTGGGCGGCCGAGATGATGTTCTTGTTGCCCGTCGCGGTGACGAACAGGTCGTAGTCGGCCACGACATCGTCCATCCGAACGACGTCGAGGCCCATCATGCACGCCTGCAACGCGCAGATCGGGTCGATTTCCGTGACCGCTACCCGGGCGAACTGGCCGCGAAGGCTCTCGACCGAGCCCTTTCCGACGTCTCCGTATCCGCAAACGAGGATCCGCTTGCCCGACAGGAGTACGTCCGTCGCACGCATGACCGCGTCCACGAGGCTGTGGCGACAGCCGTACACGTTGTCGAACTTCGACTTGGTGACGCTATCGTTCACGTTGATGCCCGGGAAGAGCAGCGTGCCGGCCAGACCGCGCTCGTAGAGCCGGTGAACGCCCGTCGTCGTTTCTTCCGACACGCCGCGGATCGGCGCGGCAAACGCATGCCAATACCGGTTGCCCTTCGCGTGGCGCACGTCAAGGAGGAGCTGGAGGATGATGCTCTCCTCGTGGCTACCGGCCTTTGCGGGGTCGGGAAGCTCATTCTTCACTTCCAGCTCGTACCCGAGGTGGACCAGCAGCGTCGCATCGCCACCGTCATCGAGAATCAGGTTCGGTCCGGAGCCGTCCGGCCACACCAGCGCCTGCATCGTGCACCACCAATACTCTTCCAGCGTTTCGCCCTTCCACGCGTAGACCGGCACGCCCGAGGGTTCGAGATGCGTGCCGTTCGGGCCCACGATCGTGGCGGATGCCGCGTGATCCTGCGTCGAGAAGATGTTGCAGCTCACCCAGCGCACGTCCGCGCCGAGGCAAACGAGCGTCTCGATAAGGACGGCCGTTTGGATGGTCATATGCAGGCTGCCCATGATCTTGGCGCCCTTGAGCGGCTGCTCGGCGACGTATTCTTCCCGAAGCGCGGCAAGGCCCGGCATCTCGACCAGCGCGAGGTCCATTTCCTTTCGGCCGAAGCGAACCGTCTCCGGGGAGAGATCCTTGGCCTTGAAGGGCATGTCCGCAAACAGCGCGAGGCCGGTGTTCATGAAGGTGGGCTGGGCGTCGATGGGATGGGAGATCATGGGAATCCTCGGATGGGTTACTCCATCCGTATATCCGCATAGACGAATGGATGGCAAGCGGGTATTTGTGAGGTGCATGACCGACCCCGTCTTTGATCGGCTGACCCTGCTCTCCGAGCCGCTGCGGGTGCGCATGCTTCGCATCCTTGAACGCGAGGAGTTGGCCGTTGGCGAGATCGCCCGGGTCCTTCAGGTTCCGCAGCCGACCGCCAGTCGCCACCTCAAACAACTGGATGATGCGGCGTGGGTCATGCGGCGAAAGGCGGGGACGGCGTCCTACTTTCGCATCGCGGATCTGGGGACGGGCGCGATGCTCTGGGACGTGGTGCGCGGCGCGATCGACGATTCGGATGCGTCAAGCGTCTACGCGGAGGACCTGCGGCGGCTGGGCGGCGTCGTCGCCGCGCGCACAGGCGATAGTGAGGAGCTGTTTCGCCGCCTCGGGGGCAGATGGGACGACGTGCGCAAGGAACTGTTCGGGGAGGGATATGTCCTTCCAGCGTTATTGGCGCTGCTGCCGCCGGGAATGGTGATCGCCGACCTCGGATGTGGCACCGGGGCAATGTTGCCGCTGCTGGCACCCGCCGCCGCGAGCGTCATCGGCGTGGATCGGGAAGAAGCGATGTTGGATGTGGCGAGAGAGCGAACGGCGAGCCTCGCAAATGTGCAACTCTTACGCGGCATGTTGGACGCGTTGCCGCTGGCGGCTGGCACGGTGGACCTGGCCGTGTGTGCATTGGTTCTCCATCATGTCCGGGAGCTGCCGCCGGTGTTTTCCGAAGTGCGGCGCATCTTGCGACCGGGAGGACGGTCGATCATCCTGGACATGGTTGAACACGACCGTCAGGAGTATCGGGAGACCATGGGGCATCAGCACCTTGGCTTTTCCCGGGCGGAGATCGATCAGTTTGCGCAATGCGCGAGCCTTGGCTTGGAGAGTTGGCGCGTCCTGCCGGCCGATCCCGTCGTTCAGGGGCCGGGGCTGTTTGTCGCCGTCGTCCGCGTCATCCCATCCACGCGCCCCCATTGATGTCGACGCCCTGACCCGTCATGCCGGCGGCATCGTCGGACAGGAGCCAGGCGACCAACCCCGCCACCTCGGCAGGCGTTCCCATCCGTCGGAGCGGCACCGCGCTCATCGCGATGGCGTGGGCCTCCTCGCGGGTCACGCCCATCCCGCTTGCCATCCCTTCGATCCCCTCCCACGCCATTTCCGTATCCACCCAACCGGGACAGATGGCGTTGACCAGCACGTTGTGACCGGCAAGTTCCAGAGCCATCGCCTTGGTGAGTCCGAGGAGGGCCGCCTTGGACGCGCAGTACGCGGTGTAGCCGGGCACGCCGAAGCGCCCCAGAATCGATGCGATCATGACCATGTGGCGCGGGCCAGGCCCGGGTGCGAGGTGCCGCTGGGCCGCGCGGAGGGAGAGGTAGGTGCCCGTGAGGTTCGTCGCGACGATGGTATCGAATCGGTCGGAGCTGTCCTCCGAATCGGCGCCCGGCTGGTTGGGCCCGCCGATGCCCGCCGCGGTGATGACGGCGTCGATGGGGCCGTGGGCGTGACAGGCGAGGGCGAAGGCTCGGTCGAGGGAGGCGCGGTCGGTGACGTCACACAACGCGATGCACGCGGTCGGACCGGCGATCAAGGACGCCGTTTCCGCCAGTTTGTCGGCGCGTCGGGCCAGGATGCTGACCCTCGCGCCCTCGGCCGCGAGCCGGATCGCGATGGCGCGGCCGATGCCGCTGGAAGCTCCGGTGATGACAATGTGACGGGCAGGGTGGGGCATGCAGGTTCCGCGACATTCCGAACCTATCCAGCCACGCGGAACCTGGTGCGCTTCATTGGGGAGGGGGTTCGGAGCCGGGCGCGTGGGCCCGGGGAATGGGCGGGCACTCGCGGAGCCCCCATCTCCATGATGCCCAAAGCCCTGTTTCTACGTCAGCAGGTTACACCCACCCTTGACATCCTCCCACCGATTTGATAGTGCTATCCATCACACTATTCCATCGATGAATCCTTCCGACGTCAACCCCGAACTTCTCGCCAGGCGCTTGCAGGAGTTGATGAACCTGCTGCACTCGCGCTTTGCCCAGGACACGCTGGCGCTGATGGTTGAAAGTGAAATCACACTGCCGCAAATGGTGACGCTCCACATGCTCAAGATGGGCGGCGGCACTTCGGTCAGCGGGATTCAAGCCGGCCTGCAGCTGTCCGCCAGTGCTACGAGTCACCTGGTCGATCGCTTGCATGCCAAGGGATTGCTGGACCGCGTGGAAGATCAGGAAGACCGCCGTCAGAAGGTGATCAGCATCACCGTGGCCGGCGCGGACCTGTTGGACAGGCTCACGGCCGCCCGCACCGAACAGCTCACCCGAGCGACGCAGGATCTTGACCCCAAGCTCCGCGCCCGGCTTGCCGACCTCATCGATGAGGCGCTCACCCAACTTCGCCCCCAAGGAGACACCCGCAAATGCCCGGCATCGTAGAGATCAAGGACGTCGTCAAGGATTACCCGCTCGGCAAGGTCACCGTGCGCGCGCTGCACGGCGTCACGCTCGACATTGGAAAGGGGGAATTCACCGCCATCGCCGGCCCGAGCGGCAGCGGCAAAACCACCATTCTAAACATGATCGGGTGCATGGATGTACCGACCACCGGCACCGTTTCCATCGACGGAACGGAGACGACGCGGCTGAGTGACAAACAGTTGACAACCCTGCGACTCAATCGGATCGGATTCATCTTCCAGAGCTTCAATCTAATTAATGTACTCGACGTGCGTCAAAACGTGGAGTTTCCACTCCTCCTCCAGGGCCGATTGTCCACGGCGGACCGCACTCGCCGGGTGGACGAAATGGTGGAGAAGGTCGGGCTGACCCAAAGCGCAACCCAACGTCCGAACGAGTTGTCGGGGGGTCAACGCCAGCGCGTCGCCATCGCGCGTGCACTCGTGACCGGTCCAGCCATCGTGCTCGCCGACGAACCCACGGCCAATCTTGACTCGCAAACGGGCACCGCGATCATCGACTTGATGCACGATCTCAACAAGAAGGACGGTGTCACCTTTATCTTTTCGACACACGATCCAAAGGTCATGGAGCGGGCCGACCGGGTGGTCAAAGTCGCCGACGGGAGGTTGGCGTGAATCTCGCGCTGGCATTCCGGCTCGCGCTCCGAAACGTCGCCGCCTACCGGGTGAAAAACCTGGTCGTCGGCGCGATCCTTGCGTTCGGCACGTTCATCGTCGTCACCGGCGGCGCCCTCCTCGACAGCCTCACCACGGCCATGCAGGCCAGCGTGTCGTCCAGCGTCACCGGAGAACTGCAAGTCTACGCGAAGGACGCGCGCGATGCGCTCGCGCTCCTCGGCGAAATGGGCATGAGCGCATCGGACTACGGCGAGATCGAGGAGTATTCGAAGGTCGCAGACGTCGCGGCCACGGTGCCCGGCGTTCGTCTGACGCTCCCGATGGCCAAGGGGCAGGCCGTGGTTTTCAGCGGCAACGACATCGACATTGTCTTGGCCGACCTGCGGACCGCCGCAAACGCCGGCGACATGACGAGCGCCGCGCCACTGCTGACGCGCGTGCGTCGCATCGCAGCCGACCTGGCGCCGGAGATGGAAAACCTCGCGACGCTGAGCAGCGACACGCAGAAGATTGCCGCGGATCGAGCGACCATCGAACGCGTGATGAACGATGCGTTCGAGGCGGAATTCGCCGCCGCACCGTTGGCGACCGTAGACTGGCTCGACTCCCATCTGGCGCCCCTTGCCATGGACGGCAAGCTCGTCTATCTGAGCACCCTCGGAACCGACCTCGACGCCTTTCCCAAGGCGTTCAGTAAGTTCGAGCTTGTGCACGGAGAATTGCCCCCGCCCGGCACGCGGGGGATCCTCCTGCCCCAAGCGTATACGGAACTCTGGCTCAAACACACCGTGGCCCGCGAGTTGGACCAGATCAAGGACAGCATTCACATCGACGGAGAAGCCATCGGCACCACGGGAACGCTGTTTGATCGCGTCCAACGGAACAGCCGCCAGTATCGGCGCGTGCTGTACCAACTGACGCCGAAGCAAACGGATGCGCTCGAGCCCATGCTGCGCGCGGAGCTGTCAGGTATGGATGGAGATCTTGCGGTGTTGCTCAAAGCGTTTCTCGCGGTCACCGATGAGAATGTCGATGCCCGGTACGCCTTCTTCTACAAGGAAATCGCGCCCCACATCCGCCTGTACGACGTGAAAATCGGGGACACGCTCGCACTGCGCTCGTTCACCAAGTCGGGCTACCTCAAGTCGCTCAACGTAAAAGTATGGGGTATCTACAGGAACAAGGGATTCACGAGCCGAGAGATGATGACCGACGCCATCACGCTCATCGATCTGGTGAGCTTCCGCGACCTGTACGGCAAGATGACCGACACGCAGCGCGCCGAGCTGGACGTCATCAAGGCCAGTGTCGGGGCGCAGGACGTTACCCGAGACAACGCCGAGGATGCACTGTTCGGCGGCGGCAGCGGAAACGTGAACGGCGTTGAAAGCGCCATGAACGCGGGCTCCGGGCTCGATGCCTTCGACCAGCAGGGCTTCGGGAGCGTGGACACGCGCGTCTCAGATACTTTTGACGTCTCGCAACTCCGCTCCGGCCTGGTGCTGAACGCTGCGGTACGCCTGAACGACCCCACCCAGGTCGAGGACCGAAAATTGGCCCTGCAGGCGGCACTCGACAAGGCCGGGCTGCCCTATCAAGTCGTCACCTGGAGAGACGCCGCGGGCATGATCGGCCAGATGGTCAGCGTCGTTCAGGTGGTCATGGTACTTGCGGTCGCGGTCATGTTCTTGGTGAGCATGGTCATCATCAACAACGCGCTGGTCATGGCGACGATGGAACGTACGGGAGAGATCGGCACGATGCGCGCGGTCGGCGCGCAACGGGGATTCGTCGTGACGCTCTTTGTGTTGGAAACGCTCATCGTGGGGCTGTTCGCGGGCCTCGCCGGAAGCGCGTTTTCCGCCGCCTTCATCGGTTGGTTGCACGCGGCGGGCATTCCGGCGGGAGCGGACTTCTTCACGCTATTGTTCGGGGGGCCGCGCCTGTATCCAGACCTCGCCCTCGGAAACGTGGCGGTCGGCGTCGGCCTTGTCGCGCTGGTCAGCATCGTGGCAACTCTCTACCCGTCGATCCTCGCAGCCAGCGTGCCCCCCATTGTCGCCCTTCAAGGGAAGGAGTGAGCCATGCACGTACTGTTCATCATCGCGATGCGGAATCTGATTCAGGCGCGCCGGCGGACGCTGCTTCTGTCCAGCGCCATCGGACTGGTCACAACGATGCTCGTGCTCCTTTTGTCGATGTCGGCCGGCATCTCCGACAACCTCGTCAAATCCGCCACCACGCTCTCGTCGGGACATGTCGTCGTGGGTGGGTTTTACAAACCCTCGCCCACCCAAGCGGTGCCCCTGCTGAGTGAGGCCGCCAAGCTGCGCGCCATCATCGAGAAAGAGACGCCCGGACTCGACCATGTCGTCGCGCGCGGCCGCGGCTGGGGCAAGATCGTGGGTCCGGGTGGCTCCGTGCAGTCCGCGCTCTCGGGCGTGACGCTGTCGGACGAGCCGGGATTCGCAACGTCCCTACAGTTGGCGGAGCAAGCGGAATACAAGGACGGCGGTGAGGCCAGGGTCCTTGGCGACGCGAACCGACTCGCCGAGCCTGACTCCATCATCCTCTTCGCGGGCCACGCCAAGCGTTTGGAAATCGACGTGGGGGACATCGTCACGATTGTCACCGAACAACACGACGGTCGGACCAATACGCTGGACGTCACCGTCGTGGCGATTGCCCGCGATCTGGGAATGCTGTCCGGCTGGACCTCGCTGGTCAACATGGGCTCCGTGCGCAAGCTGGAGAAGCTCAATGACGATACCACCGGCGCTTTTTGGGTCTACCTGAAGGACATCGACGACTCGAAGGTTGCGATGGAATCGCTGCGAGAGAGCCTCAAGACCCACGGCTATCAAGTCATGGACTATCAACCGGTCGCCTTCTGGATGAAGTTTGAGACCGTTGGGGGAGAAGACTGGACGGGGCAGAAGCTGGATCTGACCATCTGGGAGGATGAGGTCAGTTTCCTCACCTATGCGGTGACCGCATTCAACGGACTGACCGTTTTCGTCGCCTCGATCCTGCTGATCATCATCGCCATCGGCATCTCCAACACCATGTTCAACACCGTCCGCGAACGAACCCGGGAGATTGGCACCATGCGGGCCATCGGCCTCCAGAAGTACGCGGTGCTACGCCTGTTCATGCTGGAAGCCGTGCTGCTGGGGTTGTTTGCCACCGTCAGCGGATCGCTGTTCGGCGCCGCACTCGCCCTCGCCCTCGACGCCGCCCAGTTCCCCGTCCCCATCGAAGCGATGTCGGCGTTCCTCCTCTCCGACACGATCCACTTCTCGGTGCAGGGGTCGAGCCTCCTGGGCAGTGTTGCCTTCCTCACATTCTGCACCGCCCTCGCCGCGCTGTGGCCGTCGTTCCGAGCCGCTCGCCTCCGCCCGATCGTGGCCCTCGGCTATGCCGCGTAGCTTGTTCCTCTGGAGTTCCCCATGCTGACCCTACTCTACCTCCTGACCTCCACCGTGCTGGCCGCGCCGCCAACCGCGCTTGAAATGAAAGCGATGCTCGGCACCATCGACGAGCGCACCGAAAACAACGGAGACTACAAAAGTCTGGTCTACATCGAACGCAAGGAGAAGGGCAAGTCTGACCTTGTGTATCAGGCGGTCGTCTACCGCCGCGATGAGAAGGACAAGCTGATGATCCTGTTCATCAAGCCCCAGTCCGAGGCGGGCAAAGGATACCTCCGCGTGGACATGAACCTGTTCATGTACGACCCAACCGTCGGCAAATGGGAGAGGCGCACGGAGCGAGAGCGAATCGGGGGCACCGACAGCAATCGGGAAGATTTCGATCAGTCCCGGTTGGCAGCGGAATTCGACCCGACGTTCGTGGGGGAGGAGAAGCTCGGAAGCTATCAAGTGAACCATCTGAAATTGAAGGCGAAGGCGGGCGCAGACGTGGCGTACCCGGTGCTGGAGCTGCTCCTCGACAAGGCCACGGGCAATATTCTCAAACGGCAGGAATTTGCGGAAAGCGGCCGCCTCATGCGCACGGCCTATTACCCAGAGTGGCGAAAGATTTTCAGCGAGACAAAGCAAGCGGCCGTCTACGTTGCGAAGGAGATTCGCATCTTCGATGAGGTGGAAAAGGGGAACCAGACCACAGTGGTGCTTCAGGAGGTCGATCTGAAGGCGCTCGATGATTCCATCTTCACGAAGGCGTGGCTGGAGTCGAAGTCGCGATGATTGCACGGCTTGCGATGTTGGCGTCCGTTGCGTTCGCGGATGAGCGGGACGACGATATTTTCGGGGCGCCGACGCCAGAGTCGGTCCCCGAAGCGCCGCCACCGACCGACACACCCGCCTTCCTTGGCGAGGTGGACCTCACTCCGACCGACTCCGCCGACATCGCCCGCAAGCTGGGCCTCGCGGATGACCGCCTCACGATCGGCGGAAAGCTCCATCTGCGCGTCAATACCTACGTCCTCGATGACACCCAATTCGAAAAATCCCGCCTCGACAATCCCAACTTGCTCGACCTGTTCGTGGACGCGCGACCCAACGACCGCATCCGAGGGTTCGCGCAAGGCCGACTGCGGTACGACTTCACGGTTTCCGCGGGTGACACCGACACAACCGGCACGGCCATTTCGCCGTCGTCCGTGGTGCTCGACCAGCTGTGGCTGAAGTTCGACGTAGCGCATCGAATCTTCCTGACAGCGGGACGCCAACGCATCAAGTGGGGTGCGGGACGCTTCTGGAATCCCACGGATTTCATGAACCAGCAGGCCCTCGATCCGCTGGCCGTATTCGACGAGCGCACGGGCGTTGGCTTGGTCAAGGTACACGTTCCTATCGAAGCAATGGGCGCAAATCTGTACGCACTTGGCAATTTCGAAGGGGCCGACACCCTGAATCAAGTGGGCGGCGCGGTGCGTACCGAGTGGGTGCTCGGACCCTCCGAACTCACGCTCTCGGCGGCGACGCGAAAGGGCCAGCCGCTCCGGCTCGGCGGAGACGTATCTGCCGGCGTTGGACCCTTCGATCTCCACGTCGAAGGAGCCGTTCTCCACGGTGTCACGGACCCCTATTACACGGGCACCCTGGACCTCGACGCATTCGAATTTCCCAAGGAAGAGAACCGCGAAGACGAGTGGCTGCCGCAGGTGGTCGGTGGCGGAGAAATCGGGATCAAATACAACGACGAGGATGTGCTGTACCTCGGCGTCGAATACTTCTACAACGGCTCGGGGTACGACGACGCATCCCTCTATCCCTGGGTGTTCGCAAAGGGGGCGTACACCCCGTTCTACACCGGCAAACACTACGGGGGCGTCTACGTTTATCTCCCTTCCCCCGGGCGCTTGGACGATCTCTCCCTCACCGCGAGCACGCTCGGCAACCTGTCGGATGCGTCGTACGTGTCACGCCTGCAGGTGAGTTACCGGGCGCTGACCTGGCTCAATACCTATGTGTACGGGCAATATCACTTCGGCAAAGCGGGGGAGTTTCACTACTCATACGACGTGCCGGACAGTGTGGCAGCGCTGGGACTCGCCATTCCCGACATCGATGCGCCGCTCGTCGATGTGGGCGTCGGCGCGAGTGTGGGTTTCTGACGAGTCCCCCTCGCACCCGTTAGATCCCCTCATGCTGGCCCCTCCGCACATCCCCGCCGACCTCGCGAAGCTCGACGCCTTCTTCCCGATCCTTCCCACCCTCGGCAACCGGTGGGCGCAGTCCCGCCCTTGGGAGGGAATCACCGTCGGGCTGCACCTCCATCTTACGACGTTGACGCTGGCCCTCGTGCGCGAGTTGGTCCTCGGCGGCGGTACGTGGGTGGTGAGCGCGGCCAACCCGGCGACCACGGATATGGGCGTCGTCACCTACCTGCGTTCGCTGGGCGTCGAAGTCCACTCGGGCGGCGGCGTGAAGGATGGCGTGGAAGCAACCGTTGCCGCCGGGCCGCTGCTGTTTGCGGATGTGGGTTTTGCCCTGGCCGAAGCACTGCTTCAGTCGAACATACTCCCCCGGGCCGGCGTTGAAATCACCCGCAGCGGCATCACCCGCCTGCGCGCCGCCGGTCCCCTGCCCTTCCCCATCATGAACATCAACGACGGGCAATTGAAGCCGGCGATCGAGAACCGGCGCGGTGTGGGAGAAGGACTCTGGCCCGGATTCACCGCGCTCACGGGCATGCACCTGTCCGGGCGGCGCGTTGCGGTCCTTGGGTACGGTCCGGTTGGAGCCGGGGTCGCATCGTTTGCCCGGGCCGCTGGCGCGTCCGTGGAGGTCGTCGAAACCGACGCCCCACGCCGGCTTATCGCACATTACGACGGTTTTCCAACTCCCGCCGCCGACGCCGCACTTGCGCGCGCCCAGATCGTCGTCACGGCAACCGGCGTGCGGCACACGCTGTCTGCGTTGGCGATGTGTCACATCCACGATGGAGCCGTCCTCCTCAGCGCGGGGCACGGTGGCGATGAAATCGCAACGGACTGGCTACGGACGGAGGCCGAATCCATCGACAACGTCGGCCCTCGCGTCGTCCGGTATCGCCTCGGTGATGGTCGGCATCTCACCGTGCTGGCAGACGGCAACCCGCTGAACATCGTGCTGAACAGCGGTTCTCCGGAGCCGGTACTCCTGCACTTTGCCATCCTCGGTTTGGCGCTGGAGTGGCTGGCCCGCAACGCCGCCGCGCCTGGAGAACTGCCGCTTCCCGCGGAGATCGAAACCGACGCAGCCGCGATCGCGCTCGCTACGCTCGGCGTCGGCTGATGGAACGACTGACGGCCGCGTATGCGGCGCTCGCACGGGGTGACCCTGCGGAGACACTGCGCCTCCTCGACGGCTGGAAAAGCGACCTTCCCGCGCTTGCCGCACGCGGCAGCGCCTACCGTGCA
The DNA here is from genome assembly GCA_945861635.1 of Klebsiella pneumoniae. GTDB lineage: Bacteria > Myxococcota_A > UBA796 > UBA796 > SXON01 > CAMAWH01. Next base: position 13,477 of record CAMAWH010000016.1, on the reverse strand, counting down.
CAGGCGCTCCGTGATGCGGGTCGGACGGTGGACGCCGACCGCGAGCTGACACATGCGATACAGTTGGCGAAGAAGTGCGGGGACGTGGAAGGCGTGGCAACGCTCAGGAGGCTGCGGGCGCCGATCACAGCCTCGCTCGCCGCACTCGTGATGGCCGATCAGGAACGGAAGAAGGACCTCTATCTTCTTGATACATCGAATGATACATTGGACGCCGATGGGCTGATTCGCAAGGCGAACGCGCTCACAGACGCCGGACGGCCCGAAGCAACAGGGGTGGCCGCGTTGGCGAGGGAGAGGGCGTCCGAGCCCCGACACACCGTGTTGAGCTATCTTGCGGAGGCGCGGTGTACGCCGGACCACGCTGCCGAACTCATCCGTGCGGCCCACGCCGTTGCCGACGATGCCGGTGACCACAACCTGATCACGGCCGTTGCCCAAGCAGCGCGCGCCGCACGCGTGACGCTGGATACCCCGACGTTTGGGTAGCCCGCGCTTGGACAGCACCTCCCGACGCGCTACTAGGCTTGGCGATGACGCTTTCGCTGCTCCGCCATGGAATCGCCGAGGCCGCGGCCCGGTCCGACTACGACCGACGGCTGACCCCCGAGGGTCGGCGCGCGCTGGAAACGCTACTCGACGCACTCCTCGCGGCGGGCTGGAAACCTGGTATTATCCTTCATAGTCCACTACTTCGCACAACGGAAACGGCGGCACTCGTCGCCGCGCGGTTCCCCGGGATTACCGTGGTACCGGTGGACCACATCGCGTACGGCGTCCACGACAGCATCATCGACGCCTGCGCTGGACTCGATGACCCGCTCGTCGTCGGTCACGAGCCGACCATGGGAGAGTTGGCGGCTATCCTCCTGGACTGTGGCGGGGCTCCGATGCCCTTCGAACGAGGCAGCATCGCGATCTTCGACGTCGAGCGCCTGCCGCTCGCGCGGCCCGCGCGTCTCCTCGCGTTCCTCTCGCCCCGATTCGCGCGCGCGCCTACCCGCCGGCCCACCCTCCGCCCGCCGCGTTAGACGCCCGCGGTCATGGCTGTCAATCGCGCTGGCATCGTCGACAACAATTTCGTCGCGCAGGTGCGGGCGCTACCCGGATCCGCCGCGCGTTCCGATCTCGGCGCGCCCGTTGCCGACGGAACGTCGCTCACCGCTCGCCGGGCTATCGGCCTGTTCACGACGCAAGTCGAGAGTCGACATCTGGACCTGACGGCGCGCCTCCTCAAGGCGCGAAACGAGTGTTTTTATACCATAGGGTCCAGCGGGCATGAGGGAAATGCGGTGGTTGCAGCCGCCACACGCCCCGATGACCCCGCGTTTCTCCACTACCGGTCGGGCGCCTTTTATATCGAGCGCGGGCGGCAGGTGCCCGGCGCAACGCCACTCATGGACATCCTCCTCGGCCTCACCGCCTCCAAGGATGAGCCCATTGCGGGCGGGCGACACAAGGTATTCGGCTCGAAGATGCTGGAGATCCCGCCGCAAACCTCCACGATCAGCTCGCACCTGCCAAAGGCCGTGGGCTTCGCCCGCGCGATCGGGCGCGACGCCGCGGATGCCCGCATCGCCGTCTGCTCCTTTGGAGATGCGTCGGCCAACCACTCCACCGCCGTCGGCGCCATCAATCACGCGGAGTGGCTGGCCCATCAGGGGCTCGACTGTCCCATCCTCTTCGTGTGTGAGGACAACGGAATCGGCATTTCTACCCCGACTCCCGACGGATGGATTGCCGCCCAGTACGGCAGCCGCCCGAACCTTGGCTACGTGTACGGGGATGGCTTGGAACTTGGCGACGCTTGGGATGCCGCACACGCGGCTTCCGCGTGGACCCGACAGTACCGGAAGCCCTGTTTCCTGCACCTCCGCACCGTTCGACTCCTTGGACATGCGGGCTCCGATGTTGAAGTCACCTACCGCTCCCCGGAGGCGATCGCGCGTGCCGAGGCGTGGGATCCGCTGTTGCGGAGCGCCGCGCTTCTCGTCGGCGGCGGTTGGATGTCTGCCGAGCAGGTCGTGAACCTGTACGAAGACGCGCGCACCAGAATTACCGCGGTGGGTGGTGAGTGTGCACGCCGCCCCAAGCTCACGTCCGCCGCGGAGGTGATGGCGCCACTCTCCCCTCGCTCGCCAGGGGCGGTCGCCATCGAGGTTGCTCGCACGTTTTCCGACGCCGCAACCCGCCAGAAATTCCACGGGGGCATCCCGGAGGACGACAAGCCCCGCCACCTGGCGGTCCAGCTCAACCGGGCGCTCGGAGACATCCTCCTGAAGTACCCGCACTCCGTATTGTTTGGCGAAGATGTTGGGAAGAAGGGCGGCGTGTACCACGTGACCGCCGACCTCCAGAAGCGCGTCGGTGCGGACAGGGTCATCGACACCCTGCTCGACGAGCAAAGCATCCTGGGGATGGCGTTGGGGTTTGGGCAGGCCGGCCTCCTTCCTCTCCCTGAAATTCAATACCTGGCGTATTTCCACAATGCCTGCGATCAGATCCGTGGAGAGGCGTGCTCGCTCCAGTACTTCTCACAGGGCCAGTTCAAAAACCCGGTGGTGATGCGTGTGGCCGGGTATGCGTACCAGAAGGGGTTCGGCGGACACTTCCACAATGACAACTCGATAGCCGCGCTGCGCGATATCCCCGGGCTGATCATCGCCTCTCCCGCCCGAGGAGACGACGCGGCCGCAATGCTCCAGACGTGTGTGGCCGCAGCAGTGGTGGACGGCGCCGTGTGCGCCTTCATCGAGCCGATTGCGCTCTACATGACCAAGGACCTGTACGCGGACGGAGACGGCGAATGGCTGGCGCCCTTCCCAACCGCCGAGGAACACGTCCCCATCGGTGTTGGACGCACCTGGGGCACAGGGATGGACGTCACCATCATCACGTGGGCCAACGGTCTGTGGATGAGTTTGCGGGCCGCACGCGTACTCGAAAGGGAGCACGGCATCCGCGCCCGTGTCCTCGACCTACGCTGGCTGAATCCGCTTCCCGTGGCCGACATCGTTCGCGACGCCACGGCGACGGGACGGGTGCTCGTCGTCGATGAGTGTCGCCGAACCGGCGGCGTCAGCGAGGCCGTGTTTGCAGCGCTGATTGATGCAGGTACGGACGTGCAGATGGCCCGCGTGGCGGGAATGGACGTGTACATTCCGCTGGGCGATGCGGCGAACCTCGTCCTGGTCCAGGAAGCCGATATCGTCCATGGTGTGCTCGCTCTTTTGGAGCCGAAGTGAAGCGCGTCCTCGTCGTCTGTCCCGGCCGCGGCAGCTACGGGCGCGAGCAACTGCGCTCGATGCAGCCAAGTCCTTCCGTGACGGAGGCAGACGCGTTTCGACGGTCCCTGGGCCGACCGAGTCCAACCGAAATGGACGCCGCAGACGCCTACTCCTCGCGTCTGCATGTCGCTGGCGAAAATGCGTCCATCCTGACCATGGCGGCCTCACTTGCCGATGCCGACCGACTCGCGAACGTGTCGGTGATCGCCGTCGTCGGCAATTCAATGGGGTGGTACACGGCGCTCGCGGTGGCCGGTGCGTTGCCCCTTGCCGATGCACTGCGCCTCGTGGAGACGATGGGGCAGTATCAGGTCGAGAACGTGATCGGCGGGCAGGTGATCTACCCGCTGGTCGACGACGCTTGGCGCCCCCTGCCGTGCCCCGAACTTTCTGCCGCACTCGCCGAGATTCCTGACCTCTTCCCGAGCATCCACCTTGGCGGGCAGGCGGTCGTCGGCGGCTCCACCGCCGCCATCGCCGCGTTGATGAAGCGCCTGCCGCCCCGCAAGATGGGAGAGCGGGAGGCACCGATGCAACTCCCCCTGCACTCGGCGTTCCACACGCCCCTGATGGCGGGCACGGCAGCGCGCGCACATGCGGACCTCAGCGACCTGACGTGGACGGCACCGCGCGTTCCGCTGATCGACGGCCGCGGTGCCATCTATCGCCCGCGCAGCGCCGATCCTGCCGATCTATCGGCGTACACCCTTGGATCTCAGGTCACGGAGCCGTATGACTTCAGGAAGGGATTGACAGTCGCGATTCGGGAGTACGCGCCCGACGCCATCGTTCTACTCGGACCGGGCGGAAACCTTGGCGGCGCCGTCGCCCAGACGCTGATTTCGGAAGGGTGGCGCGGCTTGCATTCCCGGAGTGACTTTCTACGGTTGCAGGCAGAGGATCCCTTTGTACTCAGCATGGCCCGACCTGAACAACGCGCGGCGGTGACGTGACGGATGCTGCGCTGATCGGCGAGGCATTCCAACTCAAGGAGGTGGCGCGCGCGGGGTGGCTGCGTGTTGGCATCCACCATCCCGAATCCGTGGCGGCGCACAGTTGGGGTGTAGCGTTCCTTGCATTGGTGTCCTGCCCTGCTGAACTGGACCGCGGGCGCGTGCTTGCATTGGCTCTGCTCCACGATCTCGCCGAGGCGCGCGTCGGCGATATCACTCCCCATGACGGTATTCCCGCAGAAGAAAAACACCGACTCGAACGTGAGGCCATCGATGGGATGTTGGCCGACCATCCTCACCTTCGGCAACTGTGGGAGGAGTCGGAGGCGCGGTTGACCCCGGAAGCCCGCTTCGTCAAACAGTTGGACATTGCGGATCTCCGCGCACAGGCGCGCATCTACGCCGCGAGGGGCGCCGACACCTCCGAATTCCTGCGGTGAAGGCGCAGCCCCGAACGAGTATTACCCCGGCGGCCAACTCAAGCTGCGGCCACCCAATACATGGAGGTGGAGGTGAAACACGCTCTGACCGGCCCCGGCGCCGTTGTTGATCGCGACGCGGAAGTTTTCCAACCCTTCCAGCGCAGCCACCTTGTTGACCGTCAGCAGCAGTCGGCCCAACATCAGGGCGTCCGCGTCCGTTGCGTCGGACAACTTCGGGAGGGGCCGCTTCGGAACCACGAGAATGTGGGTCGGGGCTTGCGGCGAAACGTCGCGAAAGGCGATCGCATCGTCGTCCTCGTATACAATTTTGGCGGGGATCTCCCGAGCAATGATGCGTTCGAACAGCGTCATCCGGCGCTCAATAGCTCGCGCGCAGGGGAAGGATCAGGATGCCGTCCTTGTATTGCGGACCGGCTACGATGAACGTGCCGTCTCGGTTGACCTTCACCGTCGTATCCAAGAGTTTGCCCGATTTTCCTGTCATTTCCATCCGCACGCGGACATTGTTTTCATCACGACTCAACAGGGTAACCTTCACCTCGCGATTGCCTTCGATCTTGAAGTGGGCGTCGTTGTTCAGCGTGACGTCGGACGACTGCGTGGACAGAAGGCGAAATCCCTTGTAGTTCAGGTGGCGAAACGACTGTGCAAACGCCTGTAAACTGGGGTCAATGCCCGTCTCCGCGTTCGTGGCATGCACGACGAGCAGCGTCAGGTGGACCTTCCCGGCGTGCTCCGCTTTGCCCTGTGCGAACGCTACCTGAGGCGCGATCACGGGCGCGAGTGCGAGCATGGCCAGAAAAAGCAGGCGTTGGAGCAACTGCATCTTCATGGCGTTCTTTCCTCGATGAACAAGATGGTCGGGCTGCCGTCCTCGAATTGCATGAGGGACACGTTGGCCTGAGACTCTACGTCCTCGACCTCCGCACGATTGAGCGACGCAAGCGTGAATACTGGGCTGACCAACTGTGCTTTCAGCTCGCGGGGCGCAGGCGTCGGCGCGATGGCAAAGATCATGGCAGCGGCAGCCGCGAGCAGCAGCGCAGGGCCGCCGATCGACGCCCACCGAGGCATGCGGCGCACCATCGGCAGGACGTTGCTTTGCACGGCAACCAACACGTCCGCCATGACGGCGTCCGCAACGTCGACGGGGTGGCGCACCGCATCGTTCAGCGCAATCGACGCCATGACGTCATCGGAAACGTCTACCTCTCGACGCACCGCTTCGTTGAGCGCAATTGCGAACATCACCTCATCCGCGACGTCGATGGTGTACCGAACCGCGTCGTTGACGTGCACCGCGAGCATCACCTCCTCGGAAACATCGACGATGCCCAAAACATCCGCGTGAAAGGCCACCCGAAGTTCGCGTCCGATGGCGCGAAGCTCCGCCGTCTCCACATCCTCCACCGCTTCCCCATCCACCTTTTGGGTGAGGGCGAGTTGGGCAGGAGTCAGTTCAAGCGATTCCATATGCTCGATGGACGCGCCAGCAACGCGTTCATTCACCCGCCACCCCCCGGCTCCTTCAGGATCGTCTGGAGCCGCTTGCGTGCATAGAACAGCCGACTCATGACCGTTCCTTCCGGCACGTTCATTTGATCGGCGATTTCCTTGTAGGAGAGGCCCTCGACCTCTCGTAAAAGTATGGCTTCGCGCTGGTCTTCGGTCAGCTCGTCCAAAGCACCATAAATCCGTTCGTGCAGTTCCTTGCGCTGGAGGAGGCGCAGCGGGCTGTCCGCGTGGTGCGTGTCGAGGATCTCCCCGTCATCATCACGGGCGGCAACGGCTTCGTCGTAGCTCGTCGTCTTGCGACGTTTCGTCTTCCGGCAGTGGTCGATCGCCAGGTTCATCGCGATGCGGTAGAGCCACGTATAGAACGCCGAGTCGATTCGGAAACTTTTTAGGTTCTGATAGGCCTTTACGAACGACATCTGCACGATGTCGCGCGCGTCTTCCGGGTCACGGACCATGCCGCACACCATGGCGAAGAGGCGATTCTGGTAGCGCAGCACGAGCGGACGGTACGCATCACCCTCTCCCGCGAGGATTCGGGTGATCAGCTCTCCGTCGGTGGCGTCGTTCATCGCAAGGTGCATGGTATCAGTGAGCCTCTGCCCATGTACGCGCAGACCCCACATCCACCTTCAGCGGCACCCGGAGGGTCGCGACGTTTTCCATCGCATCCCGAATACGTTCGGTCACGTCTGCAACCTCGGCAATCGGGGCCTCAAAGACCAATTCGTCGTGGACCTGGAGGAGCATGCGCGTCTCCATGCCACGGAGCGCTGCATCGACGCGGATCATCGCCAGCTTGATCAAGTCGGCCGCGGTGCCCTGAATGGGCGTGTTGATCGCGATGCGTTCGGCGGCGGCGCGATCGTTTGGATTCCCCGCGTCGAGACCCGCCACCGGGCGTTTCCTGCCGTAGAGCGTTTCCGCGTACCCGAGTTCCCGCGCGCGAGCGGCCGCCGCGTCCATCGTGCCTCGGACTTGCGGATACCGCGCAAAGTAGCCCTCAATGTAGGCCGCCGCCTGCGAGCGCGAAATGCGCAGCTCATTCGCAAGTCGGAATGCGCCCATGCCGTAGACGATGCCGAAATTGATCGCCTTGGCGGCGCGCCGCATCTCCCCCGTCACGAGTAGCGGCGACACGCCGAAGATCTCGGAAGCCGTGCGGCGGTGGATGTCCTCTCCGTTCAGGAAGCTCTCCACGAGCGGACCCTCCTTGCAGTAGTGGGCAAGGACGCGCAGCTCGATCTGCGAGTAATCTGCGGAGAGAAGTACGCAGCCCTCCCGCGCGACGAACGACTGTCGGATACGACGCCCGTCTTCCGTTCGTACCGGGATGTTTTGGAGGTTGGGATCGTTCGAGGAGAGGCGCCCGGTGGCGGCAACGGCCTGCCCGTAGGTGGTGTGGATGCGTCCGTCACTTGCGACGGTTTTCGGGAGTGCATCCACGTAGGTGTTCTTCAGCTTGTACAGTTCCCGAAACGCGAGGACAGCGGTGGCGAGCGGGTCGTTCAACTTCTCCAGCGTGTCAGCGTCGGTACTGCGGCCCGTTTTCGTCTTCTTCCCGGCTTCGAGGCCGCGCTTGTCGTACAGGATGGTCGCGAGCTGCAGTGTGGAGTTGATGTTGAATTCTTCGCCGGCGAGGGCGTAGATCTCCTGCTGCATCGTGGCGATCCGAGCACCCAGCTCGGTGGAGAATGTGGCCAGCCGGTCTACCTCCACCAGAATGCCAGCACGCTCCATCTCGGCGAGGATCGGGAGCAGCGGGATCTCGATCTCGCGATACACCTTGTCCAAACCTAACTTCTCCTCGAAAATCGCATCGAGCCGCTGTACCTGCGCGACTTGATCCGCGACATCCGTCGCAACTGGCTCCTCGAGATACCGTTGGGTGAGGTGATCAAGCGTGCGCTTCTGTTCAGCAACCAGCAGGTAATCGGCCAGTGCGATGTCCCCCACGACACCGGCCAAACCCACCCCGCGCGCGCCGAGCTGTTTGTTGAGCAGCTTCATCTCGAAGCCGGTTTTCTTGATCGTCTTGTCCTGAAGAATCGGCTTCAGGTGCCGGAGCGCTGCATCATCGACGGGCACAATCGCGCGCCCACCCGCCCACGAAAAGAACAGGCGACGGAGCTGACCGTCCGGCGCGTCGGCGTGCACCGTCACGCGCCCGACCGCGCGCATGGTGGCGCCCAACGCGGCAATCGGTCCCGGCCCCCACACCGTCGTAAGGGACGACCCGTCGAAATTCGCGATGGGCTTGACCTCCGCGCGCTCCCCGAGGGCGAGTTCGTTCCACAGCGTCTTGAAGTTGTACCGGGTCAGGCGCTTCCGCAGCTCCTCGGCATCCGGCTCGCGTACGCGAAAATCCTCCAGCGTCACGCCCAGCTCCATCTTCGTGTCGATGGTGACGAGCTGCCGTGCCAGACGCGCCAGATCCGCGTTGGCATATACGGCCTCCCCCGTTTTCCCACCGATCTTGGTAGCATTGTCCAGCACGCCGTCCAGTGATCCGAACTGTAGGATGAAACGCACCGCCTTCTTCGGACCGACGCCGGGGACGCCCGGAACGTTGTCCGACGTATCGCCCATCAGCGACAGCAGATCGATGATCTTGTCGGCTGGAACGCCCCACCGCTCGACCACTTCCTTCGGTCCAACCTCGATACCCTTCATGACATCCAGCACATGGATCTGGTCGTTCACCAGCTGGCAGAAGTCCTTGTCACCCGACACGATGGCCACGTGCACGTCGTCACTCGCAAACTGCACGGCGAGGGTCCCGATGATGTCATCGGCCTCTACACCCTGAATCGACATCACCTTGTACCCACTGGCCTCACACAACGGCTCAAATTCCGGCCATTGCTGGCGGAGATCGTCGGGCATGTCGGGACGCGTACCCTTGTACTCGGGCCACAGCGCGATGCGCGCATCGGCACCGCGATCGAATACGCAGGCCACATATTCCGGCTTCACATCGCGGATCAGCGCCTTGAGGATGCGCGTGAAGCCGAACAGCGCGCGTGTCGGAAAGCCGTCCGGGGCCCGCATGTCCGTTTGAATGCCGTGGTACGCACGAAACGCCTGATTCGGGCAATCGACGAGGAGGAGCTTCTTGGGCATGGCGCCTTCTATCGCGAGGCGTCTCCGACGCAGCGGATCGCTGGGGGATCCAGTTAACGGAGGCGGCATGTCGCCCGACGCACTTTTCACGCCCACGTCCGAACATGCCATGCTCCGCGAAATGGTCGCTGACTTCGTTCTTACGGAGGTAGAACCCCAAGCAGAGCGATTCGATCAGCGCCAGGAAATGAACCTGCCGTTGTTTCGCCGCTTGGGGGAGTTGGGACTCCTCGGAATCACGATTCCGGCGGAAGACGGGGGTGCCGGCATGGACACGACCGCCGCCGTCATTGCGCATCATGAAATCGCCAAGTCCGACCCCGGCTTCTGCCTCGCGTACCTTGCACATTCGATGTTGTTCGTCAACAACTTCTACCATTGCGCCAACGCGGGACAGCGGGCGCGAATCCTACCGAATGTGCTGTCAGGAGAATGGCTGGCCGGCATGGGCATGACCGAGCCCGGCTACGGCACGGACGTGCTCGGCATGGGTACGACGGCCGTTCAGCACGGAAACGTGTACGTACTCAACGGCACGAAGACCTTCATCACCAACGGGCCCGACGGCTATTGCTTTTTGGTGTACGCCAAGGTGAACGGGCGGTTGACAAGCTTTTTGGTCGACCGTTCGTGCCCGGGATTCCGCACGGGTTCGCCGATGCACAAAATGGGGATGCGTGCATCCACAATGTCGGAGTTGATTCTGGAGGATTGTCAGGTTCCGGTGGACAATCTGCTCGGACTGGAGGGGTCGGGTGTCACCCACATGATGCGGAACCTCGAGATCGAGCGTCTCACGCTCGCCGCGATGAGCCTCGGCATCGCGGACCGGTGCCTTGACATCATGATCAAGCACGCCCACGCCCGGCATGCCTTCGGAAAGCCAATCAACGAATTTGGACAGATCCAGAAGTACATTGGGGATAGTTACGCCGCAACGGAGGCCATGCGCTGCCTCGTCTACCATGTGGCGCAGAGCGTGGGGCCGGACCATCGCAATCGGATCGGCAGTGACGCCGCCAAGCTGTTCGCGGCCCCGGTCGGAAAACAGGTTGCCGACAACGCCATGCAGGTCCTCGGCGGTTCCGGGTACTGCACGGAATACCCGGTCGAGCGCTTTCTTCGGGACGCCAAACTGCTGGAGATCGGCGGCGGAACTCTGGAAAGTCACCAGAAGAACCTGACAAAGGACCTCGCGCGGAAGGTGTGCGGATAGCGCTGCTCGCGCTGATCGGGTGCGCGGGTCGAGCCTTTGCCGACCGCCACGCGGATGCCGTGTGTGCGTGGCGCGCGCGATGCGAGACGCTGGAGGTCGCGGGGTTCGCGAGTGAGGAGGAGTGCCAGACCGCATCGCAAGAAAGCGTCGCAAGGCGCGATGCGAAGGGGGAGCTGGCGTGCGAGGGCTATGACGCCGTGGCGGCTGAGAAGTGCCTGGCCGTTTACGCAGATGTGCAGTGCGGGGAGGCGCCGAATTTGGGCGGATGCGCGGGAGTTTGCGAGTAGGGAAGGCGTGGCCGGCGTCCTCCTCTGCGCTTCGCCCCGCCCCCTCCGCTACGTCTTCCGCCTCAACAAGTTCGAAATAATCGAACTCCCCATGGACGCCGTCGACGGCGTGTCCACCCGCGAACTTCGTTGCCCATGCAGCCGAACTTCCCGCATGGCATCTCGATTTTCTGGATCCGATTCCAGCGCGTTCTTGAAACGACGCAGCGCCTCCGCGTGCCGCCCCTCCAACTTCAGGATGTTGCCGATGGCCACCGAAAGCTCAGCCCGCCGCACCGGGTCCGGCACTTGAATGGCGTCGATCTGGCTCACCGCTACCTCAAAAGTGATGCGACGCGAGAGATAGCCGCACCGGGAACTGGCGAGCGCATGCGGCCACGACGTCGGGTCCATCTTCACCGCTTCAAGCAGCAGGGCGTCCGCCCCACGCCAGTCCCGGTTGCGGAAAAGCAGTTCTCCACGGCGAAATGCGACTCTCGCAGCCTGATGATCCCGAGCGGTGATGTATTGGCGTCCGTTGCTTCGCGCGTCGAGGAGTCGGCGCGCGTCCGCGATGCCTGCCGGCATGCGCAACGCCTCATACGCGGCGTTCACCTTCGAAAAACAGGCCTCGGACAGCGCGCGAATCAGCGGCGGTGCCGAGAAGAAGTTGTCGGGATGAAACCGCCTCGAAATATCCCGGTAGGCCGAAGTAACCTCGTCATCCGTGATGTTGCGACGATCACCGAGTTCCATCACGTCCACCGCCGCCTGGGTTTCCATCAGCGTCAACGCGCTGCGGAGGCGCACAACGCGCGGATCCTCCTCCGTCGCTCCGTCGCGACTCACGACGAGCGAACCGGTTTCGGTGTTGGACGTCTCCAACGGTCCGCCGTCGACCAGCAGAATTCCAAGCAAATACAACAGGTCAACTGCACGCAACACCTCTGGACGCCGCTCGGCTTCCGGACCTGACGCCTCCTTGACCAGACGGCCAAGTTCCTTCGCGCTTCCGGCGATTCGCACGACGCGCATTGCGGTAGGATCGAGCCCCCAACGCGTTTCCGGAGAGTCGTCCGGAATGCGGACGTGGATAGCCGCCAGCTCCAGCGCATCCCAGTCGCGGGTCACCTGCGCAATCGGGCGGCCACGACGCAGCGCGCCCGCGATCAACCGAGGAATCGGATTAGAAAGCGGGAAGGCGCCGGCCGGCGGCACCGCACCCGGGTCGAACCGCACCAGCCCGCCGCGCGCCGTCAGACTGCGGGTCAGGAAGTCTCCCAGACCCTCCTCCGCCGACTCAAGCGCGCGCTGCACGTCGTTTCCCGCCGCGACCGCCGCCGCAATGTCCTGACCGAGGTGGCGATGGTCAGGCAGGCGCGGGTCCAACGTCTTGAGCAGGCCCGGCACGCCCTCGACATGCACGATCCGACCGGCGCGAACCACGATGGTTGCGTTCACATCGCCCAGTTCGACCAGCACCGCGCCGCTTCCGGCCACGCGATGACAAAGGAACAGCACGCGCATCGGCGGAACGCGCTCGATCGGCCCCTCCAACCCCGCCAGAAACGCAACCCCGCTCCATTCCTCTCCGCGCTCCGGGTCCGCCGTCCGGGCCGCAGCAACGTTCGAACCGAGCACCATCCGGACGACCGCCGCCACTTTGTCCGGCTGGACGGGCTTCGGCAGGAACCCAACAACAGCAATTCCCGCCGTTCGTGCCTGCGCTTCCGCGTCACCCCGATAGAATCCACTGGACAGCACGACCGGGATCGGCGTCGTAAGCCGACCGATACGCGCCGCAAGTTCGAATCCATCGACCTCGGGCATCAGGATGTCCGTGATCACGAGGTCAAACGTCGCGGCGCCGGCGAGCTTCAACGCTTCCGTTCCGCCCGACGCGCCCACGACCTCATGCCCCAGGCCGCCGAGCACGTCCAGAAGGACCGCGCGGGCAAGGGCGTCGTCATCTACCGCGAGGATTCGCGCCATCGGTCTCCGGCCACCGGCGGTTGCCGGATGACCATCGTTATCATATTGCCTTTGCGGCCCCGGGTGTGCATCTTGTGGCGCCTCACCCCGGAGTACCCCATGGCCAGCGCTTCCGTCCCCCACATCACCGACGCCGACTTCCAGAAGCTCGTCCTCGAAAGTGACGTTCCCGTCCTCCTCGACTTCACGGCGGTTTGGTGCGGCCCCTGCCGCATGATCGCGCCCCTCCTGGATCAGGTGGCGGACGAGAAAAAGGGCCAGATCAAGATCTTCAAGCTGGACATCGACCAGAACATGGAGACGCCGAACAAGTTCGGCGTGCAGTCCATTCCGACGTTGATCCTGTTCAAAGGCGGAAAGGTGTTCGAGCGAAAGGTCGGGGCGCTCAACAAGACGGCGCTCGATCAATTCGTCGGGCGCGTTCTCGCCTAGTCGGGCGTAAACCATGAGTCAAATGTGCGGGTCGGTAGCACTCCGTTCCGAACGGCACAGCGGTGCTCGACCCGTGCATTTGCGGCGTTGAACGAAGCCGATGTGCGGAGGAGCGTGCGAAACGCCCCGGGTTTCTGGAGGCTGGCGCAGTCGCCGTCGAGGTGGAGGACGGCCTCGTGGAAGGCGGCGCGAAGCATGTGTAGGACTTTCCCCCGGAACAACTTGCGCATCACGGGGACGGGAAAGAGGT
>CAMAWH010000015.1 GCA_945861635.1 Klebsiella pneumoniae | reverse complement strand
GGATGTCCGGGTCCTCGGGTTCGAGCCGAAGCGCTACGTCGAGCGAGCGCCGTGTTGCCGCGAAATCGGAAAGATTGAACAGGCACTGCGCAAACATCAACTGCGCCCGCCCTTCTTCGGGGAACGCCTGCGCCATGAACGCGGCGTGTTCCTTTTGATCCTGCCAGCGTTGATCCTCGGCGTACATTCTACTCAACATCCGGCGCGCAAACGCGTTTCCCGGGTAATCACGGACCTCAGCGGTCAGGAGAGCGTACGCGTCCGGACGCACCTTGGCGCCGACGGCGAGCATGGCAAGCTGCGCGCGCGCCCCCCGACGCGGATTCGGCCCCGATACCGCCACACGGAGGTTTTTCTCGGCGTTCGCGAAGTCGAGCTTGCCAAGGTAGTAGCGCCCAAGCACCGCGGCGACTCCAGCATTTGCCGCGTTCAGCGCCATGTATTCTGCACCCTTCGCCGTTCCCTCCTCGTGGAGTTCGTTCGCAAGCAGTGAACTGACGAGCGCCTCCTGGGCAGCCGCATCCGTTGGATCGCTCTCGATGGCCCGCCGCGCGAACGTCAGCGCACCGGGCATGTCCCGGTCAACCGCCGCCATGCCGGCCAGGGTAATCCAGGTTCTGGACTTATCCGGGAACATCTTTGCTGTTTCGTCGGCAAACGCCTTTGCCTCGTCATGTCGTTTCAACTTGCCAAGCAACTGCTGCTTCCGCATTCGCAGTTCCCACGCATCCGGCTTTTGGGCGAGCGCTTCCCCGAGAAGCTTCAACGCCGCCTCCGGACCCTCCTTCGCCGCCGTGCGATCGAGCTTCCCAGCCAGGCGGATAACGTCGATGTAATCTTTGGGATCGGGGAGCGTGAGCGCATCCGCGCCCGCCCCGGCACCCCCGGACACGTAGCCCAGAGAGGCAAGTTGTTGAACGGTGTCGGCGTCCAGTTTCGCCGCGTCGTCCCCCGGGGGATCGGCGTTCTTGTCACCGAGCAGACCCATGAGACGCGCGACGTCGTCCGAGCGCGTGTCCGCGAGATTGACCCGTTCGTCGGGATCAATCGCCAGATCGTACAGTTCCGGCCTTGGTGTCGCGATCAGCTTGAGCGTCTGGCTGACGACCGCCCGATGCGGGGCGAGCCGAAAGCGCTCCGAAAGCTGGTAGCTTTCAAGGTAGGGCACCACCGCCGCGCCGGGTTGCGCTGCGCCGTCCAGATCCGGCGGAACGGCCAACCCCGACGCGCGCAACAGCGTTGGCGCCAGATCCGCCGCGGACACCGGATCGGAAGCAACCCCTGCTACAACGCCAGCGCCCGACAGGATGAACGGCACGCGCGAAGTCGCGTCGTAGGCGTACAGGCCGTGCGTGTCCTCGCCATGCTGACCGAGGCTCTCCCCGTGGTCGCCGATGAGCGCCCACAACACGGGCCGGCCCTTCGTCGCGTCGACGATGCGTTGAATTTGGTCGTCGACAAAGGCAATCTCCCCGTCGTAGGGGTGTGTGGCGAAGCTCGTCGCGTAGTCGCCGGCCGGCTTGTACGGCTGGTGTGGGTCGTAAAGATGCACCCAGAGAAAGCGCGGTTTGTCCGTCGGTGCCACGCCGAGCCAGTTCACGGCGTCGTCCACCACCTCGTTCCCTGGACGCTCCGTGTGCCAATAGTTGTGGTCGTCGGCGCCCTGCTCCGGCAGCTGATCGAAATAGGCGTCAAAACCCTGAGCGAATCCCCACTGTCGCGTCGTGACGAAGGCGGCGACGCTCGCGGCCGTCACGTACCCTGCGGCTTTGTACCGCTCAGCGAGGGTGGTGAACGAATCGGCGAGCACGTTGTCGCCGTTCGCGCGGACGTGCGTATGGAACGGCAACAGGCCAGTCATCAGCGTTGCATGTGCGGGAATCGTGAGCGGTAGGGGCGAACTGCAATGGTCGAAACGGATTCCGTTTCGGGCAAGTTCGTCGATGGTCTCGGTTTTGGCACCAGGGTATCCGTATGCGCCGATGCGATCCGCACGAGTGGTGTCGAGCGTGACGAGGATGACGTCGGGGGGCGTCGCCGGGGCAACCGGGGCAACCGCCGCTACAGCCGGCGCGTCGGTTGCGGAGCAGGCGAGGATCAACGGGACGAGCACGGGTCCTCCGGCGGGTCCGCACCGTAGCCGCAGCCTTGGGAGCGAGCAACGCGACGCCCGTCAGGTTTTGTCCGATCAGGATAGGTCCGACCCATGCTGCTCACCGTCGCGCTCGCCGTCGCCGGCCCGCTCGCTCCCATGTCCGCGGAGCCATCCGGCGTTTCCGTCGCCGGGGCGCTCGGACTGGACCGAGACTGGTTGCACGACCGAGGCTGCACCGGAGATGGGTGTGAGGCCGTACGTCACCGCGCCTGGCAAGGGTTCGAACTCAGCGCGCGCGTCGTCCGTCCGCTCGGAGCGTACGCCCGGGTTGACCACGCTGCCGACACGCTTTCAGGCGCATCGACGGGTGGTGAAGGGTGGGCGATCGCCGGCGGCCTCCAATCGGGCTTCGCGGTTACGCCAACGCTGTCCGTGGACGCGTGGGCCGGACTGAGTCACTCGGAAACGAAGGCGGGAAGCGAATCGTCCACCCGTACCGAGGTGGACGTCGGCCTCACGGTAGGAACCGGAAGCACGGCCGACAACGTGGTCGCGTGGATCGGCCTCTGCGCTATCCCCTGGTCTGTCGAGCAAGATGTCGTTTTGGACGGAGCGCTTACGCTCACGCTCGAGCCCATGCTGCCGGGAGAAGTCGTGGGCGGCATCCTGTTCCTTTCTGAGCCGCTCGCGGGGCGGCCGGCACGGCGCGGGCGCCTGATTGCCGGGGTGGACGGCTCGCTCGGGTTTCGCACCAGTCTATCCGGCTGGGTGGGCGCCGCTTTTTAGCCATTACGGCGCGGATACCGTCACTGCCGCGGTCCACCCGACGCCGACCGCTACGCCGGGCCATCCCGACGCGGTGATCGTTTCCGCTCCGTTCAGCGTGATGACATCCTTGCTTCGCCCATCATTCCAGCGCAGCCAGCCGACGGATGGGGCGGAAGCGCTTGGCGGGGCGAATCGAAGCCCGATCTCACTGCCGTCACCCTGCAACACGATCTCCGATGCGGCCTCTCCCTGGGACCAGTTGCCATTGCCGGAGACGAGCACGAAGTCGGCCTCCGCCGGGGCTGAATCGCCACCGTCTCCGCTGTCCTCAGATGCATCGGTCTCCGAGATGTCCACTGGACAATCTGCGAATTTCAATTCCGCGGACATCGTCGATGTCGCCGCGGACCATTCCGTGTTGAACCGCGTGCGCTGCGCATCCGCAGCCACGACGAGCGGCGCCCGATCTGCGCCCAATCCCGCGTCGGCGAATGTCCAAACGTGGTTGCCCTGTCCGTCTGTGGACACCTCCACCGTAGTGACGCCGAGTCGGCGCGCACCGCCGCCGTCGAACGCGTGTCCCTCGACGTCCAAGACGCCGCACGTTTCCCCCACTACACTCACGGTTGCCACGAACATCTGCACCGGGACGCCGGCGGTTGTGGCTGCTTGCGCGCCCAACTCCGCCCCGATCGCCGCCAGCAGCGGGGGTTCGGTGCACGCAACCAGTAGCGCGATCATGTGCGTTCCAGAAGCGCGCGCAACCCGACCTCATCGATGACGGGGACGCCGAGGGCGTTTGCCTTTTCCAGCTTCGAACCCGCATCTTCCCCTGCGACAACATAGTTCGTTTTTTTGGACACACTTCCCGCCGTCTTCCCGCCGGCACCCTCGATCATGGCCTTGGCCTCGTCACGCGTCATCGTCGGGAGTGTACCCGTAAGCACGAAGGTCTGGCCGGCGAGAGCGCCCCCGGATGCCGAACGCGCCGGCGGAGCGAACTGCACGCCGCGCGCCCTCAACGCCTCGATCTCCTCGATATTGTGCGGCTCGCGGAAGAAAGCCGCCACCACGCTCGCCACCGACTCGCCAATCCCATGCACCGCGGTCAGCGCCCCGGCGTCCGCCGCGATGATGGCGTCAATGCTGCCAAAGTGACGCGCCAGGTCCCGCGCCGTGGACGCCCCGACCATCGGCACGCCGAGTGCCATCAACGATCGCTCCAGTCCCCTGCCCTTCGACGCCTCGATGGCCGCCAAAACGTTCTTGCCCGAGGTCTCCCCCATGCGATCCAGCTCGGACAGTTGCTCGCCCGACAGCGCATACAAATCGGAAGGGCGACGAACCAGGTTTGCGGCCACGAGTTGATCCACCAGCTTTTCTCCGACCCCTTCGATGTCCATGCACAGACGGGAGGCGAAATGGCGGATGGCGCCGCGCGATTGGGCCGGGCAACCCAGCCCGTTCGGACACCGGATGAGCACTTTGTCCAGATCGTCGGGATTGGGCTCTCGGACGAGCGCCGACGCGCACTGAGGACAGAGGTCAGGGTAGTTGACGAGCGGACGCGCATCCCGACCCGGTTCGTCAATGGCACCCACGACCTCCGGAATGACGTCTCCGGCCCGCTGGATTTCGACGAGATCGCCCACGCGAAGGCCCAGCATACGTCGCATCTGATGTTCGTTGTGGAGCGATGCGTTGCGCACGGTAACCCCGCCAACCCGTACGGGAGCGAGCTGCGCCACCGGGGTAATGGCGCCCGTTCGACCTACCGAAAACAGCACGCCGTCGAGCCGCGTGAGGACGCGAGCCGGCGGATACTTGACGGCCAACGCCCAGCGCGGCGAGCGGGTCACAAACCCAAGCGCTTCCTGCAACGCAACGGAATCGACCTTCACCACCGCGCCATCGATCTCGGTTGGCAAGTCTGCCCGCCGGGAGTCGAGGTCGGCAACCGCCGCAATCACGGCGTCGATCCCCTCCACGCGAGCGTTCAGCGGGTTGACCAGAAAGCCCCACGCCGTGAACGTTGCAAGGAGGTCCGCATGGGAGGCCGGCCGCTCCGGCAACACGCCTGCCGAATGCGCCCAGAACTGCAACGGACGCCCCCGAACCTGGCCCGGATCCAGCTGCCGCATCGTGCCGGCGGCGGCGTTCCGGGGATTCTCGAAGCGCTTGTCTCCGCCAGCCTCACGCGCGTTGTTCATGCGTTCAAACCCCGCGAGATCGAAGATGACCTCTCCTCGGACGGTGAGCCGTTCCGGTGCGGACCCCGGCAGCGCGCGCGGAATCGACGGCAGCTGGAGCAGATTGTGGGTCACGTCCTCCCCGGTCTTGCCATCCCCCCGGGTGCCCCCAGCCACGAATTTTCCGTGTTCATACACCAACTCCATCGCAAGGCCATCCAGCTTGGGCTCGATGACGTAGGCGATGGTGTCCGGGGCATCTCCCCGCAAATGTCGCCTGATTCGCGCCTCGAATTCGTGCAGGTCCACCCACTCGTCGGCCGCGTCTGGCTGACGAAGTCCGTTTTGCAAGGAGAGCATCGGAATTTCGTGCACGAACGGCAGAAGCTCAGCCACCGGTGGGCTTCCAACGCGGCGCGTGGGACTGTCTGGCGTCCGCAAGTGCGGATTCTCATCCTCCATGCGTTGGAGCTCACGGAACAATCCGTCGTATTCCCAATCCCCGATCTCCGGCGCATTATCCTGATGATACCTACGATCGTGGCGATTGATTTCGCCGACGAGCCATGCGATCCGAGCCGCCGTTGCGTCCATCGCGCGCGCTTAACCGTGGCAAGCCGATGTGATACCCTCGACGCCCGAGGTTCGGATGGACGCTGACCGAGAAGAGCTCGCTGACCTGCTCCGGAGGCTGGACGCCGCGCCGAACTTGGGCAGCGCGCGCCTCCGCGGCGCCGTCATCGCAAATCGCCTTGCCCTGCGTGAGCGCGACCTTTGGTGGACGGATATCGCCGAATCCCTGGCCTGCGAAGAAGCGGCCGGCGCCACCCGGGCGTTGCGGGAGGCGCTGCAAGAACAGGGGTTGCTCGCGAAGCGAACGCGTCGGGCCATCGCCACCGGGGCGCGCGTCGAAGCGGGCAGCGAACTCGCGGACGTAGCCGCAGCCGACGCCACGGCGTAGACTCGCCGGCATGCCCACGACCGCAGAACTCCTCAGTGCCTTCCCGAGCCGTTTCCGCGCTGGAAAGGTCAACCGAAACGTCAGCTACTATTTTTCGGTAGGCCCTGACAAATTCTCCTTGCGCATCGGCCCCACGGCATGTGAGGTGGTCGAAGGCAAGATTGAGAACGCCGACTGCGTCGTCAAAAGTGACCCCGCGGTGTTTGAGGCCTTGATTGCCCGCGGAAAGGCGCCCGGCCCGATCGACATCGCCCGCGGAAAATTCAAAACAAACGACCCTGCTCTGTTGATGCTTCTCAAGGATGCCTTCGGCGTCTGACATGCCGACCGACCCCGCCCAACTGCGCTCCATGTCGCAATCCGAGCTGGTTGCCCGGGCCCGCCATGCCGGCGTGGACAACGCGGCCGGACTCTCCGCGCAGGAATTGGTCGCGCAGATGATGATGCGGGAGCAAAACGCGGAAGGTGAGGGCGTGCTGGAAATCCTGCCGGACGGCTTCGGATTTCTTCGTGCACCCGAGTTCGGCTACGCGCCCGGAGCCGACGACGTGTACGTATCACCCTCACAAATACGCCGTTTCAATCTGCGTACGGGAGATACAGTCGGTGGTCAGGTTCGTGCGCCCAAGGAAAATGAGCGGTATTTCGCGCTGATCAAGGTCGAACGGATCAACGGAGACTCCGCTGACGGAAGCCGGGAAAAAGTACTTTTCGATCATCTCGTCGCGGCCCCGCCGACGCGACCCATGGTCGGTTGGGACGCCGGACTCGCCGCTCAGGCTCCCCTCTGCTTCGGCGCGCGCGTCCTGATCACGGGGCGGCCGGGATCGGGAAGAACCACCGCGCTACGGCAAATTGCGGCGAATCTGGGCACGCTGTCGGGGATATCGATCTTCACCGTCCTCGTGGCCGAACGCCCCGAAGACGTTCCGGAGCTGCGTCGGACCATCCCGGGAGAGGTCGCTGCGACCACGTTCGACGAGGCGGATTCCCGTCACGTTCAGGTGCTTGAAATCGTGGCCGAGCGCGTACGGCGCCGCGTGGAGGCCCGTCAGGACGTCGCTCTGCTTGTGGATTCCCTCAGTCGGTACGTCCGGGCGGCGCACGCCGTAGCACCGGCAAACGGACGAGTCGTCGCCGGCGTCGACGTCGCGGCCCTCCGCAGCGTTCGGAAGCTGCTCGCGAGCGCGCGTGCTGTCGAAGGCGGCGGCAGTCTGACGCTCTTCGGGGTGCTCGACACGCCCGACCCACTCGCGGAGGAACTCGCAGGTCTCGAGAACGCGCGCATTGAGGTCGACGACGGCGTCGTCACTGCGGTTCGGGTTCGACGCCGCGCTTGACAATGGCGCGCCATCGAGTAAGAACGCGGCCCGACCCCGTAGAGGAAAGCGCCATGAAGTCCGGCATCCATCCCCAACTCAACAACGTCGTCTTCGTCGATTCCGGTTCCAACACCGACTTCCCGACGCGTTCGACGATGAGCAGCAAGACCACGAAGAACATCGACGGTGTCGATCATTTCGTCGTATTCGTAGATAGCTCGTCCGCCTCGCACCCGTTCTACACGGGCAAGCAACGGGCCGCAACACAGGCGGGCCGAATCGACAAGTTCAACAAGAAATACAACATCCCGCAGTAACTGCACCGCACCGAGGCCCCCGTCGGCGTTGTCGCCTGCGGGGGTTTCGTGCATCCGAGCCCCATGTTTTTTCGTCTCGAAGAGCTTCAGAGTCGCCTCGATGAGTTGAACCGTCAGCTCATGGATCCAAGCCTTTCCGGGAACCGCACGCGCTTTCGCGACGTGACGCGTGAACACTCGGAGGTCTCGCGTATGGCTGGACTGGTGGAGGAACTGAAGGCGGCTGAGACCGAGCGTGAGCAACTGTCGGAGTTGCTCTCGGACCCCGATATGCGGGAAATGGCGCTGATGGAAAAGGAGATCCTCGACGCCCGCATCCCGCGGATGGAGCAGGATCTCAAGCTCCTGATGCTCCCGCGGGACCCCTATGAAGGTCGCCCGCTGCTTTTGGAAATTCGGGCAGGCACCGGGGGAGACGAAGCCGCACTTTTCGCCTCCGATCTTTTCCGGATGTACGCTCGATACGCCGATAAAATGGGGTGGCGCCTCGAGATCATGTCGGCCTCCGAGGTCACCGTCGGAGGCACGCAAGGAGGCTACAAAGAAATTATTGCCTCGCTCATCGGCGATACCGCGTACAGCTACCTCAAGTACGAAGCCGGTGTCCATCGCGTGCAACGCGTCCCCGCAACGGAAACACAGGGCCGGATTCATACGTCCGCAGCCACGGTCGCCATCCTTCCCGAGCCCGAGGAGGTCGAAATCAAAATCGGCGACAAAGACCTACGAATTGACGTTTTCCGGGCCGGCGGTCCCGGTGGGCAGTCGGTCAACACGACGGATTCGGCCGTCCGGATCACCCACCTGCCGACGGGCCTGGTGGTCATCTGTCAGGACGAGAAGTCACAAACGAAGAACAAGTCGAAGGCGATGAAGGTGCTTGGCGCCCGCTTGCTGGAGAAGGAACGTTCGGAACGTGACGCCGCGGAGGCAGCGGACAGGAAATCACAGGTTGGAAGTGGCGATCGTTCTGAACGAATTCGCACGTACAACTACCCGCAGAATCGCGTCACCGATCACCGCGTGACCACGACCGACGGCTCGACGCTCACGTTGTACAAGCTCGAGGCCATCGTCACAGGAGACATGGACGAGCTGATCACCGGCGTGACCTCGTATTTCCAGGCGGAAGCGCTCAAGGCCGTGGAAGGGCGATAGTGCAGGAATGACGCCGCTCATCGACGTTCTGACCCGGACGACCGAATATTTTCGCTCGCGGGGCATCGGAACGCCGAGACTCGATGCTGAGTTGTTGATCGGCCACCTGCTCGGGCTCGACCGTGTCAAGGTCTATCTGAACTTCGATCGGCCGATGTCGGATCCGGAGTTGGAGGCATTGCGGGGCCCGGTGCGGAGACGCGGCGCTCGCGAACCTCTGGCGTGGATACTCGGGGAAAAGGAGTTCTTTGGCCATCCGTTCGCCGTCGGCCCGGGCGTGCTGGTGCCCCGGCCAGACACGGAAACGCTCGTCGAGGTGGCCCTCGCTGCCATCGGAGATGCCGATCCCATCTACATTGCGGACGTGGGCACCGGCACCGGGTGCGTCGGCCTGACGTTGGCGCTGGAGCGCCCGGGCGTCCGGCTGTATGCCGTTGACGTTTCGGACGAGGCACTGGCTGTCACGCGAATCAATGTGGATCGGCACGGGCTCGCCGGGCGCGTCGGTGTGCTTCGCGGGCCGCTGCTCAGCGCCATTCCCGTTTCACGACCGATTGATTGGGTGGTCTCCAATCCCCCGTACATCCCCACGGAGGCGCTGGCGGGACTGGAACCCGAGGTTCGGGATCACGAGCCGCGGCTCGCGCTTGACGGAGGCCTGGACGGCCTCGACGTCTATCGCCAGTTGATTCCGTTGGCGGCCGCCCGCGCGCGCCGAGGCTTGCTCGTCGAGGTGGGGAAAGGGCAGGCAGAAGCCGTGGCGAGCGTGATGCGGGAGTTCGGCCTGACGACCGAATGCCATCGTGATCTGTCCGGCGTCGAACGGGTCGTCTCCGGGCGGTTGGACGGGGGGGAGCCGCCCCGATAGACGCGGCGGCCTCCCGGGTGTCCCGATGCGCGTGCTCCTCGCCTACTCCGGCGGACTTGATACGTCCTACCTGCTCCGTCGGTTCGCCACGGAGGGGCATGAGGTCCACGCCGTCACCGTCGATACCGGCGGACTCGACGGCGCCGAACGAGCCGCCATCGCCCACCGCGCGCAGGAAATGGGCGCCGCAGAGTATTCCCTCGTCGATGCACGAGAGCGCGTGTATCAGCAACACATTCGCTGGCTCATCCGGGCGAATGTGCGGCGGGGTGGCGTGTACCCACTGTGCGTCGGGGCGGAGCGAGTCGTACAGGCCCAGGTGATCGCCGAAACGGCGAAACAGTCGCGATGCGATGCCGTGTGCCACGGTTCCACCGGCGCCGGAAACGACCAAATCCGCTTCGACGTCGCCATCCGGACGCTCCTGCCCGGCACCCACATCCTCACTCCCATCCGCGACGAGCGGATCACCCGCGCTCAAAGCGCGGCATTCCTGGCCGCGCAGGGCTTTCCGATTTCCGCCGCACGACGTGACTACTCCGTCAATTCCGGGCTCTGGGGCGTCACGATTGGCGGCCGCGAGACCCACGACAGCTGGCAGTCCATCCCCGAGGATGCCTGGCCGACGACCGTGACGCCGTCCAGAGCTCCCATTGGAGGGGAGGAGATCGTGGTTTCTTTCGATCACGGGGAACCCATCGGCGGACTCACCCGCGTGGAGGAATTGAACGCGCTGGGCGCCCGACATGGCATCGGCCGCAACTACCACCTCGGCGACACCATTCTCGGCATCAAGGGCCGGATTGCGTTCGAGGCACCGGCGGCGGCCATCCTGATCGATGCCCACCGCGAGTTGGAAAAGCTGGTGCTGACGCGTTGGCAGCAGGTGCAGAAGGAAACGCTTGGTAATTTCTACGGAATGCTCCTGCACGAAGGGCAGTTCTTCGACCCGGTGATGCGCGATATCGAGGCGTTTCTCGAGAGTTCGCAGACGGTTGTGTGCGGAGATGTGCGCGTACAACTCGAACAGGGCCGCGTAGAGGTTCGCGGCGTTCGCTCTCCCTACTCGATGATGGACGAACGGGTGGGGAAATATGGCGAGGAAAATGGATTGTGGTCCAACGCCGACGCACGCGGCTTTTGCGCGGTGTACGGGCTCCAGGGCGTTCTCGCCGCCCGCGCGCGGGAGGCGAAGTGAAGGTCCGCCTCAATAAAATCGCGTCTGCGACCCGTAATTGCCGCCTACCCCGTGAGGTGACCCTTTCCGATACCATCATCGCGGAGGAGGGATCCGTCGTTGCGGTGCGGGCGCTGGATCGAAAACAGGTCTACAACGAAATTGAAGACGAGCACGGACGCATGGCAACGGTCAACGAGGGTGACGTCCTGGCTGGCGTCCTCGGCGAACGACGTGCGCTGCATGGATACACCGGCATCGTTCCAAGTAAAGTTGCGGTCGGTGACATCCTCCATCTCCTCAATCTTGGCGGCGTCATCGGACTCTGCACCTCGGCAAACCCCGACGTCGGGCCGGCCTGCCGAGTGGAAGTGCTTGGGCAGATTCTTTCCTTCCCCCATCTGGGTGAGCGGCGCGGACTGCCGGCGAGCATCCGGACCGGTGCGTTGCCCCTCGCCGATCACCTCGAAGCCTCAATTCCGATCGCGTACGTTTCCGGCACGTGCATGAACGCGGGGAAAACGTATGCTGCATGTGAGATTATTCGGGGTCTGGCGCGCCGGGGCCTGAAGGTGGGTGCCGCCAAGTTAACGGGCGTCTCGCTGCGCCGCGACACCCTGAAAATGGAGGATGTCGGCGCCGCACGAGCGCTGTCCTTCAATGACGCCGGCATCGTTTCGACGCGCCCGGAAACATCGTTGCCGGTGGCTCGCGGCGTGATCCGGGCGCTGAACGAGCCGATGCACGGCGTCAAGCTCGACTGCATCGTGATTGAGTTGGGGGACGGCATCATGGGTGACTACGGAGTCGCTGAAATTCTCCGAGCGGATGACCTCATGAGGCCGGGACTGGCGCACATCTGCTGCGCGAACGATCCCGTGGGCGCGTGGGGTGCGGCACTGCATTTCCGCGACGATCTGAAGCTCACGCTGACGGTTATTTCGGGCCCCACCACGGACAACGCGGTCGGTCGGCGTTTCGTGGAGGATCGCCTTGGCATCCCGGCCGTCAACGCCCGGACCAGCGGCGACGCGCTGGCGGCGGTCGTGGCCGCAGCGCTCGGCGTCCATGCCGGCTGACAAGCTCACGGTCGCCGTCGTCGGCGCCTCCGGGTACACCGGCGCCGAAACCCTGCGTTGGTGCTTCCAGCACCCGGCGCTGACGGTCGTCGGCGCGACGTCTCGGCAACACGATGGAAAAACGACGCGTGACGTCTGGCCCCAACTGCCAGCCGTACCCGTGACCGCCAAAATACCACCGGCAGATGTACTCTTTCTCTGCCTTCCCCACGGTCAGGCGGCCCTGCTGGCCCCCGGCCTTTCCGCTGACATCGTGATCGACCTGAGCGGCGATCATCGTCTGCCGAGTTCGCTGCACGCTCGCCACTACGAGTTCCCCCGGGAAACGCCCGAGTGGATCTACGGCTTGCCGGAATTGGGCGCTGAGCGTCTGCTCCGGGCGAAGCGCATCGCGAATCCAGGGTGCTTCGCGACGGCGCTGACCCTCGCGCTTTTACCGCTCTCCGGGAAGGTTTCCGGCCGCATCCAGGCAACCGGGCTCACCGGCTCCACGGGCAGCGGCGTCACACCCGGCGGCGGCACGCATCACCCGCAGCGCGCCGAGAACCTACGCCCGTACAAGGTGCTTTGCCATCAGCACGTTCCGGAGGTTGAGCGCGCAATCGGAGACATCCAACTCGATTTCGTGCCCATTTCTGCCCCCATTCGTCGCGGCATCCTCGTGTCGCTCCAACTGCCACGCGTACCCGCATCGCTATGGCATGAGTTCTATGCCGGGAATCCACTCGTTCGGGTGATCGAACGGCCCCCGGAAATCCTGCACGTCCTCGGCTCCCCGCGGGCTGACATCGGTGTCGTCGAAACACCAGATGCAACCGTTGTTTTCTGTGCGATCGACAATCTGTGCCGCGGCGCCGGTTCACAGGCCGTGTCGAACTTGAACCTCTCGATGGGCTGGCCCATCGATCTGGGATTGACCAGCTTGCAGGCCGTACCATAATGATACACGAGGGCCTGCTCGACCAACTGATCGGAAATCCGGGCGCCGAATCGAATTGGCAGTTGGCAACCTACGCCAAGCTCCCGCTCACGCTCGTCCGTGGGGCCGGTTCCCGGGTGTGGGACGCCGACGGCCGCGCGTACTGGGATTTCTACGGCGGGCATGCGGTCGCTCTGATCGGGCACTCCCATCCCGTCTGGGTCGCGGTGGTCGGTGAACAGGCCCGGCGAATGGCGTTCTTTTCCAATGTCGTGTCCACACCGGTTCGGGCGGCGGCCTGCCGTGCAATCGTCGAATTCGCGCCCGACAACCTCTCCCGCGTTTTCTTGTCGAACTCCGGGGCGGAAGCGAACGAGGTCGCGCTAAAGATGGCGCGACACCACACGGGACGCACCGATGTCGTAGCTTTTGAAGGTGGTTTTCACGGTCGTACGATGGGTGCCTTGGCGGTGACACACTCGGAGAAGTATCGGTCGTATCCGGTGGTGCAGTTGGGCCACACGCGATTCGTACCCTGGGGAGAGGTGCCGGCGCTGGACACGACTGTGGCCGCGGTAATTCTGGAACCGGTCCAATCGTTGGCAGGGATGAGAACGGCCACACCCGAGTTTCTCGTCGGGCTGCGCGCCGAATGCGATCGTGTTGGGGCACTGCTCATTCTCGACGAGGTGCAGACCGCATGGGGCCGCCTCGGTGCCGCTTTTGCCGCGGAGTATTTCGGTGTTCGCGCCGACCTCATCACGTCGGCGAAGAGTGCGGCAGGTGGATTTCCGGTCGGGGTTACCCTCGTCGATCATGCGTTGGCCGAAGCCGCCCGCGACGGCGATCAGGGGTCCACGTTTGGCGCAGGCCCGATGGCCTGCGCAGCCATCCTGGCCACGCATCACGTACTGCGTACGGAGGATCTCGTCGCGCGCGCTTCCGAAGTAGAACGTCGTCTCCGTGACGCGCTTCCAGATCTCGAGATTCGCGGACTCGGCTGCCTCCTCGGCCTGGTTTTTCCTACTCCCGTGAAACCGATCGTCGCGGAACTCCGCAGCCGCGGATTCATCGTCGGCGGCAGTGACGACCCAACCGTCATCCGCCTCATGCCCCCCCTCAACCTTCCTTTTGAAGCCGTCGCCGCGCTCGCCGACGCCCTACGGAGCCTCTGATGCAACCCACCCTCGAAACGCGTCTCCACGACGCTGTCGCCAAAGTCCGGCAGCATTGGAAGGGCACACGGCTGATTGACGGCCTCGAACCGGGTGTGGCCGGAACTGCGGCTCTGCTTGACCTCGCGCGCATCTACCGCGCCTATCGACTTGAGATTGGGCGTTTGCGGCTTCTCGGCGGGCGCGCGGTTGCGGGGCTCTTTTTCGACCCTTCCCTTCGCACGCACACCTCGATGGAGGTCGCGACCGGACGGCTCGGAGCACACTTTGTGTATCTTCAAGCCGGGGAGGGCACTTGGAAGATGGAGTTTGACGATGGCGTTGTGATGAACGGATCGGCCCAGGAGCACGTTCGCGAGGCTGCGCCTGTCCTGTCGTCCTACGCCGATGTGCTCGCCGTCCGGGCATTTCCCAAGGGTGACGAGGAAGAGCAAGTGATTCGCGCGTTTGCCGCCCATGCCGGCGCGCCGCTCATCAACCTTGAGAGCGCGTTTTCACATCCCTGTCAGGGCTTGGCCGACCAACTGACGTTATCCGACCTCGGGGGCGGCGGTTTCGCCGGCCGGAAGGTGTGTTTGACCTGGGCGCCCCATCCGAAGCCGCTTCCGCAGGCGGTGCCCCTGTCCGTCGTTCGAGCCGCAATCCTCGGCGGGGCTGACCTGCACGTCGCAGTGCCAGAAGGCTTCGACCTCGACGAGGCCGAAATGGCGCGGGCGAGCAGCTTCTGCGGCGACACCGGCGCCCGGGTCACCGTGACGCGTGACCCCGACGAGGCCGCGGATGGCGCCATCGCCGTCTACGCCAAAGGCTGGCGGGCGCGCAATCGCCAAGAGCACGAAGCGCGCATCGAGGGCCTCGGACACTGGACGGTCGATGCCAAACGGATGCGCAACGCTACCGCTTTCCTTCACTGCCTTCCCGTCCGACGCAACGTCATCGTTACCGACGAAGTGATTGACGGACCGAAGAGCCGCGTCGTTCCTCAGGCCGCGAACCGCGAACCGGTGCAAGCCGCCGTGCTGCTCAGCTGGCTCTTGTAGCGATCCCTAGACGATCTCTTCGAGACCGTCCGTGATCACGTCGATTTCGCCCAACTCTTCCGCGATCAGGAACAGGATTTCTTCGAACGTGCGTTGATCCATAGGGCCATTCCGGGGAGTGTCCCGTGGATCGGCGCGGAGGCGTGGCGGCTTGAGGGGCGCGGATTACCCGTGCATCTGTCCGGCATCGCCCCCCGCTCGTGCCGCGAGCGTCGCCCACGCATCGGCGGTCAGCGTCTCTCGCGCCGGAATTGCGGCGGGCACCGGGAGGACGGAGTTCTTGGCGCCAACGCGCTCGGCCAACGCCGCCGCTATCGCGCCGCGGGTGGTCACAAAGTTCGGCGGTGGACCAATGTTTCCGAATCGCATGGGACTCCTCGTGCCTGCCCTCTGTACGGCATTCCACCGTCGCGCTTGAGGCGAATTGTCACTCCCTCCGTGCGACCCCCCCAAAACGGTATAGACGCGCGCCCCATGCACCGCATCACCCCGCTCCTTGGCGCCCACCCCTACATTCGCCTTTTCCGGGGCAAGACCTTCGTCATCAAGGTATCGGGCTCCATCCTTGCGGATGCCGGCGCGCGCGCCACGATTGCCGAGGACGTCGCACTCCTCCACCACGTCGGCATTCGCGTGGCACTTGTCCATGGTGGCGGCCCTCAATTGGACGCCCTGTGCACGCAGATGGACGTTCCGCGTGAAGTCGTGGCGGGCCGTCGCGTCACCGATGCGCGCACGTTGGATCTCGCGCGGATGGTTTTCCGCGGCGCGCTCAACAGTGAATTAGTGGGCGCGCTCGCGGCACAAGGCGTGCGCGCCGTCGGCCTGAGCGGGGGCGATGGTGGCAGCGTCGTCGGCCATCGCCGCCCGCCGCGCACGATGCGTGACCCCTCGACAGGAGTCGAAACGACGGTCGACTTCGGCTTCGTCGGTGACATCGATTCGGTCGATGTCGCGCTGCCACGCATGCTGCTTGACGCGGGAATGGTGCCGGTCTACTGCTCCCTGATCGGCGACGGAGCGGGGGGCTTGCTCAACACGAACGCCGATACGATTGGCGCGCGCGTGGCGATGGCGCTTGGCGCCGAAAAGTTGCTCCTTTGTACGTCCGTCCCCGGTTTGCTGGAGGACCCTGCCGACGCTCGGCGCCTCGTGTCCTACGGCGACCTCGGCACGGTCGACGAATTGATCAGGCAGGGCGCCGTTTCCGGGGGGATGCTGCCGAAGCTCGCGGCAGTTGGCGATGCGTTGCGAGGCGGCGTTCCGCGCGTCCACATCATCGACGGCACGCGCCCCCACGCCTTGCTCCTCGAAGTCTTCACGAACGAAGGATGTGGAACGATGTTGGTCACCCGCCGCGAGGACGGGTAAGGGTCCGGATGGACGACGGCGCCGTCAACGTTGTGGCGCTGTTGCGTGGGCTTGTGGCAGCGCGGTCGCCGAGCCATGAGGAAGGTCCCGCGGCGGACCTGATGGAACGGTGGTGCCGTGACGTGAGCGTCGGCGGCGAGATCAATGCGGCCTCGGCAGAGGTCGTGCGCAGCGGTCACAACGTTGCCATGGTGCGTGCAGGTGGCGCAACCGGACCCACGCTGCTGCTGTGCTCGCATCACGACACCGTGCCGGCCACCCCGTCCTGGACCCGGCCGCCATGGGTACCGACGGTCGAACATGGACGCCTCTACGGCCTCGGCGCCAACGATGCAAAAGGGTGCGTGGCCGCCATGGCGATGGCCTGCGCGACGGCGCGAGTGAATCGCGGCCGCCTGATCTTCGCTTCCGTCTGCGAAGAGGAGGTGGGGAGAGGCGGATTGGAGGCATTTCTACCGCTTCTTCCGGCGCCGGACATGGCAATCATCGGCGAACCGACGGGGATGAACATCGCAACCGCGCAAAACGGCCTGCTCGTGCTCGATTGCCGGAACGCTGGCCGCGCCGGTCACGCTGCGCGTCCCCAGTTGGCCGACAATCCCATCTCCGCAATGGCCCGGGACATCCTTGCCGTCGAAGGATTGCTCCTTGAACGCTTGCATCCCGTCGGCGGCCGGACGACATGCGTCGTCACCGTGGCGCGCGCAGGAGATCGCCACAACGTCATTCCCGACCACGCCACATGGACGATCGATCTGCGGACGACCGCGGCCTACACCCATGGCGAACTGGTGACTTTGATCGCCAGTCAGATCGGGGCAACCGTTGTGGTTCGATCCGACCGATTCCGGCCGGTTGCCACACCGGCCGATGCGGCTATCCTCACCGCCGCGCGCCGCGCCTTTCCGGCGGCCCTCGAATTCTCGTCGCCCACCTTGTCCGACTGGGCGCACCTCGCGCATGTCCCCGCGATCAAGTGGGGGCCTGGGTTGTCGGAGGTCTCACACACCGCCGACGAATGGGTTGACCTTGCGATGGTGGATGCCGCTGTGACGGCCTACCGGTCGGCGATAGAGGCGGTGCTCGCGTGAGACTGTGGGACAAGGGAGAGGAAATCGATGCCTTAATTGCGGCGTTTACCGTGGGCGACGATCCGGACGTGGACATGCGGTGGGCGGATCACGACGTACGTGGCTCCATCGCGCATGTGCGAGTGCAGCAGGCCGCGGGCCTGTTGTCCGCCCCGGAGGCGGATGCGCTTTGCGTCGGATTGGAAATGATCCGCTGCGACATCGAGAAAGGTCGCTTCACGATCACGCGCGAGCAGGAAGACGTGCACACGGCGGTGGAGGCGCTGTTGACGGCCCGAATCGGACCCCTGGCCGGGAAGCTGCACACAGGGCGCAGTCGAAACGATCAGGTGCTTACGGACGTTCGCATGTGGATTTTAGAGCAACTGCGCGACGCCAAGATCGAGTGGTGTGCGGCAGCGGAAGCGCTCTTGACGTGGGGAGAACGCAATCCCGAACCGCTGACCGGGTACACCCACCTGCAGCCGGCGATGCCGTCCTCGTACGCCCTTTGGGCGGGGGGGTATGCGGGCGCGCTCGTGGACGCGTTGCCTCTCCTGGACGCCGCGATCAAACTTGCGAATCGATGCCCACTGGGCTCGGCGGCCGGGTACGGTACGCCCGTGCCTCTGGACCGCGACCTCGCCGCGACGTTGCTTGGTTTCGCGGCTGTCGAGGAGCCGGTTACCGCCTGTCAGTTGACGCGCGGCTTGGTGGAGGCCTCCGCGCTCGGGGCCTTGGGGGCGGCAACGGGGCTGCTCGCCCGCTGGGCGTGGGATCTAACCCTATTTTCAAGCGCCGAATTCAGTCTCGTGCGCCTGCCGGACGCGTTCACGACGGGCAGTTCGATCATGCCGCAGAAACGGAATCCTGACGTCGCGGAGCTACTCCGCGCGTCCTCGGTAAAAGTACGCTCTGCACGCCGCGAGATCGAGGACATCATGGCGCTTCCGGGGGGGTACCATCGCGACGCGCAGCTCACCAAGGCGCCGTTGGTACGCGGAATCGAGACGGCGCGGGCTTGCCTGCGCGTTGCGGCCCATCTCGCGCCGGCCATCGTCGCAACACCGCAGCCGCTCGATCGGACACTGTTCGCCACTGCGGAAGCGCTCCGTCGCAAGAAGCCCTTTCGGGAGGCGTATCGTGACGTCGCGGCCGAAGTGAAGGCGGGAAAGGTTGATTTTTCGCCTTCGGCCGGACCATTGGTTGCGTTTGATGCACTCCGGGCGCGGTTGGCGAGCCAGCGATAGCGCTCCGGCGGAGCGTCGTCGGTGCTGCAGGCCAAGCGCGTTCGGGCACCGAACGCCCAGAAATATGATTTGTATCATCCGAATCCGACATAGTGGCGCAGAATGCCGACGAGCGCACAACTCGCCAGAACACGTGGGATGGGCACGTCGAATCGCATCAACGCAACACCCGCCGCGAGCGCGAGTATGCCTGATGGAACATCGATGATCGCGTGTCGAGCCAAGAAAAATGCAAGGTGGAGTATCAATCCGACCACCGCGGCCGTGATCGCCGTCAATGGCGCGGTCACCGCCGGAATGGTGCGCGTTCGCTCAACCAACGGGCCGCCCACTAGAATGAAAAGAAATGACGGTAGAAACGTGTAAAACGTGGCGACGCAGGCTCCCGCCATGCCCGCCGCGAAGCCGTCGTTCCACCCCGAGCCCGCACCAACGCCGCCCAGATACCCAACGAACGCCACGATCATGATGAGCGGGCCCGGCGTCGATTCGCCGAGGGCCAGGCCGTCGAGCATCTGGGGAGCGTCGAGCCAGTGGTGGACGTCCACGGCACCGTGGAAAACATAGGGAATAACTGCGTAAGCCCCGCCGAACGTGAGCAGCGCGGCGGAGGTGAAGAAGGCGGCCATGTCACGCAGCGTGCCCTCCCCGGAAGGGCCGGCCCCACCGTCCGCAAGGTGATCCAGGATAAAATAGCCGCCAACACCGAGAAGGGCGGCGACTGCGGTGGTCAAGAGCGTCCGACGGAAGGAAGGGGCTGCGTGGGTCGGCGGCGGATCGTCGTCGCCGAGGAATGCGGGCATGGATTGCGCGTTCGACGCGTGCGGAGCGTGCGGCGGGATCGACCGGCGGAAGATCCACCCGAGGAGTGCAGCGCTCGCGACAATCAGCGGAAATGGAGCGACGAACGCCGCGAGAAGGGAGAGAGCGGTGACTGACGGCAGAAATCGGCCTCGCAGCGCACGTCGAGCGATGCGCCAGGCCGCCCCGATGACCACGGCGACTACCCCAGGCTTCACCCCGGCGAGCACCGCAGCAACGACCGGCACCGTGCCGAACGCGACGTACAGCCACGAAAGCCCGATGAGGAGCACCAGCGAGGGAAGCACAAACAGGGCACCGGCTGCGACGCCACCCCACGTTCCGTGCATCAACCAGCCGATGTACGTTGCGAGCTGCTGCGCCTCAGGGCCGGGCAGCACCATGCAGTAGTTGAGCGCGTGAAGAAACCGTCGTTCGCCGATCCACTTGCGACGTTCGACCAACTCGCGGTGGAGGATGGCGATTTGGCCGGCGGGGCCGCCGAAGCTGATGCAGCCCAGCGTTAGCCACCAGCGTAATGCCGAAAGCATGCTGGGAGGGGAAAGGTGGCTCACGAAATATTTACCTATCAACGCCCAGAAGAAATCTAAACACGCAACAACTGTCCCCTATACAGTTCCCCATTTGCCGATGCCAACGCTGGGGATTTTCTTGAGGACCGTGCTTTTGACGATTTCAGAGAGGACGGTGACGCCGCCCAGCATTTCGAGGAGTTCCGCGCGCCCCTCGCTTTTGGACAGCTTCCGCCGGATGAGGTCGGGGCGCAGGTAGAAGCTCATGTAGGCCTTGGTGCGGTACTGCCGCAGCCGCTCGGCAGTGAACGTCTCGGTTTCCAGCTGGGGAATCGGACCGCCGCCATTGATCGTGTACCGCCGCCAGAAGTCACCATCGACATAGCCCCGCTCCTGGGCGATCCGGTAGAGGTCGGTGGCGGGGAGCGCCGTCGCCACGCTGTAGGACGCCCAATCCAGCCCGATCGAGGAGGAGAAGTTGATCATCTCCTCCACATCCTGCGGCGTGGCGTCGTAGTAGCCGACCATGAAGTACCCTCGCGTTTCGATGCCGACCTCACGCGCGATGCGGAACGCGCGCTCCGTCTGCTCTCGCGTGATTTGCTTGTTCATGATTTTCAGGACGCGGTCTGTGCCTGCTTCGACGCCCATGTGAATCGAGCGCAGGCCGGCGCGCTTCAACAACTCCAGAACCTCGCGATCGACGGTGTCAACCCGCGCTCGAATGTTGAATTTCACCTTGAGGTTACGGCGGAGAATCTCCTCGGACAGCTTCCGCATCCGCTTCTTGCCTATCGTAAAGGTCTCGTCGAACATGACGATTTCCTTGACGCCGTACTGTTTGACGAGGTGCTCCATCTCCTCCACAACGAGCTCCGGCGAGCGAAAACGCAGCTTGTCACTGTAGACCTGTGAACAATATCCACAGTGCCACGGGCACCCGCGCGTCGTCACCATCGTCGCGAAAGGCTTCAGCAGGGTCAGGCAATTGTAGCTGTTGATATTGACGAGATCCCACGCGGGCATCGGATACTTGTCGATGTCCTTTGGCACCGGTCGAGACGGGTTGATGATGACGTCTCCGCCGCCGACGCGCACAACGGTGCCCGGGATCTTGTCCATCTCCGAACCGCTTTCCATGTGTTCGCAAATGTCGAGGAACGTCTCCTCGCCATCGCCAACGACAGCCATGTCGAAGCATTCCCACGTGAGCGATTCCTTCGGATAGATTGCCAGCTGTGGGCCACCAACCACGACAAGCGCACGGGGGTACTCGGCCTTGACCATCTGCGCGATCTCGATGACCGCCGGCCAGCCCAGCGTTTTCGCCGTGAGCGCGACGATGTCCGGTGCGAAATCCCGGACGCGCTGGCCGGCGTCACGGGGTTGCAGGTTTTCCGCGTGGAGATCGATGAGCCCGACCTCGAAGCCGGCTTGACGCACCCACGCAGCAAGCTGAAGAAGGGCGAGGGACGGAAAAATCCCAAGTTTTTCAGCGGCCTTCTGACTGAGCGGCTGCTGATCCGCAGCCTCGTGGTACTTGATGAAAAGGATCTTCGTCTTCTTCATCGACATCGACACCTCAGGCCGATGGATCGTAGCACCGCTGCTGCATCCTGCCTGCCTCACGATGCGGGCCCGGATACAGAATGTGTATAGTACGACGTGTTCCTTCCCCTGCGGCCCCCTCGCCGACGGTCGTTACCGGAGATCCGATGATTTTCTACGCACTTCTCGCTTGCGCGCCGACCATCGCCCCGAACGACACCGCGGATGATGGAGGCAACCCCGGGGATAGCGGCTCCGAGCCCGATTGCAGCGGCGCCGATGCTCCCCAAATCGTGATCAACGAGTTTCTCGCCTCCAACAAGACCACGAATACCGACAACGCGGACGAGTACGACGACTGGGTCGAGTTGTACAATGCAGGCGATCGAATCGTCCAGATGACAGGGTTCTACCTTACGGATGACCCGCCCGAACCGCAGCAGTGGGCGTTTCCGGAGGGGGTCGGCATCGCGGCGGGCGACTTCTTGATCGTCTGGTGCGACGCCGACGACGACGAACAAGGGACGTCGTCGGAGCTCCACACAAACTTCCTGCTCGATCGAAAAGCGGATGACCTGCAGCTTTGGTACTACGAGGATCCGGAAACCTGTGTCCGAAAGGACGCGGTTAAATGGACGCAGGAGCAAGTAAAAGACAAATCTGCGCAGCGGATGCCCGACGGAAATGAGGAATCGGGCGCGTGGGTGCTCGCGACGCCGACCCCCGAAGAGCCGAACCAGGACGACTGATCGGACGCTTCAGCGCGGGTCCGTCAGTACCATTTCAGGACCTTTGCAGAGCGTCCGGAGACCCACGCTCGCATCAGATCCTGCGCGTTGTCAAGGCTGTTGATCGATAGCTCTTTTCGAGGGTCATCCTCGACATACGGACGGATCATTTCCGCGTTGGTGTTGAGAAGGGTGAGGATATCCGCCGCTTCGATTGCGTTCGTGACGTCCAACGCCCCCTGCGCAAATCGGTCCCGGCACGTCGCGTCCGCCTGACAGCGCAACCCGAGCGGTGCGGCGGCCTGGGTCCAGTCAGAGCCGTAGTCGGTAAACGTCCAGTCCAGTCCGGATGGCACCATCTGCATTCCCGTGCCGTCCGTGGGGAAATAGACCCGGTAATTATTCGAGGCGAAGGCGTAGCCATCCCACTGGCCCACCCACGCTTCCAGAATTTGGAAGCGCACATACTCGTCGAGGTCTACGAGGGCACCGACGCGCGTATCCCAATCGGCACCCCTCGCCTGCACCTCGGCGGCCACCGCCAGCGTGTCTGCGTTGGCGACGTCAATCCCCGACTCCAGATTGAAGTTCGCAGCTTCGTCCGAGGAGAAATCGGCGTGGTCCCAACTCTCCGGATAGTAGGGATAGCCCCCTTCGTAGAGGTTGCCCTCGCGCGTGCCAAATACGCGCTCCATCCACGGCTTCGCCGGCGTTTCCACATTGGCGTAGAGGCCGTACGGCTCGTCGTTGACGGTCACCCATGCGTATCCAACACGGGAATGAGGCAGCCCTGCGGCGGCGAATGCCGCGTATGCGCACACCTCGTGGAGTTGTGTCTCGTCATTGAGCATGTTGTTGAGCGTGAGCTTGCCCAACCCGTAAAAGTCCTGCTCGTCGTCGAAACGGTTGACGTCAACCTTAAACGCGGACTTCTGGCGCAATTTTCGGAAGGAGCTCGACCCCTTCAGGCGCACGCCAACGTCGGACAGACGCTCCCCGTCGATGGTGATGTTCGCCGTCACATATTCCTTGGGCGAACGCTTCAAGCTGTTCAGTGCGTCATCGTCCATCTCGATGGCGATTTCAATCACCCGGTCCCGCAGGAACAGGAAGTCGGAACTGTCGTGCACCGTTCCACCGGTGTCATCCGTATCTGCCGAGTCCCCCGTGTCACCGGAATCTCCAGGAATACCCTCGATGGAGGTGTCATACCAATCGAACGTGCCGCCCGACTTGCCGCCCGCCGACTCGGGGCCGCGGCACGCCAGCAGGACGAAGATCGTGACCATTGCCGAAACGTAGCACCGACGCGGTCGACCCGCCCCACGTCAGCACGCGGCCCGCGCCGCGAGTTGCCGGCGGCGTGCGTGGTATAAGGCCGGCGGCCGGGAGCCCGATTCATGGTGCACAGGTACAGCGTGGTCGTCCGCAACGCCGCCGCCGTCGGCGTCGCCGCGCTCGCCGCCTGCTCAGGAGAGGAGCCAGCGGCGAAGGGTCAGCCGCTGGCGGACGGGCCGCGAGACACCCTCGTCATCGCGCTGCAGGCGGACGCTAGAAACCTGCTCGGCCCGCTACAACAGAACGCCGCCGACGTCATCATCGCGGAATTGTTCAACTATAATTTGGCGGATGGAGACTTCGACTGCGCGGTAAAATACAGGCCGACGCTGCTGAAATCGTGGACGTTCAGCCCCGACGGCATGTCGATTGACATGGAGCTGCGTAACGACATCACATGGTACGATGGAGAAAAAGTGACGGCAGAGGATGTGGCCTTCACCTGGGATCTGCTGGCGGACCCGGTCGTGGCCAGCCCGGCCGCAGGATTTGTCGAGGGAATGAAGGCCGACGCGCGTCCGCGGGTCATCGATGCCACCCATCTACATTGGAGCTTTGACCACGCGTTTGACCGCAACACCATGCTCGCCCACGCGACGGGTGCGGCGTTGGTGCCAAAGCACATCCTCGCCGCAGCGGGGGTCGACCGCGCTTCGCTGCGTGGGCACCCCCTGAACACGTCGATGCCGCTGGTAAACGGACCGTGGAAGCTGGTCTCGTGGACACAGAACGAAAAGATTGTGTTTGAGACGAACGAGCATTTTACCGGTCCGAAGGCGGACCTGCCGAAACTGAAACGCGTGATCTTCAAGATCATCCCCGAATACGCCACGCGCTTGGTCGAGTTGGAAAATGGTTCGATCGACCTGATGGAGCAGGTCCTCGTGGCCGATGCCGACAAGCTGGCCTCCGCGCACCCGGAGTTGCGCCTCCACCGCCGCGGCTGGCGCACGATGGACTTCGTAGCGTGGAACGGCGTCGATGCCGCTGACTACAAGGGCAAGGCTGAGGGCTTGGCCGCGGGGAAAAAGCCCGACGATGTCAAGCCGAACGCGCTATTCGGTGACCCGGCCGTGCGTCGCGCGCTCACGATGGCGATCGACGCCGACAAGCTCATCAAGGACGTGCTCACGTCCACCGTCACGGGAGAGGTGTACGGACGCCCGGCGGTTGGGAACATCACTCCGGCGCTTTGCGGCGTGCACAACGACGAAATCAAGCGTATCCCCTTCGATCCCATGGCTTCGAACGCCCGATTCGCCGAACTCGGCTGGGTCGATACGAACAGCGACGGCGTGATTGACAAGGACGGCGTTCCCTTTCGGTTCACGCTGCTGACGACCGCAGGCAACGCCCGTCGCGCCAAGGCCGGTGTGATCATTCAGGCCAACCTCAAGGCGGTCGGCATCGACGCGCAGATCGAGCCGCTGGAAATGGGAACGCTGTTCGATCGGCTTCGCAAGCGGGATTTCGAGGCGGCGCTCGGCGGATGGAGTGCGTCGATGTACACCGATCCGCGGTCGAGTTGGGGAGCCAACGCCGAGTTCAACTTCTCAAGCTACCGAAATGCGCAGCTCGACGAAGCAATGGCTGTTGCGATGGCGGAACCGGACGGCGAGCGCTCGGCGCCCATCTTCAAAAAGATTCAACAGATCATCTACGACGACCAGCCGTACACCTTCCTCTATTGGATGGATGACATCGTGGCGGTCCACCAGCGCTTTCAGGATCCAACGATCGATATTCTTGCGCCGTATCGTAACCTGAACCGGTGGTCGGTTCCGGCCGATCAGGTCAAGTACCCACAGTAGCGTGCTCCGCGTCGTCGTAAGGAAACTCGCGCTTTCTGTGCCACTTCTGGTCGGCGTGCTCACGCTGATCTGGCTGCTCCTCGAAGTGTTGCCAGGTGACGTTTGTGACGCGTTCCTGTCCGAAGACATGCATCCCGACACCATCGCCGCCCTTCGCGCGCGCCTCGGCTGCGACTTGCCGGGCACGCTCCGATTTGCGACGCAAGTGGGTCGCGCCTTGCGTCTCGATTTCGGCGACTCGCTTCAGATGGGACGCCCCGTCACTTCCCTCATCGCGGAAGCGCTCCCCAACACGATCGTCCTCAGTGTACTCGCCATCGCCACCGGCCAGTGCGTTGGCATCACAACGGGGATTGTGCAGGCCATACGCCAGCACCGCTGGGAAGACACGACACTGGCGTTCGGGACGCTTTTCTTCTATTCGATGCCCGGATTTTGGCTGGCGCTCATGCTCCAGCTCGCGTTCACGCTGTGGTGGCCGATCTTGCCGACCTCGGGCATGACCGATCCGGTGACGTACGACTACATGACGACGGGGCAGCAGGTGGTGGACCGACTCAAGCACCTGGTGCTCCCGACGCTGACGCTCGGCCTCGCCGCGGCCGCGCAGGACGCCCGGTACATGCGTTCGTCGATGCTGGAAGTCCTGCGCCAGGACTTCATACGTACGGCCCGGGCGAAGGGACTGACCGAGGCGCGCGTCATTCTCCACCATGCGTTTCGAAACGCGTTGCTTCCGCTCGTGACCCTGTTGGGGCTGAGCCTGCCGTTCCTGTTTTCGGGCTCCGTACTCGTCGAGACCGTTTTCGGATGGCCGGGAATGGGCAGATTGATCGTGGAGGCGATCCACGGGCAGGACGTGCCCGTCATCCTCGGCTGTTTCTACGTATTTACGTTGTTGGTCGTACTCGGGAACCTGTTGGCCGATATCTCGTACGGATTCATCGATCCGCGCGTACGGGTGCGGTGATGGCCCGCCGAATCGACGTCGTGTTTGCGCTGCTCGTGGCGATGGCGCTCGCGTCGGCCGCGACGCACTTCGGACGCGTGCCGGAGCTTTTATTCCCGGCACCCCATGCCATGCAGGAGCGCGCGCACACCGTCGTCGCCTTGGCCGCCTGGGCGTTCGCCTCTGCTGCCGTGATTGCCGTAAGCCGCGGCTGGGCACCGCACGGCGACGTTGCGATGCAGTTTCGGAAGAGCCTCGCTGCGGTGATTGGCTTGAATACGGGACTCCTGCTGACCCTCGTCGCAAGCATGGCACCGCTGCTTACGGCCCACGACCCCATCGCGATCGACGTCGGACCGCATGCAGTCCCGCCTTCCGCGTCGTTCCCATTCGGGACGGACGAGTTCGGACGCGACCTGTACACGCGGTGCCTGTACGGTGCGCGAATTTCGCTTTCCATCGGATTCATCGCCGTCGGTCTGTCGGCGACGCTGGGCACCATCATCGGCGCCACAGCAGGATTTTTTGGCGGCTGGACGGATCGGGCGCTGATGTGGTTCACCGACCTGCTGCTCTCGCTGCCGCGGCTGGTCCTGCTGCTCGCGATCGTCGGCCTGTTTCGCGGCGTGGGTGCCCAGAACCTCCTGCTGATCGTCGTGATCCTCGGCGTGACCGGCTGGATGGGGGTTGCCCGCATCGTCCGGTCGCAGATCCTCTCGCTCCGCGAGTTGGACTTCGTGCTGGCGGCGCGTGCGCTGGGACTTCCGCCGATGCGCATCCTGTTCCGTCACCTTGTTCCCAACGCGCTCGCTCCCGTGATCGTGTACGCATCGCTGGCGTTGGGTGGCACCATCTTGACGGAGGCGGCGCTCTCCTTTTTGGGACTCGGTGTGCCGCCGCCGACACCGACCTGGGGAGTAATGGTCAACGACGGTCGGTTGCAGATGCGCTCGGCCCCGTGGATTACCATCCTCCCCGGGCTCTGCATCGTTGCGGCCGTCATGAGCTTCAACCTGGTCGGAGACGGGTTGCGAGACGCGCTGGATCCGCGCCTCCGCGGGCGAGAAGCATGATCCCCGCTCCGCGCACTGAATTCCCGCCGATTCTCGATGTTCGAGGCTTGACAACCGCCTTTCGCACCGACGGTGGAGAGGTGCGCGTCATTCGCGACGTTTCGCTTTCGATCACGGCCGGGCGCACGCTGGGCCTCGTCGGCGAGAGCGGCTCCGGAAAGAGCGTCACCAGCCTCTCCATCATGGGCCTGCTTCCCGACGTGGGAGCAAGGATCGAAGCTGGCGAAATCGCGCTGATGGGGCAATCTCTGGTCGGCCTTCCGCGCCGAAAAATGGAGGCGATGCGGGGCGCACAGCTGGCGATGATTTTCCAGGAGCCGATGACCTCACTCAACCCCGTCTTTCCCGTGGGGCGTCAGGTAGCGGAGTCGATCCAGCATCATCGTAAGGCGACGAGAAGCGAGGCGATGGCGCGGGTTGTGGCGTTATTTGAGGAGGTCGGACTCCCTGACCCGGGAACGCGAATCCACAGCTACCCCCACCAACTCTCCGGAGGGCAAAAGCAGCGCGTGATGATCGCAATGGCGCTGGCGTGCGACCCCAAACTCCTGATCGCCGACGAGCCAACCACGGCGTTGGACGTGACCATCCAGGCCCAGATTCTGGACCTGCTTCGCCGCACGTGCGCGCGACGCGGAATGGCGATGCTGTTCATCACCCACGATTTGGCGGTCATCGCCGAAATCGCCGACGAGGTCGCGGTCATGTACCGAGGAGAAATCGTGGAGCGCGGCGATGTTCTGGACGTTTTTCGTGCGCCCGCGCATCCCTACACCCGCGCACTGTTGGCCTGTCGGCCGCGCCTTGATCAGGTGCGGGACCGGTTGCCGACAGTCGCGGACTTCATGGGCGGCGCGGAGGCGAGCCCCGGGCCAAACCTCCGCCAGAGCGCCGCCGTATCCACCCCCGGACTCGGTGAAACGCTGCTGTCCTGTGCCGGCCTGACCGTTCGTTTCGGGACGTTCACGGCGGTGGACAATCTATCGCTATCCGTCGTAAGGGGGAGGACGCTTGGACTCGTCGGGGAGAGCGGCTGTGGCAAGACAACCGCAGGGCGTGCCATCCTTCGACTCATCGAACCCGACGCCGGTTTCATACAGTTCATGGGGCGCGATTTTCGGGCGCTTCGCGGGTCGGGCCTCCGCAGCGCCCGCCGGCAACTACAGACGATCTTTCAGGACCCCTACGCCGCCCTCAATCCGCGCATGACGGTGGGCGCTGCGATCACCGAGCCGATGGCCTTCCACGGGATTGGTGCGAACGAGGAGGAGCGCCGGGAACGCGTGGCTGAACTGCTACAGGAGGTCGGAATGCTCCCGGAGCACGCCCACCGGTATCCCCACGAATTTTCGGGCGGGCAACGACAGCGCATCGTCATCGCGCGCGCGCTCGCCGTGGAACCCTCCGTGATCATTTGCGATGAACCGGTGTCGGCGCTCGACGTTTCCGTGCAGGCAACCGTACTCAACCTCCTGCGCGACCTTCAGGAACGACGCGGGCTCGGCTACGTCTTCATCAGCCACGACCTCAGCGTCATCAAACACATGAGCGATGAGATTGCGGTGATGCATGCTGGAAAGGTCGTGGAAATGGGCCCCGCCGAGGCGGTGTATGGCGCGCCAGCGATGGAATATACGCGGCGCCTGATCGCAGCCGTTCCGCGCGGCGACCTCGAGAGCATCGAAGCTCGACGCAACCCCAGGGAGACGTAGATGGATTCCGTGCTTTGGCTGATTTTCGGCATTGTACGCGGTGCTCTGCTCATCGTCGCCGCGTGGTGGATCGGTGGCTGGCTGCGCGGGGTGGCGTCACGCTACCTCGAAACGCGCATCGATCCGAGCTGGCGCACCATCCTCTCGCAGGTTGTCCGCTTCGTGCCGATGCTGCTCGTCATGCAGGTGGTCCTGGAGGGGGTGGGCCTACCATCTGGCAGTTTCCTCGCTGTTATTTCTACCGCCGGCATCGCCGTCGCGCTCTCGCTCAAGGACTCGCTCTCGAACGCGGCCAGCGGCGCCATTCTGCTGACAACGGCGCCGTTCCGGATCGGCGATACCGTGACGCTCGCAGAAAAGGTGACGGGAACCGTGCAGCGCATCGGCTTTCTCACCACGATCGTGGACACGGACGACGGACGACGGGTCACCCTGACAAACGACAAGATTCTGGCGTTCCCCATCGAGCGCCACGCCATCCAAGGTGCCGCGCGCGTCGAGATCGTCGTCCGCATTCCGCGGGAAGATCTCACGGACGCGCTTCTCGCGGCTCTGCTCGCGGCGGCCGCCTCACACGAGGGGCTTCCCGCGGGCACGGTCACCCCAACGGAGTTCGATGACGGGCACGTTCGCGTGGTTGTTCGAGCGTGGGCGCGTGCCGACGGGGCGATCGGTGCCCGCGCCGCACTCTTCGTCACCTTGAACGCCATCCTCCCCCACCCACCGCGTTAGCTTCGCGCTCCCCGGAGACTCCATGCCCGCCGCCAGCTTCAAGTCCGTTGCCGAGATGTTTCATCACCGCGTCCGCTCGACGCCCGACACGGATGCCTTCTACTACCGGAAGAATGGTGAATGGCAGACGATGAATTGGAAGGACGTCGGTGCGCGGTCCCGCAACATCGCCTGTGGACTCCGCGGGCTTGGGCTGGACAGTGAACAGCGGGTCGCGCTCCTCTGCGGCACGCGTGTCGAGTGGATTCTCGCGGACATGGGAATTCTCTGCGCGGCCGGCGCCACGACGACCATCTATCCGTCGAATACCCCGGAAGAATGTGCCTACATCATCAACGACTCGGGGACGCGTTTCGTGTTCGCCGAAAACGCCAAACAAGTTGCGAAACTGAAAAAGGTGCAGGCCGAACTCACCACGCTCGCCGGCATCATCGTCATGGAGGGAGACGCGGAAGACGGGGTCATGACGCTCGCAG
Source organism: Klebsiella pneumoniae (assembly GCA_945861635.1). Lineage (GTDB taxonomy): Bacteria > Myxococcota_A > UBA796 > UBA796 > SXON01 > CAMAWH01. Next base: position 72,800 of record CAMAWH010000015.1, on the reverse strand, counting down.
AATTGGAGTCCAAAGGCGCCGAATGGGACAAAGCGAATCCAGGTGAATACGACCGCATTTCGGACGCCGTAGGTCCGGAGAGCTTGGCCACGCTCATCTACACTTCTGGCACGACCGGCGCCCCCAAGGGCGTCATGCTCACCCACGATTGCTGGGTGTACGAAGGGGAGGCCATGGACGCGCTCGGCATCCTCTCTCCCGCCGACAAACAATACTTGTTCCTGCCGTTGGCGCACTCGTTTGCGAAGGTCCTGGAAGCCGCCATCATTCGCATCGGCATCCCGACAGCCATCGACGGTGACATCGACTCGTTGATCGAGAATCTCGCGGTCGTCAAGCCGACGTTCATGGGCGCCGTGCCGCGCATCTTCGAAAAGGTCTACAACAAGGTCGTCACCGGCCAACGTGAAAAGGGCGGCGTGTCGCTGAAAATCTTCAATTGGGCCATCGCCGTAGGGAAGGAGGTTTCCGCGCTCCGGCAGGCGGGCAAGGACGCCAGCGGGCTGCTGGCGTTCAAACACATGATCGCGGACAAGCTGGTGTATTCGAAGTTGAAAGGCCGATTTGGCGGGCGGATTCGCTTCTTCATTTCCGGCGGCGCGCCGCTCTCGCGCGAGATCGGTGAGTTTTTTCACGCCGCGGACGTGCTTATTCTCGAAGGCTACGGGCTCACCGAGTCCAGCGCGGCGAGCTTCGTCAACCTGCCCCAGAAATTCAAGTTCGGCACCGTCGGACCGGCCGTACCCGGCACGGAGGTCAAAATCGCCGAGGACGGCGAGATTCTCCTCAAAGGTCGCGGAATCATGCGCGGCTATTACAACCGTGACGAGGCGACAAAAGAGGCATTGTCAGGTGACGGATACCTTCACACCGGCGACATCGGAGAGGTCAATGATGGCTTCCTGAAGATCACGGATCGCAAGAAGGACCTGATCAAGACGTCCGGAGGCAAATACGTGGCCCCGCAGGAGATCGAGGGCAAGCTCAAGGCGCGTTGCACATTGATTTCGCAAGTGGTGGTGCACGGTGACAACCGGAATTTCTGCAGCGCGCTGATCACCGTGAACGAGGACGCCGCGCGCAGTTGGTGCAAGTCGAACAACGTCACCATCGGGGACTACGCCGAACTCACCCGCCACGAAGGCGTCCGCAGCGAAATTTCGGCTGCGGTTGATACGCTGAACAAGGAGCTACCGAGCTACTCGACGCTGAAGAAGTTCGCGCTCCTCGACCGGGATCTCTCGCAGGACGACGGTGATTTGACGCCGACCCTGAAGGTCAAGCGCAAGGTGGTCGAAGGCAAGTACAAGCAGATTCTCGATGGATTCTACGCCGGCGCGTTGGCATAGGCCCTCGGGGCGAATCGTTGGCAACCTCGTCGCGGATTCCCGGTTTCTACAAGCTGCCCGCGGCGGGCAGGCGAGCCCGCGTGGCCGCCGCCGCGGGATTGAGCGAGGCCGAGTACGCTTCGTTCGACGCGGGAAGTTTGACGCTGGACACGGCTGACGCGATGATCGAAAACGTCATCGGCATCTTCGCTTTCCCCATCGGCGTCGCGGTCAACCTGCTGCTGAACGGCAGGGACAGGCTCGTGCCCATGGTTGTGGAGGAGCCGAGCGTCGTGGCGGCGGTGTCCAACATGGCGCGGATCACGCGGGCGAGCGGAGGAATCGTCGCGGAGGCGGACGACGGCGTGATGATCGGGCAAGTGCAACTCGATGGCTGTGACGATGGGGCAGCAGCGCGCCTGCGCGCCGAGATTCCTCGGCTCTCCGAGCTTGCCGCCACCGTGCACCCGCAGCTCCCGACGTTCGGCGGTGGCCTTCGCGGCATGGAGGTTCGGGAAGTGACCTATGATGAACCGGGATGCACGCCGGAAAATCTGGTTGTCCTTCACTTCTTTCTCGATTGCGCGGACGCAATGGGCGCCAACATGGTCAATACCATTGCGGAGCGTTTGGCGCCGGAGGTCGCAGAGATCACGGGCGGCCGCGTCGGGATGCGCATATTGTCCAATCTGGCCGATCGCCGGTTGGCGCGGGCGCGCGTCGCCGTTCCGGTTGGCGATCTGGGCAAGGGCGGCGCCGAAATGGCCGCCGGCATCGCCGCCGCCTACCGGTTTGCGTACGCCGACCCCTACCGGGCTGCGACCCACAACAAGGGGGTCATGAATGGCGTCGATGCGATTGCCCTTGCGACGGGGAATGATTGGCGGGCCATCGAGGCGGGCGCCCACGCGTATGCGGCTCGCGATGGTCAGTATCGCCCACTTACGACGTGGCGGGTTGCCAATGGGGTGCTCCATGGCACGCTTGAAATGCCCATACAGGTCGGCACCGTGAGCGGGCCGATCCGCGTTCATCCTACGGTTCAGGCGAACCTGAAGCTCGCCGGCGTCACCGGGGCCCGCGACCTGGCGCTGCTCATGGCGGCCGTGGGGCTGATTCAGAACCTTGGCGCGCTGCGCGCGCTGGCAACCGAAGGCATTCAGGAAGGGCACATGCGCATGCACGCGCGCACCGTCGCAATTTCCGCCGGTGCCGCCGGCGAGGAAATTGCCGCAGTCGTCGCACTCCTCGCGACGGAGCGTGAATTCACGATGGAACGAGCCCAGATCGCCTTACGACGATTCCGCGGAGGCTGACGGTGGGTGCGGCGTACTCCGGCTACGCACCCGGCAAGCTGATCCTCGTCGGCGAGCACGCGGTCGTCTACGGACATCGAGCCATCGCGCTCGCGGTGTCACGCGGCACGAGCGTCACTTTGCAGGACCGAGAGGGTCCGTCGTGCTTGCAGCCGGGCGGGATCGATGACGAGCGCCTGTGGCCGGCCCTCACGACGCTGATTCCCGCCATGGGGATTGGCGTCACGATCGCGTCGGATCTGCCGATCGGCTGCGGGATGGGATCGAGCGCAGCACTTGCCGTCGCAACCATTCGCGCGTTAGCCCAGCGGGAAGGGCGCATCGCCTCGTTCGACGAAATCTACGAACGCGCTTTTGCAATGGAACGAATCTTCCACGGTACTCCCTCGGGAATCGACCATACCGTATCCGCATTGGGTGGCGCCGTAATGTACCGAAAGGGGGAGCCGCCCGAACGCCTGTCGCTCTCAAGGCCGATCCGTTTGGTCGTCGCGAACACCGGTGCACCGGGGAATACGTTGGAGATGGTGGCCGGCGTTCGCCAGCGCAACCCCACGGCCGAGCTTCGTCGCATCGGCGCGCTCGTGGAGATGACGGCGGCCCACCTCCTCCGGGGTGAGGACATCGGCCCGCTCCTGACCGAAAACCACCGTCTCCTGCGCGCCATTGGGGTGTCCACACCAGCGCTCGACGAGGCGTGCCTTACGATGCGCGCCGCGGGGGCAACGGGCGCCAAACTCGCCGGGGCCGGCGGTGGCGGCGTCGTAATCGGGGCCGTGTCAGAGGCGACGGAGGAGCGGGTGAGGCTGGCAGCCGGACCCAACGCCTTCGTTGTCACGGTCGGCTGACCCGTTATGCAGTGAAATGCCCGCACATCTCTATTGGAAGTCAACGTGAACGACCTGTCGTGACGCACGTGTGCGTCTGAAGACCCTGTTCCCCGCGCTGACCGAAACGAACTATAGCAAAGCATCGCTTTCCGAGGACGAGATTCGCCGAATCGTTGCGGCCGCCGGAGGCGTCGCGGCGGTGCTCAACACCCGCCACGAGATCGCCAAGGACAACGGCTGGAAGGAAACGTCGCCGAGCGTGGACGCCTTCGCAGCGGCCGCTGCGGCCGAGCCGAACCTCCTCCGCCGCCCGATCGTGATGAAGGACGGGAAGGTGGTGGTGGGAAAGGACGAAGCGGGCTGGCAGGATCTCTCGCGGGGTTAGCGGGCGTCGCTACGGAACGCCAAGTCTCCGCTTCAATCCACGTACTTCGATGACGCCCACGGCACTGTTGATGCCATAGTCCAGCGTGTGATTCTCGTCCTCGACCTGCTTCACAACCCAGTTGGAATCGACGACGTTGTTGCGGACCGTGCGCCGGACAATCGTCGTCTCTCCGGTCTGTTGGAGTTCCCACATCCAATACGACCCCGGCAGCGCACCCGAGAGCTGGTGCTGGTACACGCGATGCGCAACCGGGTCTACGTCCACCTCCTGACGGAACGAAACATCCGGCCCTACGACGCCGAGCGTCCAGTCGATCACCAGGTGCGTGCCCGCGCCTGTACCAAGGTACGACGACGAGACGACCGTTGACGTCCGAACTTGCGGCATCCAATCCTTGTAGGTGGCGAAATCGGTGATCACCGCCCACACCCGGTCGATCGGGGCGTTTACGTTCGAAATGCAGGTCGCCTGCTTCAGGCTTCCGTCGGCGAGTGTCTCCAGAAGGGTGAGCTCGCCTTTTTTCAGCAGGTCATCGAGCCCATCCGCCCCCGCGACACCCGGCAACGCGGCCAACGCCAGCAGAGTGGCACCTGCAATTCCTTGGTACATGTGTCGCATCGGGACTCCGACCGTGTACCTATCGCCACGGGATAGAGCGGCGACGTGCCAACCGCCACCGCCATCGCGCACCCGAATATCGCTTTGTGCAAATACTGGGGGAAGCGTGACGTGGCGCTGAACCTACCGGCTACACCCTCAATCTCCCTGACGGTGGCGCCGTTCTCGACGCGGACGACCGTCGATTGGGGGGCCGCACCCGACTACGCGGCCACGGCCGATGAACTCGTCCTGAACGGCGAATTGACCACTGGATTAGCCGCCAAAAAAGTCTTTGCCGTGCTCGATCTGCTCGACGCGTGGCGGCCGCGGTGCCGCGTCGTGAGTGACAACGACTTTCCGACGGCCGCCGGGCTCGCCAGCTCCTCCTCGGGATTCGCCGCCCTGGTCGTCGCAGCAGACGCGGCGGCCACCGCCAAGCGCGGACCGATTGAATTGAGCGTGCTCGCCCGCCGAGGCTCCGGCAGTGCCGCGCGGAGCATCTACGGCGGCTGGTCCGAGTGGAAAATGGGGGAGCGCGCCGACGGCGCGGATTCGTTTGCCGTGGAAATCGCGCCTGTGGCCCACTGGGATGTGCGCCTCGTCGTTGCGATTTTCGACTCCGGGCCGAAGTCCGTGTCGTCCACCGACGGGATGATCGACTGTGAACGGTCGTCCCCGTTTTGGAAGGGCTGGCTCGGATCGGCCCCAGCGGACGTTGTTGAGGCGCGGGGACACATTCAGCGTCGTGACCTGGAGGCGCTTGGCGAGGTGATGGAACGCTCTGCCCTCCGCATGCACGCCTGCATGATGGCCAGCGATCCGCCGATCTTCTACTGGAAGTCAGGAACCGTCTGGGCGATGGAGGCGGTGCGCGAGTTGCGGCGGCGTGGCATCGCGTGCGCCTTCACCATCGACGCAGGCCCGAACGTCAAGGTGTTGTGCGCGGCCGAGGACGCGGAGGCCGTGCGAAGTCGGCTGGCTGCGGTCGCCGATCGCGTGGAGGTCTTGCACCCCGGCGGCCCGGCGAGCGTCGTGGCGTGACGATGGACGCGAGTTCGGTGTTTGGAGACGGCGCCTACGTCGGTAGTCCACGAACATTCGTTGCTCCCGGAAAGCTTGTCCTCCTTGGGGAGTACGCCGTTTTGGATGGCGGGGGAGCGATCGTGGCCGCCGTGGATCGCGGCGTCGTCTGCGTCGTTTCAACAGGCGCCGGCATCGAGACGCCCGGCGATGATCGTTTCGTGCGCGCAGCGCTGACCGGTGCGCCCCGCGGCCTCTACCGATTCCGAGATCAGTACCCCCTTGATCTGCCCGGAAAAGCCGGATTCGGCGGGAGCGCCGCCGCAACCGTAGCGGCGATACGCGCTGCGGGCCGTCCCGACGCAGACGCCTTTACCGTGCATGCGTCCGTCCAAGGTGGCGGGTCGGGCGTGGATGTCTTCGCGTCGGTGAACGGCGGCGTGCGCGCCTATCCGTCGGGTCGTTCCGTGGCTTGCCCACCGTTTCTTGTCGTATGGTCCGGTCAAAGCGCCGCGACGGGGCCACGCATCCAACAGTATCTTGCCTGGGCGGATCGCGTTGATTTCGTCGTCAGGAGCCGTGAACTCGTCGATGCGTTTGAGGATGATCCCCTCGGGGTGACGGGGGCGGCGTACGCGCTGCTTCAGGAGATGTCGCACAGGGCTGGCATCGACTATGACCTACCCGCCTTTCAGCGCATTGCATCGCTCACGCAAGCCGTCGGTGGCGCCGCGAAACCCAGCGGCGCCGGCGGCGGAGACATCGCAGTGGCGATTGTCCCGGATGTGGAAAAACGCGAAACCCTCCGCCGCTTGGTTGCGGAGGAGGGTTTCTTCGTGATCGACGTGGGGATCAGCCCGAAGCAGCGCTGAAGATCAGCTGCAATCCCAAACGTCTTCACACTCATCACTGATGTCATCGAGTTCATCGGGCCCACAGGTTCCGGCATACGCACGGTTCGCCGCCATGCACTTGTCCGCCTGCTCCTGATCGAAGTCGCAATCACTCTCACTCACCGAGTCTTCCGCGTCATCGATATTGTCATCCTGATCATCCACACAATCCGCTACGTCGTCGTACCCGAGTCCGCCATCCGACTCATCCGCGAGAAACATGCCCTTGTAGCAGTTGAACAACATCTCACAGTACACACTGGCGCCCTGCTCGAAGTAGTTGTCTTCGTTGACAAAGCAGCCGGTCAGTCCGAGCGCGAGAATGGCAAAACGCATGAGAGCCTCCAATCCCGGCCTTGCTATCCAACTTCGCGGCGGGTGCAAACCCCAAAATTCTTGCCGGGTGAGGCTTGGCGGGGCACCTTCCCCAATGCCCGACCCGAAGGACATCACGACGCGAAAATCAGATCACATCGCGCTTTGCGTCGACGGTGACGTCGGATTCGAGGTAAAAACTACGCTTTTCGGGGAGGTCGAGCTCATTCACGACGCTCTCCCCGAACTTGCGTTGGATGGCATCGACCTGAGCATCCAGCTCCTCGGAAAACGGCTGGCCGCGCCGCTGGTGATCGCAGCAATGACCGGCGGAACCCCCGGCGCAGCGGCCATCAACCGCGATCTCGCGGCGGCAGCCGAACGCTTCGGCATCGGGTTCGCCTTCGGATCGCAGCGGCCGCTGCTCACCCGTGGCATCGAGGACGGATACCGCATCCGCGACGTCGCACCCACCGCCCTCGTCATCGGCAACATCGGCATCGTACAGGCGCGCGAAACGACGACGAACCGCTTGCGGGACATGGCCGTATCGAGCGGATGCGACGCGCTCGCGGTGCACCTGAACCCAGCCATGGAGGTGGTACAGCCCGACGGGGACCGCGATTTTCGGGGCGGTCTCGACACCATCCGCCGGCTGCTCGATGAGCTCGGTCTACCCATCGTTGTGAAGGAGACGGGCTGTGGGCTCTCGCGACGCGTTGGGGAAAGGCTCGTCGCAACAGGGGTGCAGTCGGTAGACGTGAGCGGCGCCGGCGGAACGAGCTGGGTGGCGGTGGAGATGCACCGCGCGGAAGGCCCCGGAAGGGCGTTGGGGGCGCGCTTTCGGGAGTGGGGCATCCCCACCGCGGCCAGCGTCGCGCAGCTGCGCGGCGTCGGCCTGAACATCATCGCCACGGGTGGCATTGCGGACGGACTGACTGCTGCGAAAGCGCTCGCGCTGGGGGCGAATGCCGTGGGTATCGCCCGGCCGTTCTTGAAGGCGCAGGCACAGGGCGTGCAGGCGTTGGAATACGCGATCACGGCGGTGATCGCCGAACTGCGAGTGGCGTGCTTGCTCACCGGCAGCGCAGACGTGAACGCGTTGCGTTCGGCGCCAACGGTCATCGGCCCGACCCTTCAGCGCTGGGTGGACGCCGGCCGCACGGCCTCGTAGCCGGCCGCACAGCCCGCCAATTGCTACTCGCTGGCGAACCAGGCGCGAGCGTCCGCAAACGCGGCGACCGGCTGGCGGGTGATCAAGTCTACCCAGATCAAATAGTCGGTCTTGTCCGTGACGGCATGCGCGGCGACAAGGTGCCCAATCGCCACACTGCCGACGGCTCGAATTACCGCACCACACGCGACGGCCCGCTCGATTTCACCGACCGATGCAAATCGCGCGCGGTGGGCCCGCCAGAGCGCGGTCAGCAGACCACGATCATCCATCCTCAGTGCATTGGCGACGTAGACAGGACCGAGCCCCGGAACGCCGGCGTGCAAGATGGAGCTTACGACGTCCGCCAGATCGTCCGCGGAAACGGGAGTAGCCGCCACCGAAGCGGCGGCGGCCGCATCCGCCGCGGGGCGAGCCGGCGATGCGCTCGACGGCGCCACTGCGGCCGGTGACGGTGCCGGTGATTTCGCGCTGGCACCCTTCGCCTTTTCCTCATCGACCCGCGCGGCCGCCATCGCCTCGTCGACCGACATCGACCGCTTCGGTGGCGGAGCGGCGAACAGGCGCGACGCGCCGATGGCCGGCTTCGGTGCCTCGGGCGGCGCGACGCGCGAGGGCGGAGCCGCGGTGCGACCCGGTGCGGGCTTCGGCGCGCCAGCGTTCGCCAATGCCGCGCGAGCCACGGCGCGAGCCAACGCGGCGCGGTCGGGAACGGAGGGTACGGATCCCGGAGCAGCGGCAGCGACTCCCGGCGGCGGTAGGGCCGCCGAAAGCGGGCTCGACGACGGCCGAGGGGCGCCCGCCTTGGCCTGGGCGGCGCGGCCAATCAGGCGCGCGAGCATCGCCGGGTCTGGGCCGGAAGGCGCGCCAGGCCGGGACGCCGCGCCGGATTCTATCGCCGGGCCCAACGCGACCGGCGGAACCACGGGCGTAGCTCGCGGCTTTTTCACATGGCTTGGCTCCGGCAGATCGGCCGCCGCGTCGAACACGGGACCCGGATCGTCAATTTCCGGCAGCACGGGCCCAGGCGCCGGCACATCGAACAAACTGGAGAGCGGATCGAAACCTTTCTTGGACGTGGGCATGGGCACAGGTTTACCTCAGAACGCGAATCGGGCTAACCGGAGCACACCCGTGACGACATCTTTGCACCTCTGTCTCGTCCGGCACGGCCAGACCGCTTGGAACGTCGAACGTAGAGTTTTGGGTAGAACCGACATTTCTCTCGACGACACCGGCAGGCACCAGGCGGGCGCACTGGCCCGGGTCGTCGGGCCGTTTGACGCGGTATGGGCGAGCCCGTTGCTCCGCGCGAGGGAGACGGCTGGCGCGTTGATCCGCGGCGCGGAGCAGGCGGTCCGGATCGAGGCCGCGCTGACCGAGATGGACCAGGGCGAGCTGGACGGGCTCGGCGAAACGGAAATGATCGCCCAGTACGGGGGCATGATGGCCGCCTGGCGAGCGGATCCCGAACATACCCGCCTACCGATGGGGGAAACGATGGGAGAGGTGCGGGATCGGGCGCTCGCCGGGCTCGAACGCATCGCATCGCAGCACGCGTCGGGCCGGGTCATCGTCGTCACCCACCAGTTGACGTTGGCTGCGACGCTCTGCACGCTCTCCGGGGAGCCGCTGACGCGTTGGCGGTCGTACACGCACCCGAACACGGCGTGGGCGGACGTCGAGTGGCACCCAGATCGTCGCGTCCTCACGATCCGGAACGGCCCTCATTTGGCGTAGCGCGTGGTCGCAACGGCGCGGTGACTAGGCGTCGGCCAACTCCGTCAACATCGCCTCGAGCGTGGAAGCATCGAAATCGTACTGCTCGTTGCAAAAGTGGCAGACCACCTCGGCATGACCGAACTCGGCAAGGATGGACGACACCTCGTCACGGCCCAGCGTGCGCAACATCGCGCTGACCCTTTCCCGGGTACACGAACACTTGAACACGATGTCTCGGGCGCCGAGAACTTCCACCGTCTGGCCAGCGATCTGCCCGAAAGCGAACGCGGTCATCAGCTCGCGAAAATCGCCGGCCAACGCTCCGTCGAACAGCGCCGCGAACTCATCGGCGGGCATGTCCGGAAGTCGCTCCAGCAATAAACCGGTGGCAAACACGACGCTTCCGTCGTCAGCCACGTCCGCTCTCACCCGTACGCGGGCGTCGGTCTGCTGGGAGTCAGCCAGATAGCGGGTGAGCGCGCCCTCGATGCTCTCTCCTCGCACCTCTGCAACGCCGCGGTACAACTCCTTTCGTCCAAGTGACTTCACGACGCTGATCAGGCCCGTGAAGGGGCCGGGGCATTCCAGATCCCCCGGTCGGAGGCGGCCGCGAACCGTGCCATCTGCGTTCACGTCCACGACAAGGGCAAACCGTGGCGCCTCCGACTGGACATCGAGCGTCAACCGCTCCTCCCCCTTGATGTGGGCAGCAAGCAGCAGACTTGCCACCAAGCCTTCAGCGGCAATCCGCGCGGCGTCCGGGGCGAGATCGTGGCGTTCACGAAGTACGTCGGCCGGTGCGTCCGCAACCGCGGCAATGACGCGTACCCGTCCGTCCGCCGTCAGTGCAGCCACGAACCGACCAATTCGAAGTTCGTCACTCATCGGTCACCGGCGCGTCCACGGGAATGCCGGCGGCGCCGATGGCCTCGGGTGGAAACGAACGCGCGGGCAACGCGAGGAGACGGCGCACCGCCTCCTCACGCAGACGGGCTCCGGGGTTGTCCGCCGTGGACCAGAGCACCATTCGCCACGCCCCGGCGCACTGGGTCGCTTCTCCCTGAAGCGCCGCGACGGCGGCTTCGACGTGAAACCGCTCGTCGGCAGCCAGGGCCACGGGGGAAAGATTGGCACCCCGAAACACGCGTTCGTGCTCAACACCATCCCGCCACCTGACCAACGCGCTCAGCGGCCCCATGCAGCGATATTCCTCAATCGCGGCGTCATCTGCCGACCGCCAGCACGAGCCCAGCAAAGCGGCGCCCAGCAACATCACGGCGTCGGTGCAGACGGCGGAAGTTCGGCGGACGCGCTGGCGGCGGCATCGGGGGCCGGCACCGGGGACTGCCGCCACCGACCGGAGAACCGGGCCACCAGCGGCGTCAGCGCTACCGTCAGCGCTGCGCGGGCCGGCGTCAAGAGCTTCGTCACGACATACGCCGCGGCCAGCGAGCCCGCGCTTCCGACGTTTTCTCGCAACCACGGCCACTCTACGCCGGCCTCCAGCAAAACATAAAACCCAGCGATAGAGGAGAAGAAAATGGCAAACCACACCCCGAGGCCGAGCGCGCCGTACTGTTGGACACGAGCGCGCCAGTCTTTCATCCGGCAGACGCCTTCTTCATCTCGCCGACAAACGCCGGCGCCGTCACAAACCCGACGGTCATGTTGAGCACGGTGCCATCGGCCCGCGCAAAAACTACGGTCGGAAGTCCCGTCACGCCGTATTTTTTCTGGATCGCCTGGATCACCGGATCTCCCTTCGCGGTGCAATCAATCATGACCGGCACAAATCCGCCTGCCGTCGCGATGACGTCCGCGTTCGTGTAGGTGTACTTCTCCATCTCATGGCACGCCGTGCACCATTCGGCGGTGAAGTCGATCATGAGCGGCTTTCCGCTCGCCTCGGCCGCGGCAAGTCCATCCGCCTCCGTACGGAGCCACGCAATGCTCGGGCCGCTGCTCGCACCGGAAGCACCCAGCGAGAGCGGGGGAAGAATGAATCCCTCGGTGAGCAAGGTGCCGACGAGTAGATAGCCCCCCACCAAGGCGCCAACAATACCGTAGAGCTGCCGCGCGCGAACGGTGAAGAACCCTTCCCCATCCTCCACGTTGGGCCAGCCAAACACGGCCGTGGAGAGCAGCACCCCGGACGTCGCCAGGGCCACCTGCACATCCGAAAGCAGCGACCTTGCGTAGTAGATGGCGCCGAGCCACATCACCACACCAAAGCTCTTTTTCACTACCATCATCCACGCCCCGCGCTGGGGCAGCCAGCCGGTTGCGGCGCCGGTCACCAGGAAGATCATTCCCATCCCCATGGCGAACGAAAACATGAGCAGGGCGCCCCACGCAACGTGTCCTCCGGTAGCGATGACGCCGAGAATCGCGAAGACGACTGGCCCCGAACACGGCCCCGCCAAGACCGCCCCGATCATGCCGAAAACGAACGCGACGATGTAGCCGCCGCGCTTGTCGAAACCGGAGATCCTCGACTGCACCGCGCTCGGCACCTGCAGATCGAAGAATCCGAACATTCCTGCGCCCATGACGATAAAAAAGGCAGCAATTCCGCCGACAAGCCACGGTGACTGCATCGCGCTGCCGAACAGCGCGCCGGTGATGCCCGCCACCACGCCCAAGCCCGTGTACACGAGCGCCTGGCCGATGACGTAGGCAAACGCAAGGGAAACGGCGGTGAATCTGGACCCCGCGCCCCGCGCGCCGATCAAGCCCATCGTGATCGGCACCATGGGCAGCACGCATGGCGTGAAACTGACCCCGACCCCGGCCGCAAAGCAAAGCAACAACAAGGAAAAGGTCCCCTCCGCAGCCGCAGCGGCGAAGCCACCCGACGGCGCTGGCGCTGGCGCCACCGCCTCCGCGACGCGCGGCGTGACCTCGGTGAGCGGTACCACCGCCGCCCCACCGATGCTGAAACGCACCACTACCGATTCACTCGTCGGCATCTTGCAAAGCGCCACGCCCTTGCACGCCTGATACGCGACATCCACCGTCAGGCGCGCATCGCCCACGGGGCCCGTGACGGGAACGACGATGTCGAAGTCGTGCTCCAGATCCTCCCGAAACGAGCCATCCGCCTCACTCCCGGAGGTGACGCCGGGCGGGAGCTTCGGCTCGCCGAGGCTGTACGCGCCTGCGCTGCCGTCGGCCGCAGCCGGGATCGCCACGCCGACAAAGGCCTTGTTGATGTGCCATTCTCCGTGGAGGTCCGCGTGCACGACGATTTCTCCCGGCCGGCCGACCGCTCCGGAAAACGTGACGGGCACCTCTTCTCCAGAGATGTGTACGGTAGCCGTCAGATCCTCTTCCTTTGGCGGGAAGCAGAGACCCACGATGCATGCTTGCGTCACGACGTGAAGTTGCACCTCCACATCACCCTTGCCATCCGACGGGGCAATCACCGGCACGTCGATGAGGATGTCGTCCTCAAAAACTTCCCGGCTTGCAGCAGGGTTCGCGGGATCCGGCTTCAGCGCGCCCGGCGGAAGACTGGCGACGCCGCTGGTCAGTACGCCGTCGTCTGTCACCACCACCGACAGATGATCGGCGTACACGAGGTGTTTGGCCGGGACGACGACCGTCACGCGCAGGACGCCGTTGGCACCGGGGGCCACGGTGACGTCAGAAACTTCCGCGTGAACTGGGTTTTCGACGGCGAGGACTTTTGCGACGAGCGCGGCGAACCACAAACCGAACACACACACCTCGGGCGACGCGTTCTTAACACGCGAGATAAGCGACACCCTCCGTGCGCACCGCCATTCTGATACCCGTCCTTGACGAGGCGGACGCTCTGCCGGTGGTTCTCCGCGAAATCGGCACCGAATTCCGCGTGATCGTGTGTGACAACGGCTCGATCGACTCCTCGCCCGCCATCGCGCGATCCCTTGGGGCAGAAGTCGTGTTCTGGCCAGTGAGGGGGTATGGCGGCGCGGTCCGGCGCGGCATGCAGGAGCTGTCGAAGAATCCACCGGAGATTGTCGTCGTGCTCGACGGCGATCACTCCTCGTTCATCGACGATCTCCCGGCGTTGCTCGCCCCGATTCAACGGGGGGAAGCCGACTTCGTCCTCGGTGAGCGGGTGACGCTTGCCGAGAGTGGTGCGCTGACGCCCCAGCAGCGGTGGGGCAACCTGCTGGCCTGCCGACTTATCCAGACGCGAACCGGCTTTCCGTACAAGGACATGGGGCCGCTGCGCGCGATCCGTTGGGAGGCGTTGGTTTCCCTCGCCATGGAGGACCTCACCTGGGGCTGGAACGTCGAAATGCAGATGAAGGCGGTGAAAATCGGCCTGCGCATCCACGAAGTTCCAGTGCGCTACCGGGCGCGCATCGGCACGTCGAAAATCTCGGGGACGCTGGCCGGGGTGGTACGGGCGGGCGCGAAAATCATGTGGGCATGCTGGAAGTATCGGTAGGAGCGCGAGGCCTGCGTTAGATCTGCCGGCATGATCGTCGTGATGGCGCGCGTACCGGAGCCGGGCCGGACCAAAACGCGATTGATTCCCCGCCTCGGACCCGCCGGCGCAGCGCAGCTGTCCGCGGCCATGACAGGTGACGTGTTCGACATCGTGCGGTCCACCGGCCTGCCGTGGAAGGTGTCCATCGCCGGGGACGTGAAGCACCCGTGGGTACGCACGATTGATACCGTCGTGGAACCTCAGGTCGAGGGAGATATCGGCGCACGCCTCACACACGCGCTTCGCGACGGTGGCGTGGCGATCGGCACGGATGCGCCCACACTGCCCGCGGCCCTTCTGCGCGAGGCGCATGGATCCACAGCCGATGTCGTGATCGCGCCGGCGTTCGACGGCGGGTACGTGCTGGTTGGCGTGGAAGCTGGCGTGGACGTGACCGCGCTGTTCGCGGACATTCCGTGGTCGTCGCCTGACACCTATGCGTCGCAGGTCGAACGTACGCGAAACCTCGAATTGTCTCTGCGAACACTTCCGTTTTGGTATGACATCGACTCCCCCGCCGACCTCGCCTTTATCGCCGGGCACCTCCCTACCCTTCCCGCCAGCGTCGCTCCCCGCACGCGCGCCTTTCTCGAGGCCCTGAATGCCGCTCCTCACCGGTGATCTTTCCGCGTCCATCCAGCGAATTCACGTCATGGGCATCGGCGGCACGGCGATGGCGGCCCTCGCCGGCATGCTCAAGGATGCGGGCTACCTCGTCACCGGCTCGGACACCGGCGTCTACCCGCCGATGTCGGACTACCTGGCCTCGCTCGGCATTGAGGTAATGATTGGGTACGAGGCCGAAAATATCGACCATTCACCCGATCTGGTCGTCGTCGGCAACGTCATCCGCGCGGAATATGCGGAGGCGCGAGCGCTTCTGGCGTCCAACCTTACGTATTGCTCCTTTCCCCAGCTGCTCGGTGCCCGATTTCTTCGAGACCGGCAGAGCATCGTGATCGCGGGCACGCACGGAAAGACGACGACCACCGCACTCACGGCGCACCTCATTGATGCAGCAGGCGGATCTCCGGGTTTTCTCGTCGGCGGCGTCGCGCTCAACTTCGACCGGACGGCGCGCACCGGCACCGGGCCGCACTTCGTCATCGAGGGCGATGAGTACGACACCGCGTTCTTCGACAAGGGGCCGAAATTCCTTCACTACCGTCCGAAAACCGCCGTCATCACGTCCGTCGAATTCGATCACGCCGACATCTATGCGGACCTTGCCCACGTGCAGTCGAGTTTCCGCAAGCTCGTTGCCATCGTGCCCGCAGAGGGCTGCATCGTTGCTCGATGGGATCACGACAACGTGCGTGACGTGTGTAACGACGCGCGTTCCGAGATCCGCAGGTACGGAAAGGGTCAGGAGTGGGATGGCCGTATCGATTCGGTGGACACAGACAAGGGAACGATGCGGTTTACCATCCTGCGAGACGGAAATGCGTGGGGGCAGTTCGACAGTTTGCTCGTCGGGGAGCACAACCTCTACAATCAGGTGGCAGCCGTCGCAGCGCTGGAACGAGAAGGGTGGACACCCGGCATGCTGGCGCCCGGGTTTTCGTCGTTTCTCGGGATAAAACGCAGGCAGGAGGTTCGCGGCGAGCCCCGACACATCACGGTCGTTGACGACTTCGCCCACCACCCGACGGCCGTGAAGGTCACGCTGGAGGCGCTCCGGCTTCGCTTCGGAAAACGCCGACTATGGGCCATCTTTGAGCCGCGGTCCGCCACAAGCCGGCGCAAGATTTTCCAGGAAGCCTACGCCGGCGCGTTCGGCGAGGCGGAGGTCAGCATCATCGCCGCAGCAAGAGACGACCGGTTGAAGGCAGAGGATGTCTTCGACAGCCGCGACCTCGTGGCCGACCTCCGGGCGCGCGGACAGGAAGCCTTCTGCTACGACACCGTCGACGAGATCGTGGCGGTCGTCGCCGCGAACGCGCTCCCATGGGATGTCGTCGCCGTCCTGTCGAACGGCGCGTTTGGCGGGCTCCATCAGAAGCTGTTGGACGCGCTTACGGAAGCGTGAACCCTGTCAGCGCGACTTCGACGAGTCCAGCCTCCGGATCCGTCGAGAGCACGCCAACGGTACCCGCTACCTCACCGCCCCCGGCAGGTCTGAACGTCACCGAGAAGGACGTTTCTTTCCCGGCCGTGACGCTCGTGGAAGCGAGCTTCCCAGCTGTGAACGCCGCATCACCGTCGACCTGCGGCTGCACGAGGGTCAGTGTGCCGTTCCCGACGTTTCGGACGACGACAACACGCTCCGCGCCCTCGCCCGCCGAAACGCCCCCGAACGCCACCTTCCTGGGGTCAACGTCGATGGCAGGCACGCCGGCCGGCGCGGCCTCGCTCTCCCCCGAATCATGACCGAGAGACGCCGTTAGAATGTGGTCCGCGCACGCGCCGAACATCAACGCAAAAACGCCGAACCCCACTACTCGTCGCAACCCGTGGGCGTGACGTCGAATTCGATTTCGACCCGTTCGGCGACGACCTGCTCGATACGGAGGTGGAAGCACGCTTCCTCACCGTCGTCACAGGGCTCGCACGCGCCCCCCATTCCATCGACCAGCTTGCAGACGTCAGCCCCCTTGGGCAGGGCAGGCGCCAATTCACGCCCGTCAAGCATGGCGTCCAACGTACCGTTTCGCCAGTTGAACGCATATTCGTCAAAAATCCCCGTCAGTTCCAACTCCCGGAACGCGGCGGCGTGGCCCCCGCCGAAGGTCGTGTGCAACTCTCCTGGGCCCGCCTCAAACGCAGGGTTGCGCGAGTAGTCGGCCGTCGGGAACGTGCGAACCGCCTCACAAACGTCCTGCGCCCCGTCCGCGCCCGCGAGCGCGATGTTGAGCTTCAGGGCCTCCTGATCCTGCCCCGCGACGAACACGAGCACGTCGCGAGCGAGGATCTGATCCTTGAAGCCGTCGAGGCCCGGCGGATCGACGATAACCATCGTGTCGGCGCCGATGGCGTACGTCATTCCCACCAACGAAACCGCGGTGGGGGGCAATCCGGACGCCGCGTCGATGCCCGCCGTGTCTTCTCCCGACGCAAAGGTGTCCACGCCAACCTCGATGGACGACGAAAGCCCGAAGGAGCAACCAGCGGAAAGGCCTGCGAGCAGCAAGCTCACGGTGGGCGGGACGGGGGCCGAGCGCATACGGATCCTCCGGTACGAGGCTCCTCTACAGGAACATTTTCAAAAGGTCAATCCTCTATCCACGGAATCACGAGGGCCGCGTCGATGCTATTCTTCTCCCCGTCCGTGAAACCGCCGGCGATCAGCAGGGAACCGTCGTTGAGCGTCGTAATCGAACATCCGTTTCGTCCCCGATCAAGGGCGATCGTAACGCCAACTTCCACCCCGAGCGGATCCAACAATTCGATGCCCCCTGTGGGAATCGTGCGCGCGGTATCCTGCCAGCCGCATCCCACGGCAATAAGGCCAGCGTCCATCCACGGCGTCCACTTTGCGCCGTATGCGGGGCGCGCGAGGCCGGCCGCGTCCGCGAACGCCGCGGAATCAGGTCGAAATTCCCGGCCTACGCTGAGCACTTCACCCGTCGTGGTGTCCGCGCCACCGGCGATCCACGCGCTTCCTTCCGCCAACGGCACGACGATCTCCCCGGCCACAAAGCGCGCCTTGGGGGCGCCGGGGTTGATCGGCTCGAACGCATTGCCCGGGTCGATCTGCCCAGCGGTTTCCTCGGTGTAGTTCCAGATTCCCGTACTTGCAGCATCCGAACCCTGAACGAAGGTTCGACCGTCCGCCAGAGCGACGCAGCCCGTGACATTTCCCTGGACCAAATTCTGCATCGGCACGCCGCTGAACGTGAACGCGGCGCCGACGGCGTCACTGCGGAAGAAGTCCGCCTGATTCGTGTCGGTGTTTCCCCCAAACACGATGCCTTGGCGCGAACGGAACAGCGAGACGCAGTGACCGGCACGGGGTTGAGCTAAACTTCCGGTGGCGGTAATCGTGCCGGCCTCCTCGCTGAAAACGCTGACGGCGGTGGACGCGGACGTGGAGGTGTCGGCGCCGATTGCGTAGCCACCGATGAACATCGTGTCTCCTTCGGGCAGCACCACAACGCGAGGTTCCGCCACCTTCCCCGGCAGTTCCCCGGGTCCTGCGCTGAACGTACCCGATGCCGGGTCGTAGACCTCGGTCGTCGCAAACGCGGCGTCTCGTTTCACGGATGCACCGCCGGCGATCAAGACGGTGCCGTTGCGCAGCCGCAGCGCAACGTGGTTCGAGCGGTGCGACGCCATCTTTGCCGTTACCGGCACGTCTCGGTTCACCGGCAAAAAGACGATGGGAACGGAGAGCGTGCCTTCCGGGTCCACCGAAACCTCGTCCGAGCGTCCGGCGCTCACGACAACGCCCGCCGACAAGCCGACCAACTGAATGCGGACAACGCCGTACTCGTCGAGACCCGGCAATACCGGATCTTCCTCCGGATAGCGGAAGGAATCACTGGCGACGACGGCGCCATGCCTCAGGACATCGATCCGGAGGGTGTCCACCGTTTCGAACGGATCACAGGTTGAGCACGTCGTGGGGTTGACGAGGCGCACCTCGACAGCCCCCGAACGGCCGGCGATCGTGACCACTTCGGGCGGCGAACACGCGAGCGGCCAGAACAGGAGGAGTGCGAACATCGCGCCGACTCTACCCGAGGGAGCGCCGCCGCGCTTCCCCAACTCTAGCTACGGGTTAGCGGCGGGCGTGACTGGCGCAGACCTTCCACGGCTGACAACCGCAATCCCGGGCCCAAGATCGCGGGCCTGGGTGGACCGACTCGCGCTACGCGAATGCCCCGCCATCACGTCGCGGCGCTCGCGCCGGGCAGCCTCTCTCGGTCTGGCGGACGCTGACCCCATCGTTTGGGCGGAGGCTCTCGGCGCGAACGTGAAGGACGTCGACGGCAACGTTTTCGTCGATCTCACGGCGGGATTCGGCGTCGCGAGTGCGGGGCATCGAAATCCGACCATCGTGTCCGCAGGACAGCGCCAGCTTGCGACGCTTCCTCACGCTATGGGCGACGCTTTCGCCGACCCCCGGCGCATCGAACTGATGGAACGTTTGTGCGACATCACAGGAATGGAGAGGGTGATCCTGGGAAGCTCCGGCAGCGATGCCGTGGAGGCGGCGATCAAGTCGGCGATCATCGCGACGCGCCGTACGAGAATCCTCTCGTTCTCAGGCGGGTATCATGGGCTCGCGAGCGCGCCGCTCGCCGCGCTCGGGTACCAGCGGGCGCCGTTTCGCGCCCCGTTTGCGGCAATGCTCGGCGCACATGCCGACCTCACGGAGTTTGGCGGAGAACTTCCCGATCTGCGGCAGATGGCATGCGTCATCGTGGAGCCCGTGCAGGGGCGCGGCGGCATGCGGGAGCCCCCCGCTGGGTGGTTGCTGAATCTGCACGCCAAAGCGCGCGACGCTGGATGTCTCGTGGTTCACGACGAGATTTTCAGCGGGCTCGGCAGAACCGGTGGATGGTTGGCCTCGGAGCTGCGGCCGGACCTGTTGTGCGTAGGCAAGGCCCTCGGGGGAGGTTTTCCCATTTCGGCCTGCCTCGGCACCGCCTCGGTCATGGACGCCTGGGGCGCGTCCACCGGACAGGCCATCCACACCCAGACCTTTCTCGGCAATCCAGTCGGATGCGCGATGGCATTGGCATCTCTCCGCGTGCTCGGCGGACTTTTGCAGAAGGCCCGAGAGGACGGGGAGTGGCTCCGTGGCGAATTGGACCGCCTGCCCGGCGTCCGCCGCGTCACTGGACGCGGGCTGATGGTCGGCGCGGTGGTCGACGATTCGCTTGGTAGATGCAGGAGAATGCTGGATCGCGGCTACATTGCGCTTCCGGCGGGAGAAAACGCGGAGGTGGTCGCGTTCACACCGCCGCTCACGATCACGCGCGATCAGCTTGCCGGCGCCATCGAGGCCATGGCGTGAAGGAGAAAATCGCAGCGTTCGTCAAGGGTGTTGGGGACTTTGATCAACTGGCGCTGGAGCTGTTCGCGCAACAGCGGGCCGCAAACCCGGTCTACGCCCGGATTGCGGGCGACGCGCGGCCGCGTGGGCCGGTCGAAATCCCCGCCGTGCCGGTGTCGTTGTTCAAGGACCTCGACCTGTGTCCGTTCCCGGACGCCCCGATCTGCTTCCTTACGAGCGGCACAACCGAGGGACGCCGCGGTGCTCATCGCATGCGCGATACGACGCTGTACGACCTCGGGGCCACCCGGCAGATGCGCGGATTTCCAAAGCGCGTGGTCTCGCTCGTCAGTCGTGACGATGCATCCTCGCTGGATCACATGGTTCGCCTCGTGGGATCGCCGGACTATTGTATGGATGAGGCAGGTATGCATGCCGACGCATGGAGCCGCATTCTGTCGAGCCCATGCTTTCTGGCGAGCACGGCCTTTGCCATGGACGCGCTGCTTGCGAGGCAGGAGGGATCGGCGTCGGAACCGGAGGCGAACGCGGGCCGGCTGACGACGGGGACGCTGGTGATGGTGACGGGCGGGTTCAAGGGGCGGGTGCACCGTCTGGACAGCGATACGCTCTACCGAAGCCTCGGCGCGAGAGTCCCCGGCGCTCAAGTACGCGGTGAGTACGGCATGACGGAGCTTTCTTCTCAGCTATGGACGGCACCCGTGGCCGCAGGAGAAATCCCCGGCGCGTTCCGACTGCCCCCATGGATGCGCGCGTGGGCCGTGGACCCTGCATCGGGGGCGGCCATCGACGGCGTCGGTGCGCTCCGCTTCCTCGATCTGGCCAACGTGGACAGCGTCTGCGCGATCGAGACGCAGGATGTCGGCACCGTGTGCGGCGAATGGGTAACGCTCACGGGACGATTGGCCGGCGCGGAGGCGCGGGGATGTTCCCTGCGCGCCGAACAGCTGTTGGCGCGCGCGCAGTAGGTCCGTCGTCGGCCGTGGCTCGCTGCGTTAAACGCCCGCCATGCTCGAACGGCTCCGCGCGCTGGACCCCGCCGACTGGCCCACCGGGCTGTCGTCGGCGGGCTCGCGGGCGGCGTGGCTTGCGGCGCTCTCGTGCATCGGTCCCGACGCGTTGGCGCGGTCCATCCCCGGAACCCCACCGCGCGCCGTGCTGATCATCGCGAGCGGAAACGTGTTCACTGCGCCCGTGGAATGGTGCGTCCAACTGGCGCATCGGGGCGTTCGCGTGCTCCTGAAGCCGGCGACGGGGCAAGAGTCCATCGCGCACGCCATCGCGACGGCCATTCCGGGCGTCGAAGTACGCACCTGGGAGGGCGGCGATTTGGCGGCCGAGGGTCTGGCGATGCGCGAGGCGGATGGAATCCTCGGCTTTGGTCGCGCGGAAACGCTCAACGCCATCGGCCAACGTATCCCCCCTGGGGTCCGCTACCTCCCGTTCGGTCCCAAGTTCGGCATCAGCATCGTCAGCGCTCCCGGCAAGGCGACGGTGATGGACCACGTCCTCTACGATGGACGCGGCTGCATGTCGCCTGCTGCGGTGTTTGCGCGCACCTCCGACATTGACCTTCTTGCGACGCTACTTGGCGAACTGGAGGGATCCTTGCCGCGCGGCCCCGTGACTCCGGAGGAGGCGGCCAACCTCCGCGCACGGGTGACGCTCGCCCGGGCGGTGGGAGAACGGCGCTCGGCCTCGAATTGGTGCGTTTTACGCCTTCCACCGGTGCAGTTCTGGCCCATCGCCCTTCCGCGCCTGATCACCGTCCACCCGTTCAATGACGTCGCAGAGGTCGCTGCCGCAATCGGGCAGTATCGCGTGCACCTCGGCACCATCGCCACGGATCTTCCCGGGTTTGACCCCGTTTCCGTCGGACTTGTCCACCCCGCGCTGCCGCCACCGCGGCTGTGCTATCCGGGGGAGATGCAGCGCCCGCCTGCCGACCGGCTTCACGACGGTGTGGACGTTCTGGCTGCGCTGTGGATGTCGGTGCGCCCGACGGTGACATCCTGACCCCGCACGCCGGCGGCGCGGCGGATCTCGTTCCGCTCGACCCCGACCACCCCGGCTTCCGGGACGATACCTATCGGCGGCGGCGTAACGCCATTGCGCGAATCGCTCTCGACTATGCCAGTGGCGGGGAGATTCCCGACGCGCCGTACACCGAAGCGGAGCACGGCGTGTGGGCGTCCGTGTGGGCGAAGCTGGGCGGCCTGCACGAGGCGCATGTCTGCCGCGAGATCCTTGAGCTGCAGGCGGTTTTGCCGTTGGATCGACGTCGAATTCCTCAACTGTCGGTGTTGAATCCTGTGCTTGAGGCGGTCGCGGGCTTTCGGATGGAGCCGGTGGCGGGGTTGGTGACGCCCCGGACGTTCATGCGGCACCTGGGCCGGCGCGTTTTTCTGTCTACCCAGTACATACGCCATGATTCTCGGCCTTTCTACACACCCGAGCCCGATGTCGTCCATGAGTTGGTCGGTCACGCCGCGACACTCGTCCACCCTGGAATTGCAGAGCTGAATCGCCTGCTTGGTCGTGCCGCGGAGGTTGCCGGTGAACCGGAGATGCGCGCGCTCGACCGGGTGTACTGGTACACGATGGAATTCGGCGTCGTCGCCGAGGGGAGCGGCACGCGGGCGTTCGGGGCGGGATTGCTTTCTTCCTGCGGGGAACTTGCAGACTACGCGACGCACGCACGGTTGTTGGACTGGGATCTGGAGGCGATGGCCCAGACGCCATTCGACCCGACGCGGTACCAGGACACATTGTTCGTTGCGCCGAGTTTTACCAGGTTGATGGTGGATGTGAGTCGGTGGGTGCGGCGTTTGGGGAGTTGAGCGGGCGTGGCCTCTCAAATCTCATCCGTCCTCACAAACCGCCAATCCTGCGCGCCCATCCGATGGTGAATGATCGACGCGGACGCCGAGGGCAACACCCCCGCGGCCGCGAGCTCGCTCGTCAGCGCGTCCCCGTCCGGCGCACAAAACATGTGAACCGCACCATCGACCGGCAGACGCTTCGGCCCTCGGTCCGGCCCTCTCTCCGGGCCTCTCTCCGGCCCAAACTCCGCATGCAACAACGCCATCGGCCTCCCGGTCGAGGCCAGAACAAGGTCCTTCACGCCTACCAACGAGTTCCACCTTACGACGCCCCGGTGTCGTTCCAGCACCGGAGACACCCGCGCGGCGTCCGCTGCCGTCAGTGACCAGATGCGCAATTTCGGCCCGACCCCCACCGACAGCCACCGGAAGCGCATAGCCAGGCGCACCACGCGGTTTTCTCCCGTCGGTGGGTCCATCGTCACGGCATACCCGCGCTGACACCGCAGGTAGTTCGGGAGAAATCCGTGATCCATCATCCACAGGGGTATGTGCCGGCCACGCGCGTCGGCCCGCACCTTCACGTCGCACAGGTACCAGACGCGGGGCTCGCGGCGCAAAATGCCGCAGCCAACCGCAAGAACTTCCTCTCCTTCTACCGCGAGATAGTACCGTAGCTCGCCCATCCGCTCGAAAAACGCGAAGTAATCAGCGCCATGGTCGATGGTGAACCGGTCGGACCCCAGCGGATACGACGCACCAGCCTCCAACGCCACGATTCCAGGTACCCATCGCTGTCGGTTGGTCGCGTCCATGACAAGAATGCGCACTCACTCGCCCCGCACGAGGCGGCGCGCCCGACCGTCCCACAGCCCCCGGTACAACCCCGAGAAAACGGATGCACCCAAGCGGAGGCCCTGCTCAATGTCGTACCGCGCCGCTGGCCACTCCGGCTCGATCACCGCAAAAAAGTCGTCGGCGTGGCGGATGTCCACGCGCTCATGAAAATCGTAGTGAACCAGGTCCTGGCGGGTGAGCCAACCATTCGCCACGATTCCCCGGCCGATCCAGCCGCTGATTTCGGCGAAACTCCGCTCGATCATCCCCATCGCCGCACACGCAACGACATAGTCGTCCAGCACGCAGACCCCGGCCAGCGTGGTGTTGAATACCCGAACCTCCGGCCAAAGCGTTCGGCGGTCGATATCGATTGGTTCTATGTCGGCAAGGCGTCGCAAAAGCAGCCGAAACGTTGCCCCGTGCGCCATCCGCGCATCTCCCTCGCCGTGCTCTTCCCACACGTTCCGGAGGATGGCGATGCGCTGCTCCGAGGAAGGAATCTTGCCGCACAACGCCGCCATCGGCCGACTGAAAAACACCACAGCTTGATAGAATTGAATCTGCGTCTCGACAAAATCCTTGCGGTCGAAGCTACCAGCCTCCAACGCAGTGAAATATGGATTCTCTCGCCAGCGCATGTCCGCGAGAACGCCTTCGATCGTCTCGTGCAATTCGGCCCCCACCTCAGCGCTTCCTGCCGGCATGCACCGAAGAATAGAACAAAGATCGGTCCGGCACTGTCCGTTCCCACGAAAATTCCGAGAAAAATGGACGATAATCCTTCGGATTGTAGAGCTGCCGCCAGACCACCGTTGCTCCGACGCGCATGTGCGCGGCGGCGTGACGGCAAAGCGCCTCGGCCGCGTCATCGGGCATCCAGTCCATCACGTTGGACAGGCTGACGAGATCGAACCGATCAAGGCCAGGTACCTCCTCAACGCGACTCTGCCGGTAGTCGAAGCACGGGGCAGCGGGCGGCGAGGTCAGGAACGGTGGGCGCGCCTCCGGCAACGTGCGTCCGAGCAGGAACTGGTGCAGAAAACGGTTGGTGGCGCGGTCGGCGGCCGACAATCCTTCCCCGATCGCCCGTTGAAAATAGGCTGGATACGCCCCCTTCGGCGCGTGTTGCACCGCGGCCGGTCCGAACATGGCGACCAGTGGCGCATCCGCGAAGCACATTTCGAACGCAACCGGCCAGTACGACGCCTCCGTCAGCGCGGTCACACCGCGCGTTCCGCGCACGACCTCGAGAATTTCGGCGTCACTCGCCACAAACTCGTGGAGGATGGTCCGAAACACACGGAAGAGCGATTCGAAGTTCCCACAGCCGTCCAGGGCCGCAGCATCGTCTTCGTCCAACGCCCAGTCCCCCTCCGTGACGCCCGCTGCGAGCGCCTCCACTTTCCGACGGACGAGCGCCAGCTGAGCACGATTCATGTCGACGAGCAGGATGTCCGCATCCGGAAGCGCTGACGCAATCGTCAGCGCCGTGCAGCCGCCGCTCCCCACGAGCAGCACCCGCGGCGCCGAATAGCGCGCCAACAACGCCAGCTCCACCGCCGGATCCTCACGGACTACGGCGAACTGGACGGGATTGTCACGCACGGGATGCTTCCCGCGACGAACCTACGCTTCTCCCGGCTCTCCGAGAACCAGACCGCGCAGGTCACGGATGCCGCTCTGCTCGCGAAGGCGGATCAGCGCTTCACGCTCGATCTGACGCACGCGCTCACGTGAAAGGCCCATTTCTTTGCCGACTTCCGACAGGGTGCGGAATTCTCCGTCTTCAAGACCGTAGCGGCGGGTGAGGACGAAGCGCTGACGCTCCGACAGCACGCCGTGGAAGGCCTTGTGCATGCGCGTGAGTTCCTGCACCTGGATGCTCTCCTCGTCGGGCTGGACGGCGTCCTCGTCGGACAAAAACCGCTCAAGCGGGCGAGGACGCGGGCCGTCATCGACGGGCTGCTCCAGCGAAATCGTGTTGCCCTGCGAAAGCAGCAACTCGGCGCGCTCCTTGTCGATGCCCACCTCTTCGGCGAGATCGGCCACGTTGTACTCGACGCCGTCGGCCTCGAAGCGCTTCATGGCCTTTCGGAGGTTGCGCGTCTGCTCGACCGCGCACCCGGGCAGGCGGACCGGGCGACCGGTGTGGTCAATCGCGCGCGTCATCTGCGCGCGAACCCACCAACGGGCGTAGGTGGAGAACCGGATGCCACGGTCCGGATCGAAGCGCTTGGCCGCGCGCAGCAAGCCGATGTAGCCCTCCTGCACCAGATCCTCTTCGTCCATGAATGGACCGGCCAGCTTGCGTGCTTCACCATGGGCAATACGCCGCCCACTCATCGCAAGGCGCCAACGCAGCTCCTCGGCCTGCTGCCACGCACCCTGCGCGCGGCGAGCGTACGGGCGGAGCGTGTCATCCTTCCGAGCGGTCTTGGCGACGGCGCGAACGGCTTCTTCGAGGCGATCGACCGCGCCCGCGCGGGTGCGCTCGGCACGATCCGGACGGCGGCGCAGGATGTTTTCAGCGGCGTCAATGCCGGCAACACTTTCACGCGCGACCTGCTCGGCCTTGCGGATTTCACGTGCGATGGCCTTCTCTTCTTCAGCGGTGAGCCGTTCGGACCGGCGGCGAGCACCATCGGAAGCGGAAGAGCGGATGCGAAGCGACATGGGACACCCGAGAGGGAAGTGCGTCGGGGGGTGACGCGGGTTGGGGGCGGTAATGGCCGGGAGGGAGGAGTTATTCCCCGGCGAGCGGGACGAGGGCGGGAAGATCGGGAAGGTTTCGCGGTTGCGAGCGGTCCTTAATAGAACCAATCCTCTCCTCGGATTGTCAAGAAGTTGTCAAGAACTGAACGAATGGCTTGCAGTCCGCATGGGAACGTAATGATCCCGCGCAGTCCCTTTTTTCAGTGTGCAAGGGGCGCGGGGTCATTGGCGGGTCGCCCGTGGCGCGCGGCGAATTCCCGTCGCGTCGCGCACACGCTCTAGTGTCGCCGTGGCCACTCGACGAGCCCGATCGGCGCCATCTTCTAGCACTCGGTCGATGCGCGATGGATCGGCGAGGAGTTCCGCATACCTCTCGCGCGCTGGCGCAAGTCTGTTTTCCATCACCTCGAACAATTCTTGCTTCGCGTGGCCGTAGCCGAGGCCGGGCAAGCGATACCGACGGGCCAGATCGGCTGTCCTTTCGGGCGTGGCGAACAATCGAAAGAGCGCAAACACGTTGTCGGTGTCCGGGTCCTTGGGGTCGTCGAGGCCGCGGGAGTCGGTCACGATCGCCATCACCTTTTTTCGAAGCGCCTTCGGGTCGGCAAACACCTCGATGGTGTTGGAATAGGATTTCGACATCTTCCTGCCATCGAGGCCGGGAATCGTCGCGACGTCGTCGCGGATCAGCGGTTCCGGAAGCGTCAGCACCGGTCCGCCAAAGCGGGCGTTGAATGCCGCCGCCATGTCCTTTGCCATCTCGACGTGCTGCTTCTGGTCGCGACCGACGGGAACGAGGTTGGAGTCGTAGGCGAGAATGTCCGCAGCCATGAGCACCGGGTAGGTGAAGGTGCCGGCATTGATGTCAACACCCTGATCCTGCGCCGCCTTGTACGCGTGCGCGCGTTCGAGCACCCCCATTCCGATGACGCAGGACAGGAACCAGGAAAGCTCAGTGACTTCGGGGACATCACTCTGAACAAACAGCGCCGTGCGTGCTGGATCGAGGCCGAGCGCGAGCCAGGTGGCGGCGACTTCGGTCGAGTACGTCCGCATCCGCTCCCGGTCATGAAGCGTCGTAAGCGCGTGGTAGTCGGCGATGAAGTAGTAGGCGTCGTGATCCGACTGTAATCGTAGGGCGGGTTCGATCATTCCCAGCAGGTTGCCGATGTGGGGCGCGGCGGTCGGTTTGATGCCAGTGAGCGCTCTCAACGGGAGTTCCGATGCGGAGGCCGCTGCACCCCAGCCACCGGGAGGACCGCCGCGCCCGCGGAGCCGACGGCGCGAGCGCTGCGAGCGCACCGGCCGACAAGGCCGGTAGTCGGCGTAGCCCGCCCACGGAGGTCGGCCGCAAAGGCCGACCGTGAGGGGGGCGCGGCGGTCGGTTTGATGCCAGTGAGCGCTCGCACAGCTGTCCTTCCGAGGGCGGCGAATCCTACATCAAATGGGGCGCAACCGCATCCATTGTCGTCGTCCACCACGAACGTGGCGTGCACCCCGCCTTGGCGACTTCCACCCCATTCCCCCGATCGAATGCTACGCTGGCGCCCATGCAATTCCTTCTTCCCCTCCCCCTCCTGATCCTCCCCGCCTGTACCCCTGCCCCCTCCGCAAAGACGGACGGCGGCTCCGACGCTGCCGAGTCCATCACCTGCGAAAACGACGACGGCTGCAAGGCCGGCTACATCTGCGAACAGGAGGCGTGCACCGCCGGAGATCGCGACAACGACGCCGCCACCGCCACCGCAATCTTCTGGGAAACCGAGATCGGCGGCCTGATCAATCCCGCCGGAGACACCGATTGGTTCGCGATCACGGCGGAGGGCGGGGAATTCGCGCGTGTCCAGGTCAATACCTTTGAAGACGACAACGACCTCAACAGCGTCGTCAGTATTTTTGACTCGGCTGGTCACCGCGTTGCGTGGGAGGACGAGCACCCGGCCGGAAGCGTTTCCGTCGACGATTCGGTGTGCTTCGCGTACCTCGCCGAGGCGGGAACATATTACGTCAAAGTCGAGGATTATTCTACATTTTATGGCGAGTCACCGGTCGGTGGATTCGGCAGCGACTATCTGCTCACGGTCAAGGAAGCCTCCGCCGGCGCGGAGCCCGATAGTCCCCAGAGCACTGGATCCGACATCGAACCTGCCTCCGGATACATCTATCCTTTCCTCTGGGTGCTCGGGGAGGCTGGAGATATCGATTATCAGAGGATTGACCTTGCGTATACAGACACCTGGCTCTCTGTCGTTGGCGCAACGCACGTCGATGGATCGACGGCGGAGCCGGTGTACACGCTGCGCAACACGGATGGCGAGACCATTCTCGAAAAGGCAGCCCCAACTTCCGAAGATGCGGCATGGCTCGTCGGCGCCGCCGGCACACGATACGTTTTGGGGGCGGAGGATGCCCGCGCGGCCGGGGACGCGAACACGTGGGGTGTCGCCTTCGTACAGGTCCAAGAGGAGGGTTTCGGCGCCAGGAGTCGGGAAGTGGAGCCGAACGACGACGTGGACGTGGCCACGGCGCTTCCACTGGACGCGGTCGATGTCGATTCGGGAGAGGCGTGGTCGCGCGGGACCCAGGGCACGCTCGGGATCGACGACCTGGCCGACGTCTACGAAATCACCGTCACCACAGCGGACGCCTACATTACCGTGGACATGTGGGCCTCGGCGTACGGCTCGATGCTCGCGGCAACCGTTGCGGTGCTCGACGCAAGTGGAAGCGTGTTGGCCGAGGATGCGTTCGACGGCGAGGACCCGCACGTCGTCAACCTACCCGCTGATCCGGGGGATTATTTCGTTCGCATTTCTGGAGCGAGCACCTCCGCCGTCGCGGAGGGCGGCTACTACGCGGCGGCCGTCTACGTGACGAACTACGAGCTTGCACGGGACTAAGAGGGGGATGACATGCGCACCTACGCATGTCATCCTCGGCTTGGAGCTAAGCGAGTGGGTCGTGTCTCTGGGTCCATTTCGCGCCCACAGACCGCCTTTGCGTTGCTACTGACGCTACTCCCGGCCGTCGGCGGGTGTGCCACCGTGGCTTCTGGCTCGAAGAACGGTCGTACGGAGTCCGACGCCGACGATTCCGTGCCCGACGATTCGGGTGAAATCGACTCCGGCTCGTTGGACCGAGACGGGGATGGCTATCGCAACGACGAGGATTGTGCCCCCGATGATGCGGACGCACATCCTGGCGGAACGGAGGTGTGCGGAAACCGTGTCGATGACGATTGTGACGGAACCTCGAACGATTGCCGCCTCACGGGTGACACGACCCGAGCCGAGGCCGATGCGCAGTTCACCGGGCCCGAGCGCGAAGCGGGAGACGATACCATCGTTGGCATCAGCGACATGGACGGAGACGGCGTTCGCGATCTGGCATTTGGCGAAGATGGCAATTACCTCGATTCGACGCCCGGCCGTGGTCTGGGCGTGTACATCGCCCGCGGTGGGGTGAGCGGAGCGTCAGAGCTCGTCGATGCGTGGGCCGTTCTGGTCGGCGAGGGTAGATCCCACTTGGATGGCGCGGGGCTCGCCTCCTATGCGGACGGCGTAGATGTGGCCACACTCCTCGTCGGCGCGCCGGGGGACATCGACGGCGACGGCAAGGGCGATTTGCTGACGAGCGCCGACGCTGAGGATGTCGAACAAGCCTACCTGATCTACGGAGGCGCGCGAGAAGCCGGTGCGTACGTGCTCGGAGCGAGTGACGCGACCTTCACCGGCTCCGTGGAGGATGTGAGCTTTGGAGAGCGATGCTTCCGGGTGGGCGACGTGAGCGGGGATGGCGCCCCGGACACTCTGGTCGGAACGCGAGCCGCAGCGATCAGCTACTACGGCACACCCCGGTATGAATTGTTTTACGGTCAAGGGTTGTAATGCGCGGCGCGGCGCTGACGGGCGAAGCGGCCAAGCGCTGGACTATCGGATCGTGATCGAATCCACGCGCATGTACAGCCCGTAGCCCCGGGTGTTCGCGATGTCCCAGACGTCCCAGGTGGTGATGAGGTAGTCCCCGTACAGGCACATGTGTGGGCGCTGGGCGCCGTACAGCCCGGCGTTCGTGGTTGACTCTGCGTCGAACAGCACGGTCTCGTGTCCCCAGACATTCCAGTCGTCATCGTAGGTCTGCGGGCACATACTGCCTCGATTGTCGTCTCCCATCGTGACATCCACGCTGCGGTACGTGACAACGCGCCAGCCGTTGGAGAGGACGACTGCGGTCGGGAACCCGATGCTGCGGTTCGGGTCGGCCGGTGTCGGAATCGTGGCTCGGGCGCCCAGAGGCGTTCTCCACGCGGGCGGAAGCGTTCTCAGAACATTCACCTCGCTCGGTGGCGCGATGCCGATTTCGGACGGCACCAACACATCGACGTAGTCGAACGTGTGGCTTTTCGAAAGGAACGGCCAAAACCCATGGTATCCCATTTTCGTCTTGGTCTGCGGGTCGCCCACGGCGGACCCGCCCGCGTTGGCCGAACACGCAGAGCGACTTGCCGGCCCCGCGAATTCGACGACCGTCCCCACCGAACCCGAGTAGTCGACCGGAAAGATCTTGAGCGCACTGGTTTTCCCGTACCGCGCCCCAACCGCCAGATCGCCGTCCGCGGCTACGAGGAAGTGATCGTTTGTCGAGATCTTGTCGTCAAGGGCGGTGGCCACCGTGATGGGCGTCGACACGGTCAGTAGGTTCATAGAAACCGAGACGAGACCGATCGACGCCGAGGGCGTGCCGTTGAACGAGAGCCAGTGCGTTCCCCCCGCGAACACGTGCCAGTGATCGGAGACGCTACAACGAATGGTAGGGGTGTCTGGCAGAGACGTGGAGATCAGACCCAGCGCCGTCCACGACAACGACGACCACGTCGCCATCGTCGGGTCGATGACCTCCGCCTCCGCCATCTTCACGAGGTAGAGGTCTTGGTCATCCAGAGGCTTGATCCTGTGTTCGGTGGACAGCACAAGATTGCCGTCGTCGTCCACGACGGCGTGCAACCAGCTCCCCGTATATGTGCCGCCGGGATCCGGCACGCGACCCTCACATACCGAGCTCAGAAAAACGGCGTGAAGGGGAATCGTGCGAGAAGCGGGGAACGGCATGCCGGTCCGCCTAGGCGGAGATGAATTGCACTTCGCCCGCGACGCTGCCGCAGGCGAGCGTGCTGCCCGACGACACGGAAACGAGCCACCCCGCGCGGATGTACTGCTTCGTCCCGGAGGCGATGTTCGTCTCCCCGGCCGGGTCCGACATACCGTCCGCGGTCATCAACGTGCCGATCCCGATGGCGGGCGAGTCGGGGGTTCGAATGTCGTTGGCGGTCTGAACCCGAGTTGGGCGTTCGCGTTGCCCGTCTTTCCTCGCATTTCACTCACGGAACGAGCGGCGGTAATGCCCGCGATGTCTTCCCACTCGGTGGCGGGGATGAACACCGAAGTCGTGGAGATTGCGCCGAACCGCATCCAACGAAGTGAACGCCGCTTGATCGCTGCCATAGGTCCTTCCTTCCTGTATCGAGAGAGAGATACCGTCCGCAGTGCGTATGGCCGAGCCGGACCTCGACAGTCTCCCACGTTGCCTGCACCCCGCGGACTTGGTACCATGAACGGGTAACTTTCGCGATGGTCAACAGCTTGTAAACCTCCCGCTACGAACTATCTATGCCGAAGGGGAAGATGGGGAGGTCGTTTGTGGATAGCGCGGAGGGTAGACGGGATGAGGGGCGCGGCGCTCCACTTGGGAAGCGGACCTCGCCGAGTTTCAGACGGGTGCTTACGCTGCCTTTCCCAAACTCCCCGCGATCCGATCGAGAGCATCCCGCGCCGGCGACTCCGGCAGGGCCGTAAGCGCCTTCCGCGCCGCCCAACTCTGGCGCACCATCGCCTCTCTCCCGGCCTGCATTCCGCCACCAGCGCGCACGCGCTCGCCGAGTTCTTCGGCTACGCGACCGTCGGGACGCGCAAGCATTTTCCGCCACAGGTCGTTGACGCCCGGGTCACGCTCCCCCGCACTTGCGACGGGAAAAAGCGCGGGACGCGGCGGCAGCATCCGCCAGTTGTCGGGGCGCTCGAACACCGCCATGTCCTCACCGATATGCACACCAACGCCGACATGACGCCCGTAGCGGCCCAACGCGGTCAACACCGGTCGATCGAGCCCCCCCAACCGCCCACCGGCGCGGCAGGAAAAGGAAAACACGGCCCCCGTGTGCCCCTCCGCCAGTTGCACCGCGTCGGAAACTGTGGCCGGTCGGCGGCGCAATGCTTCTCCGAGAGCGTGAACCTCGCTGACTTCCCGCCAGGTATCGAGCGCGTCGCCCAGGATTTCCGGCGCCGGGGCGCGTCGAGCGATCTCCAACGCGCGCAGCATGACGTGGTTGGCGCCGAGCCAATGCGCAGCGCTGCCAAGCACCCTGCGAGCCGCACGCCGCCGGCGTCCGTGCGGCCGACCAAGGGCCGCGTCGTGCAGACGGATGGCGGTGTGCAGCAACTCAGCGATGTACGCGACCTCCGCTGCGGCCTGCGGGTCCTGTCCTTGCAATTCACCAGACCGGCTGGCGAGCAGGACGAGCAACGGTCGAATACGCGGCACGCCACCTGCAAACAGGACTTCTGGCTCAAGGCCGGGCGGCAGACCGTCTCCCGCCGCCAGCGAAGCCAGGGCCTCGTCGATCGGCCCCAACGACCCCCGCAAATCCCCCGCCAACCGCTCGATCTCGGCAGCGAGCGGGCGGCGGAATCGGCCTTCGGGGCGGGGCATGGGCATCATTTCCAGCGTTGCGCGAGGGGAATGCGGCGTCCACTGCCGAACGCCCGCGGGCTCACCCGCAGAACCGGCGCGGCCTGCCACCGTTTGTACTCGCTTCGTACCACCATCCGTACCACGCGCTCAACGAGTTCGCGGGGATGACCGCGTGCAACGATTGCGTCAGGATCGACCACACCCTCCACGTAAAGGTGCAGAATCGCATCAAGAACTACGTAGGGGGGGAGAGAATCCTGATCCGTTTGGTCGGGCGCCAACTCCGCGGATGGGGGTTTATCCAAGGTTGAAGAAGGGATGATCTCATGGTCTCGATTAAGCCAGCGCGCCATTCGATATACGTCCGTCTTGAATACGTCGCCGATGACCGCGAGACCGCCATTCATGTCGCCGTAGAGCGTGCAATAGCCGACGGCCATCTCGCTTTTATTTCCCGTCGTGAGCAGGAGGTGCCCGTCACGGTTCGAGAGTGCCATCAGGAGTGTGCCGCGCGCACGTGCCTGGATGTTCTGGGCGGTGACGTCGTGCGCTCCGGGAGGAATCATCAACGCGCCGCCGAACGCGCCTACGATCCCGTCGATCGGCATTACTGAAAATGCGATGCCGAGTGTATCCGCGAGTGCGCGAGCATCCACCACGCTGCCCGCGGACGAAAACGGACCCGGCATGCCGACCGCGACCACGCGCTCCGGTCCGAGTGCGCGTGCCGCAAGCGTCGCAACCAACGCGCTGTCGATGCCACCGCTCAGGCCGATGAGCGCGGTGCGAAATCCACATCGCGACGCATAATCCCGGACGCCCATCGTCAATCCGTCAATGACCTCTTCCTCAAACGATGCCTCCGCCGACGGGGACATGCCGACGCCATCCGTCGCAACCAACATGCGCTCCGGCTGCCACCTTCCGGCGCACGCGAGCAGGCGCCCGTCGGCCGCTACGGCGAGCGAACCGCCGTCGAAAAGCAGTTCATCGTTCCCGCCGACCATATTGGCGTAGACGATCGGGCAGCCTACCTGCTCGGCCTGCCGCCGCAAAAGCGCAAGGCGCACGCCGCTCTTGCCGGCGTGAAACGGAGAAGCGCTCAGGTTCACGACGACGTCGCACCCCCCCATGCGGGTCAGCGGGTCGACGGCGTAGCGGTGTCCAATTCCCGGCTCGTTCCAGATGTCTTCACAGATCGTCACGCCAATTCTGAGACCGCCGACGACAACCGGTTGTGGATCGTCGCACGCGACAAACCACCGAGCCTCGTCAAATACGTCGTAAGTCGGCAAAAGCGTCTTGTAGCACACCGCAACGATCCGTCCTTCCGCCGCGATCACCGCAGCGTTTCTGAGACCGCCGTCCTGCCACGGGCAACCGAAAATCGCGATGACCGCCGTGTTCGCCGTCGCCGCCGCCACGTGCTCCGCGGCGAGGCGGCACGCGGCAATCAGGTCCTCGCGCTCCAACAAATCGCGCGGCGGGTACCCGGAAAGTGCGAGTTCTGTCGTAAGCATGATGCGCGCGCCGGCAGAATGAGCAGCGCCAATCGCCTCAATGCAAGCCTGGTAGTTCCCCTCCACATCCCCCACGACCGGCGAAGCCTGAGCAACGAGTATTCGCACCGGTTCAGTAGCCGTCGGTGTTCTTCCACTGCGTGGCATTCAGGCCGATGAGCGTGGGAAGGCCGATCGCAAAGCAAACGATCGTGACAAAAATGCGATCGAACGGCCCGACATCTCCCATGGCGTCCGCACCGACCTTGTCGAGGCTCAGCGCAATGTCACCGTAGGGCGTTCCGAAGCTGAACAGCAGGTTGAGAACACCGCACGCCATCAGCGCGCCACCGATCACCCAGCCAAACGTGCGACCCATCGGAACCTCACTCGCCCGCGTGCCTAACGCGCGCTCGCGGTCGAATCAAGTGGCGGTCCGTCTCCGGTTGATCGCATGCGGATCGTACACCCGTACGCGACGGCCCAGCGACCGTCACGGCGATCCCTGGGACCCGCTCCGTAGTCGCCGTCCAAAAACAACTGACGCATTCGGCCGCCGTCGTATCCACGATCGCTGCGTTGCTCATCGCGCACATACTGGCGTATGCTCGCTCTTCTCGCCTTGCGCTCGCGGCGCGCCGACGCCCTCGGTGCTGCCAGTTATTTTTGGACGGCTCCGTACTGCGAGCGCCTGCAAGCAACCGCGCGTGACGACGCTTACCTCGCGCGGGCGGGGTAACCTCGCTGCCGACCGGTTAGGTGCCGCAGATGCTCGCCTTCCTCCTCGCGCTCGCCTGTACGGGCGGCGCCCCTTCGACGCCCCCGGCGCCCGAAATTGCGGCCGTGCCGCCTCCGCCCGCTGCCCCGACGCCGGTCGTCAACACCGCGGCGCTTGATTGCTGTGACAACCCCGAGTCCACCGCAATCGTGAAGGCGTACGCCGACTTGAACGCGGCGCTCGCCGCTGACAAAGACGGCGACTCGGAATTGACAGCGCTCACAGCGGCTATCCACACCGACGCCGACCTCGCCCCGGTGGCTGACAAGCTGGCCATGCTCGCTGGGAAACCCATTGCCGACAAGCGCACGGGCTTGAAGGGCGTCAGCACCGACCTCCTCGGATACGTGCATGGGCACGCGGGCGGCGACATGAAAGTGCGGGAAGCGTTTTGCCCGATGTTTGACGCCGGTTGGATTCAAACCGGCGATACGATTGCAAACCCCTACTACGGGTCACAAATGCTGACTTGCGGGAGCTTCCGATGAGCGTCGCTTATATCGTTGATGCCGTACGTACTCCGCTTGCCCGCGTGGCAAAGGGCCAGTCCGCGTTGAGCGGTACGCGTCCCGATCAGCTCGGCGCCATCGTGCTTGCGGAGGTTGTCCGGCGCGCTGGAGTGGACCCAGCGCTGGTCGAAGACGTCATCATGGGCTGCGTGACGCAGGTCGGCGAGCAGGGCCTGAACATTGCGCGGAACGCCGCGCTCATCGCCGGTTTTCCGGTCGATGTGACGGGCACCTCGGTCAATCGCATGTGCGGTTCGTCGCAACAGGCCATGAACTTCGCAGCGATGGGCGTGGCTTCCGGGTTCCAGCACCTCGTCCTTGCGGGCGGCGTCGAGAGCATGAGCCGAGTCCCGATGGGCAGTGACATGTTCCTGAACGGAAACATGGTGCTTCCCGCGCCTGAAATGACGTGGAAATACTCCATCGTTCCGCAAGGCATCAGCGCCGAGTTGGTCGCAGAGCGATTTGGGTTGACGCGTCAGGAGCTGGACGCCTTCAGCTTCGAATCGCACCGACGCGCGGCCGCAGCGCAGGATAACGGCTGGTTCGACAAGGAAATCGTTGCCGTTGGAGATGTCTCGCGTGACGACGGTATCCGACGCGGCTCGACGCTGGCCGATCTGGCGAAGCTGAAGCCAGCGTTCAAAACCGATGGCGTTGTAACGGCCGCTTCCTCGTCGCAAATCACGGATGGCGCCGCAGCCGTGCTCCTGGCCAGTGAGTGGGCGGTGAAGGAATACGGTTTGAAGCCTCGGGCCAAAGTGACGTCCATGGCCACCGCGGGGTGTGACCCCACGATCATGCTTACGGCACCGATCGGGGCGACGAAAAAGGCGCTCGCGGCCGCACACCTTGGCATCGCGGACATCGATGCGGTCGAGATCAACGAGGCCTTCGCTTCTGTGGCCGTCGGGTGCGGGCGGGCGTTGGAGTTCGACTTTGCGAAAACGAATATGAACGGCGGCGCCATCGCCCTCGGTCACCCCCTCGGCGGCTCGGGGGCTCGCCTCGTGGCAACGCTCCTCGGCGTACTCGAACGCACCGGCGGGCGGCGCGGACTCACGACGATGTGCATCGGCTTCGGTCAGGGCATCGCTACGATCATCGAGCGGGTGGATTGACGGACGTACCGCGCGCCGACCTCGCGCCTTCGCCCGGACGCGCGCCATGGTCGGGCCACTTTCGCGGCGTGATCCACGTCGGCGGCGTGACCATGGCCTACGCAGGCCGCCTGAAGGGCACGGGCGGCGTCGAGGACGGCTGGATTGCGGCTGAAGCGGCCCGGGACGCGCTCGCCACCTTGTCGCTCCTGGCACCAGACGGCGTCGATCGATTCGACTTGATTGCTGCCGCTTGGTCCGCGTTGCGCCTCCTTGATCATCGGGATCTGTCCGCGCTGCTGGTCGCGCAAGACGCGGAGGGTACCAGCCTGGGCGCGTGTGGCCTGTCGATGATCCTGGCCGGTGACCGCCCGGTCGCCCCGCCGGAGCACCCTATTTTCGGCGAGCCCGGCATTCCCGAACGTACCGGGTTCTTCCTGTGTGACGCCGGGGAATACGCCTTTCTGGGCACGCCGGTGACCTCGTGATCGACCACCTCGACCTGCGAAAGGACCTCACGACGCTGTTGACGCTCGCGCGCGACGCGGCAACGGACGAGGACGCGGTGGCGCTGCTCGATGCGGTGGCCGCGCGCGACACCATCGCGCTTGCAGAGGTGTGCTGCGGGCCGCGGGCGCCCGGCGGCCCTTCCCTATGTCGCGCAGCGCTCCGCCACGCACCAGCCCTCGAAAAACAGCTCTCCGCACGTGGCTTCTACCCTCGCCTTGCCGAAATGAGCGCAGTGACCGCACATGACGTTCTCCAGCTTGCCTCGAGCCGCCATCCAGCGGCAGGTTGGCTGATCGCGCTGTCGCGGCGTATCGAGGTCGATCTCGCAGGGGAAACCCACCTTGTAGCGGCCGCCGCGCACCCCGCATTCGCAACTGCTTGCCGAGCGCACGCCGACGGCGGGCATCGTGAGGGACTGATTGTTGCCGCGGGGCGCACCGGTCGCGCGGAACCGGCTGCCGCCTTGCTGGCAGCGACGTGGGTCGATCCCCTCCCCGCCCTTCGAGCCGCGAGCGCTGCGCTTGAAACCAACGCGGCCTCCCCTGTCGTGGCCCATCTGGCGGCCGTTTTCGGCCCGGAACCCGACGGGCTGGTGCGCCGGATCGTTCCGCTGTTGAGGACCCGAGCTGCCGCCGAAGCGCTCTATACGCACACCCGGCACCTGCCCCACACCCGCGCGCTCCTCCTCGCGGTGATTCCCGGAATGGCGGGATAGGCTCTGAGGATCGGAGAATCGTCCATGAGCGAGGCGCGCACGAACCCGGACCAGTCGACGTATTGCCGGCTCGGAGAGTGCATGGCTGGGCTGATCGCCACGGTCGTCGCAGGCAGAATCACGGCGCTCGTGCCGGACGAGGAGCATCCGATGGGGCGGCACGGCGCGTGCCCGATCTGCCTCGGCAGCATGGGTGCAGCGTCCGACCCGCGGCGCATCCTTCGTCCGCGGAAACGCACGGCCGCCGGCTACGAGGAGATTCCGTGGGAACAAGCGCTCACAGAAATCGCCGGCCGCATGAAGGACATCCGCCGGCAGTCGGGCCCGCGGGCGCTCGCGCTGTACGCGGGGGGCCCGGTGGGCACGAATTCGATGGGGCTTGCGCGTACGTTGGCATTTTCGCTCGGCGTCGGGACGCCGAACTTGTTTTCTCCGCTGTCCGTCATGGGGGGGCCATGGCTCCGGGCAACCGAACTCGTGCTCGGCCACCCGGCGGCGCTGCAATCGGACGTTGGCCGGGCCCATTACGTCCTTTTGCTCGGTAGCAATCAAGACGCGCAGGGGTGGGGGCCACTGCAGGCCGGCCGAAATATTCCGGTTGACCTTGCATTTTCGCGTAAAACCAAAGGAACGAAGGTGGCGGTTGCCGACGCTCGAACGACGGCAATTGCCGCGGCCGCCGACGTTCACGTCGCGATCCGGCCCGGAACGGAGCTTTTCCTCCTGCTCGGAATGATCGATCAGATCGTAAAAAACGAATGGTTTGAGAAGCAGTATGTTGATGACTGGTGCACGCCGCTCGCCGCCCTGAAGGACGCGCTCGCGCCGTGGCCGATCGAGCGATGCGCACAGGTCTGCGGTGTCGAACCGGGGGAGATCGGTGGCGTCGCGCTCAAGTTCAGCCGGGCAGCGATGGCGGTCGTGCATCGTAGCCCGCAAGCATTGGCCTCACGCTACGGCACGCTCACAGCCTGGGCGATCCTCGTCGTGCATGCCCTCACGGCCAACCTGCTCCGCCCCGGCGGCCTGTACGACAACAAGGGCGTGCTGGACGCACACCCGCTGGCCGCCGCGCTGCCAACGACCGGCGCGCCGCGCACGCGCATCGGTGACTTCCCCCTGTTGCTGCTGCAAGCGCCCGGCGCCGTTCTCGCCGACGAGATCTTGTCTCCAGGAGAGGGTCAGGTACGCGCCGTCGTTTCCATTCACGGCAACCCGGCGCGCGATCTCCCGGGCGGGGCTCGACTCGCGGAAGCGCTTGATGGCCTCGATCTCCTTGTAGCTATCGACGTCGCGGAGAATGAGACCACCCGCGCCGCGCACTACGTACTGCCCGGCACGCACGCATGGGAGCGCGCTGACCTCCACCTGCACGACACCTCGATCCTGCCGCTTCGGATGACCCAGTGGACCGATGCCCTCGTTCAGCCCCCTGGGGAAGCGCGCGATGAAACGGATATTCTCGCCGAACTCTTCCGGAAGCTCGGGCCTTCCTATCGGGGCGGCGTCCACGGCGCGCATCTCCGCGTGCTCGGCGCGCTCGTCGCAACCGCCGACCTGCCCGCGTGGGAGGAGCGGTTGCTCGATCTCACAGGAAAGATCACCCTGACCGAGGTCAAGGAGGCGCCGCACGCGTGGCAGGGCGGCGAGGTCGATCGGGCAACCTGGCGAATCACGACTGCCAGCGGAAAAATC
Organism: Klebsiella pneumoniae; assembly: GCA_945861635.1. Classification (GTDB taxonomy): domain Bacteria; phylum Myxococcota_A; class UBA796; order UBA796; family SXON01; genus CAMAWH01. The sequence goes on along the minus strand of CAMAWH010000015.1, from coordinate 32,842 downwards.
GAGCTGCTCCCTGTCCCGATTGCCGAGGCGCTGGCTCAGCTCGACCCGACGCCAGACGCCGGCTTCGACAGTGTGTTGCTGACGTCAGCGGCCCGAGATTCCGCGTTGCGCGCGTTTGATCGCCCCGTTGCCGACGACCCAGGCGTCACGCTCCACCCCGACGCCGGCTTCGCCGAGGGGCAGCGCGTCCGCGTCGTCACGGGCGCAGGGAGCGTAGAAAGCATCGCCCACCTGGATGCCACGCTTCGTCGCGACACCGTGGATTTCCCGTCGGGATACGCCGCGGATGTTCTCGCGCTCGTGCCGACGGACATCCTTGATCCCCTCACCGGAACGCCGGCCTGCAACGGACTGGCCTGCCGGGTGGAGGCCGTCTGAGGCGCTTCGCCGCGGCAGCGTGCGGGGGCGTTCTCGCGTCCTGCCTGCAGGCGCCGGCGGGGGTCATTCCGATCGGGGGTGACCTCGTCGTGAAGGGCGGTACGCTGTCGCAGCCATGGCTGGCGAGCCGCGGCATTGCGCCGCTAACGATGACGCTCCACGGCACCTGCCCATCGATCGCGTATGTCCTTGTCTTTGCTGCGAATGGCCGCGTGCTGTCGTCCGTGTACACGCTCCCCGGCCGCTTTACGTTCTACCCGCCAGACGCGCCAGCCTTGCGATTGCGGTACGGCTGTGACTACGATGGTGACGGCGTCGTAGCTGCCGAAGACGTCGCAACCGTGGACCCGTGGTATCCATCCTCCCCCACGGCAGCCGTTCTGCAATTGCCCGAGCACGACGCAGACCCGGCGTACCCCTTCGCGAATGCGGCGCGCGCCATCACCCGGCCCCGCGTCGCAAGCGACATGGGCGGGCCGCCCGAGGCTACGCCGCGCGCGCAGGTGCCGAACCAAGCGCCCGTTTCTCAGCCACCGCCGGCGGCGTGGGCGCCTATCCCCCCGCCGTCGGACTCCCCGTCAGCCCCGTCGAGATGAACTCTACGGCTTCGTCCAGGGCAGTTCCGCGCAAGGGCGCGTGTCCCGCCTCCAGCTGAATCACGGCGCCGGTGCGCCGACCATCGGGTGTACCAATATTTTCCCAGGTCGGGGAGGGTGTGGTGGTTTGCCCGTAATCGTCGAGTACCGTGCCCGATGTTGGCAGGTAGCTCGCCCGCAGGAACGCCTCGATCGATGCCTCCGGCACCTCCTCGTCGTCCACGCCGTGAAGCACGAGGACGTGCTTGGCCGTGGTGGGGGACGCATACAGAATGCCTTCGGCCTGATTGACCGGATCGGCAGGATCGAGCCACTGTTGGAGAATATTTCCGACCGGATGCCAGCGTGAAAGCGCGCTATCCGCCATTGCCGCTTGCAACGCGTGCTCCACGTCCACCGGACCGCCCCGGCCAGCGAAATCGAGGATGCGATGCCCATTTGGATTGGCGAGCACCCCGCCGCGGAGGTGCAGCGACCAGGTCATGAATTGGGCACCGGCGTTCGCGCCTTCTCCCGTGCCGAGGAACCAGAGATTGTCGGTGTCGAAGCCCACTCCGTCGTGGGAGTACGTCTCCGCCGCCCGGAGCGCGGAGTGGAGGTCGGCCACCGCCTGCAACTCCGTGCCGCGCAGCCGAATCGGGTCCGCCATCGTCCACCATGCGGCACGCGGGTCTCCCGAGCCGGCCCGCCCGCCGTGGCCCGGCAAGTCGATGCTGATCATCGCAAGGCCACGAGCGGCGAACGCCTCCGCAACACCGTCAACAGCAAACTGATTGAACGTGTCACCGACATCCTGACCGTACAAAACGACCGGCCAACCCGCCGCGGGAGCCACGCCTTGAGGCATCGTGACCGCAAAGCACGCCGATTCGGTCGATTGGGCCGTCGGGCGCAAGGTGGCGGCGTCATACACCACCGCCCCATCGCCGTTCCGGTAGTTCGGAATCGTGACGCGCCCGTGCAACTCAACGAAACCAGCGCCCGAGGCGCAACTGCCACCACAGGACGACGCCCCACACGCCGCCTCTTCGGTTTGTGCGATTCCGGCAGTTTCCGCCTCCGCAACCTCGCGAAAATACTTTACCTGTCGATGCGAATCGCCGGTCGAGAATACCGTTGCGCTTACGATGTCCCCACGGGTCAAGCTCTCCGCGTCCACGAACGCGCGGTAGCTCCCGTAGACATCCCATGCCCGCCCGCCATTCACATCTTCCGGGCGTTCGTCATGCATCATCGTCTTGAAATCCTCGTCACGAACGATCTCCTCTCCCGATTCGGAGGTGATCCCCTTGGTCAGCCATACCGCGTAGGTGTGATTCGGAAGCAGGGGCCGCCCAGGAAAAACACTGACTGCAAGCCAGTTTTGACAGATGTACCGGCCGCGCGACGTGCGGGTGTAATACTCCAGCGAGGGCAACTCCCCGTAGTCCTCCGCGTCAGAGTCCAGACTTGCGAAATGCACGGTGGCTCCCTTGTCGAGGGCGGAGAGCGTAGACACGTCCTGCTTTCGCGAAAACCGGAAGTAGATGGTTGGATTTAGGCCGAAGCCCGTCTGACCCTCGACCGCCGCAATCAACGCGCCGACCGCCGGCGCCGTGTCACCCGGGTCGGGGTGGCCGGTGAGGTCCGGGTGACCCGCCAACGCGCGAAAGTCATTCGGGAAGGGCAAGCTGTAGAAATCGTTGCTGCCGCTGACGGGAAGGTCCGGAATCTGAAAAATCGGCCGAAACGCTCCCTCCGCGTCATCCGGCGGGCAGGAGCCGCCCTCGAAGAAGGGTATTTCGGCGTCTATGCACGTGCCGTCCTCACAATAGTGGCCGGCACGGCAGTCACGATCTTCCGAGCATGCGGCGCCATCGTCCGCGGTACCATCGCTCCCCGTCGAGACACAAACGTTTTCGCCAGAGCACACGAGGTCATACGCGCATTCCAACGAATCAGAGCAGTCATCTCCGGAAGCGGTAGAGCCGATCGCGCCGAGTTCGACACACACCGCGTCGTGACCGCACACGTACGGCTCGCGACAGCCGCCGTCGTTACACGCGCGACCAAGGTCAGGACCCAGCTTTCCCGCCTCGATGCCGGAGCTGCACGACAGGACGAGTGACAACAGAACGCGCATTTCTCATCGTACACCGGCGGAAGGCGTCTACGCGGATTGCTGCGCGGCCGGAGCGCCAAAACCCTCGGCGTAGAGCCGCGCGTACAAGCCGCCCAACGCCATCAGCTCTCCGTGCGTTCCCGATTCCGCGACGCGCCCACCATCGAGCACAAGGATCCGATTGGCCCCAGTGATCGTGGACAGGCGGTGGGCGATGACAAGGCACGTCTTCCGAGCAAAAACCTGCCGAATGGCATCCTGGAGCAGCGCCTCCGTGACCGGGTCGACGCTGGCCGTGGCCTCGTCGAGAATCACCAGACCGGGGTCGCGGGCGAGCGTGCGGGCGAGGGCGATGATCTGCGCTTCTCCCGCCGATAGGTCACCGCCGCGCTCCCGCACGACGTGGTCGAGGCCATCGTCATGCCGCGCGGCAACCCGATTGGCATTGGAGAGCTCGATCGCCTCCTCGACGCGCCCGGGATCCAGCGACGCATCCCCCAACGTGATGTTGCCTCGGAGTGTGTCCCGGAAAAGTTGAACTTCCTGGCGAACCGAACCGACCGCCTTGCGAACCGACGAGGGCGCGATTTCGCGCAGCTCGACGCCGTCCACCTCGATGTTGCCGGAATAGCCATCGTGCACACGCGCAAGCAGACGCACCAGCGTGCTCTTCCCCGCGCCCGTTCGACCCACAACGGCAACCACCTCACCCGGCATCACCTCAAAATTTATGTTGTCAAGGATCAACGGGCCGTCAGGGCGGTACCGGAACGACAGATTGGTGATGGAAAGTTTCCCCGATACCGCCGCCATCACGCGCGATCCAGGTGCGATTCGCTCGTCCACCGCGAGCAGCCAGAAGATTTTTTCCAAGGCCGCACTGGCGCGCTGAAGGAAAGTGACCTTTCCCGAGAACTCCCGCAGCGGTCGAAACAGGCGATCGATGTAGTCCACGAACGCAACGACGAGGCCGACGCTCACGACATCTCCCGCGCGCGCCCCCCACCACAGCATCAGCGCGACGCAAACACTGGCTACACCGTCGATGAATGCGTATAATGCTGCATCGTAGAGATTATTTGATACATTCGCGTCACGATGACGCTCGTCGAGCGCACGGAAACGGGCCGCCGCGCGCTCCTCCTGCCCGTAGAGTTGGAGCACCTCGATTCCCGCGATGCGTTCGGCGCCGAACGCGTTGAGCGCCGCCAAGGCATCGCGGATGTCGGCAAACAACGCGCGCATCCGACGACGGCAGAACTCGAGGACCGCAATGATCGGCGGTGCAACGCAGAGAAGCAACAAGGTCAGGCGCGCATCGAGCGCGAACATCGCCGCAAGCGTTCCCCCCATCACGAGGATGTCGAGCAGCATTGAAATCGAGCCGGCCGTCAGGGCGTCGTTGAGCGCGTCGATGTCGCTGGTGGCGCGCGTCATCAGCTGGCCGGTGGGCTGGCGCTCATAGAACCGCTGCGAAAGCGAGAGCAGCTGACGAAAGAGCGCCGAGCGAAGCCGAAAGATTGAATTTTCGGCGGCAGCTGCGATGATCAACGTGTACGCGGCCTCCAACAGGTACCCCCCGACCACGGCGGCGAGGTAGACCAGGGCCAGCGTCGTGAGCCCATCGCGCACGCCAGCCACAACATGAAGGTCCAGTGCGCGCTTGAGCAGAATCGGCTGCACCAAGCCGAGGCCGGCCACGAGCGGCGTCAGGATCAAGGCCGCAGCGAACCGCCGACCGTCGGGACGAAGGAAGGGGAGGAGCAGCCGTACGTGCGATGTCACGGGACGCGCCGGTTCACTCAAGACGCCTCCCGCTGGGTGAGCCACGCGTCGCGGTAGGGTCCGGCACGCGCGATGAGCGAGGCGTGGACACCCTGATCCACGATCCGGCCCCCGTCGAGAACGAGCACGAGGTCGGCGTGCTCGAGCGCGCTCAACCGATGCGAAACGACAATTCGCGTCGCCCCGTGGCGCGCCCGCAACATCGCGATCAACTCCTGTTCGGTGCGGTGGTCCACCGCCGAAAGCACGTCGTCCAACAGGACGAGCGGCGTGTGCCGGACCAGCCCGCGCGCGAGCGCGACACGTTGACGCTGCCCACCGGACAAAACGATGCCGCGCTCCCCGACGATCGTGTCCATTCCATCCGGAAGGGCTTCGAGGTCCGGATCGAGCGACGACGCGAGAACCGCGGCCCGAATATCAGCCTCTCCCGCGCCCATTCCAACGTTTTCGCGGATCGTTTCGGAGAAGAGAAACGGCGACTGCGGAACCAGGGTCAGGTTCTTCCGCCATTGGGCCAGATCGATCGTCCGCACATCCACACCCGCCGCGAAACAGGACTGCGGCGGCGGATTGCGAATCCGCGAAAGCACGCGGAGAAGTGTCGTCTTGCCTGATCCAGTCGGGCCATAGATTCCAACCGTTGCGCCGGCAGGAATATCGACAGTAAGGTCGTGGAGAACCGGACGATCGGGCGCGTCCGGGTAGGCGAACGTCAAGCCCCGCAGCGAGAGTGCGGGCCCCACGGCGGTGGGGAATGCGGCAAGCACGTCCGCGTCGGGACGCTCGGGAGCCGCGTCAAGGACGACGTGGATGCGCTCCAACGACGCCGCCGAGCGTTGGAAAAGCGGCACCAGCCACCCCATGATCCGCATCGGAACAAGGACGTACACGACAAGCGCGACGAATGCCGCAAGCTGGCCGGGCGACGTTTCGCCCGCGATTGCCAAAGGACCGCCCACCCCGACGATCACCGCGATGCTGACGCCGCCGGCCACCGTCAGCAGCGGGAACGTCACCGCTCGAATTCGCGCCATCCCGAGGTTGGACGTGCGTAGGTCCGACGCCCGCAACTCCAGCCGCCGGCCGAATTCCGCCTCCACCGTGAAGGCCTGAACCGTCGCAATTCCCTGGAGTGTGCCAAGCAACTCATCGGACAGCGCGGCAAGCTGGGCCTGCGCCCGGCGTTGCATCTGGAACAACTTACCTGCTCCAAGCTGCATTCCGGCGAATGCGATCACGACGGGTAGGGCGCAGGCTACCGTGAGCGGCAGCGAGATTTGCGCCATCTGCCAAGTGCCCAGCCCAAGCGCGCCGATCACGTTGATGGCCTGCAAGAGCGCGAACCCGGCAAACGCGCGCGCAAATGTGACGTCCGTCGTCAATCTCGAGAGCAGGTCACCGGTCGCGAAGCGGGCGTAGAATTCCGGCTGCAAGCGGAGACAATGCGCAAACAACGCCTCGCGAAGCTCGAATTCCGCCAACCGTCCTGGCGTGAAAAACCAAACCCGAGACGCCGTACGCGTCGCGATGATGGCCAGTCCGATGATCCCGATCATCATCGCAAGGTGCGCAACGCCCGCCGTGTTCCCGACCCGCAGGGCGTCGAGCCCCGCCGCCATGCGCACAGGCACCTGCACGGCGAGCCAATTCGTCAGCAGCACGGCAAGCGTACCGGCCAGATACCAACGCCAGAGCGGGCGAACGTAGCCGCGCATGAAGCGAATGAGATGGGCCATGTGCGACGAAACTACAGGTAGTAATAGTAATAATAATTCGACGCTTGCCGCGTGAAGGACAGATCCTCTGCGTCTCCCGTCACGTTCTCATAGCCGCTGTAGTTGAAGAAAAAGGGATACCAAGCGCCTTCGTACAGCAGCAGCACCACCTTTTCGAGGGTGTAGACGCCGTAGGCGTAGGTCGGCGCATAGCCCCAGCCGTAATCCAGTCCATCCCACATGCCGTCGCCAACGCCGAATTCGGCGCAGTGATCCCCGTCCGCCACGGTGTTGTCGACCTTCAGGTCGAACGCCCAGGTGCAGTTCGGGCAGGGGAGCGCAGGGGCCGCAGGCGCCACGAACTCCCCAACGGCCTCACAAATGTTTTCGCCGGCGCGGACGCCATAGTACCGGCTACCGAAGTGACCGCTCACGAACTCTCCATCAGAAACCGTGGCATCTCCGACATAGAACATGTACGCCAAGCCGGTGTCCGCATCGACGTCGACATCCACGTCAGCGTCCTGATCGCCGGTGTCTCGCCACTGGCCCGTGTCACCCCACCCCGTGTCATCCCACCCTGTGTCGTGGGAATTGCCGCTGTCATCAAAACGATCTCCGAGACAGAAGGGGGGCACGCACTCGTCGGGCGGATCGTTTTCCTTCGGGGTGGAGGGAAACACGCACGCCGCAAGCAGGAGGACCATGCCCACAATGTAGCCGCTACTCAGCGGGCGTCACTCCCGACCCGAAGGCCGGCTCGGATTCGTCGTCGTGAGAGTCTCCGATCACGATGGCGAAGTCGTACGCGGTGTCGTACTCGAATTCCCCTTGTCCAACGGCGAACTGCACCTTCAAGCTCAGCGTCGGCGCCTCGCAGGGTTCGCCGGAGAGGTCCATCGGGCTGGACGCAAACGTGGGACTACGGGAGGTATCGACCTCATCATCGATATCGGTGTCATACCAGACGTTGTAGTAGGCGATGTCGAGATCCCCATCGTCATCGGTGACTTCCAGAACGAGTGCGATGGACGGGTACGTGCCATCTCCCGTTTCGATGTCGCTTCCTTGTTCAACGTCCATTCGCGTGATGATCGGCGGACTGCCGCCACAGGAATCCGTGTCGGTGTCGGTGTCGGTGTCGGCGTCGGCGTCGGCATCGGCGTCGGCATCGGCGTCGGCGTCGGCGTCCGTATCCGCGTCCGCTGCGGTGTCCGCGCAGACCAGACACCCGGAGTCTCTCCCTCCTCCCCCGCCGCCCTGCTTGTCATCCGAAAACAACCCGCAGGCCAGTAATGCGAGGATCACCAAGATTCTCCGCCAATGATCGACCGCGCGAACACCAACGCCCCGCGAAGCAGTTCGCCGAAGAAGGCGCCACCGGCGCCGCGAACCTCCGCACCACCGCCGCCGGAGTCGGTTGCGGTATCCGCACCGCTATCGGCCCCTGAATCGGCATCGGCGTCGGCATCGGCGTCGGCATCGGCGTCGGCATCGGCGTCGGCATCCGTGTCGGTGTCCGCGTCGGCTTTGACCTCGAATCCAAGGCCCGTGTCGGTGACGCACAGGCCATCCAGGTTGAACTTTTCACCAGAGTCGCACGAGGTCTCGGCGCAGCCGAGCAGGGAGGCAAGCAGGAGCATGATGCGGGAGCTTACCACCGCACCCGGATGCGCGCGATAAGCGCCCGGCGATGGCGGTGTTCCCTACCCACCCGACGGTGCGCGCCGCTTGGCGACTTCAGGCGGCGTGGCGCCAGGTTCGTGCCCGTTGGCTACCCCCCGTCACACGCCGCGAATTGCACCTCACCTCCCAGGTTGGGTATCGAATCGTGGCGCAGCTCACGACGGTGGAGGGGTCGGGCCCCTCGCCCGGACTCGTGGTCAGCCCCGCGATCCACGCAGGAATTCGGACGATGGCGGGCACAGACAACCCCGTCAACGCCCATGAAATCGCGGCCCTCGGCTACGCCGTACTCACCCTCGACCCCGCCGGCCGGGGCGAGAGTTGGGGCGAGGAGGATTTCGGCGGATTGGAGCATCAGGACGACGTGCGCGCCGCGATCGCGTGGCTCCTCAAGGATGCTGCCTGTGACGGAACGGTCGGCGTGCTCTCCCTTTCGCTCGGCGTGGCGGCAGCAGTCGGCGCGCTGGCCGGGAGCACGCTTCCCGTCCGCTGGCTCGTCGATTGGGAGGGGCCGAGTGACCGCGAAATCATCACCGCCGGCGGGACAATCCTCGTGCCCGCCGCCGGGCATGGTCTCGACGACGACACGTACTGGCGCCCACGTGAGGCTGTCCGTTCGATTCAGCGCTTACGATGCGGTTACGTTCGCCTGCAGGCGTACCCCGATCACGCCCAGCCCGCGGAGGTCCGACACGCGGAGCGCATGATACGGGCCGCGGCCGGCGGATCACTGCCCTTCTTCCAGATCAATGACCACCCGCGCAACGAACTTCCGCCGAGGGCAATTTGGAATCCAGGCGGGCCTCTGGCGGCGAATGCATCCATTCTGCGGAAGCTACGCGCGCTGCGATAGCGCATCGTGAGCGGCGCAAGGCCCGCGCGGCGGGTCCGTCCGGCCGCGCTAGGTCGGCCGCACCATCCCCAGGAACATCGCCTCCAAGCCCTCCGCACCGATGTCCGCCACGCGCACATCGGCGATTACGCGCCCGGCCGCCATCATGACAACCCGGTCCGCGATTTTCTCCACCGTATCGAGCACGTGAGTCGAAAGGAGCACGGTGGCGCCTTCGTTACAGCGCGCCCGCAGTTCTGCCTTCACGCGCGCGGCACTCGGTGGATCCAGACCATTGAGCGCCTCGTCGAGCAACAGGACCGGGGGTCGAGACACCAGGGCGGCTGCAAGCGCCGTTTTTCGCCGCATCCCCTGCGAGTACTCTCGAATCAGCCGATCGCTATCGTCACCCAGGCCGGCCAGGAGCAAGGCGGCATCAATATCGCCGCCACCACGGACGCCGACGACGAATTCCAAAAACTCTCGGGCGGTCAGGTAATCCCACAGGGCCGGCTCCTCCGGCACGAAGCCGATGCTGGCGCGCGCCCCGGCCGGATCGAGGACGACGTCGTGACCGGCAACGTGTACGCTCCCTTCTCCCGGGAGCAGCTGCCCGGATAGGATCTTGAACAGCGTGGACTTGCCCGCGCCGTTGTGGCCGATCAAGCCCACCAGTTCACCAGGGCGCAGCGCCAGATCGACGCAATCGAGCGCGACCGTTCGCGCAAAGCGTTTCCGCACCGCGACGACGACGATGGACGCCCCCGCGCTCACAACAGCCACCCGGCCGACGCGGATACAGCCACCGCGGTCGGCACGTAATAGCGCGGCCGCATCAGCGTTCCGGAGACGGCAAGCAAAACGGCGCTGCCGATGAGCAGCGGGGCCGGCGAGAGGGTGTGCTGACGTACGAGAATCGCGAAGACGCCCGGCCAGATCACCGGCTGCATCCATGAAAAAATCGCCAACGCACGCGCACGTCGGCGGTACCGGCGGGGGAGCAGGAGCTCAAGCCAACCCGGCTCGGACGCCGCGAGTCGCGTCCCAACGAAACCCACCACGCCCAGCGCCGCCGTGCCGACCCAGGCGAGCCGGGCCGCACCTGCGGCATCGGCGGTCCACCCAGCCGCCGCACCCAGTAATCCCAGCGGCCACGCCCCCGTCAGCCAGGGACGCAGCCCCCGCCAGCCGTGGCGCAGCTCCTTCAGGAACTCCGCGCGCATGGAAGCCGGAAGCCGCGGCACGAGCCAGTCGAGGTACGCCGCGCGTGACTCACGTGCGCTTTCGACGCTAGCCCACGTCGCCTCGATGTCGGCAAGGACCGCGGGAATCCTTACCATGGCATCCGTGCTCGAATACGCGAGTACGACGCCGGCGCCACCTGCCAAAAACGGTACGAGCAGCAGTCCATAGCTTACGACGTCGGGATGGGCGAGCAGGTCGCCCAGGCCAACCGTGGCCGCCACGGTGGCCAAGCCGGCACCCGTCAAAGCCACGCCGGGCGCCCAAAGAAACGCCGCTTGAATCCTAGGATTTTCCCCGCGCACGGCGTCCAGCAGCGGTGCCCACCGCGGGTTCGTGGCGAACCCGGACGCGGCCAGGTTGACCCCGGCGCCCACGCCGATGCCGCCGACCCACGCCCCCGCCAAGACAACGACACCGAGAACCACCGCGTCGGTATGCCGCCACACCGGCACAAGGAACGTGGTGGCAACGGCCAACCACCACACGCGTGCACGGAAGATCTCGGCCAAGCGCGCCGATAAATAGCGACGCGGCAGCAGCGGGTGGAGATCGACCACTCCACGGTCCGGCCCGCGCACCAACGCGTCATACGTCGTCAGGCATAACAGCGCGCCGAGGCAGAGTCCGATTCGCGCGACAAGGCCCGAAAATCCAAGTTGAAACGCCAGTGGAGGCCCATCCACCCAACGATACAGCGACCCCCTGGCCAACGGTACGGCCGCGGCGGCCACCGCGAGCACCAGCACGGGCATCGGGTCGAAGCCCTCTACGAGGCGCCGCGCACGTGTCACACGGAAGGCGGCGACGGCGTAGGGGTTCCGCAAGTTGACTTTTCCGCGTCACCGTCTATCCTCTCTGCCGTTTCAGGCTCGTTTGAGCCGCGCGCAACCCGCGCAAGGAGTGCCGATGATCCTCCGCATGGCCGTTATCGCTGCCCTCCTCTCCCCCTCTCTTGCATGGGCCGGTGACGACGAAGACGATTTCTTCAAGGAAAGCACACCGGAAAAGAAGGGCGCGAACGCCGGCGTCCCTGATTCGGGCGCGTTCAAGGCGGATGACGATATCGACATCCCCTCGTACACCGCCCCGGTCAAGCTGGAGACGAAAGAGGAGGACGAGAAGGACCTGACGGGCTTTTCCAATCCGAAATACGGACTCGGCGCTGCCTCCAAGATGCCGCTCGACGTCGCCGGCGCGTCCCCACTCAAGGACAACTGGGCGCCGAGCATCGTGTTCATGGACAGCGATGCGGTGGTTCTCGAAATCCCGGTGTTGTATGCTCGTAATCGTGCGGAGTTCGATGGCGTGGCCTACTGGTTGGTCGCCGAAGCCATCGCAGACGGAAAGAAGGTCGCAGAGTCGCGGATGCAGGTGACGCGTGACGCAATTGCAGACAAGGGGCCGTCGATCCAGTTCTTCCGCATGTTTGCGCCGGTACCGTCGGGTGCTGGCGTGCTGGAAGTCCGCGTTTCGAAGGCGTCCAGCGCTGCGGGCAAGCCGGAGCTCCTGTTCACCCGTACCGCCACCTACGCGCTCGGCAGCTGATTGGCTCAGGATCCGTACGGCTTCTCGGAAGACGTAGGCTCGGAACCCGGCGCAAACGCCATAAAGGCGATGTGGGCGGGCGTCGGCGCACTGAGCCTCGGCGCGCTGGCCCCGTGTTGCTGCTACTTTCCGTGGCTGCTGGCTCTGCCGCTGGGAGCGTACGCGCTCTACCTCGCAACGAACGCCGGCGGCGCCCCGGGGACAGCGGAGGACGCAGCGGCCAAGAGCGGTTTGGTTGGCGGCGGCATCAGCGTCGGACTCGGCATCCTCTGGTGCGGCTTGCTGTTGGTCTACGTTGCGTACTTTGCGATTGTTATTTTCGCCGTTGCCGCTGGAGCGGCCAGCAACTAGGCGCTGCAGCTGCGGCGGACCACGTTCAGACCCGTTCGCCCCGCAAAGTGTTCGCGAACCCGCGGGTAACGGACACCGCGACCCACTCGCCGGGAATCGGCGTAGTACTCGGGAAGTTTACGGTCTTGAACGTTGATGTCCGACCGCACGCCACACCCTCGTCGTGCGCGGATGGACCCTCGACAAGGACTTGGAGGGTATTTCCCACCAACTTCCCATGTTCTTCGAGCGCTATTTCGCGCTGTCGCGCCTGAAAGCGCTCCAATCGGGCCTGCGCTACGGGCGCCGAAACCGCGTCGTCCATCAACCGCAGCGCCGGGGTTCCGGGCCGCGGAGAGTACTTGAAACTGAAGGATGCCTGGAAGCGAACGGCTTCCAGCAGCGTCATCGTCTCCTCAAAATCCTCGTCCGATTCGCCCGGGAAACCCACGATCACATCGGTAGACAGCACGAGATCGGGACGCGCATCCCTCAGCGCGCTCACGACGTCCAGATAGTGCTGACGCGAGTAGAACCGCTTCATCCGGCGCAAAACGCGATCGCTTCCACTCTGGACGGGAAGGTGGAGGTGAGACGCCAGTTTTGGAAGGTCGCGATAGCACGCCACGACGTCCGGACCCATGTCACGCGGGTGGGATGTGGTGTAGCGGATCACCTCGACGCCATCGACGTCGTGGACGAGGCGGAGCAACTCGGCAAACGTTGGCAGGCCCGGCACCTTGAGGCCGTAGCTGTTCACATTTTGCCCGATCAGCGTGATCTCGCGCACGCCCCGGGCCACCAAGGCATGCACCTCGTCGATGATCTCCGTTGCCGGCCGCGAAACCTCACCCCCACGCGTCGTTGGAACGATGCAGAACGTGCATCGATTGTCGCACCCTTTCTGGATGGTGACGAACGCGCCGATCTGCTCGGCCGCATCCGGGTCAACGTCGGTTGGGAACGGGTAGGTATCGCCGTCCAGAAACTCCACGTCCAGCACGCGCCGCGTACGGCTGGCCAAGACCATGTCGCGTACCTTCGGCACCGCGTCCGGGCCAAATACGAGGTCAACCTTCGGATACTTTCGGAAAAGATTCGGCCCGTCCATCTGCGCGACGCACCCGGCAATCGCGACCGTCAGCGGCCGCGTGCGCTTCATCGGCAGCACGCGACCGAGGAAGGAGTGCAGCTTCTGCTCCGGCTTTTCTCGGATGCTGCACGTGTTCACGACGACGAGATCCGCGTCGTTGACGTCTTCGGTACTCTCGAACCCATCCGCAGCGAGTAGGGCGCGAATCTTGCCCGAGTCGTACTCGTTCATCTGGCAGCCAAAGGTCTTGATGTACACGCGCGGCATGGCGTGGAGGGCTAACGCGCCCGGTTAGGCGGCGGCGATGAACCCAACCAACGCCCTGAAGGAGCTTGCCGTGCGCTGGCTCGATGCGTTCAATGGCCGCGATCTCGACGGCCTGCTCGCCCTGTACGCGGAGGACGCGGTCCACACCTCCCCGAAGTTGCGGGCGCGGCACCCCGAAAGTGATGGACAAATAAATGGAAAGCCTGCGCTTCGTGCATGGTGGCGCGATGCGATGGATCGCCTTCCTGGGCTGCGCTACGACGCGCTGCACCTCACGGCATCCGGCGACCGGGTGTTCATGGAATATCTACGCGTGAACGCCGGAGAAGCCAGCTACGTGGTGGCCGAAGTGCTCGTCGTCAGAGACGGCCGAATCGCGAGTTCACACGTGTTCCACGGTTGATCGACGCTCCGTGAGTGGGCACCAGCTCCGGCCGCCGCCGCCGACTCCCGGTCGGCCTTCGACAGCGTGGTGCTCGAAATCATCGAGGTTGAGCCAACCATAATATCGATGAGCTTCCAGAAACGGACAAAGACGCTTTCCTGCACGTAGGGCGCGCCGTGCCGCGCGCATATCTCGCGGACCCGCGGAGCCGCCATTTGGTAGGCGAGAGGCGGCAGATCGGGCCACAGATGATGCTCGATCTGGTAGTTCAGGAACCCGTGAAGGAAGTCGTTGACCGCCCCTCCGGTGCGAAAGTTCACCGACCCGAGCACCTGCCGCACGTAGAACTCCGCGCGGTCGGAAGGCGGGCGATCAAACCGATGCATGTCGTCACCCGCGTGGTTGGGAACGACGATGATGAACGTGTGGAGGCCCGTCAGGAGCTCGGCGAGCAGGGTGTTCGCGAGGACGCTTCCCGCGGCCCACGCCCCGAAGGGAAGGAGGATCGCGGGAAGGACAACGAGCCGCAGAAGCAGGTACGGCAATGCGACGCTTTTCCAGAACGCCCCCCCGTCCTCGTTGAACGGGCTCCACGCGCGGAGCAGGTCCACGTCCGTGTGGACCGCCGCATTATCGACGGCGCGGCGCTCCGCCTTCCGCCGGCGCTCACGCCGATGTAGGACGAAGATATTCGGCGCGTAGTAGGTGAACTTCCAGGTAAACGCATACAACAGGACGACGAGCCTTTTCACCCACATCGGCTTGGGGCTCACGCGCACGCGCTCCAACTGCGCCTCGACCAAATCCGGGTCCGCCAATTCTCCCGTATGGTAGTGGTGAAGCTTGTTGTGCTCGTAGTCCCACGCGTCGGGATCGAGCCAGTCGAACCAGTCCGCCCACCGTCGCCACCCCTTCGCAAAACCCTTGCTCGTCTCCGCAACCGGGACACCCTCGATGCGATCGAGCCCACGGTGAGAGGTATGGTGGGCGACGATCGTCCACCGCGTCGAAATGCCGAGCGCGATCAAACCCGCGGAGATCGGGTTGGGCGCGATCCACGCCGTCGCGTACCCGACGATCGTGCACAGCCGCCCAATGAGCGCCTGACGCCGCATGTGGGCGTGGGCGTGAGGAGCAACCGCTGGCTCCACCTCTGCGCGCAGCGCGTCGAGGTCGCGGGCAAATGCAGCATAGTCGAGGTGAGGAACAGCGGGGAGCAAGGCAGGCCGGTGCTGGCAGCGCGCCTAAGCCGCTCGCCGCCGACGCGCCGCACCCGTGACACACCCATTACGCAACGCGACGGGCATGCTCACGGCGTCGATGCCGTCTGCTCGCAGAAGCTCATCGAGCCCGCCGCGCTCTGACAAAGGTTGAACGCCCGGTCTGTGGGCTGCGCCGTCGTTTTCGCCCAATCGAGCCATTCCCGCGCGGTGTTCTTGGCCTGCCCTCGCAATTCATCCGTCTTCGCGCTTTGTTCCTCCGAACGATCATCAAGGAAGTCTCCCTCCGCCTCCTGCCACATCCGGTTTACCGTTTCCGCTTGCAAGCGGAGCAGGTTGTAGACGCGCGACGTGTAGGCCGGACCCTGCCACTTTTGCTTGTTCTCCAGTGCATACCCGACCCAATGGAGCACCTCCCCACCGTCGTCAACGTCTCCCGTACGATTGAGCAAAAGCGCATAGCGGAAACACAGGTCGGGATCCGAGCGGTCGATTTCCTCAAGGTGGCGAGCGGCGAGCTTCATCCACTCGGTGGAATCACCCTTTCCATCGGCATTCGCGAGGAGTACGCGCGAGAGCTTGTCGCGTTTGGTCTGCTTCGGCTCCGCCCCCAGCTTTCCCTCCAAACACGTGATTTCCGCTGGCGAGAGTACGCCGGTGATCGCGGCCGGCTCCAGCCGGATGAGGTCGTCACACAGACCGACCGATTGCGCCGCCACCGGAATCGGCTTCGGTCGAGGCGGCTTCTTCTTGCGACCATTCTTCTTTTTCGCCGAACGGGAAAAGCCGTCGAGACGCGCGCGCGCCTCCGTGACCTGCGGCACAACCACCGCGACGTCCACGCCATCGACCGTCACCGTCGCGACCTCGTAGCGCTCGATGAACGTGCGCAGCGCGGCCTGGTTCTCCGGAGAGGGCGTTGTCGCGTTGATTGCCACCTCCATCCACGCGCTTGAGGCATCGGAAAGCAAGGTAGATTGGGCATCTGAGACGCGACGCTGCTTTTCCGTTTGCGCCATCGCCGCGAATTCGTCTTTGTCGGGGCCCAGCTCCCCCATCCCCCTGGCCAACGCCCAGCGCAACACCTCCGGCCGCGGCTCCGCGGACGGCGCCCACGCCTTTCCGCCGACCAGACGGAGGCTTTTTGTCACCCACGCCTGCGCCTCCTCGTAGCTGACCTCGGCATTGCCGCTCCCGCCGAGGTAGCCGTCGGCCCAGCCGCGCAATGCGCCCAACGCGAAGTACGTGAACATGCCGTGGCCGGTTGCCGGGTATTCCGGTGCCGTTTCGGGTCCAGTCGTCGCAAGCCAGACGGAAATGTGGTCGTCATCCGGCGGGGTTGCCGCGGGAACATCACGCACCCGCACACCGAGCGATTCGCCTCCTCTTCCGCTGCCACCGAACGACGCGTCCACAATCAAAAGCGCTTGACGCGCTCGGGAGTCCGACGCGACCGTCACCATCTCCTCGATCGACACGCCCTCCGCTCCTGCAGGAGTTGCGTCGGACCCCAGGATCACGCGGCGATTCAGCTCGCTCACGGCGCCCTGCCCCGAAAAGTAGATCCAGAGCAGCCCGCGACCTCGGACCGCGTCCGCCGCTTTGGAGATTCCCGTGCGAATCTGCTCGCGGGTCGGGTTGGTCAACAATTCCACCTTCGGCACCCCGCGGGTGACGGAAAGGAACTCCGCCATGGCCTTGGCATCGGCGAGCGCGCCCGGCGCGTCGGGGAGTTCGGCGTAGTCCTCCACCCCAATGACGACGGCGGCGTCCGCCCGAGATTTCCCCGGTCCCGCGCGCGGAGTATCCACGGCGGGCGGATCCGCAAGGGCGACGGCAAAGGCTGCGAGGAGCATCAGCCACGCAAGCGTAGCAGGTTGGCGCCCGAACAGGCGGCCGCTATTGCTCGGTCACAACCATCGAGAACGTGCCCCCGTGGTCCGGGCACTCCCCGCTGACGGTGTTCACGTTGCTGGCGGTGCCCTGACAGGATCGCCAGTCGGTGTTCGGCCCGTCGAGGGTGACTTTGCTGTCGTTTACGACACCACCGGTCGGCAGGTCGTCCATCGCCATGTCGTAGGCATTCAACGTGAAGCTGCACGCATCGGCGTCCATCGTGATGGCGCCCGTCATGGTCGCGTCTCCCATACCCCAAGCCGCGCCCGACAGCGTCCAAACGCCGTCCGTCAGCACAGTGCATGAATCCCCGCCGGCGAGCGCGTCCGCTTCTTCCGGAGCGCACGCCACCATCCAAAGGGAAAGGACCAATCGAACCGACGCTGTCCGCATGGGCACATCCGTGATTGCGACCGATACCCCCGCCGGGGTATGGTCGTCAACATGATCCCGACCGTTGATCTCCCCGGATACGACGCGGTTCGTTCAGCCCTGGTCGCCGATCAGCCCGCGGCCGTGCAGGTGGCGGCCGCCGCACTCGCGGCCTCGGACCCTGCCGTGGCGGCGCTCGCGTCCGCCGTCGCCACCGCCACAGAGTTGCCGGCGCAGCGGACGGCGTTCGCCGAGCTATCCAAAGCGGAAGTCCTCCGTTTGGCGGATGCAAAGCAGAAAGTTTTTGTGTACTACTGCCCCATGGCGCCCAATTATGCGTATTGGCTGCAGGCGAAACCCGGCCTCGCCAATCCGTACATGGGTGTCGCAATGCCGGAGTGTGGGGAAGAGGTGTCGCTCAAAGTGGCGACAAAGGCAGCCGCAGGATCGGCAGCGAAGTGATCTCCGTCCTCCTGACTGCGGGATTCGCGTACGCGCAGGCGTGCATCTGCTCGCGGAACGTCGCGCTTCCCGGCGGAAGCGTGTCCCGCCCATGGGAACTCGGCATCGGCCTGGACTACGGCGCGTCCATTTCGGGCGATGATGCAGCTTGGCGTGGTCTATCCGTCACCGACCGGTACGGGGACAGCATGGCGGGGATGTACATGCCGCCGCATGTCATCCAAACCGCAGCGATCTCCGCAAATGTCGGCCTGCCGGAAGGTTTCTCTGCGGGCACGACCCTCCCCTACATGAGCGTGCTTCACGTTGCGCCCTCCGAGATGCCTGGCGACGTTGACAATCACTCGTTCGCGGACATGAACGTGGTCGGCCGGTGGGGCAAGCTGACCGAAAATCGCAAGACGTTTTTCATGGCAACGGCCGGCGTCACGCTGCCCACAGGAACGGTCGTCGCGGACACGCCAGTGCGCGCAGGCAAGGGGGCCGTCGGTGGACTGGTCGGGGTGCAGACCTCCCACAAGATCTCGCCGTACACGGCCCTCGCTGCCGCGATCAACGCGACACCAACGCTGTTCACGCCGGCCGATCGATATCGCGTCGGCAGTGGCGGGAGTTTGGCGCTCGGCACGCGATGGTCGCCGCGTGAGAATGGAAGGGTAAACATCTCGCTTTTCGGCGTGCTACAAGTGCAGGACACCGACCAGAAGGACGCACTGGTCTACAAGAACACCGGCTACACGTCGGCAGACCTGGCCGTGGGGTTCAGCTGGAACATCTGGGCCAAGGAGCTGCGCTCGCTGACGTTGACGGCGCGCGCCCAGGCTCCGGTGTGGCAGATCGTCGGAGACCCCATGTACGCCGAGAATTTTACCGGAGGGCTCGGCGCATACGTCGTCGCATTCTGACGAGAGCGAGTCAGTCCCCGCCGCAACAGCTGGCGTTCGAGCAGCCGCTTCCGCACGAATCGCCGCAACCGTTTCCGCAGCTGTCGCCGCACGAGTCGCCGCACGAGTCGCCGCACGAATCTTCGCATGTGGCGACGCAGCACCGCGGGCAGAAGCAGGTGTCCAGGAACTCCTCCCAGGCGCCCGCGGTTTGTGAGGAACGGGCCCCAGTGTCCGTGGTCGCCGTATCCGAAAAACCCACCGCCGCCGTCTGCACATCCGTCGTGGCCGACCATCCGGTGTCCAGCAAGCCAGCCGCCGTGTCCTGGGCCCACGCAGAGCGCGGCAGGACGTACAGCAGGACCACGGCAGCGGCCGTGCGGAGGGGGAGCAATCGGATGGCCAGTTTGGGCAACGCACGCTCCCACGCGCGCGTGGCCGTGGTGCGAGCGAGTGTCCACAGCGCCGACCAGCGTGAATACGCAGGTTGAATGCTCGTGAGTTGCGCGACCTTCAGCGCACTTGCGTCGAGCTGCTCGAACCGGCGCAGCTTGTCCGCAAAACCGCGCGCCAGCGTTGCCTCAACAAAACGCCCGTGCGACCCGGGAAGTAGCCCTGTGACCATGCGACGGAGTGACGCCACCGCCGCAGCCGCGCCGGCAACCCCCGCGCTCCGGACCCGCTCCGGCATCTCCGCCGCCGGCTCGACGACGCCAAACGCCCGGGCCAACGCGTTGTAGCCGCCGACGCGCACGTCTGCGTGAAAATCGAGCAGGTTGTCCATGTAGAAGAGAAAGGCGCCGACCGCGTCTCCAATGTCTTCAGAACGCTGTTGCGTAACGACGTTTCCGCCCGCATGCGCGAACAGTAGCCGCGAGATCGTACGCGTCGGCACCGCCGCCGCCGCCGGCGAGCACGTCGGCATCCGCTCGATGTGCCGCTGCCGCGCCATCGCGGCGTCTACCTCTTCCATGGGAAAGCCAGCCTCAACCAGCGTCTGCCGCGCCTTGGCCTGCCCATCGCAAAACACCCAGTGGCCGATCCGCTTCTTCAATTCGCCCTCGTCCGCCACGTCGTCCGCCAGCTTCTCGACGGCCATATAGACACCGAACGCCGCGGCGAGCCGCGTGCGATCCGTGGATTTTCGGATCGGCATCCGCCGCGTCACCACGGGCGCAAAGGGGCACGCCTTGGCCTCGATGCCCGCCTCCTCTCCCCCGAGCGCGTCCAGCCAGATGTTCAGAAAGACCAGGTCGGTCGTCGCAAAGGTTCGGTACCGAAACCCGTATTCGGACTCCAGCGTGTGACACAGCCCACACTGATAGGTACGAAACAGCGAGCGAAGCTCCGCATCCTGCGTGTGCGGACCCAGATAGCCGTTCATTCGCCGTTCCGAATGGCACGGAGCTCGGCGGCCGTAGCGTCAAGCGTGAACTCGACGGTCTCTCCCACCCGCACCCAGGAACCGCGCGCCCAAACGTCCTCGGCAACGCCGGAAAGGACCACTCCCTGCTCTTCGATCACCGCCTGCCAGAAAATCGCCGCGGCGATGGATTCCGCTGCGTAGCGAACGCGCAATTGGGAGCTGGAATCGCGGGAGACATCCAGGGACACCGCAATCGCGCGGAGGCCGGCGCTCTCCGCGGCCGGTACGAGCCGCTCCGCCCGGCCCGCTGCCTTCCGCGAGCCCGCCGTTCCCTCACTTGTTGCGCGCGCGGCCGCCTGCCGCAGAAAGCGCGATGCATCGTGGACGTACACGAAGGCATCTCCGTCGGGAATGGCGCCGATCAACGTGTCGGCATCGAACCCGGACGCTTCCCACGCCGGGGCATCGGCGACACGCGCCCGCCGGGCCCCCACCCGGACCCGCAAGCCAGGTCCGCGCTGCGCTTTCAGAAAGAACGTGTCACCCACCGTCGAGGTCGTGTACTCACGCAGCCGCGGGCGATCCGGCGCCAACGACAAGTCGCCATCGACGACGCCGACGCAGCCTCCCGTTCCGCAGCCAACCAACGCCCGATCGAGCTGATCCGTGCGAACGTCGAACCCCGCCGCCATCAATTGTTCGTCAAACACATCCGCGACGCCGAACTCGACGGCGAGCGGATGCCGGAACAACACGGCGAGTTCGCCGCCACCGACGACCGTCGCGTCCGCCGGAAGTTCGGCGAGGCCATCCAACGTCCGAACGTCAAGCGAAGGCGAGAGCAACTGCGGCGCGCAGGCGAACAACGTGACGATCACCATGAGGACGTCATCCCGAGCGTCGGAATGCCCGACGGCGTCGAGCCCGGCATCGTCGTCATCCAAACCGAGGGAATGGCGGCAAGATCGTCCATTTCCTCCGGAACCAACAACCGCGACAGGCCGAGACCTACGAATGCACCGCCCCCCACAAACAATCCCGCGCCCGTGCCGAGCGCATCGTTGGCCGCCGCGGCCGAGTCCTCCTCCGCCAAAATGGGGCTCCAGACGAAGAACGGCAGGGAGAGCGCAGCCATCAATCCCCCGGAGGCCACGTCGGCAATCCCTTGCTGCTTTCGAGCCTTTTCTCGCGCGGAGGCGATGGCGGCAGGCTTGCCGGAATCGAGCGCATTTTTCAGCCCCCGCCGCGCGATGATCGTACCGATACCATCGCCGATGCCGCCGATGCCCAGCCCCATCGCGGCGGCGGAAGTGCCGTACCGAACTGGCGAATCGTCGTCATAAGGATCGTGAATCTGAAAGGAGAGATACCCGGCGGAAAAGAACACCGGACCGGCAATCAACGCCGTCAGGCTCTCGGCACGCATCGTCCCGAGTTCCGCACGCGCCCGGTCCACGTCGGCACTCGGGGCAACGCTTGGGGCGACGCTTGGAGCGGCGCCGACATCAGCAGCCGAGGCCAAGGAGGCGAACTGGAGTTGGAGCACGAACACGCCGGCGCAGCATGGCACGCGGCAGACCGCGACGACAAGCCTTTACCGGCCTCTTACCATTTCGACCGCGCGGTTTTTCTGTCTGCATGCTACCCATCGGTCCGCTCCGAGGCCGTCGTGACCCTGCTCCTCCTTATGGCGTGCACCGAACCGAACGGCACCCCCGTCGCGCGCGTTCCCGCGCCCGTATGCACGGTCGATGATCTCCCTGCTGGATTCACGCTCTCCGCGCCTGTGGACATCCACATCGACGACCTGAACGTGCCTCACGTCTACGCCCAGAACGATGCCGACCTGATGTTCGGCGCGGGCTATCAACAAGCGACCGATCGCCTGTACAACCTTCAACAAGCCAAACGGGCGATGCAGGGGCGACTGGCCGAGGTGGACGGGAGCGGCAGTCTCGACAGCGACATCCTTGCGCACGTCTTCAATTTCGCCGCGCTCGCGTGCCCGACGGCGCACAATATAGCCAAGGATCGCCCCCTCGAATGGACGATGACGCTCGCGTTCGCCGCCGGGATCAATCGCCGGGTGGACGAAGTGAACGCAGGTGTCGCTCCGCTCCCCTTCGGATTTGGCCCCGGCGAGTCCGATTACACGCCCGAACACATCGAAGCCGTGGACCTCATCGCCATGGGGAAGCGCATCGAACTCGGCTACTCCAACCAGCTTGAATTCGAAATCCTCAACACGGTTGCGCAGGCGCTCGTCAGCCACTACGACGAGTTCCCCGTCTACCAATCCGGCACCAACCAGTTCATCGTGGGGGGCGCCACGCTCGATGGGCCGCCCGCCCCATCCCACCGACCTACCCTGCTCGAAGCACCAGAAATCGATGTGGACAAGCTCCGGACGCTCATGGACGCGCACTCGGTCGGCCACGCCAGCAACAACTGGGCGGTACGGGGAGAGTACACCGACAACGGCGCGCCGCTCATCGCAAATGATCCCCATTCCTCCCTGAAAAATCCGGCACGCGTCTATCTGTACCACCTCAACTCGAAGGACGCGGGCGGCACCATCAACGTCGAGGGCTTCGGCTTTCCAGGGGTTCCCGGCGTACAACTCGGCCATACGGAGAGCGTGGCTTGGGCGGCGACGACCAACTTTGGCGATGGGATGGACCTCTACGACGTGGCGATCACCGACAGGGTGGCCGATATCGGGGGGAAGGAGGTAGCCGTCGAAGCCCGTGACGTATCCATCGACGTCGCCCAGGCCGACGGAACCTTGACGACGGAAACGCGCACGATCACGGTCATCCCTGGGCGCGGTGTGATCTTGCCGGAAGAGCTCCTTCCCGTGCCGCAGAATCTGATTGCCCGCGGCGAGTTGATGGTGGCGTGGATCGGCTTCGATTCCACCGGCGCGATGGAGGCCGTCCAATACCTCGACCTGGACCGTGCAACGACAATGGAAGAGTGGGCGTCAGCCCTTGACTACGAGATTATCGGCATGCAGAATTGGGTGGCCGCCACCGCGGACGGCATTCGCTACAAGACGCACGGGCGCATCCCGATACGCGGCGGAGAACCCAATCATGTGATGGACGCCTCGGACCCGGCAACGCTGTGGACGGGCGAGTATCTCGACGTGGCGCTGCTCCCGGCGCTGGATGGCTCGCAGCCGTACATCGTGACGGCCAACAACGATCCGTTTGGTAATACAGCCGACAACAACCCGCTGAACGACGCCGTCTACCACGGCAGTTTCTACGATCCCGGGTTCCGTGCGGAGCGCATCGCCGACGAATTGGATCGGCTCACATCGCGTGGAAGCATCACGCGCGACGAGATGGAAACGTTGCAGCTCGACACCCAGAGCGGAATCGCCATGCGACTCCTGCCGCTGTTGGCCGACGCCGTGGCCAGCATCGATTCCGACGATACGCTGGAGAAGTTCCGCGGTCGGGAGGATATCCGACAGATGGCCGAAACGTTGGCCGCGTGGGATGCCCAGATGCGCCCGGACAGCTCGGCAGCCTTGGCGTACCGCGCGTGGGCAGCGTTTCTGTCCCGCCGAACGCTCTCCGGTGACATGAGCAGCTTGTTCGACAGCATCGACGAGAAGTCGCCCGTCATCATCGCCAAGATCGATCTCCTCGCCCACGAACGTGACATTGCTTCGCTCACGGATGGAGAGTCGCGCGCGGATCGGGTGGAAGCCCTCTCGCAGGCCATGGAGTGGCTCGACGCACACCCCGAAGTCAATACATGGGGTGACGTGCACAGTGCGCACTTTACAGCCCAGTACCGGGACGATGTCGTGATTTCCACGGGCGGGGATGAGGCCACGGTCAACGTGGCGACGTGCTCGTTCTGGGAGGATGGTGACCTGTCAACGGAATGCGTGGCGACCGAGGGCGCCATTTTCCGGCAGGTTACCCGATTTGGCGCCGACGGCGTTCCGGAGATGGCGTTCCACGCCGGAATGTCCGAAGCCGGTGAGCACGCCGACTGGGTGGACGGGACCTGGCGCGACCTGCCGTTCCGAACGGAAGATGTAGCGGCTCGCACGGTGGAAACCCGCACGCTGACGCCCTGAATCCGCGATCCATCGATGCACTCGGTCACAATGTTGGACTACGGGATGGGCAACCTGCGGAGCGTGACGCGGGCATTGGAGGCCGCAGGGTTGCGTGTGGAGCGAGCTGCCCTTCCCGGGGATGGACCCGTTGTCTTGCCGGGCGTCGGCGCGTTTCCGGAGGCCGCGCGCCGGTTGCACGAAGGTGGCGCGTGGGAGGGGGTACGGGCCACCATTGCAGCCGGCCGGCCGGTGCTCGGCATCTGCCTCGGCATGCAACTGCTCTTTGACGAGAGCGAGGAATTCACGGTTACCGCCGGCTTTGGGGCGTTGCGCGGGCGGGTGGAGCGGCTTGGCGAGAGCGGTTGGGGGCAGGTCACCGCGCGGCCGGTCACCGTGCCGAACATGGGATGGCACCCGCTGGAGGGAATGGGAAACCCCTTCGTGTACCTTGCGCATTCGTTTGGCGTCGCAACGAGTCCGGACACGGTGGCCACCTTGCAGCATGGGAAAACCTGGGTCGCAGCGGCGCGTCGTGAAAACGTGCTCGGCGTGCAATTTCACCCCGAGAAGTCGGGGCCGGCCGGCATCGCCATCCTTCGCGATTGGGTGACAACGTGGTGATCTGGCCGGCGATCGACCTGATGGGTGGGCGTGCGGTACGCCTCACACGCGGAGAGAAACACAGCGTCGAGGACGTGGGGGATCCGCTTGAGATCGCCGAGCGATGGCGCGCAGCTGGACGGGCGCACGTCGTTGACCTCGACGGCGCCTTTGCGGAGGGGCCGGTACAAACGGCCCTGATCGGTCGCATCGCGCGCATCGTTCCGGTGCAGGCCGGGGGCGGCGTGCGACACATCGATCATGTATCGGCACTGCTCGACACCGGTGTGTCGCGTGTGGTCATCGGGACACAAGCCTTTGCAGACCCTATCTTTCTTGATACATGCTTGAGTCGGTTCGGACCCGAGTACATCGTCGTGGCCGCCGACGTCAAGGACGGCAAGATTGCGGCACGCGGCTGGATTGATACATTCAATATATCAAGTATAGACGCTTCGACTCAGCTTGTGACACACGGCGTGAAGCATGTACTGGTTACCGCCGTCCACCGGGATGGCACGCTGGAGGGACCGGACACGGATGTGTTGGACGTGTTTCACCAAGCCGGGCTGGCAACACTGGCATCCGGAGGCATCGGCTCGCTGGCGGACGTACGCTCGACAGCAAAGTACGCGGGGACGATCATTGGCAAGGCGCTGTATGCCGCACGATTCACGCTCGCCGAGGCGTTGGCGTGCTGACGCTCCGCGTGATTCCGTGCCTCGACGTCAACGAAGGACGTGTCGTCAAGGGCGTGAATTTCGTGGGGTTGCGGGACGCAGGGGACCCGGTGGAGGCGGCGGCCGCCTACGACGCCGCCGGGGCCGACGAACTCGTTTTCCTGGACATATCGGCGACGACCGAGGGCCGCGCAACACTCACGAATCTCGTCCGAAACGTGGCAGACCAGCTTTTCATCCCGCTCACGGTCGGCGGCGGGGTTCGCTCCGTCGACGACGTGCTTCGCCTGCTCGATGCCGGCGCGGACAAGGTTGCCATCAACACGGCGGCGGTAGAAAATCCGGGCCTGGTGACCGCGGCAGCAACGCGGTTTGGCGCGCAGTGCATCGTCGCCGCCGTCGATATCCGTGGCGACATCGTCACCACGCACGGCGGGCGTAAGCCAACCGACAAACGACTCGTGCCGTGGCTGAAAGAGCTTGCCGAACGTGGTGCCGGTGAGATCCTGCTCACATCGATGGATCGCGATGGAACGAAATCCGGGTTCGACATCGCCGGCCTGCTGGCGGCGCGGGACGCAGTGCGTCTACCGATCATCGCCAGCGGTGGAGCGGGCTGCGCGGCCCACTTCGTGGACGCGGCACAAACGGGGGCGACGGGCCTGTTGGCCGCGTCCTTGTTTCACTTTCAGGAATTGTCCATCGCGGAGGTCAAGGCGGCGCTCTCTGCGGCGGGCTACCCGGTAAGGGCATGAACGTACGTTGGAATTCCGAAGGATTGGCCCCCGCGGTGGTGGTAGATGCTGCCACCGGCGAAGTGCTGATGCTGGCGTGGATGAACGCGGAGAGTCTAGCTCGAACGCTGGAAACGTGTGAAACCTGGTTCTGGTCGCGCCGCCGAGGCGAGCTGTGGCACAAGGGGGCATCGAGTGGAAACACGCAAGCCGTGGTGACGCTCGGCCTGGACTGTGACGACGACGCGCTTTGCATTCGCGTGCGTCCGCGCGGACCCGCCTGCCATCGGGACACGCCGACGTGTTGGGACGTGCCGACGGGAGGGGCGGCCGCACTGCTCGATGCGACACTCCGGCGTCGGAAGGCAGAGTTGCCGGAAGGGAGCTACTCGACCCGCCTGTTGACGGACGAGAATCTGCGTATCAAAAAGGTGGGTGAGGAGGCGGCAGAGTTCATTCACGCGGCGCTCACCGGAACAGACGAGCGAGCGGCGGAAGAGGCGGCGGACTTGCTCTTCCACGTCGCGGCGGTCCTCCATGCTCGTGGCCTCTCACTGGCGGACGCGCTTCGGGTTTTGGACAAGAGATCGATGCCGTAACGCTTGAAGCGCCGCCACTCTTGACATCGGGCCGCGTTGCGGCCAAAGGTGACACATGTTCCTGCTCCTTCTCGCGTCGTGCCTCCCCGCCCACCCGGGTGCCGACAAAGATTTTCGGGTGACCGGCGGCAGCATCGTGGGTCTGCCTGTAGGCGGAAGTGGGAGCTGTACCACTTTCTACCACGCATATTACGATTGTTATCTTGAGGCGTATGACCAGGCCGACGAGATTTCACAGGAAGAGATCGACGCGCAAGTCGACAGCACGTGCGAAGGCTACGACGCGGACTGGGCGTCCACGTTCGCGTGCGCCCAGAGCATCTTCAACCAGGCAAACTGTTCGACGTCCAGCGGCTTCTACGAGGCCATCGAGCGCATCAACGAGGAGTGCCCGGGTCCGGACAACGAACCGGAAGAGGACACCGCCTACGGCGAAGACGATGAGGGCGACGACGAACCCGACACGGAGTGAAGAGCCCCGCGCGATTCACTGCCTGGCCCGACGGACCTATCCGTCCAACATCCCCTTCGTACTCGCCACGACGCCCGTGCCATCGTTCCGCGACGCAGCCCGCAACGCGCGTCCACACGCCTTGAACGTGCCCTCGACCACGTGGTGGTAGTCACGCCCGTGGAACACCTCCACATGCAGATTGGCGCCGGCGTGGTCGCAAAACGCTTTCCAGAAGCCCTCCAGCACCGTCAAATCCAACGTCGGCGTGTAGACTCCCGGCACGTCCACCCGCCACGCCAGATACGAGCGGCCTGATAGATCAAACGCTGCAAACGCCAAACATTCATCCATCGGCATGAATGCGTGGCCCGTGCGCTCGATGCCCTTTCTCTCCCCGAGCGCCGCCCGAACGGCCTGACCGAGAACAATGCCGACGTCTTCCACGGTGTGGTGCGCGTCGATGTGCAGGTCACCAGCAGCCTCGACGGTCAGGCCGAAACGCCCGTGCTTCGCGAAGGCCTCGAGCAGATGATCGAAGAAGCCGACGCCCGTGCGTACCGCAATCTCTCCGCCATCAAGGCCAATCGTTACCGCAATGCGCGTTTCCTTCGATGTCCGCGTCGATGTTGCGCTACGCACCGGCTTCCTCCAACAAGGTATCCACCATCGCCACCGGATCGGTGGTGACGTGATGGTAGATGAAACCAGCGGCGGCTGCACAGGCGCGGTCGTCTTCGGTATCGCCGAAGTAGTGCCCGTGGGGTGCCAAGCGGAGCAGCGCGAGCGGGTCGGGTTTGCGCACGTGCTCACAGGTCGTGGCGCGTTCAAAGTGAAATCCCAACCTCGTTTCAGCCAGCGCCAGCTCGGCCGCGTCTCGACCTGTGCATGCGTACACGGAGGTTGCCGAAGCCAGCCGCGCTAACTTCGATGTTTCGAGCAACGGCTTCTCCTCCCTCCACTTTCCTCCGTGATACATCGAACGACACATCTCCGATACATCCCCAGGGTCGTGGCCACATCGAGCAACGACGGCGCGCCAACCACCGGCACGAATCGGCAAGGGTCGGCCCGCCGCAATCCACGCGATTGCCGCCCGCGCCAACTCCCAGTCGTCGTTGAAGCCGCCTGCATCCTTGAAGGCCCGGATCTCAGCGTAGGTCGCGCCCGATATATCTGAAATAATCGCATAGAAGCTAGGACGTACATCGAGCAACACACCGTCGATATCAAAAATGACCGGCAGGAGCACTCCCACCTACAGCGCCGCGAGGAAGCGCGCGTTGTCCGTCTCGTTTCCGATGCTGACACGCAAGAAACCCGGGACGGCGGCGCTCAAATCACGAACAAGCACGGACTGTGCCAGCAGCCGCAGAAACTCGGCGGACGGATTTTCGCTGGAGAAAAGTACGAAGTTGGCCCCGCCTTCGACCACACGCCGACCACGCGCTCGGAGCTCGGCAACCAACCGCGCCCGCTCCGCTACGACGAAATCGATCCGTTTCCGAAGGAGCGTGTCGTCTTCCATCAACACAGCCACAGCGGCACGCGTGAACACGTTTACATTATACGGAAGGATCAACTTCCGTAGTTCGTCACACAGCTCCGGCGGGCCCAACAGGTATCCGAAGCGGAGGCCAGCGAGCGCCAGGGCTTTGGAAAACGTGCGCAAAAGCACGACGCGGCCACTGCTCAGAAATGTGCTGAAATCCTGACCGCACCATTCTCTGTAGGCCTCATCCACCACAATCAGCGCGTCCGTCTGTGTCTTGAGCACGCGCAGCAGCCCTGGATGCATCACCGAACCCGTCGGATTGTTCGGAGAGGTCAAAAAAACAATCTTTGCCGCCCGACAGGCCTCCAACGTGGCGTCGGGCTCATACTCGAAGTCCGCCTCTTCCCGCAATGGAATCCGGCGAATGTCCGCGCCACGCGCACCGAGATGCAGGGGGTAGAGCGAAAAGCACGGGTCGGGGATCGCGACGCGCTCCCCAAATCCAACGAGGGTCTGGAACAGCGCCGCGAGTAGCTCATTTGAACCGTTGCCAATCAAGACGCCGGCCGGATCCCAGCCGTCTCGCGCACCCAGAATCGAGCGCATTTCAATGTCGTCAAACGGCGGATACCGCCGCCAGTCGAGCGTGAGGGCGCGCGCGACGACCTTCATTTTCAGCACGTCCGGCAGATCGTCCGGGGCTTCGTTTTGGTTCAGTTTGACCTCTGCATGGGGCGGCGCGGTCAGCGTGTACGCTTTGCGCGCGCGCACCTCCGGGAGCACCCAATCCGCCGCGTTGACCAGGCTGGACGGCGCTTCCGCGGCATCCTCGACGCGCACCTCGATGGCGCGGGCGTGGCCCGGCAGACCTTCGGCTTGCGCGAAACGGGCTATCCCCGGACCTTCCCGGAACAACCACTCCGCGTCGTGCGCAATGACGTGGATGCGGCGTACGAAATCGGCCGTGCCGAGGGCTGACTGAAAACGCGCGCACCCGCCCGTTGGCAACGTGTGATTGGGGCCCGCGAAGTAGTCCCCAACCGGCTCCGGCGACCAGCCGCCGACGAAGATCGCGCCCGCCGCCGTGATCCGATCGACGACCGAGGCATCCGTTTCCAGCTGCAGGTGCTCTGGAGCGAAGCCGTTTACGAACCGGATGGCCTCCGCGAGATCGCGCGCCAACAGCACGGCACCTCTGTCCCGCAGAGACACCGCCGCCACCGGATTGGGGTGCTTCGCCAACTCCACGTCCACGGCCTGCGACAGGTTCTCCCACACATAGCGCGAGGTCGTCACACACAGCGGAATGGCGAGCGGATCGTGCTCCGCCTGCGCGATCAGATCGCAGGCAATCCGCCAGGGATCACCTCGTTCGTCCGTGAGGATGAGGATCTCGGAAGGGCCGGCGTGTATGTCGACGCCGACGCGACGGGAGACCTGACGCTTGGCCTCGGCGACCCAAGCGTTCCCCGGACCCGTGATCTTATCGACCCGAGGCACAGTGTCGGTACCAAAGGCCAAGGCACCTATCGCCTGGGCGCCCCCCATCGCGAATACATCCGTGGCCCCCGCAATGAGGCACGCCGCCGCAATCACCGGGGGAATAGTGCCATCTGCCTTGGGTGGCGTTGCGACCACGATACGTTCGACGCCGGCCACGCGAGCGGGAACGACGTTCATCAGCACGGTGCTCGGGTAGGCGGCGCGACCTCCCGGAACGTAGCAACCCACCACGTCAAGGGGCACGATGCGCTCCCGAAGGCGCCCCCCTGCGAGCGTGAACGGGCGCGGCATCTGTGGCGAGTGAAAAGCGCGGATGTTGTCCGCCGCGCGCTTCATCACACCGACCAACTCCGGATCCACCCAGGCCGCCAACTCACGAAGCCGCGCGTCCGGCACTCGCGACACTGCGACATCAGCCCCGTCGAATTGCCGCGTACAGGCGCGAACCGCGTGGTCACCTTCTCGGCGCACGCGCTCCAGAATATCGCGAACGGCATCGGTGATATCGCTCCGCTCCTCCTCCCGCATGGCAAGGATTTTCGCGTCACTCTCCCCAAGGTTCAGCTTCCGCACGCGTCCTCCAGCCGAGCCAGAAGCGGAGAGATGGACTCCTGCCGAAGGACGAAGGACGCCCGGTTCACGATGACCCGCGCGCTGGAGTGCGCCAGCGTTTCATATTCGACAAGACCGTTCGCGCGCAGCGTGCGCCCGGTCTCGACGAGGTCCACGATGGCGTCGGCGAGTCCGACAACAACCGCCAATTCGACGCTTCCATGCAATGGAATAATCTCTCCGACGAGGCCCCGATCTGCCAGCGCGCGCGCCGTCAGCCCCGGATATTTCGTCGCCACACGCAAGCGTCCGGCACGCATGCGCGCAACGAGATCCGTGCCGGGTTGCCCGCACAGGCACAGGCGACACCGCCCAAGTCGCGTGACCACGGGCTCCAGGACATCACACGGGTTTTCGCGCAGAACATCCCAACCGGCCAACCCGAGGTCCGCCGCGCCCCCTTCCACATACGCGGGGACATCACTTGGCTTGAGGAGCAGGAACCGAATTTCTCCGTTCCGACCTTCGACAACGAGCGCACGGCCGTCCAAGGCGCTGGCCGACGGCCCCCATTCACCGAGTGCCGCCACTGCGCCCACTGCGAGTCGCCCCTTCGGAAGTCCAAAGGTGAGTTTTCGGGTCACGCCGCCCCCCGGGCCAAGAGCTCAACATCCACGGAGAAGCCAACCGCCGGCCGCGCCCGACCGTAGCGTCCACACAGACCGTCGTAGCGTCCGCCGCCGCCGATGGGCTTGGGAAATCCGGGCGCGTACAGATCAAAAACAAGCCCTGTGTAATACGGAAAAGCGCGAATGTGCGCGGGATCGAGCACCACCGCATCGCCCAGTTGCTGCGCCAAAAGCGAGAGGGCTTCCGTGGGTGTGGGCTTCCGCAGGATGGACGCAAGAGCGGGAATGCTCCGAAGCGCGTCCGCATCCCGTCGATCGAGCGCTTGCCGCAGTTCCGGATTCGCCAGCGCGCCGGGTGCCAGGGCCTCGATGGCGCCTGCGTCTCCGCACACCGCCCGCGCACCCTCGACACCCGCGCGCCGCACCGCGTCCAACGCAACACGGACGATTTCCACGTCGGCGCCAACGCCCAGCGCAAACCCCTCACAACCCGCCTGCCACTGCTGGCGGCCACCGCGGAACAATACGCCGCGGTAACACAGCCGAATCGGGCCTTCCACCTCTCGAAGACGCGTTGACACCATGCGAGCGACCGGACCTGTGAAATCTGCCCGCAACCCAAGGACCTCGGTTCCACTCACAACGCGCAGCTCCGCGCCGGAAACATAGACATCTTCGTCTTCTACAAGAGGCACAATCACCTCCTCGTACCCGGCGTCGGCAAACGCCGCCGAGAGCGCGGCCTCGATGCGCCGGATGGCGCGCGCGTCGGCAGGAAGGCGGTCCGCGGAGCTCACCCGCGCCGTCTATCCGACTCTACGTGCTGGCACCCACCGGCACCCACAACAGGCCGTAGCGAACGAGGCGGACATCGTCTCGGCGGAGGCCGATTTCCCGCGGGACGGTTTCCTTCAGCGCATCCTCATGCCGGGGGCGCGCCCTGGCCTCCGCTTCGGCCAAATCTGCCCGAACGGTCGCGACTTCGGCATTTGCAGCGGCGAGGTCCTGGTTCGCCGCATCCACCCGCATGTCCGCCTCGACCACCTGCCGTCGCTTCGTCGCAAGCGCTGACACACTTTTCCGGCGGCCGAAGAAGAACCCAAGCACGGTTTCGCCGGCGTTCACGATTTCCTCGGTTTGTCGTCCTGACGCGGTGACCGCATAACGATCCACCTTCTCCTGTGCGCGACGTACCTGCTCGGTTGCGGAGTCGAGTCTTTTGCGCGCCGAGCGTTGCAGGGCGCGCAATTCATCGGCCAGACGCCGCTCCACCTCTGCGGTACAGCGCGTATCGAACGCGGCGCGATCTTCGCCGGCGTCACTATGCAGCTTAAGGAGGCGATTCTCCCACGCATTC
>CAMAWH010000014.1 GCA_945861635.1 Klebsiella pneumoniae | reverse complement strand
GGACAGAACACGACGTCAGACTGGCTCCCGTTTTCTCTGGACGCGTGCCCAGAGCCAAAGGTTGGGCCGAAGCCGACAACACCACCACGGGCCGCGGACGACGACGGGCCCCCCTTCCGCTCCGACGTGCCCGCCGGATGGCCCATCGGAGTGGGAGTGGGAATCGGAGGTGGCCTGGCGCCAAGCACCGCGGAGGGGCTCGGCGTAGCATTGGGACTTGCTTTGGGTGCCGCTGCTGCTGGCGTGCGGCCGGGGTTTGCGGGGATTCTTGGCCTCGACGGCTCGGCACATGAGGAAGACAAGTGCGTTTGGTGCCTGGAAGGGTGCAGAGCGGCACACCCGAACCCACTCTATCAGTGCCAGTTTTGTTTTTCTAGCTGCTTGGCGGGGTACGGTTGTACGCAACGTACCGGCAAGTCGTGCCTGTGAGATGACGTTGACCTGCGAGGAGTGTCGCCGCCATCGCGGAACACACTGCGATGGCGGGGTGTATTGTGATGCGTGCTTTATCTATCGTGTCATCAAGGCGGTCGGCGTGGAATTGGGTCGCCGTGACTTCGTTCGGGCACGAACCGAACTTGATCGGCTACCACGCGGTCGCGCTGCCTCGACGCAAATCCAGCGAAGTCGCCTCGTCTTTGCGGGGCTGATCGAGGAGAAATACGGCGATCTGGATCTCGCACTAGCTTTCTACACGAGGGCGCTCCGGTGGGCTGACCTTAACTGTCGCTTCACGTGCGTCGAATCCCAATCGCGCATCCTTCGCAAGATGGGTCGAAACGACGAAGCCCGTCGCACGCTCATCGCAGCTCTCGACTCGACGACAAACGCGCGCGCCGAATTCGTCGTCAGCCTACTTGCGTCCCTTGCCGAACTTGGGGCAGGTCCGAGCGACGTTCCCGGCTGGTGGGCACACTGGCGCGCGAGTGCGCGCGCGCACGGCGTGCCCAAGAAACTCATGGATATGACCGTTGACCCCATAGACGCCATGAGATTGCTCAAGCAGGTGGCGTCAGGAAGCGCGCCGTAGCGCCATGATCCATCCGCCACTGGAACGGATGCCCGATTCGCGCTACCTGACCGAAATCCCGACGCACGTCAATGCCGTCGATGTCCGTTTCCACGCCGGTGGGCGAGTGGCAGTGAGGCACTATAAAATCTCGCCGGCCCTCGTCGGGCAGAGATATTACAACGAACATGGCATCTTGGAATGGGAGCGGTCGCTGTTTCTTGGGCTGCCACACGGCGTTGAATTTCGCTTTGACGACGCTGGAAACCTGGAGTCTCGCACCGGTTATCGAAAAGGCATGGAACATGGGCTCGCACTACAGTGGTCTCCGGACGGGCTGCTCGTGGGCCAGTATTCGATGGATGGCGGTTCCGGATGGGACTTGTGGTGGGAGAGTACAGTCGGAAAGGGTGCAATGTTGGCCGAGGCCCGGCGCTACCAGAATGGACGCAGGTGTGGGGACGAGTGGTGGTTCGCGTCCGGCGAATGTTTGGAGGCGGCGCTGTGTTTCCGCGACGATTTGCGGCACGAAGTGGAATGGCGTTGGGGAAGAAGCGGAAAAGTGCAGCGCGGATTTCCACGGTTTTTGCTTCAGGATCAACGCGTGACAAAGCGAGCATACCTTCTCGCCGCAACACAGGAGCCTGGCCTGCGCGTTCCGGAAGCAAGGGACGCGCAGCCGTGGCGCACCTTCCCGGACGTGGTTTGCGCCGCGATTCAACGACACCGATGACCCTGCACCTGGGTGTGCGGTGTAGCAGAAACCGCCTACCGCACCACCTGACCCACCGGCGTCGACGGCCCGCTGCGGTGCGCCAACCTTCCGCCGCTTTCCGCCACGTGCTCGATCGTGGGCAGCACTTCTCCCAAAAAACGCTGCCCGTGACGGGCGAACGCCCTCGTATCCCCGGTCGAGAGCACGCGTAACTTCCCGCTTCCGCCTTCGGTAAACTCCGGGTGCCTGGCGAACCACCTCGCCAGCGCGTCGGCCACGGCCGGGGAGGGGTCGAGCACCCGGACACCGTCCGGAACCGCCGATAGAAACGCCGCCATCAGCAGCGGGTAGTGCGTGCACCCAAGCACCAGCGTGTCGATGGCCGATAGATCTCCGAGATAACGCTTCACCGCCATTACAGCGATGACGGACTCCTCCCATCCCTCTTCCACGATCGGGGCAAGCAGGGGCGCGGCGATTTCCGTCACGGTGACATCCGACAACTTCCGTACTTCAACCGAAAATGTTTGACTTGCCACGGTACGAGCGGTGCCGATGAACGCGATCCCGCCCCGGCCCGCGCTCGCCGCGTCGCCCGCCTGCACCGCCCGCACCGCCCGCACGGCTGCCTCCGCCGCCGGTATCGTCACCCCCAGGATCCGTCGTTCGGGACCGGCATACCGCGCCTGCAAATGCCGCAGGGCGACGCACGACACCGTGTGACAGGCAACCACGACGATGGAACAGCCCTCCTCGAACAGGCGCTCCACGCACTGCTCCGAGAGGTCAAGGATCACGTTGGCATCGCGTCCACCGTAGGGGGCTCGACCGCTATCACCGAGGTAAACACAGTCCAGATCGGGCATACGTGCGCGAATGGCTCGCAGGACGGACAGCCCGCCAAACCCCGAGTCGTAGACGCCGACGCTCACGGGTCCCACTCACCGGCGTGCCCGCGCGTCATCAGTGCGGTGAGCGCGTCCACCGCCTTGACCTCACCCGCGGCCAGCATCTTGACGCCCACCGTGATGGGCAGGTTGCGCTCGCGCGCCAGGAGCGCCTCGCACAAGGCGACACAGTCCGCATCCTTCTCTCCTCGCGCGAGGGCGAGACCGCGGCGATGCCCGGGATGGTCCGCCGCGCCTGCGCATGCCACGAGATCTCCAACGCCGGCCAGACCTGCAAACGTCCGCACATCCCCGCCCACGCGCTCCGCCAACCGGCCCCCTTCGGCGATGCCGCGCGCGACCAACAGCGCCTCCACCCCGATGCCAAGTCCAAGTCCGCGCGCGGTACCCAAGGCGATCGCCAGAATTTCGACGAGCGCCCCCGCAAGCTCGACACCGGCAAGGTCCTGGGCGGTATAGACGCGACAGAGGGGGGAGCGGAGCGCCACGCCCACCGCCGCCGCAACCTCACGAAAGGGCGACGCAGCCACGAGCGCACAGGGACTCTTCCGACGCACCTCACTGGCCAACAAGGGGCCCGCGATAGCGCCGACGCGCAGGCACGCGCTCTCTTCGGTTACCAACTCGGAGAGCCGCTTGCCGGTCTCAGGTTCCAGACCGCGGGTCGCAATGACGACGCGCGCAGCGGGCCCCGGGGCCAAGGTGCGCACATAGGAACGCAATTCTCCTGCCGGGACACTCACTATCGTCAGATCTGCCGGCTCCGCGACCACCTCAGAGCCCGCAGCGCGGGCCAACGCGCCGAGAGCGTCCACCAACTCCCCCGCACCGTGAATCGCGACTCTCACGCGAAGTCCGGAAAACCAACGAGGCGATTGCGATAGTACAGTGTGAGTTCGGGCGCGACTCGGAGCTGCGCACCCGCCGGGTCGAGCGCCCGCACCCGGTGGTAACTGGCGAACCGTGCAAGTGCTTCTCCGACGATGCCGCGGGCGTCGGGCGGCATCGCCCGCCTTTTCTGGGCCAACTTCGGCAGCGCCGCGGCGACGATCCGCTCGACGGCAACCCGCTCCACCACTCGCTGATCGGGGTGGAGTCGGACCAGACGGAAGGTGTCCAGGGTGGGATGCGCCTCCCGCAGGGCCTGCCACGCCGCCCAGGCGGCGAGGTGCGTAGACTGCACCACAAAATCGCGGTGGTACGCGACGCTCAGCTGCGCGGCAACGCGCTCGGTATAGACATGATCCCGCTGCTCGTCACTGACGACGTTTCCAGCGGCATCACACACATAGCCCCGGCGGTCCACCGGCCGGCCGTGCGGGTCCAGACTCCGACCGTCGGCGTCGATGGCATTGCCCGCGACATCCATCGGTTCCCCGAAGACCACATGGACGGCCGCGTCGAGGCGCGCCAATTGCCGGACGAACGCAGCGATCGTCCGCGCCTCGGAGAATTCGTCGTCCATGATGATGTACCGGGATTTGCCCTCCTCCGCGAGCGAGTCAGCGATCAGCGTCTCTGCCTCCAACACCAGCCCCATGGATAACGTACAGGGGACTACGTACACGTCAGGATTGGGCTTGCCTTCTGCCAGATTCTCCTGCCACGCCGCCAAGCCCGTGCCAAGCAGACCCTTCTTGAGTTGCTTCTCCAGCCTCCCCGATCGCGAACGCGTACCCCCCGGAAAGAACAGTGAGTGGTGGTGTCGCCGCAGCACCTCGATGGAGTAGTCCTTGAGTGTCTCCTTGTAGAGCCGATTGCGCTTGCGACGGTCCACCGTGTACGCGCCGAGGCGCTCCATGAAGAACGCCATCACGGGGTTCGAGAACAGGTTCAGACCGGCGCCATACGCAAAAGGCGGTAATCCAGCGGCATAAAGTGCGTACCCGAGCAGCGGAGAGTCGAGGTTTGAGACGTGCGTGGGCGCCAGGATCAGCGTCGCGGTTTCCGACAGTTGTTTGAGCTGCGCGATGGGCCCGTCGATGCGGATCCGCGAGCCCGGGTCGAAGCCGCCGCGCACCATGTCGCGCGCGCTGCCCGCCGAGAGGAGCCGCGTCAGCGTCCCGGGGAGGATGCGCGTTGCAAAGTTGTAGGTGCGGGGCGAGAAGCGGTTGTGGATCTCAAACGCGTAGCTGTCGACGAGGTCGGTGAGTGCCGCCTCCATCGTGCCGCGGTGCATCGCGCGCATCGACTGCGCCGCCGCCTCGATGCGATCGACATAGGCGCCTTCGGCCTGATCTCGCTCCAGCCGCTTCCGCTCGTGAAACACCGTGTCGGCGACAAGGTCCGCGACTGCCGCGTGCGTGAGCGTCGGCAGTCGACGCGCGAGGCGTCCACGCAGCGCCGCGGAGATCGCTTCGGGGTGGGGAGCGGTAAACAGGGCGGGGTTCACCGTGCCAGTCTACCCCCCGGCGGGTGGCGCGCCCGCCCCACTCGCAAAAAGCAAGTGGGGCATCGATGTCCCACTCCCGCGGAAACAGGAGGATGGACGGTGCGGCACGGTTCTTGTATGTACGCGGGGAGAGGGTTCCACATGCGCCACTCCATCCCCAACCTGCTGCTCCCCTTGGTCGTTGGCGCTGCGCTTGCGGGGTGCGGGTCGTTCGGGCTGGACCCGACGGTTGCGCAGGGCGGGGGTCAGTCGTGGATTGACATCACGCCGACGGGTGAAGTTCAGTTTGGACCGGCCAGTCCCGCGGGAAAGAGCGTGGCGCAGGATGTCACCGTCGTCGCCTCAGGAGATGCCGATGCCGTCGTCGTCGATGCGTGGATCGAAGCAACGAGCGCAGGGGTGTTTGCCCTCCCCGACGAATTGCCGTTCCCCAGACTGATTCCGGCCGGTGGCGAGGTGCCGCTGCACGTCAAATTCCATCCATTGGCGCAGGGCGATTTCCGCGCGACGATGGTGGTCGAGATCGAAGACGGCACCGTGGTTGAGCGCGTCATGACCGGCGTGGGCTGCGGGGATTCGGATGACGACGGGACGTGCGACTAGTTCGGATCCGCCACGGAATGCGGGTTCTCGATGATGCCGAAAACATTTCCGAACGGATCGACGACGGTACCGACAAGGATGCCGCCGCCAACGTCGCGAGGGGGAGATTGTTGGGTGGCCCCGAGGGCCAGCAATCTGGCGTATTCCGCGCGGCAGTCGGGCACCCCCCAGTAGACGGTCGTGCCGCCCGCGCCGGGGGTCGTTTCAAGTAGGTCGGGGTTCAGGCCGAGCTCACACCCGCCGACGTTGAAGCCGACGTAAAACGGTTGATCGAAGTAAGGTGCAACGCCGAGGACGGCGGCATACCATTCGCGCGCCTTGCGGATGTCGGGAACAGCGTAGATGGCGGTACGGAGCCCAAGGTAGGAAGACATTCGGCGATGTATCACGGGGGCTGGCGGGAGCTGGGTGCTCGGCGGCTGGTTATCCGGGCGTGATGTTCCTGCTCGCGCTCTCCTGTGCTCACCCGGTTGAACTCCCTCCACAAGTCCAGACGGGGGGTCCGGAGACGCCGGCACTTTCGCCAGTGCCGCCGGATATGCCTGCCGACGCGCTCACGCCATCCCCGTTCGGTCCCGATGCCTTGAGGGCCGCGTTTCCGGTCGGCTCGCTGGTGCGCCTTCGCATCCGTAAGGCCGGTGAGGCCGAAACGGTGGAGCGCTGGGACGTCACGGCGGCCGACGACGCGGGCATGACCATTGCCTCCAAGGTCTACAACGCCGATGGCACCTTGCTCCGCGACGAGGGCACAGGTACGAGCACGTGGGCGGAGCTGACGACGCACGGGCAATTCCCGTTCGCCCAGACCGTAAAGGAGGATTCGTCGGTGGATGTTCCGGCGGGTCACTTTGAGACGTGGCTGTACACGGTCATCGACGCTGAAAAAGATACCGTTTCTCGGTACCATTTCGCCAAGACGCTGCCCGGCCCGCCGGTATTATTTTCGGTGGTCGCGGGCAAGGGGACGGTGCTTGAGATGGCGCTGGTGGAGCGGAAGTAGGGGGGGAGCAACCCGCTGCCCGAGGCGCGTTGCCCGCGATGGCCTCGCCGAACCCTCCTCCGCCCGGTTAGCCACGCGCGCCATGTCCTCGTCGATCCGCCTCCGCATCTCCCACGGCCCCCGGGTGCCGCGCTTTCCAACCGAGGACGACGAGGCGCTCGGCACCACGCTGTTCGGCATGCTCATCGAGAAGCTCGCGGTCGGCGTGCCTCGGCCGGCGTCCTTCGTCTTTTGGCAAGACCGTGTGCAGATCATCGACCTGCCGCCGTTGCTTGCGGTGGTTGATCCCCATCGCGCCATTTCGAGCCTCACCGCACAGGGAGGCGTCGAGGCGATGGCGGTTTTGGGAGTATTGACGCGGCAACAGCGCCCCCCACGCGGCGTTTCCCCGATGTCGCGCGGACCGTGGGGGCCGCCGCCCTCCCCGCCGCAGCGATTCGCCGTGGGCTTCGTCGAGTGGAACGACGGACGCTGGTGGCTTGCGACGCGCGCGCTGGGGTCTGAGGGTGCGCTCATCGATGACGTAGGAGAGGACATCGTCCGCGCCGTGGACGGCGCCTCCCGCCCCGGCGGCCTCGGCGGCTGGTTCGCCCGCGCGCGCTTCGAGGGCCTGCAAATCCGCATCGAGCCCCACGGGGAAGGCGGGATGGTGAACTGAGTCGCCGGCCACGCACGGCGCCATCGCCCCTACCTCGAAGGTACCGGCCCGATTCGGTCCAGCGAGGTGTCCACCACGACGCCCCACTCCGATGCGACGTAACCGGATCGGTGAAAGGCCTCCCAGACCGGCGCGTCCACGCGCGCACAGCCCTCGGAGACCACGAACCACGCCCGCAATATTTGGTCGGGCGCCGGGCGGATGTCCAGTCGGGGCAGGTCCGAAAGCTGAGGATAGACGGTGATCACCTCGGCGGACGGAAAGTTCTCATCCCAATAGTCCGCGAAATCCCAGATCTCGGGGGCATTAAACCCAAGGTCCGCCATGGCATCTTCCATCGAGGCTTGCGCGGTCCTGCCGTCGACGCACCACCCGGACTCATACTGAAACTGCCCGGGTACAACGGTACGTTCGTAGAATAGAAAATCCCACTCCCCACGGCGGTTGCGCAGCAAACCGTCCGGCTCCGCGATCACCCGCCAACCTCCCGCGGGATAGGGCGGCTCAGACGCCGTGAGTGTGCCCGGCTCGCCAATGCGTACGCGGACGGTGGTCGCCACTTCCGGGTACAGGTAGACGTTGGGCGCGTCTACGTAAATGATCTCGTTTCCCTCCAGCGCAACCGACTCGCATTCCCCGTCGGTCACTTCGATGCTGGCGCACGCGTAGCAGTCGTTCCACGACGCAACGACGCCGTATTCGCCCGCAGGTATGTTGGCTTCAAAGTACCCGCCCTTGATCATCGGCGCGACGGCAATCTGCTCATCCCGCCATTCCTGCCACGGGGTGGCGGTGTCCATGATGCCCGTGTCGTTTGTGCACTCATCACACACGCTTCCCGCCCCCGAAAGCGACCAGATCTCCACTTCTATCGGTCCTGTTTGACAATCCCCAAGCGTCAGCTTGCCGCAGACGGTGGAGGCCGGGTCGTAGCCGGCCCAGTCGTCCGTGTCGGTATCCTGCTCGGCGTCCGCCGCGCTGTCGTCTTTGGTGATGGCGGGCGGGTCACAAGCGAGCAGGAAGGCGATGAGCAGCATGCCGCAACGTATGCGGCCCTGACCCTTTCCGGCAACGCTATTTCGGGCATTCGGTTCCCGAATGCGCGTGGTGGAGAAAACCGACGTGCCAAGGACACGTTAGGACGCGGTACGCTTTGGACGCCTATGCTCGCTCTCGCCATTCCGGTGCTGGAACGGGCGGAAGCGGCCGGATACAACGGCGCGGACATGCACATTGCCTGGGGCCATGGTTTGATGGTGCAGGAGAAGCCGGACGAGGCACTTTTGCGGTATCGCAAGGCGGTTGCTATCGACGCCGCCACGACGGCGGAGGTGCCGCCGGATTTGCCGGGGAAGCTGTAGGCGCTCCGGAGCCGGCGACTCAGCCCTTCCCCCCCTCCAACGCTACCTTCTGGCGCGACAGAAACTCCTCAATCGGCTCGTCTCGAAGGAAGGCCCCCCACGCGGGTTGGGCGCGCAACGCCTCGCGTGCATGCTCGGTGAAGGCGATTTCATGGCGCAGGTGGGAGGCGCGGTGCTCCATGATGAGCAGCGCGGCCGTCGGCACTTTGCCAGCCATGGACGTTTGCAGCGCCTCCGCCTCCGCCAGGCGGGCGCGCATGGCCTCGGTGCGGGAGTCGAGCAGGGTGAGCACCGTTTCACGCGGGAGGGTGAACGACCCCGCCAGGAACAGGTCCACGTCAAAGTAGGGCCCCTCTTCGTCCTTTCCGACGGACTCCAACATACCCGTGAGCCGCGCAGTACCTCGCTCGGTGACGCCGTAGACCCGCTTCTTGCGGCCGCCGTCCTCACCGACCGGGGCGATGTGGCCGTCACGTTCCAGCCGCGCGAGCGCCGCGTACAGGTGCCCGTGCTCGCACCGCGCCCACCACCGCACATGGCGATAGCGCAGCTCGATCTTGACTTCATACCCGTGCATCGGGCGCCGGGCGAGTGTGGAGAGCACCAGCAGTTCGATCCGTGACGGCGAAGATTCCATGCGGACCTCGTAACCCCCCTTGCGCGATAGTCTATAATAGACTATCGTCGCGAAACGTTCCCGGGTGTCACCATGATCCTGTCGCTCCTTCTCGCCGCTTGCTCCTCCTTCGGACTCACGAACCAGACGTCGCCGACGTTGGCGATGGAGGATGGCGACGCCGCGGACGTCGATACTGGCGTCGTTGCGGACGATTCAACCGCGATTATGCACTTGACGATACCTAACGTATGAGTGGTCACGATGGCATGCGGGTGTGGTAGGGTCGGGGAATGATCAGACTGCTCCGCATCTTGGTTGTCGGCGCGGCATGGGCATCCCCTTCGGACCAGTTCGGGGACATCGCAATCGGGCAGCACCTCTCGGTGGACAAATGGAAACGGTCAAGCGCGGGACAGCCATTTCGGCCGGCGGAGATGTACGGAATCAAGGGCGCCATCACGCCCGGATTGTGCAATGGCGAGGTTGCATGGATTGTTTTTCGCGCGCTGTTTCTTGACGCGACAGCGAATGTGCCCGAGCCCACGACGACGACCCCCACGCCCGGCCCCGACGGGCTTGCCGCAGTACGAACAGTCAGTAAAGGCTTGATGATGGACGGGTGGAAGGTGGTCGCTGAGGATGCGCCGGACCGAACGAAAAAGACCGTGATCTTTGGGCGGGGAGTCACCCATCGTGGTGTGACGTACAGTTGTTCCGAAACGCCCAACGTATCTGGCTCAATGCTGTGTCAACTTGTGGTCGCCTTCGGTGCGGAGCATCAACAGTGCGCAAAGGCACTGGCTCCGCAGTAGATCAGCGGACCGGCGGTAACGATGTTGCGACGCGCGCCATCGGTGTATCCAAATATACCGCGTCGATGTGGCTGTCGGGCCAGATTTGTTCCACGGTCATTTCTGTCAACCACGCGGGAGGCCCCGTCGCACTCCGCACAAAGTCCGCCCCCGTCAGTTCCTTCTTCCCGAGCACGCCGATCTTCCCGTCCGGGTGAACCACTTCAATCTCCACGCCGAACTGGCCCATGCGAAGATCATTGACGAGCGTGCCGTCGCCGAGGTCGTCACCGATAGCGACGTTTTTTGTTCGACCACTCCATCCGTCTACGACGATGGCGGAGCTGGTTTGAAAGGCCGTCGGGGTGCCGGAAGCGATGGCGCCGCCGGATGTCGTGTACCGAGGGGGGGAGGGCATGGGCGGGAGTGTAGCCGATTCACCGTTGAACCAGCGTAAAGAGTTCACTGCACGTCACGATTGGGTAGGCCAGAAACCAGCCGACGGCGAACAGGGCCGATGCTGGGCGCCCGAACGGCGCGCGCACGAAACTGGTTGCGCCCGCCGCAAAGACCATCGCATAGATGGTGAGCGTGGCGAGCGTGCGAGAGGCGTCCGGGGCCATTGCGCCATCGCTGAAGGTATTTTGAAAGGCAGCGTTCATCGGGACTATTACGCTGATGACCAACGAAAACGCCGCCGCAGCGAACAGGCACGCGCTTGCGCCCAGCGGGACGGCGAGGATGTTGAACAGCATTGAAGTTCGCCCGTGATCATCCGCGGCCGGGATGTGGTTGGCCATGTCGGCTACCCCTGCTTCTTCGGTCGCCCGCGCTTCCCTTTCGGCACGTCGTCCTTCTTCGTTGGCTGTGGCGGCACCGTGATCGCCTGCCGCATCACGCGGTCGAACTCGTCGGCGGGCATGCGGAGGTCTTCGGGTACGACAGGAGGGGGCGTCGGCATGAAAAAGATCGTAACCGTGGCGCTGGATACCTGCTCCACATCTTCCACCCCGATTCGGGTAAAGGATGTCCGAATGAACCTGATCGGCGCCGCGGCACGAGTACCACTTGCGACCATCTATCTGTGCCATCAATGGGTAGAACAGATAAGTGGTTGACAGCGTCAGTGGGGGCGCGGTAGAACTACCGCCATCGAGGTGAGCGATCATGACTAACGCAGAAGACGCCGAACGCCTTGTGGCGGAGTGGAAGGGATGCGAGCGTAAGATCGAAGAGATCATGGTTCATATCGGAGAAATCAAGGCGGAATTGGGAGCAAAGCTGGGCCTTACGTCGGCGGTATCGCCATCGCAATATGGTGGTGCCGCCCCTGCGGTAGGAGCAGCCGTGCCGCCGCTACCTCCGCCCGCAGTCAAATTGGCCATGCGTACCGACGGCGCCGTGGCGGAGGGAACGAAAAGTCGCCGCATCATTGAGGCCATGCTGAAGATCGGCGGGGAGGGCACGCGGGCCGAAATCGCTTCTGCGACGCCGAATGATGGCAGTCCACCAAAAAAACACACGGCGAACGTCGGCGCGTTGCTTCTTTATCTCAAACAATGCGGCTACATCCAGCCTCGGTCGATGCACGAAATGGGTGGATGGTGTTTGACCGATAGAGCGCGTGAAGCACTGAAAGTCGGTGTCCAAACGCCGCTTCTACGATGAAATGATTGAGTCCGGGCTGTTAACGCAGCCCGGACTCGGGGTACCGGAGGTCCGCCCCGCGAGGCGACCGAGCCCAGAACACACCGCCATTTTATGGCGAACTGGCTCGGGAGTCAAG
The DNA here is from genome assembly GCA_945861635.1 of Klebsiella pneumoniae. Taxonomy (GTDB): domain Bacteria; phylum Myxococcota_A; class UBA796; order UBA796; family SXON01; genus CAMAWH01. Next base: position 93,615 of record CAMAWH010000014.1, on the reverse strand, counting down.
CAAAAAGGGCCTCCATCAACAGTAAGCGCGGTTCAAGTCCGCTGATTGGAGTCCAAAATGGCAGCGAAGAAGAAGCCCCCGAACGGGGGACGCTATGGGTATGCGCGCGCGATTGTGCGCGGCAGCGACGGCAATTGCTATTTCGTTCATGGTTCGCGTCGTCGTCGAATGAAGTAGTTGATTCCTGCGCTCCCGAGTGATCGGGAGCGCAGTTCCCCATCGAGTACGGGCCGGGTCAGGTGACGCCGGGCGCCTTAGAAACATCCACGTAGGGGTTCCAGTCCCCTCCGGTCCATACTCGCCCTTCCCCCTTATCCCTTCCGCGGCGTCATCGCCGCAACGGTGACGCCGGCCTCGTCATGCCGGGTCGTGTCGATCTTGCGGTACGTCAGCCGCCGCCCGCCGATGCGGCCGATCCACGCGACAGCGCGCTTGCCATCGGTGACCTTCCGCTGGTTGTACTTGAAGTCCAGTTCGGCAAAGTAGAGCGGGAGGTGCACGCCGGTTCGGTGGTGCGTCCCGCTGATGCTGCGCTTGCAGTTGCCGAAGAAGCCTTCTGCTGCGTTTGTCGTGGCGATCCGGTTGGTCTTGCGGTCGTGGCGCACGTACTCGCCTTCGGAGTGGTTCACGGTGTCGTGCCCGGCGAACCGCTTGCCGTGGCGGGTGTAGACGCTGGACTCGTCGGTGTTGAGAACGGCATCGGTAGAAACGTGCTCGTCGAGCAGCGCGCCAACGGTGCGGGCGTTGACGTGATCGACGACGGTTGAGCGCACGATCCCGTCCCGCTCCACCATCGACACGACCGGCACCTTGTTGTCCACGTAGCCGCGACCGCCGCCCTTGTGCTTGCCGCCGATCCACGTTTCGTCAGCCTCCACGGTGCCTGTCAGCTTCGCTGTAACGAGGCCGACGTCGGATAGGGCGAACCGGATACGGTGGCACATATGGAGCGCCGTCCGGTACGACCCGAGTTCAAGCTGACGCTGGAGTTGCAGCGCCGACACCTGCGTCTTGCTCGCCGCCATGATGTAGAAGGCCAACAGCCACTTCGTCAGCGGAATGTGCGAATCCTCCATGACCGTCCCGACCGTGACCGTGAAGGACTGGCCGCATGCCGCGCAGCGGTAGAGCCCCGGACGGACGCGCTTGTTCTTGTCCGTCGTCGCGTTCGCCGTCAGGTTGTAGATGCTCGCCGTGTTCGCGTTGTCACAGTGCGGGCACACCGGGCCGTTCGGCCACCGGATCGACTCGAAATAGGCCCGTGCGGACTCCTCTGTAGAGTACCGCCGCGCGATGTCGATCAGGGTCAGGTCGTCGGGGTTCGCGTTCATACTCACATCGTATGCACGTTACGTTGTATCGTCAAGTGCATAATCGCGGATTCAACCCCCGCCGACACGGATAGCGGTAGCAGGGACGAACCGGCCGACACGGGCACGAGCGAAACCAAAGACACGGCGGTAGACGACGTTTTACCGCCGCCCGACGACCCCTCCTTGCGCGGCCCGTACGCCGTGGGCGTTCGCACGGTGGAGTTGTGGGACGACGCGCGCTGGCGCTCCATCCCGGTAGAAATCTGGTACCCGGTGGACGCCGCGGCCCCCGACGGATCCGACAACACCTACGAGATCGAGCTGCTCGGCGCGTCCATCTACGAAATGGCAACGGATGCGCGGCGCGATGCTACGCCGCTGGCCGGAGGGTGGCCGGCCGTGTTGTTCTCGCACGGGTACGGCGGCATCCGGTTCCAGTCGTACTTTCTGACGGAGCACCTTGCGAGCCATGGATTCGTCGTGGTCGCGCCGGACCATCCGGGCAACACGCTGACGGAGCCGTGGAACCTCGGAAGCGATGAGGCGGCTTTGCAGTCGTCGATTGATCGTCCGCAGGATTTGAGTTTCGCGCTTGATGCCCTTCTGGGGGGCGAACTTGGCGTCGTGGCCGATCCGGCGCGCGTGGGAATTACTGGACACTCGTTCGGCGGCTGGGCGTCGGTCCAGACGCCGCTGGTGGATGACCGTATCATCGCCAGCTTTCCGATGGCGCCGGGTTTCAAGGAGACCTCGCATCCGACGGACAGTGCAGGGTTGGGCATCCCGTTCCTCGTCATAGGCGGCAGCGTGGACGCTACCTGTGAGTTTGAGGAAAATCAGCTTGCCACCTATGATGCTGCCAAGGACCCGCGCTTCCTCGTGCGCGTCGAGGGCGCCGGACATCTCGATTTCTCCAACCTGTGTGAGGTGGAGATGGCCAAGTTGTTCATCGATGATGGCTGCAACGCCGACAGCATCGACCCGCTCACGGTGCAGGCGCGCGCAAAGACGTTGGGAACGGCTTTTGCGCAGGTCTATATTGCTGGAGACACGCGGTATACGCCGAATATGGAGGAAACGGCCGTGAACGCGTTGGGAGATGTGACGTATTGGCGAGATCCGTAGCCGGTGACTGGGCATTCGCTCCGCGAATTCGGCTGGCCGGACCATCGACATGCATTCTGGCGACGCACATGACCACGGTGCCCGGGTTCGCACCTGTTTTCCCCGAGGGTGGGTATTTCGCCGGCCTGCGGCGCTGTCTCAGGTACACTGCGGCACCCCCCCGGAAAGCACGAATGCCACGCTCTGGAACCCGATCGTGCACGCCCTTCCTCGTCGCCCTCGCGGCTGCATGCGCCCCGGCCCCCGACTCCGGCAAATCCGTCGCCACCGACGACACGGCGCCCATCGACACCGTGGACAGCGCGGCCGCCGACAGCACGCTTCCCGAGCCACCCAACGTCATCCTCTCCGCAGTCGCCCTCGACTTCGGGGAGGTGGGCACCCGCTGTATCGCGGAACGGGAGTTGGTGATCCTGAACCGTGACGCCGCAGCGGTCATCCTTGCCGATGTGGTGCTGGCGTCTGCGTCCGGAGAGTTCGAACTCGACGGTCGCCGTGACGACAACGGCCCTTTGCCGTGGGCGATGTTGTCGGGGACCAACCGTGCCGTGACGGTGCGATTCGCGCCCGTCGATAGGGGCGCCGAGTCAGGCGTCGTGAGCGTTTCGGTCCTCGACGCGCCCGGCCTCGAACTCACCGCGACCCTGTCCGGCAGCTCCCCCGCGCTGGAATCCGTCACGGAGTCCTTCGTGCAGCCGGAACTGGGCGTGACCGACTTCCTGTTCGTGATCGACAATTCGGCGTCGATGATGAATTACCAGGACACGCTGGAAGCAGCATTTCCCTTCTTCGTCGACGCACTGAACGAGCAAACGGTTGACTATCACGTGGCGGTCATTTCCACGGACACCCCAACGTTCTACGGGGCTGTCGTGAGCCCGCTCAGCGCGGACCCGCTGGCGGAGATCATCGCCCAATTTCCCGGGTACTCAGGGTCGGGAAACGAGCTGGGTCTCGACATGGCGTATGCCGCGTTGCAACCGGGCGGAGATGCGGGTCCCGGTGGCGATTTCCTCCGAGACGCGGCGACGCTTGCCATCGTGGGCATCACGGACGAGTCGCAGGCGACTGCCGCCGCCGGGGCCGACTTTGCCGCCTTCTTGTGGACGCTGAAGGCCGACCCGGAAAATGCCCGCGCGCACGTGATCAGCGGCGACTACCCCGCCGGTTGCGGCGCCGCGAGCGCGGACGCCGGATGGCACGAGGTCAGCGTTGCCACGGGCGGCACGTACTCCTCGATTTGTGCCACGGACTGGAGTGAGCCGTTCGCGGGTTTCGTGAACGAAAGCCACCGCAATCCAGCGAATTTCGAATTGTCGAACGTCCCTGTGCCGGGCACCGTCGGGGTGCGCGTGGATGGCGTTGCGGCGAGCAGCGGGTGGGCCTACGCGAGCGCCGACAATGCCGTGAAGTTCGATGAGGACAGCGTCCCGGGCCCCGGCGCCCAAGTCGAGGTCACCTACGACGTCTACCCGATCTGTCCCGACTAGTCACCCCTACGTGGCACGCGGACCAACATCCCTTCCTCATTCCACAACCACGTGTGAGTCGGTCCGCGCGCCGCGGCATCGACGGGCAGGGGAAGCGAGAGATCATCCACGATCACGTTGCTTTCTTCGGGCGCGAGGACGACGCCCAGGGGGAGGGGAGCCTTGGCGCGAGCGGCCTTGGCATCGCGCCGCCGCCACAGCGAAGCACCATCCGCGAGGGAGAAAGCTGCGGCCTCGCCATCCATGGTGCGCAGAGTCAATGTGTCGCCCTCGATACACGCGGCATCGACGGGATCTTCGTCGGCAAATCCGTGTGGGAAGCCGCGCGCCTCCTCGACGCCCGCCTCCGTCAGGGTCAGGGTGTCCCCGTGGACCACGGCCAACCGCCGTCCGTCCGTCGCGCAGATACCATCGATGCCGCCGCGCAGGCGAGCCCCCGTTGCGATGCTCCAGACGGCGCCGCCGGGGCCGGCGATCCAGTCCCCGCCCGTCGATGGCGTCGCCCCCGCAAAGCCGTTCCCCACAATCTCATCGGCTTCATCAAGCAATATGCCGCTCCCGACGTCCCAGCGGACGGCCCTGTCGCCGCGGAAGCCGACCGGGGCGAGATCGCCGTCCCACACGCGGAGCACGGCGCCTTCGACGAGATCCAGCAGCAAAACTCCATCTTCACCCGCGGCCAGGGCGCGCCGCCCGTCCGGCGAAAATCGCGCCGATTCCACCAGCACATGCTGCGGAATACGGAGCGCGATTCCGCGGGGTGCCGCGACGATCAGGTGGTCCTTGCAAGCCACCAGGACGGCGCCGAACGGTCCGCACCGAATGCCCTCGACACCGGACGTCCGCCCCAGCGCCGCAATTCTCGGCGCGCCCTCGGCGGAAGCGCCCAAGCGGTAGAGCGTCTCTGAGTCTACCCACACCGCCCCAAGTCCCGTCCCGAACGGCGCCAACCAACGCGCCCCGAGCGCCGCGTCGGGCAACGGGAGGGGCAGTCCGTCTCGTGTGCGAATCAGCTGGTTTTCGGGAACGTCAAGGATGACGGCGCAATCCGCCCCGGGGCGCGTCGCGACGGGAACGTGCCCCTCTTCCATCAGCGCGCCCGTCACCTCACCGGCGATGGGATCCACGAGTACGAAGCCATCCTCCATGCTGACGACCCAGCGGTCAGGGCCGGCGGCCACGTCCTCTCCATAGTCAGGCAGGGAAACGACGATCACGTCCTCCCCCTCCTGCAAGAACAGGCGATCGCGCAAGAGCCAACCGAGGCGTGTACCATCGCCCCCGATCCAGTCCGGCGTTCCCGGTGCGATCAGCGTGGCCGTGTGGCCCGAACCCAATCGCATCATCCCCCGTCCTCCAGCGCGATGACACGACCGTTTGCCAGCCCTACAACGATGGCTCCAGCAGCGTACGCGGGCTCTCCCGTCATGGGCGCGCCCAGGGATTGTTTCCATGCGACGCCGCCGTCGAAGCCATCGATGCGGTACAGGTTTCCATCCCCATTGCCGACGTACACCGAGCCGCCCAGGAGCATGGGCTGGGTCGAGAACTCCCCGAACCCTTCGGCAACCCAGCGTACCGCGCCGGTTTCGGTCTCAAGCGCGTAGACGTGACTGTCTTTGTCGGCAACATAGACCGCGTCTCCGACGGCCAACGGGGCGCCGGGCTGGAACTCTGTCCGGGCCCGCCACACCTCCGCCCCCGTCCGCGAAAACGCCAGCACTCCCCCGGGCTGCCCCTCGGCCGCCGCTATCGGCACGTATACGTGGTTCGCGTCGAGTGTGGGACCGTCCGCGGCGGCCGCAGGAAGGTCGGCCCGCCACACAACAACACCGGCCCGCACGGCGAGCACCTCGGCGTCCAACGTGGCGATGTAGACGGTGTCTCCGTCGGCCGCCGCCCCCCCGGAGGTCGAACTGGCCTCCGCCATTGCCCAACCCGACGCCGCCACGACCGTGCCGCCCACGGTGGTCCACGCGAGATCCTCACCAATGGCGACGGGCACGCCACGGACCGCGCCCCCGCGGCCGGATTCCAGCAGCGTCGCGCCGCTGGCGGGGTCGAGCGTGAGGATTTTGCCGGAGCTGGTGCCGACCACCAGCCCGCCGGGCGTCGGGAGCACGCCGGTGCTGGCTTCGACCCGGACCTCCCACACGGTCGAGCCGCGCGGGCTCACAGCGCGGACGCGGCCGTCGGCGACGACGAAGACGTTGGCGCCGTCCGTTGCGATGGGCACGGTGATGGGGCCGGGCATGGTGAGCGACCAACGCTCCACCGGGCGCCTTTCGATGGCGAGACCCGTGACTTGTCCCGTGTGCCAGCCCGCTGGCGACGGCGGGGGCGGCGCGGCCTCGATGACGAGCGGCGGCGGGAGCGCCACCGGCGTGACGGCGTGTAGACGCTCCTTCGGTGCGCAGGCAGCGAGGATCATGAGCATCGGGATCGTCATTTCGCCTCCCCACCGCGGAAGCGGTACCCCATGCCGCGCACGGTGAGGAAATACACAGGCTCGTCGTAATCGAATTTCTGTCGGAGACGCGTGATGAAATTATCGACTGTCCGCTCTGTGCCGAAGTAGTTCTCACCCCAAACCGCGTCCAAAATCATTTGTCGGGTCACGACGCGACCTTCGCGGCTCCAGAGGTATTTCAGGAGTTGCATCTCTCGCGCGGTCATTTCGACCGGCACTCCGGCACGCCGCGCCTCTCCTGCGGTAAAGTCAGCCTCGACATCACCAAACTTCAATACTTCCGGCGGCGCGTCGGGCGGGCGCGCGCGGCGCAGGTGCGCCTTCAGCCGTGCGAGCAGCTCCTGAAGGCCGAACGGCTTGGTGACAAAATCGTCCGCGCCAAGGTCGAGTCCCATCACCTTGTCCGGCTCCGACCCCTTCGCGGACAGAATGACGATGGGCATCGTCAGCTGCCGGCGACGCAGCTCGCGGCACACTTCATACCCGTTCATGATCGGCAGCATCAGGTCCAACAGCACCAGATCGGGCTTCCACTCCGTCGCGATGCGCACGCCGTTCGGCCCGTCCATCGAGGCGCGAACCTCAAAGCCCTCCAGACTCAGATTCAGCTCAAGCCCGCGAAGGATGGAGGGGTCGTCCTCAATGAGGAGAATGCGCTCACCCATGCAGGCGCGTCCGCATTCAGGCGCGATGCTTGCGGAAGTGGTAGGTCACCGTGACGTCGGTCAGCACCTCACCTTCGTCGGATCGCACCTCGATGTGTGCGTCAAGATCGGCTTTCCGGTTGCTTTCGACTTCCGCCGCGCACGCCAGGACTGCCGCCTCATCCAACTGACAGAACGCCGTGCATGCGGCCAGGCCGGGCTTTCGGTATCGCGTCGTCAGCCCCTTCGCGAGCAGCATGTACGATTGCAACGCCGGGTGTGCGAGGCACGCAACGCCGCCCGCGGTTTCTGCGGCCAACACCAGCGCGCCGGCGTGCAGCATGGAAACGTGATTCATGTTCGTTTCGACAAAAGGGAGCCGAACCGCGCCGTATCCAGGCCGGACCTCGACAATCCTGAGGCCCGCGCGGGCAACGTAGGGGATGGCATCAAGGAGCGACTGCATGCTCGGAAGCCTAACCCGGGCCTGCGCGTTTGCGCAGCCAACGCCCCGATCAACGCCACCGACCGCCGGCCGCCACGCCGACCACCACTCGGTTAGACGGCGGCCATGTTCCTCCTCCTGCCCGCATGCGTTCATGTTGTCGATGTCTCCATCGCCGGCGCCACCATTGCGCCCACAACGGCCAACGGCACCCCGTGGGATGGTCCGGACAACATGCCCGCCGGTACCATGGACCAGCTCAGGGCGCTGCTTTCGCACGCAGACCCAAGCGGTCAGTTGGGCGATGCCGCCGTCGGCCTTGCCGGCGCGGCGGCCAAACCTGACCCCGGCGGCAATGCGATCCTGCTCAACGATGGCCATCCCTCGACGATCGTAGCGCTCGCCGAAGTCAACGACACGTTTACGCCGACGTGGTCCGGCGCCACTTTTCGCGCGGTAAGCCTCGACGGCAAGCTGGGGGTGCGGCTGCAACTCTCGGACAAGGACCTGTCGTCGGACGACGCCATTTGCCTGGTGGACCTCACGAACGCCGAACTCACCGCCGCCTTCGCTACAAAGGGCCCCCACGCCGTCGACACCGCCGCTCGCACCTCTGGACAACTGCTGTCCGTGCAGGTCGAGGTTGTGAAGGCGCGTTAGTCTCTCGCATGCCCGCGTTCACCGCCGTCGACGGCCGCACCGATATCAAGAGCCTCTCGCTCGTCGAGATTGAGTCGGCGCTGCAGGGGCTCGGCTCCGAGAAGTACCGGGCGCTACAGGTCTACAAGTGGCTCTGGCAGCGTGGTGTGCGCTCGTTCGACGAGATGACGAACGTCGCAAAAGTGGTCCGAGGAACACTCGCCGAAAAGTTCAGCATCAGCTTTCTGGAGGAGGTGTGCGTACTGCGCTCCACGGACGGAACGATGAAGTTTCTGTGGCAGACGCATGATGGACATCGCATCGAGTCCGTGCTGATCCCCGATGATGAGCGGTTGACGCTGTGTGTGAGTACGCAGGTCGGTTGCGCCATGGCCTGTACGTTCTGCCTCACGGGTGACCTCGGGCTGAAACGGAACCTTCGCCCTTCGGAAATCGCCAACCAGCCGCTGCAGGTGCGGGCGCACCTCCCGCCGGACACGCGCATCACCAACATCGTGATGATGGGAATGGGGGAGCCGTTACACAACCTGCCCAATCTCGTCGAGGCGCTTCGCACCTACCTTTCAGAGGATGGGCTGGGGTTTTCGCACCGGAAAATCACGGTGTCTACGGTGGGACTCATTCCACAGATGCAGGAGCTGACGGAGGCCCTGCCGGTGAATCTGGCCGTGTCGCTCAACGCGACAACGGAAGATCAGCGCCGTCAGGTGATGCCCATCACCAAGAAGTATTCGATGGCAGACCTGCTGGAGGCCTGTCGGAACCTACCGATCATGTCGCACAAGCGAATCACGTTTGAGTACGTGATGATGGCCGGGTTCAACGACTCGATGGAGGATGCGGTGCGCTTGGCAAAGCTGATGCATGGCATCAAGTCAAAGGTCAACCTCATCCCCTACAACGAGAACCCCGATCGCGACATCAAACGCCCACCGGAAGAGCGGGTGCGCGCGTTTCAGCACTATCTCGTGTCGCGAGGCGTGCAGTGCTCGGTGCGCTCCACCCGTGGCAAGGACATCTCGGCGGCGTGTGGGCAACTGGGCAAGGCGGTGGCACCTCCCCCGCTCGAACCGGCATCGGCTGGATCGACCCCCATCGCCGCATCCGGGGCGCTATAGTAGGCCCATGCTCGCAGCCCTGTTCGCCCTCGCGTGTGCGCCGGACCCATCAACCAAAGCCGGCGCCGATCCGGGTGCTTCCGACGACTCAGGTGACGACACGGCGGTCAAGCCCCCCAACGTCGTCCTCGGTGACCCCTACGTTGGCATCACCACGGCAACGTCGGCCGGCAGTCTGCGCAGTGATTGCAATGTTTCAATGACGGTGCGAGAAAGCGTGTCGGGTGAGGAAGTCGCCACCCTCAGCATGGACACGCAGGGTATGGACTGGCGGGGTACGGGCCTGACGGGCGGCACGCAGTACAAGGCCATTGCCACGGTTTCGAGCTGCGTCAATCTTCCCGACCCCGAACCGTTCGAATCCGGCACCTTCTCGGGTCAGGAAGGCATCTTCATCGTGCTTTGGACCACCGGCACCAACATCGGCTATGCCTCCCTTGAACAGGAGGATGAAGGCGGTGATTTCACGGGCGGACAGGCCAGCGTGACCTTTGTGGACAGTACGCCGGACAGCTACGTGCAGGCGCAGGCCGCCGCGTGGGGCGTGGACGCTGTCAACGAGTCTGGAACCACCTACACACTCACGTTCGACGAGAAGATCCCGGTTGGTCAGATCCTGTCCACCGCTTCCGCCGACCCCGACTATAAAGAGGGCTCTCCCGTATGGAATACCAAGCCAAGTTGGTGGCCCGCTTCGTGATCGCGCGGGTCACGCTGGCCTCGCTCGTGGCCTCGGGCTGCGCACAGGAAATCGAGCTGAAGGACACCGGGGGGGAGCGTCCGCGCGATCCCGGCGATCCCTACGTGTCCATCGTTGCGTCCGTGCCGTCGGGCACGTTGAACTCGACGTGTGTGATCGGTCTGGACTTGATCGAGAGCACGTCGGGAGAGACGGCCGCTTCCGTCACGGTGTCCGCAAGCGGTCGGGATTGGGTCGGGGCGACTCTCGAAGGCGGCGTCCAGTACAGCGCGATCGGAAACTGGACGGATTGTACGGCGGGTCAGGGGGCAACCGGCACGTTTGAGTCCTCGACGTTTTCGGGCGTCGCAGGAGATTGGTTCGTGTTCGCCTACAATGGGGTGCGCGGAGAGTTCGAGACCCTGAAGCAGACGGAGGATTTTGAGGGCGCGGGCGCCTACTTCTCCGTGACGGACGATGGAGATGCCGCTGCGCTGGCGACGACCGTCGCCATCGATGCCAAGCGTGATGGGGAGAGATATTACGCCTCGTGGACCGGTTCCCGTGCCGTCGGAGACGTGCTGTCGGCGCTGTCCGCGTTGGATGGGTACTCCGAAGGCGAACCGGAATGGTCGGACGAGACGCCGGGGTGGTGGTAGGCCGGCGGCGCCGGGATAGATCCCCCGCGACCTCTGGAGTGGTATGCGGATAGGCGTCATCGGCGGAAGCGGGCTGTACGAAATGGAGGGATTGAAGGACGTGCGGGAAGAGCGCGTGGCGACTCCCTTTGGCGATCCGTCCGACGCGTGCATCCTCGGGCGCCTCGGTGACGCCGAAATGGCATTCCTGCCGCGTCACGGGCGGGGTCACCGCTTCAACCCGTCGGAAGTGAACTACCGGGCAAATATCTTTGCCCTGAAATCACTCGGCGTCGAATGGATCATTTCGGTCAGCGCGGTGGGCAGTCTGCGTGAAGACATTGCCCCCGGACAAGTCGTCGTCATCGACCAGTTCATCGACAAGACGCATCAGCGCAAGGCAACGTTTTTTGAGAAGGGCATCGTGGCCCATGTCGCATTTGGTGACCCGGTTTGCGGCGCGCTGCGGCAGTATCTGCTCGCGTCCTCACGGGATGCAGGAGCCACCGTGCACGACGGCGGCACCTACGTTTGCATGGAGGGGCCGGCGTTCTCGACGCGCGCGGAGTCGAACCTGCACCGCTCCTGGGGCGCCAGTGTCATCGGAATGACGAATATGCCCGAAGCAAAACTGGCGAGAGAGGCCGAAATCTCGTACGCTACTCTTGCCATGGCAACAGATTACGACTGCTGGCACCCCCACCACGACATGGTCACGGTGGATCAGGTCATCGCCGTTCTGACGCAGAACGCGGCGTTGGCACGCCGTATTGTTGCGCTGACCGTGCCCCGCATCCTCGCCCACGCCGGACCCGCGCCGTGCAGCAATGCCCTTGCGACGGCCATCTTGACCCCCGCCTCCTCCATCGCGCCGGAAACCCGCCGCGCCTTCGCCCCCCTCATCGGGAAGTACATGCCCGTCTAGGAGCCCGCCATGCGCCGTGCGCTGTTCTGTTTGATCTTCCTTCCTGCATGTATCGGCGCCAAACGTATGGAGCGCGCGCAGTCGCACGTCGAGCTGGGCATCGCCTACTACAAGGAAGGAAGCGTCGAAGACTCGATTCGGACGCTGGCGGAGGCCCACAAGGAAGACCCGCGGAACTGGCGCGCCCTTTCGGCCATGGGCGTCGTGTACGCGTCGAAGGGAAAGAATGACCTTGCCGAAAAGAGCTTCAAGAAGGCGCTGGTGCTCAAGCCGAAAAGCGGCGAGATCCTTTTGAATTATGGCGCGTTTCTGGACGCGAACGGACGACCGCAGGAAGCGGTTGCCATGTTTACTTTGGCGCTGGACGATATCGAGTATAAAAACGGCGCGTTGATCCACTCGAACCTCTCGCGAGCCCTTTTGGATACGGGCAATGTCGAGGGCGCCATCGCCGAGGCGCGGCAGGCGCTCGCCCGCGCGCCGGGGTTGTGCGAAGCATTCTTCCACCTCGGACTCGCGCAGGAGCAAAAAGGTGACGCCGCGGCTGCATTGGAGGCGTACCAGCAGTTGATCACGACCTGTCCGAAGGAAAGTCTGGGCGCAAAGCTCCGGCGCGGGTGCCTGCTAGCGAAAGATGGTGCGCCGGACAGCGCCCGAGCGTCGTTGCAGGATGTGCTGGACGAAGCGCCAGGAACGCCGATGGCGGATGCGGCGCGGGCGTGCATGTCGGGCGCGGCCGGAGGTTGACCGTGGAGCTGAAGGACGCTCGGACGAAGGCTGGCATCTCCGTGGAGGAGGCCAGCAAGCGGACGCGCATTCCCGCCCGTTATCTGGAAGCGCTGGAGGAGGGCGATCTTTCCGTCTTCCCGCCCGGGCCCTTCCTGTCTGGCTACACCAAACAGTATCGCGCCTTTCTCGGGTTGCCGGAGTCGGTGCCGGCGCCGCCAACCCCACGTGGCTTGTTTTCGCGTCCTGACGCAACGCCGCTTGTCGGGCACGCGGGCGGGCTTCCTGCCTCGCCTTCGGAGACGCCGCCGGGCGGCGCTGGGTCGGCGGCAGGACCGGGTGCCGAAGCAGCCAGCGGGCGCTCGGCGGGCGCGGAGGCTGTGGAACCCGGTGCCATCCGTCGCCCGCGCCCAGGCGGCGCACCCCCCGCGCCTCCCCGGCGCACCGGAAGGGCGATGGCGATCGGCGCCGCCGCCCTCGCCGGGATTCTTCTGGCGGTTCGCCTTGGCGAATTCTTGTGGGGTGGCGATGAAGTGGCGCTCGGCGTTCCGCCCGATCAGGTGCTCCGGGTCACCCCCGTCGAACCCGTCCACGCAACCGTAAAGCTCGACGACAAGGACGCGTTCGACGGCATGCTGCACGCCGGGAAAGAACGCACCTTTGCCGCCCATGACCGCATCGAGATCAACCTCGGATCGCTCGACGGCGTCACGTTCTCCTACAACAATCGCCCGCTCAAGCCCCTCGGGGCCCAGGGGCTGCCGCGCCGCCTCGTTTTCATCGACGATACGCCGGACTAGCGCGTGTTCGATCCGCTGCTCACCCAACGCGTGGACGCCATCCGCCGGCTCGCCCGGCGCGGTGCAACGCCCGCATTGGCCAAGATCATCGCGAAGTCGCGTGCAGAAGACGTTGCGGCGGTGATGGATCGGCTCAGCGCGCACGATCAGCGGCTCGTGTTCCAACAGATCAAGGTGGATGCGGTCGCGGCGGACGTACTCACCCACCTCGGTCCGGAGGAATTCAAGGGGCTCATTGCCGATCTCCCCATCGAGCGCCTGTCCACGCTGTTCGCCGAGATGGAGGTCGATGATCAGACGGATCTCCTTGAGCTGCTCCCCGACGAGCAGCGGTCAGCCGTGCTTGAACGCATCAAGGGAGAGGAGCGGGAGCAGGTCGAGGAGTTGCTCGGCTACGCCTCGGACACCGCCGGCGGCATCATGTCGCCGCTGGCGTTCCGCCTTCAGGCCGACACGACCTGTCGCGACGCGATTGCGGCGGTGCAAGCCGCCAGCGATCACGAGCTCATTTACTATGCGTACGTCGAGAACGAAGAACGACAGCTTGTCGGCGTCATCTCGTTGCGAAACCTCCTGACCCATCCCCCGTCGATGCGGCTGTCGGAAATCATGACCGCCGATGTCATCATGGTCCGCCCGGAAATGGATCAGGAGGAGGTGGCGCGGATCGCTGGGCGGTACGACCTGCTCGCCGTGCCGGTTGTCGACGAGGCGAGGCACCTGCTGGGCATCGTAACCGTAGACGACGTTATCGACGTCATTCGTGAGGAAGCAGGGGAGGATATGCTCCTCATGGCCGGCGTCAGCGAAGGCGCGACGGAGGCCAGTCGCATGAGCCGGTGGGAGGCGGTGACGCGTCGCCTTCCGTGGCTGCTCGTGACGATGGGCGGCGGGTTTGTCATCTCGGAGATCATCTCGCAGTTCAGCGGCGTGCTAACGACGGAATTGGTGCTTGCCGGCTTCATTCCCATCGTCACCGGTATGGAGGGCAACGTCGGCATTCAGTCGGCAACGGTGACGGTGCGGAACATCGCACTTGGCCGGATGGACGGGAACATTCGCCGCACGGTCGTCGCGGAAGGCCTGAACGGACTGTCGCTGGGCGTCATCTTCGGGCTTTGCACCGGCGCCTATTGTCTGCTTCGACACGGGGACGTGCGAATCGCCGCCTCCGTGTCCACGGCCATCCTGTGCGGAATGACCGCAGCCACCCTGGCCGGTACGCTGGTTCCCCTTACGCTTCGCCGCTTCGGCATCGATCCCGCCATTGCGACGGGCCCCTTTGTCACGACGGCAATGGACGGACTGGGGCTCACCATCTATCTCTCCATTGCGACGTTTCTGCTGAGCACCGGATGAAGCCGGAAGGAAGAGAGCTGACGGCCATCGTCGTCGGTCGGCAAGACTACGGGGAGAGCGATCGAATCCTCCGCTTGCTGACCCCCGACGAGGGGAAGGTGAGCGTGCTCGCGAGGGGCGCACGACGCAGGCACGCTGGGCTCGATATCGGGGTGACTGCAGTTGTCCGCTTACGACGCGGTCGCGGCGATCTGGAGACGCTGGTTTCCGGAGAAGCGATCGCGGGTCACGTGCATTTGCGCGACGGTTTGGGTCGGCTTGCCACTGCCATTTATGCGTGTGAGTTGTGCGGCGCACTGGCACGAGAGGGGCAGCCGGAGTTGCGGTTGTATGGTTTGCTGGACATGGCGCTCACACTGCTCGACGCCAACGGCGAGGATCCGCAGCCTGCCTTTCTCCTCGGGCTCGAGGGAAAGGCGCTCACGTTCGCGGGCATCGGCCCCGTGTTGGACCGTTGCGTCGTGTGCGCGGACCCGATTGAGGTGGGGATGGGATTCTCCATTGAGGCGGGGGGGCTGCTACATCGCCGGTGCGGGTCGGGAGAACCGGTCACGCAGGCGTACGCAGCCGCGTTGGAGGCCGCCAGGCGCGCGCCGTTGCGCGATCTCCTCGATGCGAGCCTACCGGAGGGGCGCCGGGGGCTGCTCTCCGACGCGGTGTCGGCGCACCTTGGCCGCGCGCTTCCGTCGCGAATCGTGCTGGACGCGCTACATTGAAGCCGTGATCGCCCTTCTCGCCGGCTGCACCCTTTCGTTCGGAGCCGCCGATGACGACGAAGGTACCGTCCACTGGTCAGGCTTCGTCTATGCGTCGCCGGACACCTCCACCGGGGCAACCCTCGGGGGAGAAGCGATGGTCGTGGCGCCGGACGCACTGGACGATGAAGGCGAGCCGGAGCCGATCGTGGCCGAAGAGCCGTACGCCGACGACTATCCTGGCTATTACGACGCGTCTGTGCCGCCGGAGGCGCGCGTCGCCGTACACTTGGACGGTGGAGACGCCTACCCGACGCTGTGGCGCGGCATCACCCCCGCGCGGAACGGGCGCTGGCTCACGGGGGCGCTTTTCGCGGCGGATCGGGCGTATACGGCCTCGTTGATGGCGGCGCTGCCGCTGCCGTTGGGAGATTCGCCGGGTGACCTCGATGCCGGAAAACGCGTGCATTTGTGGGGATCCCCGCTGGATGCCGGGTGGGATTGCGCGGCGGTGCGGGTCGCGGCCGTGGTACCAACGTGCTTTGTCGTGGGTGAGGACGGGAGCATCAACCGCGTCGCGGACGGCGAGTTCGACTGGTTCTTTGCCTTCAATCTCGAACCTGGTGACATCCTGTTGGAGAGCGGCCTTGGCGCCGAAGAAACCTACAGCGCGGAGGCCGGCACGTTCGTCATGGCACATTATTTCCTTGGAACGCCGCAATGAGTGTCATGTTTGTCCTTGGCCTTTTCGTCGGTTGTGAAGGTGGCTCGGCCGAGGTCGTGATGTCGGGCGTGGTGCTCGACGCGCCCGGGGGCGCGGGGTCGACTGTCGAGGGCGCCCTCGTGTCCATCTTTGACCAAACCCACGTTGCCGGTGAGGTCGCGGAGACGGACGCCGCGGGCGCGTTCAGCGTCATCGTGCCGGCAGGTGAGGTCTTCTTCGTTCACGCAGCAGCCGAAGGGTTCGTCTCCACGGGATTTCAGGGTGCTGCTGGTACCTCCAGCTTCTCCCTGGCGAGTGGGTACCCGTGGATTGCAACGCCGGAGTATTTGGCGGGCGCCGTCGCGGCGTGGGTCGGCTGTCCGGATCTCGATCGGCCGGGCACGTTGATCATGGGAGAGGCGCGGTTTTCCCAAGCCAACGTGGATCCCGCGTACAGCCCGCCCGCCCCGGGTGTGACGGTGGTGGTTCAGGACAGCGCCGGAGAGACGCACACCGCCTGCTACATCGATGAGACCGGGGTTGTGGACCCGGCGTTGACGGAAACGGCGATCACGGGCGCGTTCGCGGTCTTCGGGGTTCCTGAGGGCGCGTTTTTGCTGACGCTTTCGCAGAGCTTGTCCTCGGGAGACGTGTCGGAGTCGTTTGAGTTCGATGCCCCGGCGGATGGTCTGGTGCCGGTGTACCCGGTGATGGTGACGGAGTTTGAGTGATCCGACACGGCAGACGCGCACTTTGTCGATGCGACGACCGGCGCCGGCTCTTGACGCGTCAAACCTTGCACATTCGCTGTAGATCGGTATCCTTGCGCGCTTGTCCGCCGTCACTTCTTCGCTCGCGTCACTCCTCAAGGCCACGGTTGGCCTTTCCGGGCTCGCGTTTGCGCTGACTGCGGGGTTGCGCCCGGCTGCGGAGGTGCTCGATGACGCCGCCGTCGTCCGCTTTATCGGTGTGGGTCCGCAAATCAACGGCCACATGGAACGGGCGGCCGCCCATCTTGCGGCCGGAGAATTTTCGCTTGCGGTGACGCTGGCGGACCGGGTACTGAATGATCTGGCCTTGCTCGCACGTGACCCCGACAACACGCTGGGCGCCTCGCTCATTGCCGAGTTGGCCCTCAATGCCGTTGCCATTCGCAACACCGCTCTCCTTACGACGGCGCCCTTTCCGGAAGGCTACCGTGGGGTGTTCCTCGGGGGTGCCGTTAACGGTGCGACGTTCAACGATTGGTCGTTGGGCGTGCCCGCATCGGTGACGCTTGCCCAGGCGATCTTGGAGAGTAACTGGGGCCGGTCTGCGCCGGGGCAGAACCTGTTTGGGATGAAAGGAGAGGGCCCGGCGGGTGCTGTCAAACGCAAGGTCGTGGAGTATCGGCACGGGGTTCGTCGCATGCGGACCGCGAGCTTCCGACTCTACAACGACGCTGGCGAGGCGCTTGCGGACCATGCGCGCGTGCTCGCGACCTCGTCCAGATATGCGGCGGCGCGGCGGGTCGCAGAAGATGCATCGGCCTACGTGCGCGCGTTGCAGGGCACCTATGCGACGGACCCCCGGTATGCGTCGAAGCTCGACGCCATCGCCGGTCAATACGATCTTCAGCGCTTCAACTGGCGGAATCAGGCGCCGCTGGCCGAGGGACTTCCTGGAAAAGCAGAGCGGGCGCCCCTTTCGAGGCGCCCGGCATCCGCGTCCGGTCCGACCTACTGGTCGTCGGACATACAGGACTCCCGCAGCGCGGCGTCGTTCCCTTCGGCTTCGACGGACGAGAATCCTTCCGCGCCAAGGTCGAACATCGTCCAACCGGACACCGAACCCTTCTCGGCGTACGACATCGCCTCGCCGACGGTGCGCGGCGCCGGAACCCACGCCATCCCGGCCGTCACCGGCCCGATGCACACGTGGGCCTGCACGGGATCGACATCCGAGTAGGAAAGGCTCGCGTCGATGTCCTGGTAGAGCATCGGCTCGAAAGCCGCGATTCCGGCATCTTCACCGTATCCGCCGACGAGATTGGCGGACGGAACGCCGCTCAGCGAGATGTGCCACGACACCTGGAAGGGCTCGTCGTAGGGGGCGGCACCGGTGGCGCTGCCCAAGGGCGCGGTCACGATGCGCTGGCCGACGCCGTACTCCACGTCGACGAGGCCGCCAATGTCGAGCGTGTCGCTTCCGACGAGCGAATGGCTTGCTTCCATGCCGCTCGCCGCCGAGGCCCAGGTCTGCTCCGTGTCGGTCGGGTCAACCAGCACGTTCCAGCCGCGTGAGGGGCCGCCTTCGACAGCGCGCGGCGCGAAGATCAGCGCGCTGTCCGACACGGCGACATAGTCACCATCGGTGTCGCGGACGGTCACCGCGTAGTAGACGGGAGCGAGCGGCTTGTTGCTGCTGCGATCACGGAAGGGAACGCGGGCCGGGATGGAGAGCGTCGCAACGCCGTCCACAACGCTGCCAGACGTGAGTTCGGCGCCGACGGTCATGGCGTCGTCCGCCCACGTGACGTGGGTGATGGCAACCGAGGTGGCGGTTTCGTCGGTGACGTCAACCGGAATGCTGACTCGTCCCGCAAGGGCGGACGCTTCGGCGGTGACGTCGTCGTAGGCGGCGTCAGCGTCGGAAAACGCGGCGTCGGGTGAGCAAGCGAGAAACAGGATGGATGCGATCATGGTGGGGTCTCCGGGTTGGGTCGCGAAAGATGCGACACTGGGGAGATCGGTTGGAAGGCGCCGGGGGATGAGGGGGAGTGCGAATCTTCTTTGGGCGCGGCCCGGACGGCTCAGGTTCGACGGCACACGCTCCCAGATCGGCGCCTCCGACCCGAGGAGCGGCAGGCCCCCGTCGTGATCGAGCCTGGACCTTGACAGTTTCGAAGAGTATGAGTAATACTTTCCAGGTATTACCGGGAGAGCTGTGCGCGTCACCACCAAGGGCCAGGTCACCATTCCAATCGCGATTCGGGAGCAACTGAACATCGTTCCGGACTCCGAGGTCGAGTTCGAGGTCGTCGGAAACGTCGTGCACCTGCGAAAGGTACAGGCGCAGTCATCGCGAGGCCGCCGCGTCGTCGGCGCGCTGCGCGCCGCGGCCTATTCGGGCCCATCTACCGAGGAACTCATGGCGTTGACCCGAGGCGACGGGTGAGGCGGTTCCTGATTGACACCAACGTCATCCTGGATGTGATCAGCGGCGACGCGGCGTGGGCCGAATGGTCGGAGAGCACCATCACGCAGTGCGCGGACGAGGGACCGGTTGCGATCAACCCGATCATTTACGCAGAACTCGCGGCAGGATTCCCCCGGATCGAAGATCTCGACGCCGCCCTGCCGGCGCCGGACTGGGTGCGCCTGCCTCTGCCCTGGCCCGCTGGGTTCCTTGCGGGCCGCGCATTTGGCGAGTATCGGCGTCGGGGCGGACTACGGCCGATGCCCCTCCCGGACTTCTATATCGGTGCGCACGCAGCGTTCGAGTCCCTGGTTCTCGTGACGCGCGACGCTGCCCGCTACAGGACGTACTTCCCACGCGTCACGATCATCAGCCCGGAGGGCGGCGCCTGAGCCAACGGGGGTGACAGGCAAGTGGCGTCTTTGGGCGGCGCGAGCGCGCCGGGCCAACCAACTTCCGCCCGCCGGCTGTACGCCGGGTTTCATCTCGATATCGGTGGCGATCGACACCGTGGCTGGGAGCACGGTCAGCAGTCGACCCGGCGGGGTGGAGGCGCTACATGGTCGGCGAGGATCCCGATGGCCGCCGCATACCTCGACTGGTTGAGCGAACTTTTCGAAGAAGCGCAGGTTTCCTGCACCCCCGAGCACGCGGACTACATCGACCAGAGCCTTCGCAAGATCGCGGGGATAGCCGACACGGACGAGGACGCCGTGTATCGCCGCCTGCGTACGCGCTGGTTGGACCACGGGCTTCCGGGTCGCCAGCTATTGGCCGGGCTTTTGCGCGATGAAGTGTATGCGCGTCGTGACTCGCCGATGCGGCCGAAGGAAGGGGAGGGGTACTACACGAACGCCTGGCGGCCGAAGGGTTAGTCGAGGCGACCTACCGCCCGAACATGCCGACGCCGCGGCGCAAGACCCGAATCTGCTCCCCGATGGCGGGCCAGCCGATGTCTTCGTCGTAGAGGAGTCCAACGAGTCCCGCTTGCGACGCTCCTTGGACGTCCGCGACGGGGTCGTTTCCGACATGGATGGCATTGGCCGGCGCGACGCCGGCCACGCGACAGGCCGCATGGAACAGCACCGGGTCCGGCTTTTCCGCGTCGAGTTCGGCCGAAACAACCAGCACCGGGAACATGCGCTCCAAGGCAAAACGTTCGTACAACGTTCGTAAGCGCGTGTCCCAGTTGGAGATGATGCCCAGACGCACCCCCGACCGTGCCAGGCCGCCCAATACCCGCAGCGCCTCGGTGTCGATCCACCAGGCGCGGGGCCGGCTATAATGCTCGTACAAGGCGTCGAACAGCGATTTGTCGCGGACGCCGACGCTGTCGGCGACCACCTCTGCCCAGAACGCCCGCCCGTCGCCACGCTGGAGTGTCGAGCGTGCCGCTGCGAAGCTGGCCCCGAATCGTGCTTCCACCTCGACGGGATCGGCGTCGTAGCCGAATTGCCGTGCGGTTCGGGCATAGGTAATTCCTACCGGCTCGCGCGTGCGCAAAAGCGTGCCCGCGGCGTCCACAAAAACCGCCTGAACTTTCATTGTTTCACGCGGCCAAACAACCACCGGACGAGCGCGCCGACGACGGCGCCAATGCCCCAACCTGCGGCTACGTCCGAGGGCCAATGTTGCCCGGTCACGACGCGCGAGAGCCCCACCAGCACCGATACGCCGACGAGGGGAGGGGAGGCCAGGACCGCCGCAACCGCCATGGTGTTGGCGGCATGCGCGGAAGGCATCGCGTAGCCCGAGCCGCACGCGGTAGTACCGTCGATATTCGCGGGCCCCCACACTCGACCCAACGTTGCGCAGGGGCGCGTTTCGGCAAACTGGGGCTTCAGGACCATCCCGCAGAACGGATCCGTGATGGCAAACGCTATTGCCGCAACGACGACAACCGACCCGCGTTGGGTCCTGTACGCTGCCCACACGACATAGGCCACGAGTACGAAGGCCGCCCGCGGATCGCTCAACGCCTGCCACACGATGGCGCCCAACGGATACCAGCCGTTAAGGAGCAGGAATAACGATTGGTCCACGCCGCCGCCCCCGCCGTCCACGCTACGGCGTGCCCTTGTCAACGGCGTGAGCGCGGCTGTCCACGGAACGACCAAACCGGTCGTAGATGGTGGCTCGGTCTTCCGCGTTGTTCCAGATCGGGTCGGCGCTCTGGAGGAAGATCTCCAACTGGCGGGAGGAATCGGTCTGGTTCATGCCCTTTCCCGAGTGAATCTCAAATGTGTGTCCAGGGGGCACGACCAGCGCCGGAAATTCCCATGAGTTTGCCGAGAGATCGCTGATCTTGTAGCCGGCGAGATCGATGGGATTGGGATCGACGTTGCACACTCGAAGGTATTCGCCGTTGACGTTTTCCCGATCATCTCCATCCGCGTTTGCGTGAAAGGACGTGATGTGGAGGACTCCCTGATACGCGGGCGTGGACCAGATGCCCTTCTTCGCCGCCTTGGCACGCGCTTGTGCAGCGATGAACGTCGTGAAGTCCGTTCCGTCGGGGGGGATGATGAACAGGTGGGCCAGCCCGCGCTCCAACAGCTCAATCGACAGGTTCTTCCCATCGATCTCCACCCCGCCCAGCAACCGTCCGTACCCGTCCCGAATGGTGGGGCCGTAGAGGAGGTGGACCGTCTTGTTCATCACAAGCGCGCTTGTCGCGTCGCGTGCCTCGATTGAATACGGCTCCGGCGGCTGAATTTCCGGCGTATTCACCCAACGAAGTCGCACGCGGTCGTCCGTTGCCAGCGTAAACGTGTCTCCGTCGTACACGCCGATGACCAAAGCGTTTTCGGGACCTGGACCCGTCGCCTTGTCACGGGCAAGGGCAAGGGCAAACGTGAGCAGAATGGTTGACATCGTTGTGCCCTAACCGCCTAGCGCTGCCGGCACGTCCGCCGCGACCTTCATGCGGCCAACCTGCCACAAAAGGTATGGATCCCATGGGGAGAGGCGGGCGGCCTCCTGTGCGTGGGCGAAGGCGCTGGCGGCGTCACCGGCGGCGAGCGATACCACGGCCGCCGTGTCGTGAAAGGCAGAGTTCGTGGGCTGCGCCGCCAACGCCTGCTTCATTCGAGCCGCCGCCTGATCCAGATTTTTGTGCTGGAGCGCCCAGTACCACGCGTCGCAATTGTCACGCTCCGGGCTGGCCGGAAGGCGCGAACAGTCTCGCGCGTATCCCGTGGTCAGCGCTTCTCCGCCGCGTACCTCCTCTCCTACCGCCAGCCACGCCGCCCCGACGAAATCGAACGGTTGCGAGCCTGGATGCAGCCTGCCCAGCGCGCGATCGAGGTCCGTGCGGAACGTCTCCCGGTCCTCGGGTTTCGCCGACATTGCGTAGAGCCACATCGGCATTCCTCCGATCGGGTAGACCTGCATCAGGCCACGCAGCGTCGTAATCGCGCTGTAGCGGTCACCTTCTGCGAGCGCGATACGAGCGCGCCGAAAGAGGAACGCGCTTCCACCCATGTCGATCGAGATCGCCTGGTCGAGCGCCGCCTGCGCTTCCGTCGGCCGCCCGGCCGCGAGCAGCGCATCGGAAAGCGCAACGTAGAAATCCTCCCGCGCGGGTTCGTCGTCTGTGCCCGCGTTGACCGCCGCGCGCGCCCGATCGACCGCTTCCGCCGTCTTTCCTTCGAGCACCAGAGAGTTCACGAACGAAACCCACTCATCCTCTCCGGCGAGTTCGCTGGGCGTCATGGACGAAAGGGTAGCGACGGCCGCGGCATATTCGGCGCCATTCCGCTGCAATCTCGCCAGCAGGACGACGAGCTGCGGGTCGGTCGGAGTCGCGCGCAGGCCGGCCTCGACGAGCGCGCGTGCCTGTGGCAAGTCGCCTTGCCCGGCAATGACCCGCGCCCGAGGAGCTGCCCGGATGGGATCGGCCCCGAACGCGACCCGGTCGGCGTTCAGCCAACCCGCCAGCGCGTCGAACCGCCGGGGTTTTCCGCGCGGCTTCTCCAACGTCAACTTCCCGCCTTGGTAGTCGATGACTACCCGCCACGGATGCAGGATTCCGTAGCCAATGAGGCCCGGGGTTACCGCGCAGGCGTCGGTGATTTCATCGGGAGAGTTCCACCGCACGGAATTCCACGGAACCAGCTTTCTCCCCCCGATCTCGACGGACGCGACGGGAATTCGGCGGGTCTCCGACAGGAAGCTGTAGTCGGGAATCCGGTCAAGGTCGGCACCGATGCCGATGACGTGCTCCACGCCAAGGGTCGTCACGTCGCGAAAGGGCTCGCCGGTCTGGCACCACAGCGAAAGATCCTCCGCCCCCGTGTCGATTTCGAGCATCGTCTTTTGGTCGACGACCTCCTTGTCCTTCTTCGCGATGATGCGTACGGGCGTGTACAGGTGATTATCGCCGACGACCAACTGCGCGCTCCGTCCGCGCGCGTGGTACGTGCCAGGCGGATAGAGTTCCAGCTGATCGCGCGGATAGTCCACCACCAAGGTGAAGTTTCGCCATACGTTGTTGCCGAGGATGCCGGCAATCGGCAGCGGACCGGACTCCCGGGGCGCGCCGGGAACGCCGACGGCAACGTCGATATTATCAGCGCCGAACTCCCCGAGTTGAAGATGCGGGATCGTCGCCTTCATCCATGGAACGGAGCCGCTCAGGCCGTTCACCGTGCCCCCGGCGTCGAACACGTGCAGCCCGAGGCGCTCGGCGATATCCTCGTTGAGCACTGAGATCGACGCGCCAGTATCTACGAGAAACAGCGCGGACGAACCATCTGGCAAGCCGACGTTGACAAACACCTTGTCGGAGCCGGGCCAGCCACGCCAAAGATCGAGGACGGTGGAAGCGACGAGGGGAAGCACGCGGCGCTAACCCACGACCTCGTCAAGACGTTCCGGGTTGGCGAGCAGCACGCGAACTTCCTTGGCGATGATGCCTGCGTGGTACCCGTCCACGACCCGATGATCGAACGTCCCGTTGAGGTAGAGCACTCTCCCTGGGACGATCTTTCCCTCCTCGACCACCGCCCGATTTTCAATGCATCCGAGCGTGAGGATGATGGGGCAGCGGGCCAACGGGAAGAACGGCGCGTACCCGATCGTGAGGCCGAAGACGCCGACGTTCGTCACCATCGCCGAGCCGAATGGATCACCTGGCGTACCGAGGAACTTCGGGTTGACGTTCAACGTGTATTGGAGAAAATCGAGAAAGCGAAGGAGCGGCTTGAGAATCCAGCCCGGCATCGACGACAGGCTGGACTTGGTGTTGTTGAATTCCTCGTCCTGTCCCGCGCGAATCTTCCCAGCTTTCTCCTTGAGGATTCGACACATGGCGGCGACGTCGAGCTGGTCCGCATTCTTGAATTTCACGCCAGAGAGGTCGGCGCGGCCAATGTTCGTCTCGTCTTCCACGACGACTTGCACGAAAACGTCGACATCTCGCCGCTGGTAGAGGTTACCGAAGCGCACCAGCGCGTTGAGATCGCGGTGTTTCCCGATGATCATCGCGATGGCGCGGCCGACCGCATGGGTGAGCGTGATTTTTTCTCCCGTTTCGACGCGTTTTTTGGCGATCCACGCTTCGAGCGCCTCGGCACGGATTTCCATCGTTCCGTACACGTGCGGGTCGTTCGGGGCTTCCCATGCCACGGCGGCGATGCGACGGTAGGCGGAGGCGTTGGCGTACGGAATCAGATCGATGTTGGGCATCGGACGAGTCTACGTCAGATGCGGCACCCGCAGGCGGATCACTGCTTCTTGATCGCCGCGGCAAGGTTGTCGAGCATGATGCGGAAACCGCCGTCAAGCCGCTTACGAAGGCCGATCTGCTCGGACAAAAAGCCGAGGACTCCCCCGCCCGGAAAGTCGGCATGCAGGGTGACGAGCGTGTTCGTCGCGGGCTTGGTGGTGCGAAGGCTGTAGTGTAGCTTTCCGTCGACACGTCGGCCGGCCAACTGAACATGGATCCGCCGACCGCCGTGTTCGTCGTCCACCCGATCGAACGTATACGTCATCATGCGCCCGCGCGGTTGGCCGTTGATGTCGAGCTCGTACGTGCCGACGGCGAGCTCTTTGCAGCCGTCGAACGAGCCATCTACGATCTTCTTGTGGTTCGCGGGCTCCGAGAGCCACGTAAGAACGTCGTCACGGCGAATGCCTTCGACGAGCACGTCACTGGTGTAAACGGACACGGCTGCCTCCGGTCGCGGGTGTTATCACGCGCCCCGAGGCGGTGTAGCGCGTGATTCCATCCTTTGACCTGCCCGTCTACCATATCGGCCCTGTCCCGCTCGATCCGTGGGGCATCCTCGTCACCATCGGATTCATGGTTGGGCTGGAGGTGGCGCGCGCGCGGGGCCTCAAGATGGGCTTGGACGTGGCGAACGTTGTCGATGGATGCGTGTTCACGGTGCTGGCCGGGTTCGTCGGCGGCCACATCGTGAATGTGGTGGCCTACCACCCAGAGCAACTCGCGGAGAATCCGGTGCTGGCGCTGGCGCGCGTCTGGGCGGGATTCTCGTCGTTCGGCGGGTTCATCGGCGCGATCCTCGGCATCACGTTCTTTTTCCGACGCGTGCGCAAAGTGCCGTTCTGGCCGCATGCCGACGCGATTATGTTTGGCTTTCCCTTTGGCTGGATCTTCGGGCGTTTGGGATGCTTCTCGGTGCACGACCACGTCGGTCGCCTTACGACGTTTCCGCTCGCGGTAGACTTCCCGGCCGGGGAGTTTTTCAGCGGAGATCCGGGAGGGGCGCGCTTCGACCTCGGGCTGGTGGAGGCGGTGTGGACGATCGGAATTGCCGTGGCGTTCGTTGTGCTGGCGCGAAAGCCCCGACCCGACCGCTTCTTTCCGATGGTCTGGTGCTTCCTGTATGCCCCAGCGCGTTTCGGGTTCGATTTCCTGCGAAATACCGACATTACGGGCCGCGCTGACGTGCGGTGGGCGGGACTCACGCCCGCACAATGGGGGTGCATCCTGATGTTTGGCGCCGGCGTATGGCTGCGGCGAAAAATCACGTCAGCAAAGTCAGCGAATTCCCTTCCTTGACCCCGATGTTGTCGCGGCGAATTTGGGGGACTTTCGCGGCCGCAGTGGCCGTCAGTTTACTGTTTTTGTCGTCCGTCCACTTCTTCCTCTCCCCGGGTGGGGCGAGCGGAGAGCCGGGCCTCCAGATCTCG
The DNA here is from genome assembly GCA_945861635.1 of Klebsiella pneumoniae. Classification (GTDB taxonomy): domain Bacteria; phylum Myxococcota_A; class UBA796; order UBA796; family SXON01; genus CAMAWH01. The sequence continues at coordinate 67,490 of CAMAWH010000014.1, read as the reverse complement.
CCGGCGCCGAATCGTAAGCTGTTTGTGTTCATCATCGACGGCATGCGTCCAGAAGACGCGCGTGACCCTCGGCTCACCTTCCTCGAACCGTTCCGGAAGAACGGATTTTTCGCAGAAATCCAGCCCTGTCTGGAGTGTCTGACCGTGCCGTGTGTGAGTGAAGCGTTCACCGGTACGGCGAGCGCCGGCCTGCTCGGCGCCTACCACAATCTCGTCTCCGCAAGTGACGTGTCGAGTAGCAGCCTGTTCGCCGACGTCGTCGCCTCCGGACGCCGCACTGCGCTCGTCCATGAGGGCCAGTACGCCGGCTTCTCCCGCTGGTTGACCTTCCACTACCGGGGCAAGAAGGAGTGGACGAAGGTGCAATCGTACCTGAAGGAAGGCGTCGATCTGATCGTTTGGCACTACCCCCATTTGGATGAGATGGCGCACCACGCCAAGGTCGGGACGCCGAAGTACCTGAAGGCGCTCGACAAAGTTGATCAGGACGCCCAGAAGCTTCTCGCGGTCCTGCCGCCCGAGTACCGCTTCGTGGTGGTTGGGGACCACGGCCACACCTCGACCGGTCGCCACATCTTCGGGCTGGACATCCCGACGGCCTTCCTGTCGGACGGTGAACTGTTCGGTACCGAGCCGGTCGCAGGGCGTTTGCCCCTCTCCACGTATCGATTCCTTTTGGGGGCCGAGCTGGGCATTCTTCCGCCCCATGAGTACGAGGGAACGGACCTCGCCGACCGTCTTCCCGTCGGGAGCGCGATTCGTGCAGCAGCGGAAGGTCGCCCCTATGTTGGCCCACGGCGATCCGGGGTGACGCCGACGAGAGTCGTACTCGCTGCGCTGGTCGTGGCGGTCTTCGCGCTCCGCGTGCTACCGGCTGCCGTGCGCGGCTGGGCGGCCGTGGGCATCGGGCTTGCGTTGGTTGGCGGCTATTTTTATCTCCCGATTCTGCCTACAATCCACTACAGCCGCCCTTTCCATCACCTGTTGGAGCGGATTCTTGGCTGCGTCGGATTCGTCGGCGCGATGGGGTATGCATGGCGTCGTGATTGGCGCGTGCTGCTGATCACCTCGCTCCTCGTCGTAATCGCCCTTCCCGGAACGCTCTACAACTACGGCGCGTTTCAGATGCTCCCCCATCTGATCTTCGCGACCACCCTTGTCCTGACGGTGCCGCGTCGATGGTTCGCGGGGGAGAGGCGGACGTTGATCCTGCCGGTTTTGGGTCTGGTGGTCGCTTGGTATTTTTTGGGGGACGTCAATGTCGGCACGTTTGCAATCCGGAGCTTTCCCAGGATCAAATATGAACTTCCCGTCGGCATCCTTTCACTGGCGTGGGCGGGCTTGGCAGCCGCCTTCGCCAGGGGCTGGCGGGCGCGCTGTGCGGCTGCGTTGGTCGCCGGTCTCGCTGCCAGCGGGCGGGTCGACGTTGCCGGCTACCCGCTCGCCGCGATTTCGCTCGCGATTGCGGTCGCCGCCGTACGTTTCCCGACGTGGCTGCCGGTGGTGGGTGCGTTCGCCGCGCTCGACTGGTACGGTCGTTCGTTTGGAACCGGGGTCGTCGTCTGCGTGCTGTTTGCTGCGTCCTCGGCGCGGCTGGCCTGGGATGACGAGCGATTGCGGGCGTGGTTCGTGCCGCTCGTCACGGTGGCGACCGCGTACCTGAGCCTTGCGATGTCGGGGCAACTGCGCACGAACGGACTCGACTTCGACTTTGCGATTGCGTGGCTCCCGGGCGACCTGCACGTTCGGCTGTGGCCGATCGTCGCCATTGCGCTCGTGCTCAAGATCTTCCTCGCCCCGATGCTGGTCGTGCTCGGCGTGCAGCGATTTGCGGGCGATGTAGACGCTTCGCCGATGGGAGTTGCGGTATCCGTACGCCTGGCTGGTATCGCGGCTGCGGTGGCGGGGCTGCTCGTTCAAACCGCCGCACCTCCGCGCTACCGCATCTTTGAGCAACTCGAGGACATGATCGCGTGGCTGTTTGTGCTTGCCGTCGTTCTTCTGACGGCGCGCCGGAATCCGTACCGCGCTGGATAAAACGCCTTAGGGTGCCGCGATGGATGAATTCGTCGGCGGCATGATGTGCGGTGGGCTTCTGTGTTTCGGCCTGCCGTTGGTGCTGTCGATCGTTGCGTTCGTTCGCGCGCGATCGGCGTCCAACGCCGTCGCGCAGTTGCAAAAGGAACAGGCGGATCTGAGCCGGGAGATGGTGGGCCTGCGCGCGCAGATGGGCGCCCTTGCGGCTCGCACGGTCAGGTCGGCGCCCGATGTCAGGCCCGGGGTTGGCGTGGCGGCGGACGCGGTGGTCGGGACGTCGGGCGCTTCGGCCTCCTCCTCGATTGCGGCGGTAACCAGCTTGCCACTCGCCGAATCGGCGCCGACGGCGCCCGCTGTTCCCGCCGCTGTTTCCGCCGCTGTTCCCGCCGCTGTTCCCGCCGCTGTTCCCGCCGCCGCTTCGGCCACGCCCTCCCCTGCCTCTCCGGCAGCAGCGCCGCCCGTGCCGGACGACATCGCCGCGCTCCTTGGACGGCCCCCGCCGAAGCCCCCACGCCCGCCGGCGCCGCCGTTCGTTCCGCCCCCCCCGTTCGATCTCGCCGCCTTCATCGAGCAGAACGCGGTGTGGGCGTTTGCGGCGGTCGGCGGGGTGCTCATGGTGGTGGCGGCCCTGTTCGCGTTTCGTGAGGCCGTCGCACTCGGTTTCCTCGGGCCTGGCGCGCGGTTCGCCCTCGGCATCGTGGTGGGCGTCACGTCGTGGGGCTTGGGCGAGATTCTGCGTGCCCGACGCTACCCGACGGTGTCCGCCGCGCTCGGCGGTGTCGGCGCCGGCATCCTGTATGCGGCGCTCTGGGCCGGCCACGCGCGCTACGGAATCGTGGGTCAGGGCACGACGTTCGGCGCGATGTTCGTCGTAAGCGCAGTCACGATGTTCGTGGCCGAGCGTCGGAACAGCCTGTTCATGGCCGTCCTGGGGGCCATCGGCGCTTACATGACGCCCATCCTGCTCTCGACCGGTGAAAACAAGGCGGTTGCGTTCTTCGCGTACCTGGCTGTGGTGAACGTTGGCCTGCTGGTGGCGTCCTGGCGCAGGAGCTGGGCCGTGATCGTCGGCCTGTCTGGCCTGGTGACCACGGTGTTGTACCTCGGGTGGGCGCTACAGTTCCGGGCGCCGGATCAGGTACCGGTGGGCCTACTCGCTCCGGCACTGCTTGCGCTGGCGTTCTTCGCGCTCGTGCCGACTGCGCCCACGTACGTCGCCGTTGCCGCGCTGGCGGCCGGCGCGCTGCTCTGGACGGTCGGCGGGCTCAGCTACACAACGCCGACCGACCTCGGCCGCGTCGACCCGGTTTCGGGAATGGCCCTGACGGCCGACTATCGCGTCACCGCTTGGCTCGGTTTGGCTTACCTCCTCACCGGCGCGCTGGTGCTGCCCCGTATGGTTCGGCGCTGGATGCCGGCCCAGGTGGGGGTGGTGGCCGCCGTCGCCGTTGTGATGGTCGCCTACGCGGGCTCGTGGAGCTTTGTTGATTTCCCCGCGGAGGTGCCCGTTGCCGTCGCCATCGTGGCGGTGCCCGCGCTGGTGCTGGCGGCCGGGTTCGACCTTGGCGCCGTCGGGTTTGTCGGCCTCGCCGGGATCATCGGCGTCGTGACGCAGGCCGGCACGGACCGGGGGGTTGGCGTGATCAATGGCACGGCGCTGGGACTCGCCGCCATTTCCCTCGTGATTGGGTTCTTGCGGGGGTACCGTTTCGCGCTGCCGATTGGAATTCTCGCGGCGGGCCTCCAGGTGTACCCGAGCCTTGTGCCGGTCGCGAAACCGGACACCCTTTCGTTACTCCTCGCGGCGGCGCCCATCTATGTGGCGTACGCCTTCGGCCCGTTCGTCCGTCCGAAATCGAGCGATCTTGGCGGGGTACTTGGCTCCGTGCTGGCCGGCGGCATTTACTTTTGGCCGTTTCTTTCGCTCTGGAAGATGCACCTCGGCACGCAATTCCCCGGCCTGCTTGCGGTTGTTCTGGGGATGAACGCGCTGCTCGGCGCCGTGGCGTTGGTGCGCGTGGCCCGTGCGCGGAACGACTCGCAGGAACTGGCGCTCATGGCCGTGACCGTGATGCTGTTCGCGGCGATGGCGGTGCCGATTCAACTGGACAAAGCATGGCTTACGGTGGGCTGGGCCATCGAGGTTGCCGCGCTCGGGTGGCTGTCGCGGCACGTCAAGCATCGCGGCCTCGTCGTGTTTGCCGTATTTCTTGCCGTGGTGGTGAACGTGCGGCTGCTGCTGAACCCGGCGGCGCTGAGCTATCACGGCGGAGAAGGCCCGATTCTCCTGAACTGGACGCTTTATACGTGGGGAGTTCCGGCGGCGTGCATGCTCATTGCGGCGCATTTCCTCGAAAACACGGCGATCAAGGGAATGCTGCGCACGAGCGCTGTACTGCTTGGGTTTGCGCTGCTCAATCTGGAGATTGCCCACGCCTTTGCCCATGACAACGCCCTCTCCTTCCGCAGCGAAAACCTGCGTGAGGAAATGACGCGCTCGATCAGTTGGGGGGCGTACGGGCTGGCGCTCATCGTACTTGGCGTGGCGAATGGCAGCCGTGGCGCCCGTCTGGCCGGGCTCGTGATCGCGGTACTCGGGGCGAGCAAGGTGTGTCTCGTCGATATGTGGAGCCTCTCCGGCTTCTGGCGCGTTGGCGCCCTCGCGGGGATTGCCGTGACCCTACTTGCCGCCGGTGCGGCCTTCCAGAAACTCGTGAGGGATCGCAAGTGATGTATCCATTATTACTGGTTATTTCAGTCGCCCTCGCGGGCCCGGCGGATGCGCCGTGGATGCTTCCCGTCACGCTTGCACCCGCGGGTGTCACCCGCGTTGCGCTCCCCCCGGAGATCGCCGCAACGACGGATGCAGATCTGGCCACGCGCATGAAGCTGGTCGCCGTGACCGGCGAGACGGCGGCGTTCACCCTCGTCGCAAGCGGAGCGGAGTCCAGCCCCGACGACGAATATCTGCGCGTCACGCCGATTTCGCCTGGCGTGTGGGAGGTCGAGGCTGCCGAACGCCCGATCACCCAGCTTCGTTTGGTGATCGAGGACCTCGGCAGCGTAGGCCCAGTCGAGGCGCGCGTAGGAGAGGCCGATTCCGCAATCGTGTTCGACCAGTACATCGACGGCATCGACGCGGAGAACAGTTTTGTTCCGGTGCCCCGGGGGCGCGGCCCGTTCCGGATCACCGTCAAACCGTTCGGCGATCACAGCGTTCACCTCGGCGCCGCCTACGGTTTCCGTCACGCCCACGACTACGTGCCCCCGCACATCGACGAAATCGTCCTCGATCCGCCTACGATCACGGAGGAAGGGAAGGCCCGTTATGCGATACGCCTGCCGGGGCGCCGACGGGTGCATGCCATAACGGTCGTCGCGAGTGAGGATTTGTATAGCCGCGAAGTCACCGTTCTTTCGCCGGACCCGGACGGTGCCCCGCAGTACGTCACGAGCAGCGCCATTCGCCGCCTCGCCCTGCTCGGTGCGCGCATCGACCGCAACACCGTGAGCGGCATGGACTTCGTGGGTGATCGGTTCATCCTCGACATCGCGATGGATCAGGGTCGCGTGTTGAACGCGTCGCAGATCCTCGTCGAAAGTTCCGCCATCGACCTGCTGACACGGGATCCGGGGGCGGAGGCGTACACCCTGTTCGTCGGCGGCGCACCCGTTCCTGCCGGCACCGATCTCTCGCTCGCCCGGGACGAATTGTTCCACCTTGCAGGAGAGCGCCTCGTGGCGGGATCGCTACAGCCTAACCCCGAATTTGTGCCGGTCGCCGACCGAGAGGGTGTGGCCGACGCGGGTTCGTTGCTCAACATGGCGCGTTTTCACTGGGAAAGAGCCCTGACGGCGCCGGCCGGATGGGCGCGGGTGATCTTCGACAACCACGTCCTTGCTGCCGCACGGTTCGACATGGCTGACGTGCGAATTGTTGACAAGGAAGGCAGGCAGATTCCCTTCGTGCTTCAGCGCACCGGGCGAGAAATTCCGTGGAAAACAGGAGAGGTCGACCGCAATGAGCGTGACGGCGTAACGGAGCTGCGGTTGTCACTCGGCGAGATCAATGCCCCCGTCGAGACGGTGACGCTCCACACGGCGCGAAACATGTTCGTGCGCACGGTGACCATCCTCCGCGATCGGGGCGCGATCACGGAGCCGGTTCGCCGGGTCACCTGGGCCGGCGGTGAGCAAGGCAATACCGTTGCCATCGCGGTCAACCAACATCTCGGCAAGGCGCTCCTCGTAACCATCGACAACGGCGACAATCCTCCGCTTCCGGTGGACGACGTCACCGTCACCGCCCCCGAGTGGGAGTTGCGGGTGCGTTTGCCGGCGGAGGGCGCGCGTCTCGTATACGGAGCCGCCAGCGAAAATGCACCGACCTATGACCTTTCTCAGCTTCGTGGGGATGTCTTCGACGGCCCCGTCAACGAGGCGGTTCTGGGCGATCCAGCGTCGCTCGGGGGACCGGTTGCCAACGGTACCGACAAGCTGGCGGTGACGATTGCGCTTGGCGTTCTGGCGGTCGGATTGCTCGGGATGCTGGTGCGCGTGTTGCGCGGGGCTTCTGAGGCGGCATAGAGCCGGCCTCCGGAGTCAACGATGGCAACCATTTCGGAACAAGTTCAGGAACAGATGAAGGCGGCCATGCTCGCCAAGGACGTTGCGCGCTTGCAGGGCCTGCGCATGATCCGCGCGAAATTCATCGAGTTGGCAAAAGACGGCAAGGGAGAGGTAACGGACGAGCGCTGCATCGAGGCCCTCCGCCAACTGAAGAAACAGCGGGAAGACAGCATTGCGGCCTATGTTTCAGCGAAGCGCGCGGACCTCGCCGACGCCGAGCGCGCGGAAATGGAGATCATCGATGCGTTCTTGCCGCAATTGGCCGACGAGGCCACGACCCTCGTTTGGGTGCGGCAAGCCATCGCCGCGTCGTCAGCAACCGGCGCCAAGGAGCTGGGAAAGGCCATGGGCGCGCTGATGAAGGCCCACAAGGCCGACATCGACTCGACGCTCGCCAAGGCGCTCCTGACCCGCGAGCTTGGCGGATAGGCGGTGTTCCGGCGTATTCTGATTGCCAACCGCGGCGAGGTCGCGGCACGCGTTGCGCGCACCTGCCGGCGCATGGGCGTGGAGGTGATTGCGGCAGTTGCCGATCCAGACGCGGACCTGCAGTGGCTCGCGGCGGTCGATGGCGTCGCGCGGATCGGGGGGCCGCGCGCGTATCTGGATGCCGACGCGATCATCGCTGCCGCGCGGGAGCATCGGTGCAGTGCGGTGCATCCGGGGTGGGGGTTTCTGTCGGAGAACACCCGCTTTGCGGCGCGCTGTGAGGCCGCCCGCGTCACGTTTGTAGGGCCGTCGCCTTCCGCGATCCGTCGCATGGGAGACAAAGCCGTCGCCAAGTCAACGATGCAGGCGCTCGGGCTGCCGCTGATCCCGGGGTCGGACGGCGCGCTCGCCGATGTTGCCGAGGCGAGGCGGGTCGCGGAGGCGGTTGGCTTTCCTGTGCTCCTCAAAGCACGCAGCGGTGGCGGCGGGCGCGGCATGCGCAGGGTGTACGCGGGTGACCAACTCGCAGCGGCATTTTCCGAGGCCACGGCCGAGGCGGAGGGCGCATTCGGAGACGGCGCCTTGTACCTGGAGAAGCTCATCGAGTCGGGCCGTCATGTCGAGTTTCAGGTCATGGGTGACAAGCATGGCAACCTCGTGCATTTGGGGGAGAGGGAGTGCAGCGTCCAGCGCCGTCACCAGAAGCTGCTGGAGGAGAGTCCATCTCCGGCGTTGACGGCGGCGGACCGTGAACGTGTCGGGTCGATGGTGGCGGACGCCTGCCGTCGTGCCGGCTACCACGGCGCGGGAACCGTCGAAATGTTGAGGGATGACGCTGGGAACCTCTACTTCATGGAGATGAACACGCGCCTTCAGGTCGAGCACCCCGTCACCGAAATGGTGACGGATCTCGACCTCGTCGAACTGCAGCTTCGCGTCGCATGCAACGAGGTCGTTCGCCCCGCCGTTCAGGCCCACGGCCACGCGATCGAGTGCCGTATCAACGCGGAGGATCCCGATCAGGAGTTCCGCCCAGCGCCGGGGCGTGTGACGGCGCTGGACTTCCCAACCGGCCAGGGCGTTCGCGTCGAAACGCACCTCCGTTCCGGGGACACCATCTCTCCGCACTACGATTCGATGATCGCGAAGCTCATCGTGCACGCTGCCGATCGCCCCGGCGCCATCGACAAGATGGAGGCGGCGCTGAAGGCCACGAGGGTAAAGGGCGTCCCCACGACGATTGCGCTCCATCGTCGTATTCTCGCGGATGTTCGGTTTCGAGCGGGTACCTACGACACCAGCTTCCTTCCTTCATTATTGGCGGGCAGGTGAGGCGCCTTCACCCCGCGAGCTTCGCGCTCCTGTTCGGGTTCGCCGCGCGCGTCGCCATCATCACCGCGTGGCCGGCCGCGTTCTCCAATGACGGCTACCAGCGTTGGGCGGGCCGGGAACACCTGTTGGTCCAGGACTGGCTGCCGGCGACACAGGCGATTATCGATCTCGTGGCATTGGCCGGTGGAAATGTGCTTGCCGCGCGCGTCACGATGGCGCTCGTGGGTGCGCTTTCGGGCGCTGCGGCCACCGTCGTCGCCATGCAACTTGGCCGACGGCTTGGGGACGATGCGGCGGCAACACGAGCCGGGTGGTTCATGGTCGTGGCTTCGTTGTACGGCCCGACGATCCAGTGGACAACCGTGCTCTATCAGGAGGGAACCTTCCTGCTCGTGCTGTTCACGGCCATCGCGCTCGCGCTTTCTGGGCGAACGCTGCTCGCCGACCTCGTCATCGGACTCATGGGGCTGGTGCGGTACGAAGGGTGGCCGTGCGTCGTGCTCTACCTGATGTGGCGTCGTGACCCGCGCGCGTTCATCTCCCTCTACGGCATTGGAATCTGGGCGGTGATCCGCTTTGTGCTCGATCTCGAACCGCACCGAGCGTCGCCGGTCAACTTCGCAGACTGGGAGGGTTTGACGGACCGCTTCCGGGTCCAAGCGTGGCTGTGGGACGTCTGGCGGTTCTGGACGCGCGCCTGGGCGACGGGCGGTGCGTTCTGGCTTATCCTTGGCTTTGTCGGATTTATTCGCCTGCGAAGAGAGGGTACGGCTTGGCTCGCCGCCGGAATGTTCGCCGTACAGGCCGCGGCAACCTCTGCGTGGTTGGCCGGGCTGGAGGTCTCAACCTCGCGGATGCTCATCATCCCCGTCGCGTTGGCATCTCCGCTCGCGTCCGTGGCGGCGGCGTGGATCTGGCCGTTCTTGCGCCGTCCGGCGCTGTATTTCATCGCAACGGCTGCGCTGACCATTTTTTCCTTCGTGGAGATCAACGACGCGGCGATGCGCATCAAGCACGAGGCCCGGCGGATGTCGGGTGAGCGAAACGTCATCGAGGAGATGGACCGGTGCTCCGGTTGCATCTGGTGGATCGAGCCGCGCAGGCGACTTGGCACGCGAGAAAGGCACGACGGCTGCGAGGCGATACAGGGGATGTCCAGCTACCTCCACGGTCGCGAGTTCTGGTGTGCACCGTGGGTGCCGAGCATCGAGGCCGCGTCCCTCTATGCAACGTGCTCCGGAACGGTGCGGTGGGATGGGGATCGTTACGTCGTTGAACGCCACCTTCCCGGTGGAACGGGCGCGCCGCCGGTGGCGCATGACGCGCCGCTAGAGGCGGGCAAGGCGGACGAGTGAGCGGGTCGGATGGTACGGGGCCGCGCGTTGGCAGCGGCAGGGCAGTGTGGTGTGTCGCCTTCCTCGCGGGGGTGCTGTCCTTCGGTGTGCGCGTCGGACTGATCCTTGGTTGGCCGGGGAATTTCAGCTTTGACAGCTACCAGCGCTGGGCGGGCCGTGACCATGTACTCGTGCAGGACTGGCTGCCGGCTACCCAGGCGGTCGTCGTGCTCGTTTCCCGGCTTGGCGGGGATCTGGTCGCCGCGCGGATCGCGCTCGCCGCCATCGGCGCGATAGGCGCGGCAGCATCGGTGTTGGCGGCGGCCCGCGTCACCGCCCGCCTTACGACGAACCTGCCCGGCGCGACTCCCCTGGTGACAGCGGTTATTGCAGCACAGGCAGGATTTTTCGGGCCGGCGCTTGCGTGGAGCACAGTCATCTACCAGGAGGGCATGTTTCTGGCGGTTTTCTACGTGGGGCTTGCGCTGGCCCTGCACGGTCGCCTTTTGCTCGCCGATGTTGCGATGGGTGCGCTTGGCCTTGTTCGGTACGAGGGGTGGCCGGTGGTCGCCTTGTACATCGCGTGGCGTCGTGAGCCGCGCGCATTCGCGGCGGCTTGGGGCATCGCGGTTTGGCTTGTCATCCAGGTCGCGGGCGTGGAGGGATTTCGTGCATCGCCCGTGAGCTTTGCCGACTGGGAGGGTATCGGTTCGCGGTTCGGCGACCTGGCGTGGTTCATGCACCTGGCGCATCTGGGGCAGAAGGCATGGGTATCGGGCGGTTGGGTATGGCTGGTGTGTGCTGCAGTGTTTGCCTGGCGTGTGGGCCGCGATCGACTGGGTGTTTTTCTCGGTGCTGTACTCATTTCCCAAGTGCTGGTCACACTCGCGTGGATGACCGGCCTGGAGGCGGCGGTGTCGCGGATGCCGGTGCTGCCCATCTGTCTCGCAAACGTGATGGCAGCCCCCGCTGCGGCGTGGATGTGGGCGCGCATTCCCGCACTCCCGATGCGAGGGATAGTACTGATTGCGGGCAGCGTGTTCATGGCGCAGCGTGTCGAGGACGCCGGCATCCGCGTTGCGCTCGAAACCGTGTACCGACGTCCCGAGGAAGGCGCGCTGACGATGATGAATCAGTGTCCGGAGTGTGTGTGGTGGGTCGATCCCATCATCGCGATCGGTACGCGAAACCGGCACGATGGATGTGAGGCGGTGCAGGGGATGTCCGACATGCGCGTCGGCACCGACTTCTGGTGTGCGGTATGGTTGGATCCGAAGGAAGCGCCGTTGCGCTACGCCGAGACGGACGCCACCGCAGAGTTCAGCCACGCTGCAGGCGTCTACGTCGTCACCCGACACCCGCGGGGGAGCGTGCTGCCGCCGGTGCCACCGGGCAGGGACATGCATGCGACGCTGAACGAGGAGTAGGCGGCCCGCTCGCACGCCGTCGAATGCGGTGCTATCGTCCGCGCCTCTTCGGACCCGCCATGTTCCTCCTCACGCTGCTGTCCTGCTCGCCAGACATCGCCAACGATTCCAGCCACGGCACGACGACTCCCGCCACGCCCGATGACTGGCTCGCCGGCGTACAAGCACGCATTGCTGCCGACGCCCGCGCCGTCCATCTGATCGAAGGTACCTTCGTCGCGGACATGCCGATGGCGGGGATGGCGGGCGAATTTACGGCGGAGGGCGTGTCACTCTTCGATCCGGAACAGGACGTCCAGGGGATGGCGCTGCGCTTGGCAGGTTGGGGCCGCGTCGGCGCGCTGTTGGAGGTCGATCCGGTGGACCCCGACTTCGGGGACTGCACGGACGAGGTCGCGCCGAACGGCCAGTGCATTCGTCGCCTTGAATATGCGCACGGTGCGTTGACGGAATGGTGGATCGGTCAGGACGCGGGCATCGAGCAGGGCTGGACCGTGGAGCGTGCACCGAAGGGGGAGGGGACGGTCGCGTTCCGCGTGGAGATCGACGACGCGCTTGCGGTGAATGATGCCGCGGGCGGGGTTGCCATCACCGACGCGACCGGGCGAGAGTGGTCCGTGGGCGATCTGGTTGCGTGGGACGCAACGGGAGCGTCGCTGCCGGTTTCGGCACGGGTTGACGGCTCGGCAATGGTCGTCGAGGTCGATGACACCGGCGCCGCCTACCCGATTACGGTGGATCCCATCTACACGACGTACGCGTGGCGCTGGGTGGGCGGCTCCGCGTATTTTGGGTGCTCCGTGGCCGGCGCCGGGGATGTCGATGGGGATGGGTACGATGACGTGATCGTTGGGGCGTACGGGATTGGCAGCTCCACCGGCCGGGCGTACCTGTACAAGGGACAGAGCACAGGATTGGCGAGCAGCGCCTCCAGCACTCTCGAGGGAGAGATCATCAGCAGTTATTTCGGTTGGTCTGTCGCCGGTGCAGGGGACGTCGATAACGACGGGTAAGACGATGTGATCGTCGGTGCCTATGGCTACACCTCCGGCGTTGGCCGAGTCTATGTCCACCACGGAAGCAGTGCGGGGCTCTCCGAAACGGCAACGACGACGCTCACCGGCGTGGGTGCGTATTCCTTCGGATACTCCGTTGGGCACGCGGGAGACGTCGATGGCGATGGCTACGACGATGTGATCATCGGCGCGTACCTCGCGGGAAAGGCGTATGTCTACCATGGGAGTTCGTCGGGCCTGGCCTCCGCCGCGACCAGCACACTCACGGCCCCGACGAGCAGCTCCAACTTTGGGATTTCGGTTGCCGGGGCGGGTGACCTCAACGACGACACCTACGACGACGTCATCGTCGGGGCCAGCGCCTACAGCAGCAGCACCGGCCGCGCCTACACCTACCATGGGAGCAGTTCTGGCGTGTCCACGAGCGTCACTACCACACTGACGGGCGCCGCCAGCAGCAACTATTTTGGCCGGAGTGTCTCGGGTGCGGGAGACGTCAACAATGACGGCTACGACGACGTGATCGTGGGTGCGTATGGATACAGCAGCAGCACCGGCCGCGCGTACGTCTACCACGGCGCAAGCAGCGGACTCTCCTCGACGATTTCCACGACCCTGCTTGGATTTACGACATCCAACTATTTTGCGTCCAGCGTCACCGGTCTGGGCGACGTCGAAGGGGACGGGTATGACGACGTGGCCGTCGGCGCGTACGGGTACAGCAGCAGTCAAGGACGTGTCACCGTCTACAGCGGCACGGCGTCCGGCATATACACGACCGCCGTCGCGACGATCAGCGGCACGTCGTCCATGAATTTTGCGGCGACTGTCGCCGCCGCCGGCGATGTGAATCACGATGGTTATCCGGACCTGATCGTGAGCGCCAGCACGGCGAGTTCGTCGCAAGGGGCTGCCTATGTGTACGGCGGCAGCGCGTCGGGGATGAGCACAACGGCGCTCCGTACGCTCACCGCGCCCAGCCCGTACGTGTACTACCCCGCGGTCAGCTCCGCCGGGGATGTCAACGGGGATGGCTACGGCGATGTCGTCGTGGGAACCTACTACTACGCCAGCGCGTATTACGGCGTCGCCTACGTCTTTCACGGCAGTACCACCGGGCTCGGAGACGCCGCGGATACGACGATCACGAGTGTGTCGAGCAGCAGCTCACTGGAGCCGGAGGTCGCTTCGGCGGGAGACGTTGATGGAGACGGGTACGACGACCTGCTCGTGGGTCTGCCGAATACAGCACTGCCACCGGCCGTGTTCTCCTGTACCGCGGGAGCGCCAGCGGCGTGTCCTCCACGGCCACCACGACATTGAGTGGACCGTCGAGCAGCGACTACTTTGGCACGGCGCTGGCGCCGATGGGAGACACGAATGCCGACGGCTACGACGATGTCCTCATCGGTGCGTCGGCGGCGGGCACGGGAGGAATTGCGTACGTGTACAGGGGTGCCTCCACCGGCTTGTCGACGACCGCTACGACGTCGCTGACGCTCGGCACCTCGGGCGTGGCATTTGGCGGAAGTCTCGCCGCGGGAGATTTCAATGGTGATGGGTATGCGGACGCCGCCGTCGGTGCCTACAATTACAGCTCCAGCGCAGGCCAGGTGACGGTCTACCATGGCGCGTCCACCGGTCTGAGTACGACCGTGCGCCGCACCCTGTCGGGTGAGGCCGCCACCAACTATTTTGGCTACCAGGTGGCCGCCGCCGACGTCAACGGAGACGGGTACGACGACCTCGTGGTCACGTCCTTTGGCTACGACTCGTCTACCGGCAAGGCCTACGTCTACTACGGGGCTTCTACGGGCGTTCCTGCCATTGCGACGACCACGTGGACGGGAACGGCTACGAGCGAATCGCTCGGCCGGTATCTCGGCGTTGCTGGGGATCCCAACGGCGATGGCTACGACGACATCCTGATCGGCGAGCCCGGATACAGCAGCAGCTATGGGCGCTTGTACTTCTACCAGGGCAGTTCGGCGGGGCTCGACACGACGGCGGAGAACACCATCACGGGCACGACGACAACGGGTCTGGCGCTGGGGAATTCCGTCGCCGGAGCGGGGGATGTCAATGGGGATGGTTTCGACGACATCATCGTCGGCGGCTCGGAACGTGCGTGGCTCTACTATGGCTACGACACCGACTCCGACAGTGATGGCTCCCCCGATTCCGTCGACTGTGACGACACCGATGACGAAATCCACCCCGGTGCCGACGAAGACTGCGATGGCATCGACAACAACTGTGATGGCAACATCGACGAGGATGCGCCCACCTGGTACGACGATGCCGACGAAGACGGTTTTGGCGACGCTGCCGCAGCAACCACGAGTTGCACTGCCCCCACCGGCTACGTCTCCAATGCCACGGACTGTGACGACACCGATGACGCAATCTTCCCAGGAACGACGGAGGTTTGTGACACGGTGGACAACGACTGTGACGGCTTCACCGACGAATCGGGCGCCACGGGGGAAAGCACGTTCTATGCTGACGCCGACGGCGATACCTACGGAAACGCCAGCTCGGCGTATGACGCCTGCACCGTTCCTTCCGGCTATGTGAGTGACGCCACCGACTGCAACGACGGCAGCGCCGCCGTGAACCCCGCCGCGACTGAGTCGTGTGACAGCGCAGATGACGATTGTGACGGCAGCGTCGACGAGCCCGGCGCCACCGGTGAAACGACATGGTATCACGACGCCGACGGCGATGGAGAGGGTGGTTCCACAACGACAATCGACCGCTGCACCGCCCCGTCCGCGTATCGGGCTTCAAGCACCGATTGCGACGATTCCGACGCCACGATTTATACCGGGGCGTCGGAGTCGTGCAACAGTACGGACGATGACTGTGATGGCAGCATCGACGAGGGCGTGACGACGACCTATTACGCAGACGCCGATGCCGACGGCTACGGGGACGCCGCGGTCACGCGCGCCGCCTGCTCCGCCCCTGCGCTATATGTGGCGAACGATGACGATTGTGATGACTCCACGTCCAGCATCAAGCCGGGAGCCACGGAAACCTGCAACAGCGCGGATGACGACTGTGATGGCTCGACCGACGAGGGGGTGACCACAACGTACTACCTCGACGCCGATGCCGATGGCTACGGGATCCTCACCAGCACGTATGCCGCATGCTCCCTCCCCAGCGGGTACTCCGAGGTCTCCACGGACTGCGAGGACGGCTCGGCCACGATTTACCCGTCCGCCACCGAGTCCTGCAACGACGCGGACGACGACTGTGATGGCTCGACGGACGAAGATGTCGCCACGTCCACGTGGTACCGCGACAGTGACGCCGACACGTTTGGCGACGCCACCCGAACGTCGGCCAAGTGCAACCAACCGACGGGCTATGTTGCCAACGACGACGACTGCAATGACGCCAGCGCCGCGATCGTAGACGGAACCACCTTTTATCGTGACGCCGACGGAGATGGGTTTGGGGATGCGAGTGTGACGTCCTATGAGTGCGCCGCGTCCTCCGGGTATGTGTCGGACGCCACGGACTGTGCAGACAGCGACGAGGACACCTATCCTGGCGCGGAAGAGATCTGGTACGACGCCATCGACGAGGCGTGTGACGACGGCTCGGACTACGATCAGGACGGCGACGGCTACGACAGCGACGAGTACGGCGGGGACGACTGTGACGACACGGACGACCGCATCCGACCGGGCGCAAAAGAGACCTACCACAACAACGTCGATCAGAATTGTGATGGCCTCTCGGACGACGACGCCGACGGAGATGGGTACGACTCCGACAATTATGGCGGTGACGACTGCGAGGATAGCGATAGCGCCATCCACCCGGGCGCATCCGACAATCCCTACGACGGCCAGGACACCGACTGCGACACGCAGTGGGAGTACGACGGCGATCACGACGGCTATCGCTCGGACTCCTACGGAGGGGATGACTGCGATGACGACGATGAGGCGGTGAATCCCGATGGGGAGGAGGTCTGGTACAACGGCGTCGATGAGGATTGTGACGGCAACGATGACGATCAGGACGGGGACGGCGCGGGGCTCGACGAGGACTGCGATGACACCGATGAAAACCGTCGGAACGACTGTGTGACGGAAGACACCGGCAGCCTGCTTGGCGGCAACGACAGTGGCCGGCGAAACAAGGACGATTCGTCCGACGGCTGCGGGTGTGTGAGTGTGCCAGCGCCGAGCGGCGCGGGACTTGCGGCGCTTTTGGTGGCGGGGATTGTCAGCAGGAGGCGGCGCACGGCGCGGTGAACGGCCGAGGTGCCCCCCAAAAACGCCCGCGAAAACCGCGGTCAGGTTAGCGGACCCGCGCCATGGCTCACATTCCGCTTTTCACGATTGGCCGCTCCCTGGAAGACATCGGTGGAGACGTCATCGGGCGCTCCGAACGTAATTCGATTCGCGATGGTGCGCTGGCCGGGAAGCAAGCGGTCGTCCGGGCTGGATGGGGGGAGGCGGCGTGCGCGCGGGTGCATGAGAAGGGCAAATTGACAACGTGGGAGAGGCTCGATCGTCTGGTGGACCCCGACACCGACGTTCTTCCGGTCGGCAGCTATGTGAACTGGGGCCGGAGCTTCCGCGGTTCGAAGAAGGCGGCGCCGGGCGCCGGTGTCGTTACGGCCCTGGCAACGGTGTGTGGGCGGCGCGTTGTCGTGATTGCAAACGACAATACCGTCGCGAGTGGATCGTGGTGGCCACTCTCTCCGGAGAAGATCCAGCGGGCGCAGCAAATCGCCCGCCGGCTGCGCGCGCCAGTGATCTACCTTGTGGATTGTTCCGGGTTGTTCCTGCCGGAGCAGGCACTCTCGTTTCCCGGGGCCCGCGGGGCTGGCCACATCTTCAAGATGAACAGCTTGCTGGCTGCGGAAGGCGTGCCCCAGATCGCCGGCGTGTTTGGAGATTGCATCGCGGGCGGCGGGTACATGCCGATCATCTCCGACCGGGTGTACATGACGGAGTCGGCGTACATGGTCATTGCGGGGGCGGCGCTCATCAAAGGAGCGAAATCGCTGAACCTCACGTCATTGGACATCGGCGGGCCGGAGGTGCACGTGCATCAATCGGCGTGCGCGGACGTTCGCGTGCCGGACGACGAAACTGCGCTCACGATGATTCGCGCCGAGGTGTCCCGCCTGCCCACGTCCGCCGCGCCCTTCTATCGCCACGGAGCGGAGGCGGCGCCACCACGCTACTCACCCGATGAGCTCAACGCCATCGTGCCTGACGATCATCGTCACAGTTACGACGCTCGGGACCTGATCGCCCGACTCGTGGACGAGTCGCTGTTCCATGAAGTGATGGCGGACCGTGGCCGGGAAATGATCACGGGCGTGGCTCGCGTGAACGGCCTGTGGTGTGGGATCATTGCAAACAATGTGGAGCCAACACCGCATCCCGACGACCCGGCGCGCCTTCGCGCGGGCGGCATTCTCTATCGGGACGGCATCGCGAAGATCGCGGTGTTTTCTCGGACCTGCAATGAGGATGGAATTCCGCTGGTGTGGCTGCAGGACATCGCCGGGTTTGACATTGGCGTGGAGGCGGAGGCACTCGGCCTGCTCGGCTACGGCTCGTCCCTCATCTACACCAACTCCACAAACACCACGCCGATGATGACGATTCTGCTCCGGAAAGCTTCGGGGGCTGGCTACTACGCCATGGCGGGGCTGCCGTACGATCCCGTGATTCAGCTTTCCACACCGCTCACGCGGTTGGCCGTGATGGAAGGACGGACGCTGGCGATTGCGGCGTTCAACACGAAATTGGACGACGCGTTCGAAATCGCCGCCACCGACCCTGTCGAGCGCGAGCACATCGCCAGGGCGATGGAGGAAACGGCGGCGCGCATCGAAGCGGACATGGACCCGATGCTCTCGGCCGCGCAGATGGACACGGATGAAGTCGTGCCGCTGTCGCGACTGCGCGCGTACATGGAGGCGATCGTGGAAATGGCGTGGCAGTCCCCGCGGCGGGGGCGCAATCCGCGCATGTGGAGCCTGCATGATCTGGAAGCGTTGACCCGCCCTGCGGCCGGGGTCGGCGTCGTAAGGGAGGTGGTGGTTGCCACCGTCGAGGCACCCGACGCCGACGGCCTCGTAGCCGTGCGCGTGTCCACGGATGGTACGTTCTGGCTGCGTGCGTCGCCTCGGGATCCGATGTTTTGCCGCGCAGGGGACGCGGTCGAGGCGGGGCGGACGCTGGGATTGATCGAGGTGATGAAGACGTTCGCGCCGGTGCCGTGCAGCGCTGCGGGGCGGTTCGAGCGCTACGCGGTAGCTGACGGCGCGTCGGTTCGCTCGGGGCAGACGGTAGCGTGGATCCGACCCGCGTGAACCCTGCCGGGCCGCCGCGGCCGCGGGAATCGGGTAAGCTGACGCGGTTACGAGGCCGAGTCGTGCGAATCCTCTTTCTTGCGCTCCTCCTGACGGCACCGTCGATGGCGTTCGCCGCATGTCCGCCGATTTACACGGGCGAACAGCTGATCAACGACCTGCAAACCTTACAGTTTGCGATGCGTAACGTCGATGAGAGCGCTTTTTTGAGCGCCGGAAAGCGCCTTGACTCTGGGCTGGGCTGCATGGCAAACCCAGTGCCTTCGGCGGTTTTCGCCACGGCCTACCGGTACGTCGGCACCTACCACTACCTGACCAAGGACAACGACGGCGCGCGAAAGTGGTTTCGCAGCGCGTTGGAGCTGAACCCGACGTACGAGTGGGATGCCAACGAGCTTGAACAGGACAATCCGATGCGCGCCGTGTTCGAAGAAGAGCGCATGCACGCGCATACCGACGCCGTGAAGATCGAAGGAAAGGTCATCGCCCAGCCGGCCGGGAGCACGCTCACGATCGACGGCAAGCCGCTGCTCGAAGCGGCGGCATCCCCGGACCGGCCGCACGTGCTCCAGCAGATCGGCACCGCCGACAAAGCCGTGCGCGGCACGTTCACCGTGGAAGGCAACAACTTCCCGGCGCAATTTCTGGCGGACAAGGTGATCGTGGCGGACGCCCCGCTCGAAGCGGAAAAGAAGAAGAAAGAAGCGAAGAAGAAGCAAAAAGCCATCACCTCGAATCAATTCGGCGACAACGGCGTCGTGAAGCTGGAACGCATGCGCCCGCCGGAAAAGACGCCGCTGATGATACTCGGAGCGGCCGCCATCGTTGGCGCCGGCGGTATCTATGCGGCGTCCTTCATCACCCGTGACGAGTTCGAGAACTCGAAAACAACCGCGGAGCTGACGCAGAACCAGAGCACGACGAACGCCCTGATCATGGCGTCGGGCGGCGCGCTGCTCGTCGGTGCCGGCATCGGCTACTGGGGCATCGTGCTGGACGGCGGGGCTGGAGTGGGGTTTGCCGGCCACTTCTGAGCGAAACTGGACCGGGCGCAGCGGGCGTCGGTACACGCTCAAGAGTGAAGACTCGGGGCAGGACGGCGGCATGGCGTCCATCCGCGAGGTCACCGCAGAAGGAATGCCGCGGAAGGAGTCGAGTATTCCGGCCGGCACGGTTGTAGCGCTCAAACGCGCGCGGGCAGACGATCCGTTGGCGCTCGAAGCGATCGGACGAGAGGTGGCGACGTTTCGTGCCTTGTGCCGCGCGCCCGGGCAGCCGGCGTGTCCGCGCCTCTACGACGTCGTTGGAGACCCGCCGATTGGCATCATCATGGAATGGTGTCCGACCGACATGGAGCGGTGGTGGGTTACGACGTTTTCATCGCAAGGAGCATTCGTGCTTCTGTGCGAGGCCATGGCGGACACCTGCCGACGCGTTCGGGAATATGAAGCGGTCGCGGAGGCGGAGCTTGGGCGGCGCGTCATCCACGCGGACATCAAGCCCCGCAATGTGCTTCGCGCGGCCGACGGTCGCTGGCTCCTGACCGATTTCGGGGCCGCCAAGTCCCGTCCGGCGGACGAGGCCGGGTGGGAAGCCACGCGCATGATCATCGGGACCGAAAACTACATCGCGCCGGAAGCGCTGTTCAACGCGCGCAAGCCGCATCCGGCGGCCATGGACACCTGGTCCATCGGATGCAGCTTTTTTGCGCTTTTGCGCATGTGCACGTTCCTCCGTGGTGGCGCGCGCATGCCGGCCAACGGAACGCACTCCCATCATTTTCGCAGTCAGCGCGTCGCGATGATCGGCGACTTGCATGCTCGGAAGCCAGGCGCGTTTGCCGATCGGGAATTGGACATCACCCAGTTCAGCTCGCCCACCCGCATCCCGGATAAGGACCGGGCATGCGTGGCCGACGCGCTCAAGGGTGTGTTTGGAGCCCCGGCGGATCGACTGGAGGAAAAGCTCGTGTTGGAGGCGCTGAACCTCCTCGACCGCGCGTTGGCCGTCGATCCCGCGCGCCGCTACCTCGACCCCTTGGAAATGGCTGGGGAGTTCGAAGCGCTTGCGACGCGATACCGCGAACTTGCGCTCCGGGTACAGGCCAGCGGCCCGACCGGCAACCGGGAGAGCGTGCCGGCGGTTGCCGCGCCAATGCAGGCAACGCCGCCTCACCAGAGAGAGGAGGTTTTGGTCGTCGAGGAGGGCCGGCCGGGCCCCGCGCGTGTCCCCGCGTGGATCGGAGCCGCGTTGCTTGGTTTGCTGGGCCTGCAGCTGATTCAGGTGCTGATCGGTGTAGCGATTCTCGCGCTGCTGTGGCGCGGGGGCGGGGGGGCGGAGGGGGTGGCAGTGCCCGATGCGGTCGCGTCGCAAGCCGTACCTGCGGAAGCGGTGCCGTTCGAGCAACCGTCGCCCGTCGCCGCGCCGCAAGCGGACGGTGTTGCAGCCGGGACTACGGATGACGAGGACGCAGTGGTTGTCGTTGCGACAGGGGCAGGTGGGCCCTCGCCGGCCGACGTGATGGCGGACGCTCCGGTCAACGAACCGGTCGCTTCAGCCCCGCCGCTCCCGCGCGCAGAACGGCCCGCTGCGGCGCGTACCCCGGTCGCCCCGCCAACGCCCCGGCCGTCCACCGCGGGCAAGCCGGTCGATGCGGGCAGTGAGGCGTGGGGCCTCGTCATCGTGGCCGGATCGCAAGCGTACATCGTTGGAAAAGACGGCCGCCGTCCTCCAGGATCGGTGCCACCGGGAGAGTACGAACTCTTCGCCCAGACCGCGGCCGGTGCCGAGATTTCCTCCGTCGGCAAGTTCAGCGTGCTCGCGGGAGAACGTGTCGTGTACAAGTGTGGCTTCGGCAGCTGCCGCCGGACGCAGTAGCGCGCTACGGAGGAGGCATGCGTATTACCCGCGTTTACACTCGCACGGGGGACAAGGGCATGACCCGTCTGGTCGGCGGGCAAGCCGTTCGGAAGGACCACGTCAGAATCGCCGCGTACGGCACGATCGACGAGCTCAACGCGATCCTCGGCATCGTACGTCACTTCAACGGCCAGTCACTGGCGGCAGACGAGCCGCGCGCGCGGATCGACGCCATGCTCCATCGCATTCAAAACGACTTGTTCAACGTCGGCAGCGACCTTGCGACAAGGCCCGCCGATCGGTGGGATGGCATGTTTCGGGTGGGTGGCGTCGATGTCAAGCGTCTGGAAGACTGGATCGACGAACTCAATGACGAGGTCGGTCCGCTCCGCGAGTTCATCCTGCCGGGCGGCGGCGCGGTGGGCAGCTTTCTGCATCAGGGGCGGACAGTGTGTCGGCGCGCCGAACGCGAAATCGTGGGCCTGATGTCGGAAGAGGAAGATGTCGGCGATGGGCCGATGACCTATGTGAATCGCCTGTCGGACTACCTGTTTGTGCTCGGCCGGTGGGCTGCGAAACAGCTGGGCGAGCGCGAGTACATGTGGGAAAGGCCGGCGAGGGGCTCCGAGACGGGTTAGAGGCCCGCCGCCAAGAGGTTCTGTTGAGCTCACCCGCTGATCGCCGCGTCCTCCTCCACGTCGAAAACCTCCGGAATACGCCGGCCACCCTGCTTCCGGCGCTGACCGACGACGCCCTCCGGCTGCACATTGAACGGATTGCTCCGGCCTGCGTGGCCGACCTTTTCGCGCTGGCGGAGTTGCCGCTGCCGGGTTCGCTCTCCGCCGACTTGAAGAATTGGGCCGCTCGCGCGACGCGAGAGATCATGGACCTCCCGGACGGCACCCGTCGCGAGTTTTTGACCGCCATTTCGGAGCTGCCGATCGGCACCATCCCGACGCGCCTCCGCGAAGCCATCATCGCGATCGTCCCGTCTTCCGGTCCGGAAGTCGCAGCGTTTGTCGAGGATCTTGCGGTGAAGTGGGCCGATTCCGAGCCCGATCCGGTGGTTTTGCCGGTCAAGAAGGCGGCGGTGAAGGGCGCGGCGGCGGACGCAGCGAAAAAGCTCACGGCCTCAGGAAAGCCCGCTCGTGCCCCGCGGACCCCGGCGGCTCAGGTGGACACACGTCGCGCCGAGGACATCCGGACCGAAGCGCTCGAAGCGCTCCCCCGGTACGAACGTGGCCTCAAAGAATCGGTGTTTCTCGCCGGCATCAAGCACCGCTCGCACTTTCGCGACCTGACGGACGCCGAATGCCTGACGGAGCTGCGCCGCATGGAGCGGGAGCGGAAGGTCAAGCATACTGGTGATCGCTGGATGATGCGGTAGTCCGCACGGCGCGCTGGTTCGCCATCTCCGCGATACGTGCCTACTAGATCGGTACGTCCCACACGCGCATCCAGTCGAGGTTCGTGACGTCCAGGAACTCGACCGTGCCCGTGCTGCCTGTGTAGATGTTCTCGGGAACGACGACCTCCGCGCAAAGGCCGCCCTTGTAGTCGATATCCAAGCCCCAAGGATTGTCCGTGGGAACCCGGATGTAGTCCTCCGTCCCGTCGTGTTCGAGGACGTAGCAGTCGAGGGCCCAGATCTCGCAGTCGTGGGACGAACGGGCGGTGATCTCGCCGTACACATGCACCATCTGGTTGCGTGCGGCGTAGTAATCCACGTTGGCCGAGCCCAACTCGGCCACGTACACTGGGTTGGCGTTGCTCAGGATGGTCCAACCGGACGTTCGCTCGACGTACCCCGAGTCCGCGCGGCCCCCAAGCCAGGATGTCGCGAGAAAAAGCGTGGGGAGTAAGGCATTCAGCATTTGAACTCCTGACCACGCGAAACATGCGAAGGGGTGCCTCGCACGCTACCACAAGCGGGCCCGCCGCGCTGGCGGTAGTACCGGGCGACGGTTCGGTTACAGGAGCGGAAGCGATGGAGGTCGTATGCTCTTGATCGCGGCGTATGGCTCCCTCGGATGCGCGCGGGACACCGCGCGGGACACACCGCAGCCCACTGCGTTCGTCGTCGACAAGTCCTTCCGAGACTTTAGAGTGGCGGTCGCGCACGCCGGGTCAATCGACGCGGGGTCCGATGGCGTGCGCATCCGCGACGGCGAGGTCGTCGAGTGGCTCGGTCTGCCGGTCCGCGGCGAGATCTACTTCCTCGTTAGCGGCGACGAGCGCGTCCCCGGCGGCGACTTATGCGCCTCGTACGACCTAGCATGCGTCGAATCCTGCGAAGAACCGACCGGCACCTTCCACATCGTGGGCGCGAAAGACCTGACCGTCACCTTCGACGGCGATGTCGCATGCGACGCCCGCGCTGCTCTCACCGTCGACGGCGTGGACGCGGGCGAGGTCTGTGTGGGCTCCTGACGTGGATTGTACGGGGGAAACCTGCCACGCGTCTGCCATCTGCGGCGAGATCACGTCGGCGAGATCGGCTCCGACCGTTGCTGAACGCTTGAACTCGCGAAGCCGCGCCAAACCGCCAAAGTCGAGGACCGCCGGCAATTCGAACGGTTCAATAGGGAGATAGTCGCCAGCGCCTTGGGCAGGTCCGTAACGAGTTGCTCTCGGGGCGCCTCGCGTCCGCTTGCCGGAGAGGTCGATGGTGATATCATTCGTGATATCGGAGTTGCCCGTGGCCCAGATCCTCGTCCGCCGACTCGATGATGACGCCGTTGTTCGGCTCCGCATTCGCGCTCGCCGTGGAGGTCGTTCGCTTGAAGAGGAATGCCGGCTATCGCTCGTCGCCGCGGCTCAGCGTGGAGATCTGTTGAGCGCGGTCGATGCTTGGCGTGCCGCGTGGCCCGGCGATGGCGACACCGACGATCCGTTCGCGGGTGTCCGCACGCGTGGCCCCGGTCGTCCCGTCGACCTCTCGTGAGGTACCTGCTCGACACCTCCACCGTCAGCGGCCTTTCGCGGCCGAGACCGCCGGAGGAACTTCAGGCGCGTCTGCGCGGTCACGAGGGGCAATACGCGATCGCCTCGCTGGTCGTTGCGGAACTTCGGTACGGAGCGCAGCGCCACCCGGATGCAGTTCGGCGGGAGCGCCTGACGGCGTTCGTGGACAGCGTTGTGGCGAGCACGCCCGTCGTGGTGTTCGATGCGAAGGCTGCAGAGTGGGTAGGGGTGGAACGAGCGAGGATCGAGGCGGCGGGGGAATCCATCGACCTCGCGGACCTCATCATCGCGGCGACCGCGGCTGCGAACCAGCTGGTAGTGGTCACGGTGAACGTCCGCCATTTTCTACGACTACGTGTGGAGGTGGAGGATTGGACCCGACCAGCGGTTGAACCGGCGAAAGCGCCGTAGAAGCAGACGAAAGGCCCAGGTTCCGGTGTCCGTCTGATGTGGTGGGGGTTGTTAGCACAGGTTCGAACTTCTTGCCTCGCCCCGAACGCGGCAGAACGTGGGCAATTTGAACGGTTTAACGCAGAGATCGTCCGCATGCGCCTCGGGACGAGGGTGGGGCGGGGGCTTGCCGGCCATCGGGGACTTGGCGGCTTCCCCGATTGACGGCATGGTCCGCGCGCCTTACCATGAAGTAAGGAGTCATATGTCAACCGCTACCCTCACTTCGAAAGGACAGATCACCATCCCGAAGCCGGTCCGGGATGCCTTGGGCGTGGAAGCCGGCGACCGCCTCGAGTTCCTGGTTCGGCCGGACGGGGTGGTCGAGCTGTTCGCGAGGACCAGGGACCTGTTGTCCCTTGCTGGCCTGATCGGCTCGCCGAGCGTGACGCGTTCGGCGGACTTGGACGACGCGATTGCGGCGGCGATCTCGGACGAGTTCGAGCGATCCGTCCGGTGATCGCGCTCGACACGAACGTACTGGTGCGGTTCCTCGCCAAGGACGACGAAGAGCAGCATCGTCGGGCGGTCACGCGGCTCGCCAGGGGCCCGCAGGCCGGGGAGACCTTCTTCATCGGCGATGTGGTGCTGGCGGAGGTCGTGTGGGTGCTTCAGAGCCGATACCGGCTGGGCCGCGCGGCCATCGCCGACGCGGTCCGCGCGCTCCTGGAAGCGGAGCATCTGACCTTCGAGTCGGCGGACCGTTGCCTGCGCGCCGTTCGCCGGTACGCCGCAGGGAAGGGCGGGTTCGCCGACTACCTGATCGCGGAACGGGCGCGCGATGCGGGGTGCACGCAGGTGGTGACGTTCGACCAGGATCTACTCGGCGAAGCGGACTTTTCAGCACCGTAGGTTGGGGCACGTCCGTTCGGTTCGAACCACGAAAATCTACAATGGCCGGGGGCAATCATCCGGTCGCCATCGGCCATCGTGTGTGGTGGGGGTTATTAGAACAGGTTCGAACTTTCTGCCTCGCCCCGAACGCGGAAGAACGTGGTCGATTCGAACGGTTCAACGGTGAGATTGTCGGGACGGACCTCGGGGCGCGGGTGGGGCGGGGGCTTGCCGAGTCGCGGAGTCAGGCATAAGTATGCAGTATGCACCGCATCACCATCTCCCTCCCCGAAGACCTTGCGGCAACGGTCGTCGACGAGGCCGAGCGCCGGGGCACCTCGGTCTCCGAACTCGTGCGCGGAGCGATCTCCCGGGCGTTCGGCGGCGCCGCCGATCCACCCGACCTCCCGTTTGCCGCACTCGGTCGGAGTGGTACGAAGAGCACCGCGCGTGACGCGGAGGACATCCTCGCCCGCGAGTGGAACAGTGCTCGCCGTCGTTGACACGGGACCGCTGTACGCTGCCGTCGATGCCGACGATCAGGATCATTCTCGGTGCGTCGCCGCCATGCGCACGCCCGGACTGCGGCTGGTGATCCCAGCGATGGTCGTCGCCGAGGCGACGTACCTCATCGGGACGAGGATGAAGCCAAGCGTCGAGGCGGCCTTTCTGCGTGGGCTCCGCGCGATGCGGGTGGAGGCCCCCAAGGCCGAGGACCTTGACCGCATGGCGGAGCTGGTCGAGCAATACGGTGACTTCCCGCTCGGAGGCACCGACGCGAACGTGGTTGCCCTCGCGGAGCGATTGGGGACGGATCTCGTGATCAGCCTGGATCGACGGCACATGTGTGCCGTACGACTCAAGGACGGACGGAGTCTGCGAGTGATCCCGGAGTGAGCGACCGAGACGCCTCGCCGTACGCGCTTGAACTCCGAATCGTCCGGCGAAGAACCTATGGAACCGGGCGTTCTGTGCCTGCCTGACCCGGTATCCCCCCGCGGCGCTTGAACTCGATCCGGTGGGTTCGCCGTCGGGAAGTCCCCGGTGTGCAGGTATGGTGGGGGTTATTAGAACAGGTTCGAACTTCTTGCCTCGCTCCGAACGCCGAAGAACGTGGGCAATTCGAACGGTTCAACAGGGAGATAGTCGGTACGGACCTCGGGGCCCGGGTGGGGCGGGGGCTGTTGTTGACCTCCTGACCGGCGGGAACCAAGGCATCCTACTATTGCCAGTCGTAGCCGTCCCGGATACCGGCTCGCGATGCTCGACCCTCTCGACGCCCTCGGCCCGCTCGAAGCGGACGTGCTCGCCCTGGTCTGGGACCTGGAGACGGCTACGGCGCGCGAGTTGTTCGCGCGGCAGGCCCAACCGGGCGAGCGCGCCTACACCACGCTGATGACGACCCTTGACCGTCTGTTCAAGAAGGGCCTCCTGCTCCGCGAGAAGGAGGGGCTGGCTTGGCGCTACGTCCCCGCCCTGACACGCGAAGCCTTCGAGCAGAAGCGCGTTGACGCCCTCGCGGCCCGCATCGTGGCACAGCACGGCGACGCGGGGCTGGCGGCCTTCGTGGACGCTGCTGCAGCGGCGGACGGCCCGCTCCTCGACCGCCTGGAAGAGTTGATCCGCGCCCGGCGGAGCCGTTGATCCCATTCCTCGTCCAGGTCGCGGGAATCGCACTTGTCGCGGGGCTTGGTGCGTCCACGATCTGGCCGGTGGCCATGCGAGCGGCAAGCCGGTTGCCATCGGCACGACGCGCCGATGCGCTCCTCGTGGCGGGCGCGCTCCCGATCATTGCGAGCGCCGGTCTCGCCCTGGCGCTGGTGATTCCCACGGCCCTCGACGTGCTCGGCGTCCATCCCGACCACTGCCACGCGCACGACCACGGACTCCACCTGTGCGGGGTCCACGGGGACGTACACGCGCCGTTGCTCGTGCTCGGCGTCGTGCTGGTCCCTCTGGTCGCAGTCCGCAGTCTCGTCACCGCGCGGCGCCTTTGGCGCGCCTCCGTCGATCTTCTCGCGTTGCAGGCGCTCGGCGCCCGGAATGGCGCGCTCGTCGAAGTCCCCGGCGACGCCCCCCTCTGTCTTGCGACCGGCGTGCTCCGGCCCCGCGTGCTGCTCTCCGCCGGGCTGCGGGGGCACCTGGGCAACCTCGCAGTGGCGGCCGCTCTCGCGCACGAGCACGCGCACCTCCGCCGGAGGGATCCTGCTGCGCTCGCGTTCCTGCAGATCGCGGCGACGTTCGGCCTGCCCGGATCGGGGCTCGCATCCGCCTTCCGTGCCGCCGCCGACGAGTCGGCCGACGCCGAGGCGGCAGCCGAGGTCGGTGGCATCGCCGTCGCCGACGCGCTCGTGCGAATGGCACGGTTGATGAGCGAGCGGCCGGGCCCGCTTTCCATCTCCGCGCTCGCCTTCGGAGCGCATCCGCTCGAACAGCGGGTGGTCCTCCTGCTCGAAGGCCCCCCGACTCCAGTGAGGGCTCGCGGACTCGTGCTGACGGGAGTGATCGCGGTCGCGGCGGTTGCGCTCGGCATGATCGGCGCGGAGCCGATCCACCACTTCATCGAGGATCTTCTGCTCGCCCGGCATTGACACCGATCTACTATCGATAGTAGTAGACAGGATGCGCGCGCTCCTCTTCCTCCTCCCCTGCTCCGCGTTTGCCCTCGCCTGCGCGGGGTTCCCCGGCGGCCATGACCATGCCCATGAAGGCGAAGGTCACGCCCCCGAAGCTGCAGACGATCCCCGACCGGGCTTGACCGTGACGCTCTACCAGTCGGGGCTGGAGTTGTTCATGGAGTACCCGTCGTTCGTGGCGGGGCAGGAGTCGCCGCTGGTCGCCCACTTCACGGACGCAGGCGACCCCGAGGCGTTCCACTGGGTGACCGACGGTCGGGTGACGGCGACGCTCCGGTACGCGGACGGCACCGAGGAGCGCTTCGTCGCCGAGAAGCTGCTCCGCAACGGCATCTTCAAGCCCACGGTGAAGCCGGGCAAGGCGGGCGAGGCGACGCTGACGCTCGTGCTCGAAGGCCCTGTGGCCGGCACGGTCGAGGTCGGAGCGGTGACGGTCCACGGCACGACCGATGCTGCGGTGGCTGCCGCTCCGCCGGAAGAAGGCGGCGGCGAGAGCACCGTGGGCTACCTCAAGGAATCCCAGTGGAAGACGCAGTACGCGACCGCAGCCGCGGTGCAGCGGTCGATTCGCGGGGGGGTGCGCGCGAGCGGGGAGATCAGCCCTGTCGCCGGCCGCTCGGCGGAGATCGTCGCGCCGGTGGCGGGCCGGGTGCGGACCTCGGGTGCAGCGCCCTACGTCGGCCTGCGCGTGAAGCGGGGCGAGGCCCTCTTCTCGCTGCTGCCGCTCTCCGGTGATGCGGCCGGGGCCGAAGGGGCGGCCTCCCGTGCTGCCGCCGCGCTTGCTCTCTCGGAGAAGGATCTCGCCCGCGCGGAGGAGCTTCACGGTGCCGCCGTGTACTCCCAGAAGCAGCTCGACGCCGCGCGGTCGGCCCGCGACGTAGCGGCCTCCGATCTGCGAGCGGCCGACGCGCAGCGCGGAGCCTGGAACGGAAGCGGGGGCGGGGCCGCGCTCGACATCCGGTCGCCGCTCGACGGGGTCGTCGCGTTCGCCGAGGTGGCCCCCGGCGCGCTGGTCAACGCCGGCTCACGCCTGCTCTTGATCGTCGATCCCGCCCGCGTCTGGCTGTACTGCCACGTCGCCGACAGCGACGCGCCGAAGGTGGAGGGCTCGCCGGGCGCGACGTTCACGGTGTCGGGCTTCGACACACCCTTCCACGTCGAGGGCGGCCTGGTGGCCATCGGTGCCGCGGTGGACCCCGACACGCGCACGGTCCCGGTCATCTTCGAGATCGACAACGCTGCGGGCACGCTGAAGCCGGGGATGTTCGCCAAGGTCACCGTCCACACGGTCGCGTCCGTGGAGGGCGTCGTGATCCCCGGGGAGGCGGTCGTCGACGACGGCGGGCGCCCAACCGTCTACGTCATGGAGGGAGGGGAGAGCTTCTTCGCCCGTCGCGTCAAGCTCGGCGCACGGGCGGACGGGCTCGTGCAGGTGCTCGCCGGGATCGTGGCCGGAGAGCGCGTCGTGAGTCGAGGCGCGTACGAGATCAAGCTCTCCACCGCCGGGGGCGCGATCCCTGAGCACGGCCACGCGCACTAGGAGCCCGACCCATGAACCGCCTCATCCAATGGTCGGTGCAGAACCGGCTCCTCGTTCTCGCGGCAGCGCTGTTGATGCTCCTCGTCGGCATCGACATCGCGCGGAAGATGCCCGTGGACGTGTTCCCGGACCTCACGGCCCCGACCGTCACCGTACTCACGGAGGCCCATGGGCTCGCGCCCGAGGAGGTCGAGACGCTCGTGACGTTCCCTATCGAGACCGCGGTGAACGGCGCGACCGGCGTGCGGCGCGTACGTTCGGCGTCCGCCGTCGGCATCTCGATCGTGTGGGTGGAGTTCGACTGGGGAACAGACATCCTCGTCGCGCGCCAGATCGTGAACGAGAAGCTCCAGATGGTCGCGTCGCAGCTCCCGAGCGACATCGCTCCGCCGTCGATGGCTCCGGTCTCTTCGGTGATGGGCGAGATCCTCTTCCTCTCGTTGAAGTGGGAGGAGCCCGCAGCGACCGAGGAGGGCCGCCTGTCCCAGATGATGGAGGCGAGGACGCTCGCGGACTGGGTCGTCCGAAAGCGGCTGCTCTCGGTCGGGGGCGTCTCGCAGGTGGTCCCGATTGGCGGTGCGGTGCGTCAGATCCAGGTGCGCCTTCGCCCTGAAGCGATGCGCGCCCTCGACGTGAGCTTCGAGCAGGTCGCCCATGCGCTCCGCACGGGCAATACCAACGCATCCGGCGGATTTTACGCCGAGGCTGGCCAGGAGTACCTGCTCCGGGGTGTCGGGCGGGCGGAGACCCTCGATGACATCGGCGAGACCCCGGTGGCGGTTCGCCGAGGTGTCCCGATCCTCGTCCGGCAGCTCGCCGAGGTCGCGGTCGGGACCAAGGTGAAGCGAGGCGAGGGCAGCGCGGACGCCGAGCCCGCCGTGATCCTCGCGGTGATGAAGCAACCTGACGCCAACACGCTCGCGCTGACCGATCAGCTCGACGCCGCGCTCGACGAGATCCAGGGCACCCTCCCAAGCGGGCTGGTGATCAACCGTCACATCTTCCGGCAGTCGGACTTCATCTTGGCGTCCGTCGAGAACGTGTCGGAGGCGCTGCGCGACGGCGCCATCCTCGTCGCGATCATCCTCGTCCTCTTCCTCGGCAACTTCCGTACGGCCCTCATCTCACTCGTCGCCATCCCGTTGTCGCTCGCCGCCGCCGTCCTCGTGATGAAGGCGACCGGCGTGTCCCTGAACACGATGACCATCGGGGGCCTCACCATCGCGGTGGGCGCGTTGGTCGATGACGCCATCATCGACGTGGAGAACGTGTTCCGCCGGCTTCGCGAGAACCGCAGACGCGCGGAGCCCAAACCGCCACTGGAGGTCGTGTACGAGGCATCCGTCGAGGTGCGAGCGTCGATCCTCTTCGCGACGCTGATCATCATCCTGGTGTTCCTCCCGTTGTTCTTCCTGTCGGGGCTGGAAGGGCGGATGCTGGCGCCGCTCGGCCTGGCGTACATCGTCGCCATCGCGGCCTCGCTGGTGGTGGCGATGACCGTCACGCCCGCGCTGTGCGCGTGGCTCCTCCCGGGGTCGAAGGCTCTCGATCACGAGGAGAGCCGCGTCATGCGTGGGATCAAGTGGCTCTACGCACCGACGCTGGACCTCGCGCTGCGGCTGCCCGCCCTCGTGCTCGGCGGGTCCGTGCTCGCACTGGTCGTCGCGCTCGCCATCCTGCCCTTCCTCGGCCGCTCCTTCCTCCCCGAGTTCAACGAAGGAAGCCTGACCCTCAACGTGGTGACCTTGCCGGGGACGTCTCTCGCCGCGAGCGACCGGCTGGGGCGGCGCGTGGAGGAGGTGCTCCTCGAGTTCCCGGAGGTCGCCGCAACCGCTCGGAGGACCGGGCGCGCGGAGTTGGACGAACACGCGCAGGACGTCAACGCCGCCGAGTTGGATGTGCGGCTCGACTTCGCCGACAGTGAACGGAGCAAGGAGGAGTTTCTTGCCGCGCTCCGCAAGGCGTTGTCTCAAGTCCCGGGAGCGGTCATCACCGTCGGCCAGCCACTCTCCCACCGCATCGACCACATGCTGTCGGGGTCGCGCTCGGCCATCGCAATCAAGGTGTTCGGCGACGACCTGGTCACGCTCCGGCAGGTGGCGGAGCAGGTGAAGGCCGCCATTGAGGACGTCCCCGGCGCGGTGGACGTGACCATCGAGCAGCAGGTGGACATCCCCGAGCTGGAGATTCGCGCTGACCGCGCGGCAGCGGCCCGCTATGGGCTCACGACGGGTGAACTCGTTGAAGCGGTCGAGCGCGCCTTCACCGGCGAGGTCGTCGGCACGATGTTGGAGGGCCAGCGCACGACGGACCTCGTCGTACGGCTGGACGATGCATCCCGCGAGGACTTCGAGGCACTCCTGTCCACGCCCATCGACACGCCCGCGGGTCCGCGCGTGCCGCTCAAGGCGGTTGCGAGCGTCGTCCGTGACACGAGCCCCAACACGATCACCCGGGAGGGCGTGCAGCGGAAAATGGTTGTGCAGGCAAACGTGGCCGACCGCGACATCGTGTCGGTGGTGGAGGACATGCGCGCGGCGGTTCGGGCGAAGGTCACGATGCCGGAGGGCTACTACCCGGTGTTCGGCGGGCAGTTCGAGAGCGCGGCGGAGGCCACCCGGACGATCTCGCTGCTGTCCATCGGCGTCGTCATCGGCATCTTCCTCCTGCTCGGCGTCGCGTTCCGGTCTGTGCGCAATGCGCTCCTGACGCTCGTGAACCTGCCGCTCGCGCTCATCGGCGGTGTGCTCGCCGTGGCGGTCACTTCGGGAGTTGTCTCCATCCCGGCGCTCGTCGGCTTCATCACGCTGTTCGGCATCGCGACGCGTAACGGGATCATGATGATCAGCCACTATGAGCACCTCGTCCGGGCCGAGGGCCTCACCATCGAAGACGCCGTCCGTCAGGGGTCGATGGAGCGCCTCGCGCCGATCCTGATGACTGCGCTCTGCGCCGGGCTGGCGCTGATCCCGCTCGTGCTCGGCGCCGACGAGCCCGGCAACGAGATCCAGGCGCCGATGGGCGTCGTGATCCTCGGTGGGCTCCTGTCGTCCACGGCGCTCAACATGCTGGTCGTGCCCGTCCTTTACCGGCGCTTCGGGAGGTCTGCGTGATCCTGCTCCTTGCCACCCTGTTTCTTGGCGGCACGGCGGCGGCGATGACGCCCGCCGAGACCGTGAAGGCCGCACTCGCTCACGACCCCGCCCTGGCGGCGGCCGAGGCACGGGTGGAGGCCGGAGAGGGCGCCTTGGCCGGTGCCTCCTGGCTCCGTCACAACCCGCGAGTCAGCGGCAGGCTGGGCGACGAGCGGCTGGAGCTGGAAGCCAGCCAGCCGTTGTCGCTCTCGGGAGAGGGCCTCGCGGCCGCCCGCAGCGCACGCGCCTCCCTGGACGTTGCCCTGGCGGCTCGGGACCGTGCGCGGCTCGTGACGGCCGCGGATGCCCGGCGCGCCTGGCTGCGCGCGGCAGTGGCCGAGGCCGGCGTGGAGATCTCCGCCGACGAACTGGCCGGCGCGACGCGGCTGCGCGAGGCCGCGATGAAGCGCGTTGCGGCCGGGGAGTCCGCCGACTTCGAGGTGCGCCTCGCCCGGTTGGAGGAGGCCCGGGCCGTCGGGTTGTTGCTGCGCGCTCGCGCCTCGCTCGCGGAGGCAAGGGCGGCGCTGGCGGCCCTCACCGGGGATCCCGGGGCGGCCGCCCAAGGTGATCCGCTCGCTGCAGCGCCAGCGCCGGGAACTGCTGGGGTGCGTGACGACGTGCGTGCCGCCGAGGCGGCCGTAGACGCGGCCCGCGCCGCCTTGGCACGGGAGCGGGCGGCCACGGTCCCTGCTGTGGAGATCGGCGTGTTCTACGAGAACGACGCGGGTCGAACGGCCGTCGGCCCCACGCTCGGCGTCGAAGTCCCCTTGTGGCAGCGCAATCCCGCCGGTCGCGGGAGCGCCCGAGGCGATCTCGCCCGCGCCGAGTCCGAAGCAGCGAGCCTGTCGGCGCGCGCGACCGCGGAGCAGGGTGCGTCGTCCGAGCAGATACGCGACCTTGAACCGCTCGAGGCGCTCCTCGGCGACGACCCGGCCGAGGATGCGAGCACCATCCTCGCGGGCGTCGAGGTGGCGTGGCAGGCCGGCGAACTCGACATCGCGGCGGCGACGCTGCTGCGTGCCCGCGCGCTGGAAGGGCGGCGGGCGTGGGTCGAGGCGCGGGCTGCGGTCGCCGAGGCCCGCATCGCCGCCGCGCTGGCGGAGGGCACGGATACGCTGATCCCGTGAGCCTCCCTTTCGCTGCCCCCGTCGCCTGGTGCCTCGTCGCGGCCGCGCTGTTCGGTGCCAGCACGCCAGTCGCCCGAGCATTGCTCGATGGGATTGGGCCGCTCACGCTCGCGGGGCTGTTCTACCTCGGTGCTGCGCTCGGCACCGCGCCGTGGGCCTTGACCGGTCACGCCCCGGCGGCGCGACGGCGGGAGGATGTGCCGCGCCTGCTGGCGGCGGTCCTGTTCGGCGGGGTGATCGGGCCCGTGCTCGTGCTTCTCGGCCTCCGTGCGGCGCCCGCCGCGTCGGTGGCGCTCTGGTTGAACCTGGAGGCGCCCGCGACCGCGATCCTCGGCTGGGCGTTCTTCAGGGAGCACGTCGATCGCCGGACTTGGGCCGCGGCTGCGCTGGTCTGGGCGGCGAGCGTGCTCCTCGCCTCGCCCGAGGGCTTCGGCGCCTGGCACGCGGCTCTTCTCGTCGCCGGCGGCTGCTTCGCCTGGGGGCTCGACAACAACCTCACGGCGGTCATCGCGGGCTACACGCCCGCGCAGACGACCTTCGTGAAGGGGCTCGGTGCGGGCATCTTCAACCTCTCGCTCGGCATCATCCTGGAGGGGGTACCCGCGGTCAGCCCCTCGCTGGGGGTCGCGATCCTCGTAGGGATGCTGTCCTACGGCGCCTCCATCGTGCTGTACGTCGCCGGAGCGCAGCAGCTCGGTGCGACGCGGGCTCAGATGTTCTTCGCAACGGCGCCGTTCCTTGGGGTCGGCTTCGCGTGGCTGCTCCTCGGTGAGCCCGTCCTCGCCGCCCAGATTGGCGCTGGGGCGCTGATGGTGGGCGCGCTGACCCTGCTCTTCGGCGACCGCCACGCGCACGCGCACACCCACGAACCGATGCTCCACACACACTGGCACCGGCACGACGACGGCCACCACGCGCACGGTCACGACGCGGTGAAGGGGTGGCACTGCCACCGACACCATCACTCGGAGCTTGCCCACGAACACGCGCACCGGCCCGACCTGCACCACCGGCACGGGCACTGAGCCGGAGGCGCGGTCAGGGTTTGCGCGCGATCCCGCACGATTCGCGGGACGTCGAGCCCGCTTGAACGCTGAGATACCCGGCAGAGAACCGCCCGGACTTGGCCATTCTGGCCCGCTCGTTTCGTCGCCCTTCCCCTCCGCTTGAACGCGATCTTTCCGGTTCGCCGCCGGGAAGTCCACGGCTTGCAAGTGTGGTGGGGGTTATTGGAACAAGTTCGAACTTTTTGCCTCGCCCCGAATGCCGAAGAACGTGGGAAATTCGCACGGTTAAACGGGGAGATAGTCGGCACGGACCTCGGGGCGCGGGTGGGGCGGGGGCTCGCCAGCAGGTGCTGAGCCAACGGCGGCGAGTCGGCCTACCTGTCGGGGTCGATCCCCCGCGCCTGCCACCGTTCTCGCAGCTCGGCGAGGGCTCCCGCCTCGCGGTCTTCAGCGCCGATTCCACTCCTGCATGATCGACCGACACACATGCAGCACGCGGTGCTGACCGTCAATTCGCCCATGCGCACGCTGAGCCGGTGTCTGCGGACCCGGTGACGGCGTCCACCTCGAGACAGTCGCCGGTGCTGCAGTCCGGGGCGTGCGCGTTCTGGACGAGCCACCCGACCTGGCCGTCCGTTGCGTGCACCTGGAGGCTGCCCGAGCACGATCCAGCGCCGATGCCAAGCCCCGCGACCTGGGCGGCACAGACGGCTGCGGCCTCGATGTAGTCCTCCGGATCGCAGGACATCGCGTCGGGGTCGCACCCCCGCGCCAGATCGGCCGCGGCATCGTCGTCGAGGCCCATTCCCTCGGCCGCGATGCAGCAGGCGGCGCCGTCGTCGATGTCGTCGGTGGCGCAGCTGTGGAGCGAGCACGTTGGGGTCGCGGGGCACTCGGGGTACCAGCCGGCCGTCGCGTCGCAACCGGCCTCGGTCACGGCGAGAACCAGCCATCTGCCAGTCATCGTGAGTCCGGGCCGGAGCCAGCCGCGCTCGATACAACGGCGGACGATCGCCGCGGTGACCGGGTGCAGTTCCGCGATCCCAGCCGCGGGGGCGTGCCTTGACCGCCGCTGGTCTCGACGTGCTGGGTGGAGAACGGCGCCATTCGAGGTTCCTACCACGCCGGGGACGTGGTGTTCATCAGCGCGGGGTGACGCTCGCGGGGCCGTATATGCCCTTGACGCTATATGTCTCCGACGCTATAGTTTGCTGGTGCCGCAGCTCGCCTCCTTCGACGGCATCGACATCTACATGTACTTCAAGGACCACGCGCCGCCCCATGTCCACGCCTTCCACGGTGATGACGAGGTGCTCGTGGTCATCCGGGATGGATCTGTCTACGCCGGCTCGCTGCCCGGCAGGAAGGTGGAATTGGTTCGAGACTACGTGGCGGCGAACACGCAAGAACTCATGGCCCGCTGGGCCACCTACGGAGGTGGATGATGAAGCTCATCAAGATCACGAGCGTCAAGGCGCTCGACTCGCTCAAGCTCGACGTCACCTTCAACGACGGCACGCACGGAGTCGCCGACCTGTCCGGCGATCTCGCGGGGCCCCTCGCGGCTCTCCGGGATCCCGAGGTGTGGAAGCTCGCGCACATCCGTCGTGGGGTCGTGGCGTGGAACGACGAACTGGACATCGCTCCGGAGTTCCTCTACGCCCGCGCCCATCAGCTCGAACCTCCGCGGGGCGGGGACGACGTGACGGTCAATCAACTGACCGTCACGATGCGCGAGCTCCGGACCTTCGCCGGGAGGTCTCAGGTCGAGGTTGCGGACGCCATGGGCGTGGCGCAGGCCGAAGTGTCGCGACTGGAGGCTCGGGCGGACACGAAGCTCTCGACCATCGAGCGATACGTGAAGGCGCTCGGCGGCGAGGTCGAGGTGGTGGCGCGGTTCGGGGACCGATCGCTGCGGCTCCACATCGGTTGACCACGGGGGTCGGTGCGGAGAGTCCAGCGAGCACGGTATCCGGGGCGGTGCTTGAACCGGTAGATGATCGGCCTGGAAGTAGCAATCCCCTGCGGCGACGAGGAGCCTCATCCAACGAGGGTCCGTTCCGCTTGAACCCGTTTCCTGCCGTTGAAGCGCGACTATCCGGGAGTCGCGAAGATGGTGGGAGCTATTAGAACAGGTTCGAACTCTCTGCCTCGCCCCGAACCCCGAAGAACGTGGGAAATTCGAACGGTTCAACAGGGAGATTGTCGGTACGGACCTCGGGGCGCGGGTGGGGCGTGGGCTGCCCGGACGCCGCCCGGTGACCCCGGGATGACGTTGACGCCGCCGTTGGATCGATCTATATAGATCGTGATGCCCCTCCTGCCTGCCGGAAAACGAGTTCTGGTCGTCCTCTTCGTGCCGAGCGTCGAGCGGGACGGGCAGACGCCCGTGGATCAGGATCGCTGGGTCGAGCTCGCTCTGTCGCTGCTGGGCGAGGTATTCGGCGGCGCTACGGCATACCCGAAAGCGCGGGGAATCTGGCGGGACGATGAACGTGGAGGAGCCCTGATCCTCGACGAGCCCGTGGTCATTCACGTGTACACGCGCACCGAGGTCATCGAGGACACAAGGAATCTCGCCAAGCTCGCGG
The DNA here is from genome assembly GCA_945861635.1 of Klebsiella pneumoniae. Classification (GTDB taxonomy): domain Bacteria; phylum Myxococcota_A; class UBA796; order UBA796; family SXON01; genus CAMAWH01. Next base: position 29,789 of record CAMAWH010000014.1, on the reverse strand, counting down.
CGTTCTGTCGCTCGATGGGCCGGGAGACCAACCAGGGGGAGATCGGCCTGGTCATCGGCGATGAGTACTTCGCCATCCAAGACTACGGGGAGGACGTGCCATGAAGCCAAAGTTGAACATGGACAAGATCGCCAGGGGGTTGCGAGCGGAGCGCCGTGGCGAGGTCCGGGCGACAGGCGGATACTTCGGGGCGCTGCAGCTCGTGGCCGAGGTGCGTGCGCGGTTCCGGGCGCCGGTCGGAGGCGGGCGGGGCACGGACCCGGCGTGGACGGAGCGTCGGCTTCTGCCGCTGGCGCAACAGACCCTGGCTCGACTCGAGCAACTCTCCGAGCAACTCGGGAAGCAGGGCGTCGCCGCCACGCCTCTCCAGGTCGCGGCGCTTCTGCTGGAGCGTGCAGTTGGAGAGGTCGAAGTCGGAGACGTGGCGGATCTGGCGCGGCATCACGCGTCGTGACTGCGCGCGGGTCTTGGTGGCCCCCTACCCCTTCCGGCGCCAGAACGAGGGCCGCCACCAGTAGAGCCACGTCGGGTCCGAAGGAAACGGCGCCTGCTTGACGCCGCGAGGTTCGAAGCAGGACCCGTCCCTGATCGCGTGGAAACCGGGATCTCGCAGATCCTCGAGAGCGGGCGGCCGCACCCGGTCGCGGCAAGTGGGATCGCTCGCGCCGCAGTCCGCAAAGTTCCGCTGCGCGTCGATCAGGCAAGGATGGTTCGCGCCCCCCGACCAGTCCGGCCAGCGCAGTTGCACCGGATCATCCTCCCAGTCGCAGATCGGGCAGATGTCGTACGAGCCGGGCGGCTCGTCGTAGACGAGGTAGCCGCAGCATGGGCAAGGGAAAGCCACGGAGCATCGTCACCCGTGGCCCCGCAGGGGGCCAGCCTCTTCGACGCTTGAACTCCCGAAGGGTCTGTAGAACCTGTCGAAGGCCGCAGGCTCGCGCAGCCGTCTAGTGTGGTGGGGGCGGCGAGACTTGAACTCGCAAGGACTTTCATCCGGCGGATTTTGAGTCCGCTGCGTCTACCATTCCGCCACGCCCCCGTGACTTGCGTATCGCCGCACAACCCTTTTACACCGTTGGAGCGGTCGGGCAAGATTCGGCGTTACGATCAGCTGGGTTGATTGGACGGCTGGCGTGCATTGACAGCCCTCCCTCCCACTGGTTGACTTCGCACCCATGGCCGCTCGGATTGTTCTCGTCGTCGATCCTGCACCCCTCACCGCCGCGCGCGTGGAGCAGGCGCTTGTCGGTACGGGGTTCCGGTTGGTGTTGGCCAAAGATGGCGGAGATGCTGAGCGGCTCATCGAGGCAAACGATTTCGCCGCAGTTTTGGCCGCAGTGACGTTTCCGAAGGGCAATGGGTACGATCTCTCTCGGCAGGTCAAGGCTCGCCATCCGGACGCCGTGGTATTCCTGCTGTGTGGCGGTTTCGAGGTGTTCAACGCTGATCGCGCCGCGGAAGCCGGCGTCACGGGTCGGATCAGCAAGCCCTTCACGGTGGATGTCCTTCGCCGCCATCTTGAGGGCGCGTTCGGACCCCTCGGGCTCGAAACACCTGCTGAAATGCCGGAAGACGCCGACCGCGCCGTCACGTATGAAGGCGTCCTGACCCCGGAAATCGATGGGGTGCCCGGCAACCGGGCGCCCAGCCCGGGTCCGACGCCCGCAGGCGTCCCGATCGCGCCGTCCGCGCCGCCCGGAGCTGCGCCGTTGACATCGATAGGGGATGAACGTATTGCCACGTTCCTACCGCGTGACTTTCGCGTCCATCCACCGGTTTCCGTCGATCCGGAAGTCGTCGGCCCGGCCATGGAGCGGGCGATCCTCGAGGTCCTTCCGGAGGTCGTCGAGGCGCTCCTTGCCAAGGCATTGGCGACCTCACCGGCGTTCCGGGACATGGTGGAGGTCGCAGTGGATGAGGCGGTGCGCGCGCAACTTCAGGGCATCGCGCGGCGGGTCGTCCGGGAGAGGCTTGCGGAAATCGAAGCGCAGGGAGAGGGGGAGGGGTAGTCGCTGCGCCGGCGCGATAGAAGGCGCCGCCCTCCGGAGCGTCCGTGTCCGAGCTTTCGCAGCACTACGATCCCCACGCCGCCGCGCTTCGGTATTATCCGGAGTGGGAGTTGGCGGGCTACTTCATCGCGGATCCCAACGCGCCCGGTGACCCCTTCTGCATCGTGATTCCGCCGCCGAACGTCACGGGCTCGCTGCACATGGGGCACGCCCTGAACAACACGCTGCAGGACGTCCTCACCCGCTACAAGCGCATGGACGGCTTCAACACGCTTTGGCTGCCCGGCACCGATCACGCCGGCATTGCGACGCAGTGGATCGTCGAAAAGCAACTCCGCGCACAGGGGGTGGACCGCCGCGAGTTGGGACGCGAGAAGTTTTTGCAGCGCATCTGGGAATGGAAGGAGCAGTCCGGGGGGACGATCGTTCGCCAATTGCGGCGCCTCGGCGTGTCCTGCGATTGGTCGCGCGAACGGTTCACGATGGACGAAGGGCTCTCTCATGCAGTGAGAGAGAGTTTTGTGCGCATGTACGAGGAAGGATTGATCTATCGGGCAACCCGTCTTATCAACTGGGACCCGGTCGGGCTGACGGCCATCTCCGACCTGGAAGTGGAAACCGAGGAGGACGTGGTCGGCGAGCTGTGGTCGTTCGCATACCCGCTGGCCGATGACAGCGGGGAGATCGTGGTCGCCACGACACGACCGGAAACGATGCTGGGTGACACCGCAGTCGCCGTGCATCCCGACGACGAACGATATCGCCACCTCATAGGCAAAAACGTGCGACACCCGCTTCTCGGGCGGGAGTTTCCGATTGTGGGAGATGCCATCCTCGTTGACCCGGCATTCGGCTCCGGCGCGGTCAAAGTCACGCCGGCGCACGACTTCAACGACCACGAGGTCGGGAAGCGCCACGACCTTCCGATGATCACGATCTTCACTCCCGACGCCAAGGTCAACGAGCACGGGGGCGCATACGCTGGTCTAGACCGGTTCGAGGCGCGTAAACGTGTCAAGGAGGACATCGCTGCGCTGGGGTTGGACCGCGGAGCGAAGCCGCACACCATGACGTTGCCTCGCTCGCAGCGGAGCGGCTCGGTGGTCGAGCCGATGATCTCGACGCAGTGGTTTGTGAAGATGAGGCCGCTGGCGCGTCCGGCGCTCGCCGCTGTGGAAAATGGCTTCACGACGTTCCATCCGAAACAGTGGGAAAACACCTACTACAGTTGGCTGCGGGACATCAAGGACTGGTGTATTTCTCGCCAGCTGTGGTGGGGACACCGAATCCCGGCGTGGCATTGCGGTGCCTGTGGGCACGTCACCGTGCACCGAACGGATCCGACGGCGTGTGAACGGTGCGGCTCCGACGACGTTTCGCAGGACGAGGACGTGCTCGACACCTGGTTCAGTTCGGCGCTCTGGCCTTTTTCCACCCTGGGTTGGCCGGAGCAGACGGCGGATCTTGCCAAGTGGTACCCGACCAGCGTGCTCGTTACGGGCTTCGATATTATATTTTTCTGGGTTGCGCGGATGATGTACGCTGGCATTCATCAGATGGGCGCCGTGCCGTTCAAGGACGTGTACATCACGGGCCTTGTTCGCGACGAACACGGTGACAAGATGTCGAAGACCAAGGGCAACGTCGTCGATCCGTTGGACGCCATCGACAAGTTTGGCGTCGACGCGGTGCGCATGACCCTCGTCGCGCTGGCCGGTCAGGGTCGCGACTTGATGTGGAGCGACAAACGGGTCGATATCTACGTCCGCTTCCAAAATAAGGTTTGGCAAGCCTACCGATTTCTCCACATGCACGTCCACGAGCGGCCCGCCGACGCGGCACCCGGTCCGATGGATCGGTGGATCCTGTCTCGCACAGGGGCGGCGGTCGGGCGGATTCGGGCGGCGCTGGATGCCTACCGGTTCAACGACGCGGCTGCCGAACTTCACGCCTTCATCTGGTACGAACTATGCGATTGGTACCTTGAATTCTCGAAGGCGGCGCTGTACGGAGAAGACGCGCCGGCAAAGGCTGCGGCCAAATACACGCTGTGGACCGTTTTTCATGCGGTCGCGCGGCTGATCCATCCGTTCATGCCGTTCCTCGGGGAAGAGCTGTGGAAGAACCTGCCGGGTACGGAGGGCAGCGTCATGCGGGCGTCCTTCCCGCGGGAGAGTGATTTTGCGGTGGACGAGGCGGCGCTGCGTGACGTTGCTCTGGTCCAGGAGGCCATTGTTGCGGTGCGGCGAATCCGCGCCGAGAAGGAGATTTCAATGCGCGTACCGGTCCGAATCGTGTCTGCAGGGCTTACGACGCTCGGCGACTACGCGGACGCGCTTGACGATCTTGCCAATGCGACGTGGGAACGGGGTGTCCGGCCACTTGCTTGCGCAACGGCCGTGGTTGGCGGCGAGGAGTTGTGGATTCCGATGGAGGGTGTGCTCGACACGGGCAAAGAGCGCGATCGGCTCTTGGCGGCCATCGAGAAAGCCGAGCAGTCCAGGATTTTCTACACCGCCCGTCTCGAAAATGCTGAGTTCGTCGGCAAGGCACCCGAAAAACTCCTGAGCGTGACGCGTCAAGGGCTCGCGGACGATGAGGAGAAGCTGAGCATCCTGCGCGCCGCGCTCGCGGCGTTGGGATGACCCTGACCGAACTCGTGCGGATGACGTTGGAGGAGGACGTCGGACCGGGAGATTTGACCACGGAAGCGTGCGTGGACGCGAACGCTCGGGGGACGGCGCAGATCTACGCGAAGCAAGCGTTGGTTGTCGCCGGACACGCTCCAGCAGGGGAAGTTTTTCGCCAGCTCGGCGCCACCTACGAGAGCCGGGCAGGGGAGGGGGAGAGCATCGACGACCGTGTAACGATCGCGCACATCGAGGGTCCGCTTCGTTCGCTGTTGACGGGAGAACGGTCGGCGTTGAATTTTTTGATGCGGCTCTGTGGCATCGCGACGCATGTTCGCGCGGTCGTCGCCGCGGCGGGCGGCGTGCGCGTCGTCGATACACGCAAGACGACGCCCCTGTTGCGTGCGCTTGAAAAGGACGCCGTGCGGGCCGGTGGGGCGGGCAATCATCGTTTCGGGCTGTTCGACGGCATTTTAATCAAGGACAATCACATCGTTGCGGCCGGTGGCATTGCCGCGGCGGTTCGTCGGGCGCGCCTCGCGGCCCACCCTTTGATGCGAATCGAGTGTGAGGTGGAGACCCTTGTCGAGTTGCAAGAAGCGCTTGAGGCCGGCGTCGACGTTGTGTTGCTCGACAACATGGACGACGCCGTTTTGCTGCAGGCGGTGGAACGGACGGCCGGCCGCGCAACGCTCGAGGCCAGCGGTAACATGACGGCAGAACGCATCTCCCGGCTTCGATCCGCCGGTTTGGACTATTTTTCGATGGGCGGGCTTATCCACCAGGCGCGCTGGGCCGACTTGTCCATGCGAATCTTGCCGGTCGGCCGCTGACCAACCCGTTGTATGGTGATGGCATGGTTCTCCTCCTCGCCTGCACCGGATCCACGCCGCAGGTTGGAGACGCTTTACTCGGCGACCCCCGGGACAGCGGAAGTTGGTGGGACGACACGGCGTTGACCAGCGCAGACGCCGATAACGACGGCTTTCCGCCCGCTGAGGACTGCGACGATCACGCTGCCGCCGTCCACCCCGACGCCACGGAAATCTGCAATCGGATCGACGACGATTGTGACGCGGCCATTGACGAGGATGCCGCAGACGCCCCGCTGCTGTTCGCGGACGCCGACGGGGACGGATACGGAAACGACCAATTGGCATGGCGGGGGTGCAGCCGGACCGGATGGGTTTCCGTAGGCGGAGATTGCGACGACAGCCACCCCGGTGTCAGTCCCGGAATGACGGAGGCATGCGGAGATGCCGTGGACAACGACTGCGATGGAATGCTGGACAAATGCCACAAGTTGCTCCTCTGGCAGCCGGGTACCGACGCTGAATTTGCATCCGCCCACACGACGGAGATGGACCAAGCACCGTTCGATGGCGCGGTGATCGAGGCCGGGTTCGCGGACCAGTTCTGGAGCTCCGAGAGGATCATCTGGGAAGAGTGGGAGGCGGAGGCGGCCCTGCTGGCGTTGGCGCCGTTCTCCCGTCTCACCGACAACTTCGCGCTCGTTCGCGCGTGTGACGGGCAGGCCGATCCCTTCGACGACTTCGGCGCCATCGAGGAGAACGCGCGCCTCGCTGCGCGGTACGCGCGAGTTGCCGGTCTGCGCGGCGTCCTATTCGACACGGCACCACGCTGCGGCGCACCCTTTGCGAGTGCGGGCCGTCCGCACCTCTCGCGGGAAGGGTACTCCAATTACGCGGCCGAAATGGTGGCGCTCGGCGAGGCCATGATCTCTGCGATGGAGGCGGAGTATCCGAGCATCGCCCTTGTCGTCACGCGGAGCTACTCGTACGTGGGCCTCAGCGGCGACCCCGACTACGACCTCCTGCCCTCCCTCCTCGATGGCATGTACGGAATTGCTGGGCCGGACGTCCTGATCGTAGACGGGCTCGATTGGTCGTTGGACACGACGGGTGCGGCGGCGATTCACGGCCTCTATGTGAACGTACGTGCCGATGTAATCCCTGCGGTGGCTGGCATTGACATGCCCCTGATCCTTGACAACTTCTCGCTGGCTTTTGGAACCCGCTACGAGGCGGCCTCGTTCGATCTCCTCTCCGCCACCCTCGCCACCACGGATGAGTACGCGTGGATCCTCAGCGAGCATGTGGATTGGTGGACGACGGACGGCGTGCCCGCAGAGGTTCGCGCAATGGTCGCCTCCGCGCGCGAAACCGTGCCATAGCGCCCACGCTGGCTTAGGCCCCGCCGATGTCCGTCCTTTTCCTGCCGATGACGAGCGAGGAGGCGGGCGATGAGCCCCTCGACGTCGTCCTCGTGACGGGAGATGCGTACGTTGACCATAGCTCTTTCGGCGTTGCGCTGATCGGGCGCTGGCTGGAAGCGCACGGTTTTCGAGTGGGAGTGATCGCGCAACCGGACTGGGAGTCGCCGGATGCCTTCCGCGCGCTGGGAAGGCCCCGACTGTTTTTCGGCGTTTCGGCCGGGCAGATGGATTCGATGGTGAATCACTACACCGCGTCGCGCCGGATTCGGAATGACGATGCCTACAGTCCCGGAGGCGAGGCCGGCCGGAGGCCGGATCGTGCCAGCATCGCGTATGCGAACCGGTGCAAGCAGGCGTATCCGGGTGTGCCCGTCATCCTCGGAGGCGTCGAGGCATCGCTGCGGCGGTTCGCGCACTACGACTATTGGCAGGATCGCATCCGCCGATCGATTCTTTTGGACGCGAAGGCGGATCTGCTCGTGCACGGAATGGGAGAGAGACCGGTGCTGGAGATCGCGCGGCGTCTGCGCGGTGGCGCTGACATCGCGGCCTGCCGAGACATCGCCGGCGTGGCGTGGGCCGTCGGTAAGACGGGCGCGCTTCCGGAAGGACGATTCGAGGAACTCCCCAGCTTTGAACAAAGTGTTGCGGACCCCCTGGCCTTCAATCGGCTGACCATGCTGATGTACCGCGAGTCGAACCCGTCGTGCGCCCTCGCGTTGGTGCAGCGGTGCGCCGATCGCGCGGTCTGGTGCAATCCGCCCGCGGCGGCGCTCACGACGGCTGAGATGGATCGCCTGTACGAACTACCCTATGCAAACGCCGCACATCCGTGCTATCGCAAACCGATACCGGCATTTGAGAGCATTCGCGGCAGCCTCACCATCAACCGCGGGTGCTCCGGCGGCTGTTCGTTCTGCGCGTTGACCCTGCACCAGGGCAAGGACGTCGTGAGTCGGAGCCCCGAGAGTATTGTGCGTGAGGTAAGTGGACTTGTCGCGAAGAAGGGCTTCAACGGTGTGATCTCGGATCTCGGCGGTCCGACGGCCAACATGTTTCACATGCGGTGCAATTCGGAGGCAGCCAACGCGGTGTGCCGTCGCGTGAGTTGCCTGCATCCGGTGCGATGCAAACACTATGGCACCGACCACGGTCCGTACCGAAAGCTTCTGCGCACGGTACGCGAACTTCCTGGGGTGAAAAGGGTTTTCGTGAACTCCGGCATCCGGTACGACCTCGCGGCGCTCGATGACGGATTCGTCGAGGAGATCGCGACGTACCACGTGTCCGGATCGCTCACGACGGCGCCGGAGCACGTTTCCCCACGCGCCCTGCACTTCATGCGCAAGCCCGAGGTCACCCACTTCGGGGATTTCGTGAAGCGGTTCAAGGCCGCCAGCCTCGCGGCCGACAAGAAGCAGTTCATCGTTCCGTACTTCCAGTGTGCGCACCCCGGTACGGGTCCGACGGAGGCGATCGAACTCGCGCAGTACATGAAGAAAAATGGTTTGCAATGCCGGCAGGTGCAGATGTTCATGCCCACGCCGGGCACGCTTTCCACGGCCATGTTTGTGAGCGGAGTCGATCCCCACAGCAAACAACCGGTCCACGTCGCGCGGGGGCACAAGGAGCGCGCGCGTCAACGTTCCCTGCTGTTCTGGTGGAAGCGTGAGGAGTGGCCGGCAATTCGGGAGGCGCTCACGACGTGGCGGCGGCAGGACCTGATCGGGCATGGTCCGGACTGCCTCGTTCCGCCGGGACCATCGCGAGGCGGATGGGTACGGGGGTCGCGTCCGGACGAGCCTTTGGTCGGCGCAATGGGCGCAGTCGTCGAGCGCGCATCGCGTGCGGAACTGGACGAAGAACGGTGGGAGGGGGTCGTGAGCGCCTTGACGTGACCGCAGGCCACGGAGATCGCGTCACCGTCGCGCTCATCGGCCGCAAAAAAAGTGTGTGTTCGCGCTTGTGACATCAAAAGACCCTATGGTACGCTCTTTGCGTCCCACTCTCACGGGACGCCTTTTTTTTGGAGCGTTCATGAACCGTCGCATCTACCTACTCGCAGCAACCGGCCTCGTTGGCTGCGCCGGCTATGCCTTTGCGAATCGCGCAGCTGAAACCACCGCTTCCGGCACGCCGGGGCAAAGGATGTTGGCGGACGTGGAGGCCCGAACGAACCCCGCAGCAGCGGACGCTTCGGCGCCGGCGCAGTGCGGCCGGGATGAAGAGCGCTACACCAGCATCGAAACGGCGGTATTCAACCCGTGGCGCGCCGGTTGGTCCGGTAAAAATGCGCGTGCCCTCGCCGCGGTGGGGCAGCAAAACCTGACGGTCCTCGGGTTTCCGTCGGCACTCCCGGTCGGGGCGCGCAGTGAAGGGGGTGTGGAACTGACGACGTGGGCACAAGACCAGCAGGCAGATGCCGCGAGCTATCTCGCGCAGTTTGCCAGCGTCGAACATGTGGATTTTGACACCGTACAGGTAAAGGCCGTCGGGAATCGCTTGGCGGACGGCGGCTACGCTACCGCGGAAATGATGGTGGCGTTCGACGTGCGCGGTCTGGATCAGGCAGGCTGGCGCCGCAACGACCGCGGCACCATGCGCGTGGTCGCCTCGCTCGCCGGTGGCGCGTGGAAGGTAGACAGCGTTGCGGTGATTGCCGGGGAAACCGTGCGAGCGGAAAAGGCTTCGTTCACGGATGTCACGGCCACGGCCAAGCTCGACGGCGTGCCGACGTATACGCGCATCGAAGCCATGCGCCGCGGCGGCTACGCCATTGCGATGGGTGACTACGACAACGACGGAAACGTCGATATGTACGTGGGCGCCTGGGGTGCAGGCACGCTGCTCAAGGGTGACGCGGCTGGGCAGTACGCGCCGGTTTCGGGCGGCCTGGCCGGGGAAACGCTGGTGAAGACGGCGACGTTTGCCGACTTCGACAACGACGGCTGGCAGGACCTGCTTCTCGTCAGGTTTACCCCGGACTACTCCCAGGACATCGTCGTCTACCACAACGACAAGGGCACCTTTGTGAATGGCGGTGCGGTGTTCACCGGCCGCACTCCGGCCGGGCACGCAATGCCGGCGGCGGTGGCCGACTTCAACGGTGACGGCGCGCTCGACATCTACGTCGGCTACCCCGGCGCCAAGGACTTCACGGTCATTCAAAACCTGCCCAAATCGGATCTGGCGGTTCAGGGCCTCCTGATCAACGACGGCAAAGGGCAGTTCTCGGACCAAACCAAAATGGCCTTTCAGGGCAGCGCGCCCGACACGCTCTACGCGCACTCCGTCATGGCCGTCGATTACGATGACGATAACGACTCCGATCTCGTGGTTATCGACGACCGCGGCGGGCTTTCGCCGGTCTACAAGAACGAGGGCAATGGGCATTTCACCCAGGTCGCCGAAGACATCGGCCTCGGCAACGAAGGGTTCGGCATGGGCACCGCCGCGGCGGACATCAACGGTGACGGATTGACCGACTTCGTTTTGACGAACGTGGACTTCGCGGCCGGCCAACGCTTCCGTGATTCATGCACGCTCAACTGGAACTTTGCCGGGTTGACGACGCCGCAGAAGGGTCTGCGCGCGTTCCACAACCTCGGCGGCGGCAAGTTCGAGGAAGTCACCGACTCGGTCGGGCTCACCAACCCGGGTGAAGGCCTCGCGGGCGCGGAGTTCCTGGACTACGACAACGATGGCGATGCCGACCTCTACGTCGCCAACGGCCTCTGGTCCGGAACGACGCCCGACTCCGACATCACCAGTTTGTTCGTCCGCGCCTATTCGAACCGCGTGAAGTGGGGAGAGGCGGCCGCGCTTCTGTCCTACCAGCCGGAGAACGATGCGGAGTTGAAGGACTGGTACGCGAAGCAGACGGAGAACCCCGATCCGCACCGCATGGAGTCGCAGTCCACGTTCATGAAGGTCCTCACGGATTGGCAGGGGGCGGGCGGAGAACGCATGTCCATGGCCGGCTTTGAGCGCAATCGCCTCTACCGGAATGACGGCGGTCATTTCGTCGAGGTGGGGTACGCCGCCGGCGTCGATTCCGTCGCGGACGGCTACGTAATTGCCCGCGCCGACTACGATCATGACGGCCGAATCGACATCGTGCTGCGCAACGGCGATCCGGGAACCAAGGACTACACCTACGCGCCCGTGCAGATGTTCCGCAACGAAAGCCCGATGCTCAACAGCCTTCAGGTTCGCCTCGAAGGTGGCGCCACCAATCGCGATGGTATCGGCGCGCACGTATCTGCCGTGGTGAACGGCGTGACGCACGTGCAGCAGCTCATTGGCAACAACGGCACGGCGCAGTCCGAGAAGGTTCTCCACTTCGGCATGGGCAACGCGTCGATGGTCACCCGCCTGACGGTGCAGTGGCCGGACGGCACGGTCCAGACGTTGAAGGACGTTGCCGCGGGCACGGTTACCGTGAAGGAAACGGCACAACCGGCTGTGGCTGACAAGTAGCGCCTACATCGGGCGTCCCCTACCTCGTCGCGCGGAAGCGGAACGTGGTGTTCACGCAGTCGGACACCCCAAGTCCCATCTCGTTGAGCACATCCGCGTGCACGTCGATGGTGCCCTCAAGCGCGTTGTCTGAGGTGAACGTTCCGTTAATCACGGTGCCGACGCCGATGCTGTAGGCGTCGTATTCGTGTGCGGTGAACGTCGAGGCGGTTGAAAACGCGCCGGTGTTGACGCCCGTGGTGATCAGGGTTGCCGGAATGGTCACGATCACGTCCGGGTAGTGGTCGGCGATGTCCAACTCGGAGAAGGCGATACCGACGACCCCCATGCCACAATCGTACGTGATCGCAGACTCTAGTGTCCAAACGCCGGTATAATCGATGGAGCAGCCCTCATCGACGTGCCCGTCACAGTCGTTGTCGATCGCGTCGTCACACGAGTCGGCTGCGTCGGGGTGCACGTTGCGGTCGGCGTCGTCACAGTCCACGCACGCGCCAAAGCTGTCCAGGTCGGCGTCGGGGTCGTCGTCCGTGGATGCGTTGCAGTCATCGTCGACGTCGTTGCAGGTGACCTCGTCGCGACCCGGATGCACGCGGCTACTGGCGTCATCACAGTCGGTGGCGCCGGTGTAGCCGTCTCCGTCGTGATCCACCGTGCTGCCATCGTCAGCGCTGGCTCCCCCGTCCGTAGCAGCGCCGCTGTCGGCATCCCGACCTGCGCCTTCGCAGTCAATAGCGCAGTCTTCACCGGTATTCTTCCCACTGTTATCGTCCGTCGCCGTGACGCTCGCGCAACCAATGGTCAGGATCAACGAGAAGGCGAAGCGTGGGCTCATCGGCGCGGACCATACCCGCAGACCGTCGTGCCCCGCCACCCGCTACCGCTGGAAATGCCTACTCCTCTTGACAGCGAAACAGGCGATCCTCGGTTTCATCCGTACAAATCTTATTGGCCGCCGCACAGTCGTACGCGATTGTGTACCCGGCCGCCGTGTCGCAGAAGTGCCGCGTGTCCCCGTCACACGTGGAGGCGTCGTCGGTGGTGCAGGCGGCCTCGGCGTCGGTCACACAGATCGCGCTTTCCCAGGTAACGACGCAATCCGGGACGTTTCCAGCACACGGCCCCACCTGTTTCGCCACGACGCACGCCGGGTTGTCACCGGTGCATTCGATGTCCGTTCGATTTGCAAAGCGATCACATCCGTGCGCTACGTTGCCCTCGCACGAGGCGGTCGTGCACGGTTCGCCGCCGCGACAGGCCAACAGCAGCGTGAGGAGCAGTGTCACCGTGCCCTCATATCGCGTCGACGCCAGAGCCACGGGCCTGCCGCAACCCGCCCGGCGTCACAACTCGTCGCTCTTTTCCAGACGGCCACGAGCGGTCGCAATCGGGTACTTCTCAGCATTCTTAGCGAGCTTTGCCGCCACCGCCGCCGATAGATCGAGCTTCGCGTGCGCCGCGAGACTCAACAGACAAATCAACACGTCCGCCGCTTCCTCGGCAACTCGCGGTTCCCGGCTGGCGACGGCCGGCTGCGGACCCGCATCGCTACTCCACAGGTACAATTCCAGCAGTTCCGCTGCTTCCACCGAAAGCGCCATGGCCAGGTTGCGCGCCGAGTGGTACTGGCCCCAGTCGCGTTCTGCGTTGAACGCGGCGATTGTTCGGGCGATCTCCGCGATCGTCGTGGACGAGTCGGACCACGACGGCAGGGCACCGGTGTCGGCGACCTCCCCACTCATGGCCGCTCGTAGATCATCGCGTGTTCGGGGCGCATGGTGAGCTGCCCCTCGTCCCAGCGTTCGACGGTTGCGCGCGCCACAAACGTGAGGCCGTGGGCGCGCGCGGCCTCGTCAACGGGCGTGAAGCTGTCGATGCGCTTGCCGCCCACCGTGCCGTCACCGATGACGACGATGAGCCGCCCAGTGGGAGCGAGGGCGCGAGTGGCGGATTTGACCCACTCCGACGTGTCCTCGCGCCATGCGAGCGAGGCAGTAGCTCGGTCCGCGCGAAATGAACGTCGCGAGCCGATCTCGGCCCGGGGCGCGTCACGAGGGTCGAGTCCGAGCCACTCCATCCGAAGCTGCTGCATCGGGACGTAGTCGTACACACCAGGGTACGGGGGTGACGTCAGGACCGTTCCGAATTCGCCCGGCGCGCGGATCTCCCGCGCATCTTCGCGGTGCACGCGGGCACGTACACCGGATGGAACAGCGGCGGCCAACGCCTCCAGTTGGCGGGCGTACTCGCGCGCGCGCCGGTGAAACAGCGTGGCCGCCGTTCCAACTGGCCTTACGACGCTCATGCGCCGGTTGGACGTGTCGCTCTCCCGCTCGCTGGTTTTTATCGCAATCGAGGAAAACACAGCACGAACCAAGGGACTGTCCCCCATGCGCGCACGAATGGCGCACAGCTCGGCGAGCACGTGGGGCGCGTACCATTCGCGAAGGATGTCCGGCACATCGTCCGGAATGGGGGGCGGGCGCATCGCCACTTCGGCCGCTTTCCGCGCGCTGACCCGCATGGCCGTTCGTTCTTCCTCCGTCGTGAGCGCGGTGCGCGCGCGTGCAACGACATTGGCGACCGGCGAAATATCGCAACCCAGAGCGCTGCGACCCGCCAGCATCGCCTCGACCAGCACTGTACCCCCGCCGCAGAACGGATCCAGCACGTCTCCGCTACCGATGGTGAGCAGGAGGGCCGCCGCGTCCGGATGCAGGCCCGCCGGGTACGTGTGGAAGTGGTGGGTTGCGCGTTCGACCTTGCCACGCTGGTGCAGCGCGTCCACCGCTATCGCCGCGATCACCGCATCTCCGGCCGTGAATATCTTGCCCGACCGCTGGGAAAGTGCTTGTTTCGTCGGCTCGGTGGGAACCCAGCCCAGATCGGCCTTCCGGGCCCGCCGCTCCGAGCGTTTCTCAGCCACGGTACACCTCATCCTGATCAATCGTGGTGAGGACCCAATCGAAATTTCCGCCCGTCACCTTTGCGTCGCAATGTCCACAAACGCCGGTTTCGCTCACGCGATCCAGATTGGCGCCGCAGCTCGGGCAATTGTCGATCGGCGTATCTTTGCCGGTGATTCCGGACGAGCGCACGAACGTCCAGTACTCGGAAAATACCCGCGGCGTCGAACGATCCCCGCTGACCACGCGGCCGCCCTTGCCTTCCGTCCAATCCCGCATTCTGGCGAAAATTCGCACCGTCACGGACTCGCAGTAGGCATCCAACTCAATCCGCGCCGCCACGATGTCCGTAATCGTGACGTCGCCGAGGCGGTTGGTCAGTCCCTCCTTGGCATACCGTTCAATCCAATACCGGTGCTGTTGGAAGAGGAAATCGGTCTCATACGGGCGGGCCAGCTCCCACCGCCCCTCCGACCACGCGGTTTGGATTTTCAGGAAGAGTTCAGCCGCTCGGTTTCGGAAATTCGTCCATTGGAACTCAGGATGCCGCGCCCTCAGCGCCCGCTGCGCGGATGCGAGGCCCGGGTCGGCGACAGTGGGTAGGTCCGTGCCGGCCTCGATGCCGCCGCCGCCGAGCGATAGTTCGATGGCATCCACCACGCGCAGGGTGCCGCGATGAACGCCCGTGACCTGCCATTGGAGCCGCCCGTCGTTGATGACCGTGTCACAGGCGCGGCAGCTCCCGTCGGTGCGGGTTTCGATCGGATTTCCGCAGTTTGGGCACGCCAACGCCCGCATTCGGTCCGGCCCCAGAGAGCGCGCGCCGGCGTCACGTGTGAACCGCCAGTTCTCCTCGACGTAGTTCTGGACGCCGTTTTCCCGAAGATTGGCGGTGAATGCTACGACCAGCGTCATCTGACGTTCGACCTGAAGCGCGGTGATGCTAGCGCTGCCGACGATCACCTCGCGCACCTCTCGTGTTTGCGCTGCGATGGCTCGGAGTGCCGTCTGCCCGGTATCCGCTACGAAGGGTGCAAGCGCGGCCCAGTTTCCCCGTCCACGCTCCTCATGTGCCCGTGTGAAAACCAGGCGGGCCAGATCGAGGAACAGCGCGCGCGAAAAGGTGGCGTCGTCGGCCAGGAGGCGCCGAAGATCGAGGGTGCGCCCGTGGAGAGGCCGAGAGCGAACCACCGTGCGCTCCGTGCCGCCCCCGCGCATGCCATAGAGCTTGAACGCCACGATGACGATGACGAGCGGAATCCCGAATTCCGGGTGGGCTATGAACAACCAGAGCAGCAATGCGCCGCCGTCACCGTCTCCACCGCCGCCATGAAAACTCCCGCCCCCCCCGCTCGAAAGTCCGCCGCCGCCGCCCGAGTAGCCGCCCCCACCTCCCCCCCCGCCCCCGAAGGAGTTGCCGCCTCCAGCGCGCGCGAACGCCTCGGCAACGAGCAGGATCCATGGGATCACGAGCGGATCACGGGAGTATTCGCGAGTTCGTCACGATCACCGGCCGTTACCGGAACGTGTTCGGCGAGAATCTCGCCCAGCGCCCGAAGCCCCGCCACCAGAGAGTCCAACGAACGCGCGTCAACGGCGAGATCCGCCCACACGGTGCCCGGAATGCGGCCGAGGAGGCCGTGATCCGGGAGCACGAGCGCTTCGCCTTCACATGCGGAAACGTACACCAGCACGCCCGTTCGCGCGGCCGTAGCGTGCACGTTCTCGACGGCGAACGCCGCGTGAGCGGACTCCCGCACCTGACGCTGCCGCCGCGCGCGCGTCGTAAGGCGCACCGCGTACGATGGGCTTGACATGGCCCATGCTGTCAGGCCTCCGGCCGCGGCAACCTCGACCGGGAACCACACGGCCTCGAACGGAATGGGGCTCCAGATCAAGAACGCGAGCACGCCCCAACCGACCGCCGCCGCGGTAGCGAACGTGACGTCACGATAGCTGCCGGAGCACGGCGCAGTGACGACGACGACCTCCGCGTCGGTCCGCGCTTCGATTTCGCTGACGACGCGCTCGATGGCATCGGCAAAAGAACGGTCCGTGGGCAGCATCGACCCGCGGGTTAACCGATAGCTCCAATGGAAATCAACGCATCGTCGGTCATCCGTCACCCTCGCGAACGCGTGTACGCTGCCTATCGCGACGAATTAGAGCGAATCGCCGCATTCATGCCGAATATCAAGCAGATCATCGTTCGAAGTCGCGAGGTGTCCCCGGGGCGGGTCAAGCTTCACAACGAGTGGGTGGGAAAGGGGGAAGTTCCGAAGATTGCGCAAGGGTTGATCCGCCCGGAAATGGTCCGGTGGGATGACTATGCCGATTGGGACGACGCTAATTCGCAGTGCCACTGGACGCTGAAGACGCGGGTGTTCACCGACAAGGTTCATTGCAGCGGCACCAACCGAATTGTGGCGGAAGGGCCAGCCGCCACGCGCGTGATCCTCGCGGGCACGCTCGACCTCGATTTGAAGGAGATTCCGGGTGTTCCGCGAATTCTGGCCTCCAGAATCAAGCCGCAGGTCGAGAGCTTCATCATCGCGCTGATTCGGCCGAACCTGGAGCAGGTCAATTCAGCGTTGGAAAGGTACCTCGACGCGAATCGGTGAGGGCGACTTAGCTCGCCGCCGGTACGCATCATCCGTGCTCACCCGCACGGTGGGCCCGTGAGCGAACCGCCGTCCGCGCTTGCAACCAGCAGGCCCTGATCGCAAAGTGGCTCGACAATATCGAGAAGGCGGTGCACCGGCAGACCGATACGTGTGGCCAAGTCCCCGACCGGCATCGTCGTGCCCTCAAGCTCACGGAGCACGCGTAGTTCTGCTGGTTCAAGCCGGGCAGGTACGCCGGCGTATCCGGCGAGCCGTCGGACCACCGCTGCCGGGGTGCCGCTCGTTTGCGCGTACAATTCCGGAGCGAGCTCCGACGCAATGCCCCAGCACCGCGCGAGCCGGGAAATGTCGGCGGGCGTGAGCGGCGACGGCGCCAGATGCCGTGCGCCAGCGTCCGCAAGTCGGGGGATCGGGCGATGCGAGCGGACGATGGCGAGCACGGGGTGGCGCTCCGCGAGCAGGCCGAGCAAGAGATCCTCGTGGCCGGCGTCGAACGCATCGACGGTCAGGACGGTCGGCGTGCCGTCGGTGAGGGAGGGGAGTGCGGTGTCGAGCACGCGCAGCCCCTGTCGACGCGCGAGGCGCGCCGCCTCCCGGAGCAACGTGCCGCGTCCCGAGCCGCGCGCCCCGTGGATGACGACGCCTCCGGCAATTCCGTCGAGCAGGGAGATGATGGCTTGGCGCAGGATTCCCCTCTCCCGCGACATGCCGACGAATGGACGACGCGGGGCGCTCCGTAATGCCGCCCAGAGCTGCGTTGACAGCGCTGCCGATCGTATCGGACGTTGCGATGGCTCCCGCGCCAGCAGTGCGAGTACAAGATCGTCGAGCGCACGCGGGAGCGCCGGCCGCGTGGCCGATGGCGGCTCGGGCAGCGTCGCAAGCGGAAGCCACGCGAGTGACGACGGGTCGGCACCCGCGAACGGCGCGCGCCCGGTCAGCAGCGTGTAGAGCACGGTTCCAAACCCGTACATGTCCGCCGCCACCGACGCCGGCTGCCCGCGGAGACGCTCCGGCGCAACGAAACCGAGCGTTCCGTGATTCGGCGAACGCGCCTGCATGCCCACGATATCGGCGCCGCCGAGGTCAACGATGCGCGGTCCGCCATTGGAGCTGACCAGCACGTTTGCCGGTTTCATGTCGCCGTGCACCTGCCCAGCCGCGTGGATCGCCGCCAAGCCTTCGGCAACCTCGGCGGCAAATGCCAGAATCTCCCGAAGGCTCCGCCCCTCACCAAAGGTCGCGCAATTGCCGTTCTCGGCGTACTCGGTCGCAAGCCAGCGACCCGCAGGGTCGGCATCGATGAGGCGCACCACGGATGGGTGCTCAATCGCGCGCAACGCGGCCGCCTCGGAAAGCAGGGACTCTCCCGGACCCGCCCGCTTCAACGCCACCGTACCCGTCGGCCCCTGGGCCAGCCAGACTTCACCCGTTGCGCCTTGCGCGACTCGGTGCAGCGGCGCGTAAGGCTGCGGCATACGAGCATGGTAGCGCGTGTTAGCCGCGATTTGGAGGTTCCCGATGCTATTGCCAGCGCTTTACATGTCGATTCCCGCCGCAGCGGCCGCCGAACCCGTGGTGATCGACGCTGAAATGGCGCGCAAGGCCGATGACAACATGCCGGCGCCGGGCGGCAGCTCCAAGAAAAAGAGCGGCTCCTCCGGAAGCAGCGGGACGAAAGACAGTTCGGACGACGAAACGATTTTCGAGAAACACAAGCTTCGCGGTGGGTGGTTCTGGCAGCCCTATGTGACCCCCGGCGGCGGCGTGCAGATCAACACCAGCAACGCCGACGACGGCACGGTAACGGCGACAGAAGATTCGGTATCCGGCACATCGGCGGTGGCGAAGGTGGACGCCGGGATCAAGTACTGGAAGAAAAAAGTGAAGGGCGATGTGTTCGCCGGGGTCAGCTATACGACCGGTGCGGGGCTCAACGGCTTTGACGTCCATGCCGGCGATACGATTGGGTACCGCACGAAATACATCGGCGCATCGATCGGCGGCGTTGCATTTTACAACGCGTACAGCGATTCAACCGGCAAGGAAGTGCTCGCACCCGCCGCCGGCGTGCAGGTACCTGTGGAAGTGACGGTTGGTCCTCGGAAATACTACGCCTTCGGGGGCGCTGCACCGGCATGGCTTTTTGAGCCATCCCGCCACGCGGAGGATGCACTGCTGGGCGACGAATTCGAGTGGTCCGTCGGCGCGGGCGTGAACTTCAAGGCGTTTGACGCGGAAGTTTCGTATGTGTCGCGAACGACGGCCGCGGGCACGACGGGAACCCCCACCTTGACTGTGACCTGGGCGCCGTAGCCGCTCGCCAACGGCCGTCTACCCGAGCGCCATCATCCGCTCCAGCGGCGCAAGCGCGGCCAGGCGCATGTCCTCGTTCATCTCGATCCGCGGCTGCAAATCTCGCAGCGCCAAATACATCTTTTCGAGCGTGTTCCGCTTCATGTGCGGGCACTCGTTGCACGCGCAGTTCTCGTCCATTCCCGGCAGGGGAATGAGCACCGCGTTGGGCGCATTCTTCCGCATCTGATGCAGGATTCCCGCCTCCGTTGCGACGATGAACGCCGGCGCAATTGTACGCTCGACATAGGCCAAGAGCGCTGAGGTGCTCCCGACGAAATGCGCGCCCGCGAGCAGCGTGGGCTCACACTCCGGATGCGCGATCAAGTGTGCACCGGGCGTCCGCGCCAGAATCTCGATCAACTTCCGCTCGTTGAACGTCTCGTGCACCATGCACGTGCCCTGCCACAGGAGCATGTCGCGCCCAGTTCGTTTGTTCAGCCACGCTCCAAGGTTTCTATCCGGAGCGAACAGGATCTTCTGGTCCGCGGGAAAGCTATTGACCACGCGCTCTGCGTTCGACGAGGTGCAGATCACGTCGGAAAGCGCTTTCACTCCCGCCGAACAGTTGATGTAGGAGATGACCTTGTGATCGGGGTGCTTCGCCTTCATCCGGGCGAGCAGCGGCGCCGGGCATGCATCGGCGAGCGAGCACCCGGCGGCCATGTCTGGAATCACGACGATGCGGTCGGGATTTAGGATCTTCGCCGTTTCCGCCATGAAATGCACGCCGCAGAACAGGATCACGTCCGCCGTCGTGTGCTGAGCCGCCTTTGCCAACTGCAAGGAATCGCCGATGTGATCGGCCATGTCCTGAATGTCCGGCTCCTGGTAGTAGTGGGCGAGGATCACCGCATTTCGCGCGGTGCGGAGGGCGTCGATGGCTCCCATCAGATCGCGGGGCAGATCGCGGGGCAGATCGTGGGAAGGTGTTTCCATGTCCTTCTTTAACCCACGCGCGAAAGCCCTCGTTCCCGGATCCCGGATGGGGGATGGAGGGAGCGAGGGCTGCGCGGGGAACTGGCCTACCCGGGGGCGAACAGGAAGGGGTAGCTGACGATTGCGATTCCGCCGGCCTTCAACGCCGGGAACTGCATATGCCGGAAGCGGCTGTTGATGCACGCCTCCGCCGCCGAGTTGCCGAGCGTCGTGGTCTTGGTCACTGCGCTCGACACGCTCCCGTCTCCGGCAATCACGAACTTCACCGTGACTTTTCCGCCGAGCGTGGGCACCTTCTGCAACTCTCGCTGGTAGCAGTACTTGATCTCACGGAGGTGGCGTTTCACGACCGCGTCCACCAGCGAGCGGTCGATCTGGCCGATCATGATGCCTTCGTCGGGAATCGGCGTCATCTCGCCGCTGCCCTTGATGCCCCATTTTCCGCCAGAAACGCCGTAGTCCTTGGCGTGGTTGATGAGGTCATCGCCGACGCCGGGGCCGACCGCCGTGCCGAAGCCCGTGCAGTCACGCCCGGCACAGCGCCCGGCGAACCCCTTGGTGCCCGGCCCGGTGCTGGCCGATTTGCCGATGAGGTCTTCGATCCCTCGGAGCATGTCGGACGGAATGTTGGCATCTCCGAAGACGGACTGGAGCACCGGGTCGTCGTCCAGCATCGCAAGGACACCCTCGTTTTCGAGCGCCTGTCCCTGCGGCGGATCCTTCTCTATCGACTTGCGCTCCCCCTGATCGCCGCCCCCGGATGCGGGCCCTGCTTTCTGGGCAGTGGTGGGCACCGGCGGCTTGGGGGTGAGCAGCGAAACGTCGATGATGTGGGAGATCATCTCCATCCGCGAGAGCCTGGGTGGCTCGGGAAGATGCGATCCGATCATCCCGGCGAGGGCGGCGAGCACGCCGACGAGCGATGCGAGGGAGAGCAAGGTGGGATCGATGTCCTGGCCGCTGCCCACCACCTTCCGGCTTTTCCATACCGAGCGCGCCACGAACAATGTGGGCCCGAGGTCGAGCACGAGCACCTCATCGTCCTCGAGCCGCAAACGAGTCGCCGAGCCGATGCGCGCGCGCATGGAGGTGCGTTCGTCTCCACGGTCGATGAATCCCGCCCAGTTCGGTGCAATTTCGCAGATCCAGGCGCCGTCCTCCCAGTGGAAAAGCACATGGCTGGCCGTGGGGAGCATGTCGCTCGGGACGTAGAAATCCGCAACGTCCCCGAGACGGACGCGGTCACCGCGCCCGTAGTGTTTGATGTCCAGGATGGCGTCGCCGAACACCTGCGCGACCTCCAAAACGCGACCCGCGGAGCGGTCGTGGAGCGCGTCGCGATCCGACGCCGGTTCGAGCATGAACGCGAGGGGGTCGACGGAGGGCTCGTTTTCTTCGTCAGACGGGATGAGAAAGGGATGCATGCAGAACCTCCTCTCCTATCGTTCCCGCATCGTGAGAAAGGTTCGCAAAGGAGCAGTCAAGCGTCGGTGCGGGAATTGTCAGGGCAGGCGCTGCCGACGCTCACGGCGGCCGAACGTACGTCACGTTGCCCGCGGAATCGGCGATGTACAGGTTTTCTGTCGGAAGCAGTCCGCCCGCGCCGAACGCGATGTCGCGCGCGTCACCGAGGTACCGGGCGATCGTCGTAAGGTGGGGCGTGCCGGTATCCGGGGCCGTGTCGAGGCGGAACAAGGTGCCGCCTGTGTCGTCGTCGGCGCCGCAGACGACGTACGTTCGGGCTTTCGCGTCCACGACAGCGCCACGAACGTCGTGCAGCCCATCGATCAGCACGTTTCCCGCAGACGTGCGAATGCTGGAGTCCGTGACGACGAGGATGTCACCCGCACTTCCCATCGCCAGCGCGCGCGCGCGCATCAGGCCGCCGAGAATGAGTTCCGCGTCCAACCGCACCTCACCCTGTCGGGGCAGCCGCCACAGCGCCTCCGTCGTCAGCGCATAGATCGCGCCATCCGGACCGGCGATCACGTCCACGGCGCCGGGCACGCCCGCTTCGAATCCCGGACCGACGATGTGGCCCGACCGGAGCGTGATCAAACCCGCCGGCAGCGTCGTCACCGCGTCCACGGTTGCCGCCGCGATCGGCGTCACGTTTCCGTTCCCATCGATCGTCACCACCCCGAGGTCGGTGGCGGCAACAAGCGTACCGTCGGCCGCCATCGCGAGGCTTCGGGCGCGACCCAACCCAGCGACCAACACGTACGGCGCGTCGAGGTAGCGGTCGAGACACGCGGATAGCGCAAGAACGAGCACGTCAAGTGCGCGCGAGCAACGGTGCCAAGCGATCGACGAGGTCGGGAATGTCCGCTTCCTCAATGGAGCAGAACGCCACGCGAAGCGCGTTTGCCGCAGGTACCGCGATCACGCCCGTTGAACACTCCGCGATCAGCCGGTGCCGAATGGCCTCCGCGTCCTGGCCGTCTGGAACCGGCAGGAGGGCAAAACAGCCGCTGTTGAAAGGGTGAAAGCGCAGGTTTCGCGCAGTAAGCGCCGCTTTCAACGCCTTGAAGCGCGTGCGTAGCACGCCCACAACCCGCGCTTGTTCTGCGGCAATCGAGGGGGAACGCAGCGCTGCGAGCACCACGGACTGCGCCGGTGCGGAAACGCTCGAAATCGTTCCACGCAAGATTGCAGCAGCTTTTTCATTGAGCGCCTTCGAGCCTGCACCGCTGGCGGAGAAGGAAAGGAAGCCGACCCGCCCCCCGAAGAACACGAGCTCTTTGGTGGCACCATCCACTTTTACGACGAGCAGTCGCGATGAATCCGCCGCGGCGGCCAAGGCATGGAACAGGCTTTTTCCATACATTCCCTCATCAAAATAGAGCGTGTGGTACGCGTCATCGCATACGACGCAAAGCGGGCCCTTGCGCGACGTCAGCATTGCGACGATTGCGGCCCCTTCCTCCCTCCACGGCGAATACCCTGTCGGGTTGTTGGGGAAGTTCAACAGGACGGTAGCCGGCCCCGCAATCCCATCGAGCGTGCGCGCCAGACCGTCGACATTGAATCGATGATCGGCATTGTAGAAGGGGTACGTCACGATCGGGGCGCCGGTACGCATGGTTGCGATGGTGTCGTAGTTGTCCCAGTACGGCGTGGCGACGACGATGGGTCGATTCGGCGCGGTGAACAGGTCGGCGGTGATCGAGAGACCGTGTGTCATTCCGCAGGTCACGACGGGGAGATCCGGCGTCGACGCGTGTTCCTGCCACGCCTGCCGGAGCGCCAGAATTCCGTGCTGGGGCGCGTACAGCAGCGCAACCCTCAGGTCGAGGTCGGAAAAATGAGCGGCGAGCGACGGAAGCGCGAGTGGAAGGCCGGTTCCGCTCGTGATCTGCCCGATGGTTGCCTGGCGCTCACAATGGGCCGATTGGGCGGCCTGTTGCGGAATTCCGAGGGGAAGCGCCGCGCGTTCACCCAACGGCGAGAGCAACGCCCGCGCCGCGGGGTGCTCCCGTTCAAGGATGGCGTTGAGTTCGGCGGGGGACATCGGTTACCTGTGATGATGCGCCAGTTGACCCCACCCGTCGAGGACTACCGCATCGCGCGGGAGCCCTACTATCGTGCCACTGGCGATGAAGTAGAGTTGTTCGAGCATGCATGGCGCGCGCGCCTGCCGGTGCTTTTGAAGGGCCCGACGGGGTGCGGAAAAACGCGATTTGTGGCGCACATGGCGCATCGCCTGGGGAGGCCGCTCGTGACCGTCGCCTGTCACGAGGATTTGTCGGCCAGCGATCTGCTTGGCCGTTTCTTGCTTCTTGGGGATGAAACCGTGTGGGTCGACGGGCCGCTGACCGCGGGCGTCCGCCACGGCGCGGTCGTGTACCTCGACGAGGTGGTCGAGGCGCGCAAGGACACCCTCGTCGTCATTCATCCGCTCACCGACGATCGCCGCATCTTGCCCATCGATCGCCTTGCCACGATCTTGCAGGCGCCATCGGAGTTCATGATGGTCATCAGCTACAATCCGGGGTACCAATCGGTGCTCAAGGAGCTGAAGCCCTCGACGCGGCAGCGCTTTGTGTCGATCGACTTTCGCTATCCGCCGCCCGACGTCGAACGAGAAATCGTCATTCAGGAGTCGGGCTTGGACGCCGAGCGCGCCGGTCGGCTGGTCAAGATCGGTGAGAAGATCCGCAACCTCACCGACCGTGGCCTGGAGGAGGGCGTCTCGACGAGACTGCTGGTCTATTGCGGGAAGTTACTCGCGGACGGCGTCGAGCCGCGGTCGGCCGCACGGGCGTCTTTTACGCGAACGCTGACGGACGATCGCGATTTGCAGCGATCGATAGACGAAATCGTCGCCGACTTTTTCTGATGGCGGCGCACTGATGGCCGATCGCGGGGTGCGGGCGAGGCTGCTTCGCGTCGTCGGGCGCGTCCGCACGATGGTGCCCGCACTCCAGCTTGCCCGCGTCGATACCGGCGCGATGCGCGCATACCTTCGCCACCGGCCGGCGGTAGAAGCGAGCATCGGACACGACGAGGCCGAGGCGTACGCCGAGCTGATCGTGCACATTGCGCTGGTGGACGGCGATCTGGCACGAATCCTCGCCACATCCGTGCCCGACCAGTTGGCGCGGGTTCCGGCCGAGCACCGTGCAACGTATTTTTCGGAGCTCCACAATGTGTTGGCGCGTCGGCCGGAGGCGCTGCCGCTTGTGTCGCGCGCCTTACCCGGCATCATCGGTGTCATGGGTCCGGAGGCGTTGCGGAATTTTGTCGCCCGCGGCGTCGAACTTCACGTCGACTCGCATCACAAGGCGGAGAGCTTTCTCCGTCAGGAATCAGGGAGCGGAAAGGCTGCGGCCAAGGCGCTTTCTCGCGGGGTGGCGTTGCCGGATGTGTCCCGCATGCTGACGCTCTACGCGCGCGCCCACTGCGGAGAGGATGTGGCTGTGAAAGCCGGGCAAGGGCGAGCCTTCACGGATGGCCACCATGTTTTCCTTCCCGAGGTCGTGGATCAGTATGGTGATGCACGCGATTTTGGCGTCTACCGCGTCATGACAGCGATGGGTGCCGCGTACCTGGAATTCGGTACGTTTGACCTATCGTTGATGAACATTCCGGGGACATGGCCCGACGTTCGGGAGGGAGAGGGCGAGTTGGAGCGATTCTTCCGTGCGTTTCCCAACAAGTCGCTGGCACGTGATCTGTTCGGCATTGTGGAGGACGCACGCGTGGAAGCCAGGATGCGCGCGGAATATCCGGGGGTCGCTCGCGACCTTGACGCGCTCGGCTCGCCGTTCCGCGGGGACCGGCCTGAGCCGAACGGACCTGCCGCGCGCGCCGTCGAAGCGCTGGCGCGTCGGTCGTGGGGGATTTCGCCGCTGGCGGTCGATGCCGTGACCGCCTTGGCGCTCTCTCCGTTGACAGAAATGTTGCCGAACATCGTCAGCGCAGATGTACATGACGTAGCGAGGAGCGTGGCGAGAGCGTACCCAGCGGTGGACGCGTTGATGCGCCGAGCGGAGGACGGTCCGCCACCGGAATCGTCGGGCGCAGGGCGACGTGGGCCGCAGGGATCGGAGGGCAGTCCGCCGCCCCAACCGCTGGTTCCGAGAGAGGCCTTCGAGCCACCCCCCCTGCAGCCCCGGCTGATGCCGGAACGCGCGGGACCCGAGGAGCGATCTCTTCAGGATCGAGCACGGAAATTGGTCGACCAACTGCGGGAGCTCGGTCAGAGTGCGAGCCCGCTGGAGGCGCGTCGTCAGGTGCGGGAGGCGGAGGCCAGAGCGCGGGAGGCGGAAGCGCGAGAGCGCCAGACCACGGCGTTTGAGCGAATGGAGTCCGTGCTCGACCAGCAAAATGCGCCAGGCGGCGCGTTGGTGGACGCGGCCCGCGACGAGGAGCGCGCGCTGGTGGGTGGTGCCGGCCTGCCGCCCGACCCCGACGCCGTCCCGGGCGATAAAACGTTTGCGTATCGAGAATGGGACGCCTCCATCGAGGACTATAAGCCGGGATGGGTGCTGGTTCGGGAGCAGCGACTCAAGGAGGGATCGAGCGCGTTTGTGGACGGCGTAATGGCTCGTGAGAAGCACCACATCGACGCACTGCGCCGGCGATTCGAGGCGTTGCGCCCGCAAGGCCTCAACACGGTGCGGGGCCTCACCGACGGGAACGACCTCGACCTCGACCGGCTGATCGAAGCCAAGGTAGCCCAACGTATCACTGGAGAGGCCCCAGATCGTGTGTACATGCGGACGTTGCCGGATCGGCGCGATGTATCGGTGGCGTTTCTCCTGGACATGAGTTCTTCGACAAACGAGAGCGCGGGCACCGGAACCACCCGCCGGATCATCGACGTCGAAAAGGAAGCGCTGATCGTGGTTGCCGAGGCGATCAATGCCCTGGGGGACCCGTTCGCGATTTACGGCTTCAGCGGATATGGCCGCGATCACGTGGCCTTCTACGTCGCGAAGGACTTCGCGGATGCCTACGACGCCCGGGCGCGTGAACGCATTGGGAGAATCACGTTCAAGATGGAGAATCGCGATGGCGCGGCGATTCGTCACGCGACGGCACGCCTTGCGTCGCAACCGGCGCGGACGCGAATCCTGATCCTCCTGTCCGACGGAAAACCACTGGATTGCGGCTGTGATCACTACTTCGATAAGTATGCACAGGAAGACACGCGCGTCGCCTTGCGTGAGGCGAGGGTGGCGGGCGTGCACCCGTTTTGCATCACGGTCGATCCCCACGGACCCGCGTACCTTTCCCGCATGTACGGCGGCTTTGCCTACACCGTGATCGACCGCGTCGAGTTGTTGCCGGACAAATTGTTGCGCATCTATCGAAAGCTGGCGCTGTAAGCGGGTGGCTTCCGGCTCGCCTAGATTTCGCGGTTTCCGAGCCGCTTCAGGATTTCCTTGGACGCGTCAATGATCGGCGCCAACCAATAGTTGCGAAAACCGAGGCCCCCCGGCTCCTCGCACTCCCGACGGGTGGTGACCACGTCCTTCGTCTTCAGGTCTATCCACGTCGGCCACACGCAGGCCTGCTCGTCAAGCCGCGAAGCCCGCTCGACGATGAACACCAGCGCAATTCCGTCATGCTCCTTGAATCGATACCGCTGGACGGTGGCGTCTATGCTCTTGGGATCGAAATCCGTCGCGTTATTCCTGGCCTCATACTGACTCTCCCAGTAGGGCGCGCGCTTGGTGCCCGTCTGCCCTGCCTCCGTGGGCAGGTCGATTACGACATCGCGGCTGATTGCCTTCTGGAGCTTTTTCACCGTGACGTTGGACAGCATCGTGTTCCACTCTTTCGTCAGGTCGTTCCAGGCGTCCTGAGGCTTGGCGTACCGGCGCACCGAGTCGTCTACCCCCGACCCCGCCATGACGTCGAAGTAGGTGACCTCTTCCGGGTTGTCGAACGTTTCGGGCACGAAGAAGCGCGCGCGGGTGTAGTCGATTCCGCCCCAGACGACGGTCTTGGCGTTCTGGATCCGGTCGTACAGCACGCCGGCGTGCGCGGGGTTGGCGAACCATACGACGGCAACGACGGGGGCGAGGAAGAACATGGGACGCTCGGCGGTTGCGGGGCGGCGCGGAGCTAACCCGGCGGGGTGCGCAGACGAAGAATTGTGGTGGAGAGATTGGTTCGTGCCCGCTCCTCAAAGCGCTCGGTGAACGGCGGCGAGACGTAGATCGCGACACGGTCCAGAAAACGCTCCAGGATCGCGGCACGGCCTACGCGGAAGGCGTCCTCCGGGACCCAGGCATATTCTGCCCTGATCTGGCGCTCGTACTGCGCAAACCGCTCGGCAGCGGAGCCTAGAATCGCCAGATCGATGTCCACCAACGCGGCCGCGTCGGGCTCCGTTACAACCGCGTCGTGTCGCGTCGCGAGGATGAGTGCGTGCACGCGTTCCGCATTCGGGAGGTGGCACCTTCGGCAGGTCGCTGCGGCCCAGTCGGCGCTGCGTGCCTCGCTATCGTGCGCCATCGTGTCGTACACGGCGTCGTGATACCAAATCGCCATCTCAACCGCGAGTTCATTCGGTGGCGCCGCGAGCGAGAGGAGATCGAGGCATTCCGTGAGGTGCGCCGGGGTGTGGTAGGCCCGGTGCGGTTCCGACCACGCGTCGTGAAGGCGTTGCCATTCGGCAGAGACATCTCCCCGGTCCGCGGATCCATAGCCACCCGCCAGCGACGCCCGCTGCCACCAGTCATGGAACCGATCACGCAGTGAGGCCATGCGAGCACGTATCGCCGAGCGCACAGGATAGGCCGCGCGCCCGTGCCCTCTCTCGCCGTTTTGCAGGTCCTGTACATCCTCTACCTGGCGTCGCTCGGCTCGTTCATGCCGTTCATCAGCGTGCGCATGGAGGAAATGGGGTTTCTCGGCGGAGAGATCGGCATCCTGGTGGCGCTGATGCCGTTCGCCCGCCTGCTGACTTCCCCGCTCTGGGGAATGGCTGCCGACCGATGGAGACTTGCCGGGTTGCTGCTGCGTTTTGGCACCGGCTGCAGCACCGTCGGCGGGCTGCTCGTGCTCAACGGAGAAGGGCGGGGGGTGGTCGGGCTCGGTTTGTTCCTGTTTGCGGCGGGTCGGGCACCCTCCGGACCCCTGATTGACGCGCTGACCGTGGGCGCCTTGCGCGCGGCAGGTCGCGACGTTTCGGACTACGGGCGGGTGCGGTTGTGGGGCAGCGTTGGCTTTCTGGTCGCCGCGTTGGGGGGGGGCTCGCTCGGGCCGGATGCACGCCGTTATTTGGCGGAGATCCTGCTTGTCGCCATTCTGGTCGCTTCGTTTTCGGTGCCGGCGCGGGGGGCGGGTGGGCCGGCGCCGATTCTGCCCGCGCTGCGCGCGTTGGCGGGTGAGGCGTTCCTCGTCCCGTTGCTGACGGCCGCAGCGTTGCAGGCGCTCACGCTCTCCGTCTACGACACGTTTTTCGCCAGTCTTGTCCACGCGCGCGGGTTTGGCGATCACGTGACGGCTGCCGCCATTGCGGTCGGCGTGGCCGCGGAAATCGCGTTGATGCGATGGGCGCGGCCGATCCTCGGGCGCTTTGGCGGGGCGCGGCTGTTCACCATCGCGGCGGCGGCGGGTATCTTGCGATGGTGGCTCACCGCGCACGTCGACACGGCGGGCGCGTTGGTGGCCGTGCAGGCGCTGCACGGGCTGACCTTTGGCGCCTTCTGGATTGCCGGCGTCGAGATCATGTCGCGACGGGCATCCCCCGACATCGTCGCCTCGGCCCAGTCGCTGTTCGCTGCCGCATCGTATGGCGTCGGCGCGTTCATCGGGGCGATCGTGGCCGGCCAGATCGGCGAACACATGGGAACGGACGCCATCTTTGCGACGTTGGCGGGCGTCAGCGTCCTTGCGACCCTTGCGTCGTTGGTGTTGGAGCGGCGAACGCGGCTCGGCACCACCGCAACCTGACGCCGGTTTCGCCGTCCACCCCAGGCATTCCTATGGATAAACCTATGGGGCGAATTGGGGCACGGGTGTGCAAGAGATTGCCCATCGAAGCGTGGCGTTGGCCGGTGATATTCGCCGATCGGGTGGAAATGCCTCAAATTGTTGGGCAAATCGTTGCCCAACTTCCCGTGTGAAAACGGGCGTTTGTCCGTCTGGCACGC
>CAMAWH010000013.1 GCA_945861635.1 Klebsiella pneumoniae | reverse complement strand
GGACCATGCCGGAAGGCCGGGTCAGAATGGCAGGCACAGGCGGCTTTTCCACACATCTGGTACCGTTCACCAACCGAGCCTCTACGCATCGGGAGGAGGGGCGCAACGGCAGCGAGGAGCGCGGCGAGTTCGGGAGGAAGGGGGTTCGGTAGGGGCATGAAATCTCCTCCGGCTACTATAGCCGGAGGAATACGAAAAGAAAAGCAGGTACGACGGTCTGCCAACGATCGTGGCGTGCACCCGACGCGCACGGCGCAGTTGCGATCCGGTCGCATTTGCCATACCTTCGGCGGACACTACCGGTACCCCCACCTCCCTCGGTGGCGTGCTGGTGCAGCGGAGGATGCGGCATGCAGCGTCAGCAGGGCGGCGGACGAACACGCGCAGGGGTCTTCCTGATTGGATCGCTCGTTATGGCGGTCCTTGCAGGTGGGCTTGTCCTTCGCGTGCTCAAGAAGGCCGAAGCGGACCGCGCGGAGGCCGACAAGCCCAGCGCAACCATCGATGTTGTGATTGCCGAACGGGACCTTTACATGGGCCTGCCGATCGGCGCGGACGATGTGGTGGTCCGGCAGCTCGCCCCGGAGATGGTCCCCGCAGAAAGCACGTTTCGGCAGCTTTCGGACGTACTCGGCCGCACGCCGCGGGAACATGTGCTAGCGAACGAACCGCTGCGCGAAGAGCGGTTGGCCCGTCCGGACGCGGGAATCGGCCTGAATGCTATCGTTACCCCTGGCAAGCGGGCCATGACGGTGGCCACGGATACCGAGGACGCCGTTGCCGGCCTGCTGCAGGCCGGGAACTACGTGGACATCATCGTCACCATCAAGCCCGACGACACCTCCGTCGTCGGCGCCAAGTGGGCCACGGATACGATTCTGCAAGGGGTCAAGGTGCTCGCCGTGGGCGGCCAACTTTCGGGTCAGGAGGAGCCGACCGTGGACCCGAAGACGCGAAAGAAGGTCGACAAGAGGCAGCCTGCACAGCGCATGAAGCCCTCGATCACCTTGGAGGTAACACCGGAAGAGGCGGAAAAGCTTGCGCTCGCCGTTTCGCAGGGCGCCATCCACGTGGTCCTTCGGAGTGACACCGACAACCTGCAGATCGCCACGCACGGGCTGACGACGTCGAAGAACCTGATTGGTTACCCCTCCCAGATCGCGGCGCCGCCTCCCGATCCGAAAAAGCCGGTGGATGCGCCGCCTCCGCCTCCGCTACCGCAGGCTGAGGTGATCTCCGGCAGCAGTAAAACGAAGGTCGAATACAAAGACGGCGGCGGTACGAACATCATCGGCACCGAGAAGGGCCCACGGAAGAAACCACAATGAACGTTGGACGCCTTTCAGTGCATCACGCCGCCGCAGCCGCCATGCTCTGGGTTGGCTCAGCCTTCGTGTCGCCGGCGTATGCCGACGGAGCGGACGTCATCGACGTGGGCGTCGGCTCGTCCGTGATTCAACACGAGAAGAAGTCCATCACCCGCGTGCTGATCAGCAATCCCGACGTCGCGGAGCTTCGCCTGCTCGAAGAAGGGCAGTATCAAGTTCGTGGACTCGCGGTCGGCAACACGGACCTCTGGGTTTGGTTTCGGGGAGATGAAGCGCACCCGAAGTCGTATCGCGTCATCGTGGCGAACGACCTCAGTGACGTTCAGCGGCGCATTGGATTCGTCGTACAGGGGCCGCCGCCGCGCATCTACCCCGTGCGTGACAGGCTGGTTGTAGAGGGCGCGGTCGACGATTTGGAGACGCTTGAACGGGTCGCCGCCATCGCCAAAATCTACGACAAGGAATTCGTGAACCTGATGACGGTGCGTGGAGACCATCAGGTGCAGCTCAAGGTGGTGTTCGCGGAGGTGAGCCGGACGGGACTGCGTGAACTCGGAATCAATGCTTTCGGAAACGTGAACCAGTATTATGGCGGCCTTCTCGGCGCCGGAAAGAGCTCATCCGCGAACGCGGAAGTCTACGACGACAAGCAAATTCCAAACATCAACGTCGGCGTGCTTCAGGCACCCTCGGGTGAGGCGTTCAATTTCATCGGCATGGTGGCCGGGGCGGCCAACATCAGCGGAATTCTGTCGATTCTGGAGCAGTATTCCTTGGCGCGCACGCTGGCCGAGCCGACGTTGGTCGCGCTGTCAGGGCAGCAGGCCGAATTTCTGGTGGGTGGAGAGATTCCCATTCCCACTTCGCAAGTGGGCGATCGGGTGTCCATCGAATTCAAGGAATACGGCGTCAAGCTTGTTTTTGTGCCGACGGTGCTTGCCGGTCAGGTCATAGACATGCGGGCGTACGTCGAGGTGTCGAACATCGACCCCTCGACATCCATCAAGCTGTCGGGTGTGGAAATTCCAGGCTTGACCTCTCGAAAGGGAAAAACCCACCTCCGCCTGCAAAACGGAATGACGTTTGCCATGGCGGGAATTCTGGACGAGCGGACAACCGCGATTCGCTCGTCGGTGCCGTTGCTCGGGGATCTCCCGTTGATTGGCGCGCTCTTTCGCTACGTCAAGCATCAACGTGACGAGACGGAACTGGTGATCTTCGTCACCCCGAGCCTCGTTCGCCCGCTCGCGCCGGGTGAGGTTCCGCCCGCCCCCGGGACCACGGAAAACTACAACCCGAGTGATTTTCAGCTGTTCATCATGGGAAACATCACGGCTCCGGCGTCCCATACGGCCGAGCCAACCGGCGCCTACGGGATGAAGCGGTAGGCCCGCGCCATGCGTACCCCGGGAAGCGCGCAGAGTTCGGCCGCCAGTGTCGTCGTCGTTGGGGTTGACTCCCGGGCCATGGGCCAGATTCGTGAAACTCTGGGCGCCGAGGCGGTGCTTCCGGCCACGCCGAACAGCTACGACGAGGCCGTGCAGGCGATTCGTCGGCATCAGCCTCAGGTCGTCATCACTGGATTTGATCAGGATTTCGAGGAGGCGATCCGACTCGCCCCGGCGATGTTGGCGGAAAACACCAGGCTCCACCTCGTTGCGCTCTCCAACGGCGCGGACCCGGACCGGATCCGGGCGGCAATGCGCGCTGGGTATCGCGAATTCGTCGTTTTACCGGACGATGCAGAACTGCTCCGGCAGGCTGTGCACGATGCCCTGTTCACGGAGGGCCGAGACGACGGCGGCGGAGAGGTCATTGCGCTCTGGGGAAGCAAAGGCGGTGTCGGATCTACGTTTCTCGCCATCAACCTCGCGGGCGAGCTGTCGCCGGTTCATCGCGTCTGCGTCGTCGACCTCGACTTTGCCATGGGGGACGTCGCGGCGTTTCTCGACCTACAACCTGCACAAAGTATAGCGGATGTCTTTCGCAACATCAATCGTCTCGACGAGCGAATGTTGGCCGGACACATCGTTCCGCACGCCAGTAAGATCCACGTTCTTGGGCAGCCGCTCGATCTCGAGCAGCGGGAAGAACCGCGGGGAGACCTGATCACGCGCGTCCTGACCGTCGTGGCTCGGAGCTACCAGTATTGCGTAGTCGACTGCGGATCTTCCTTGGATGAAGCCAGTGTTACCGCCGCCACGGTCGCGGATCATATTCTGTTGGTACTGACGCCGGACGTTCCGGCCGTCAAGAACACCTGGCGTAGGCTGCAGTTTATTGAAAAGCTCGGCTTGGACCCGGGCCGTGTCCGGCTCGTTGTGGACCGTTGGGACAAGCGCACGGCGGCCGTCACGTTGGATGAGATTGAACGAAACCTCGGCCGAAAGGTCGATTGCACGATTGCTGAGGATCCGCGAGTGATGCGCTCTGTGAACGAAGGCCGGCTGTTGCGCGAGGTGGATCGCAAGTGTCCGGCCGCGCTCGACGTCGAGGCCATGGTGGGGCTGATCACGGAAGGAGAAGTGACGGTAGAAAGGAAATCCGGTGGCCTGATGAGCCGCCTTTTCGGCCTTTGAGGTGAACGTTGTCGTCGCGACTGATTGATCGTATACGCGGTGCGCAGCAGCGGTTCAAGACCGGTGTCGTGCCGACGAACACGGAGGAGTACGAGCGCATCAAGCGCGCCCTCCACGCGGAGATCATCGAGTCGCTGGACTTCGAGCAGGTGTCCACGACCCCGCGCGACGAACTGGCGCAACGACTGCGCGACACGCTGACGTACGAGGTTGAAACGCGCTCTCTTCCGCTCAACCGCCAGGAGCGTGAGAAGCTGGTCGAGGAGATCCTCGACGATATTCTGGGCCTCGGACCGTTGGAGCCGTTGCTGAAGGATCCGGACATCTCGGACATTCTGGTCAACGGCCCCGACAGCGTGTTCGTGGAAAAGCGCGGCCTCCTCCAAAAGGTGGACGTCAGGTTTCACGACAACCGACATTTGATGCAGGTTATTGAGAGAATTGTCAGCGCCGTCGGGCGTCGCGTGGACGAAACCAGCCCGATGGTGGACGCGAGACTTTCGGACGGCTCGCGTTTCAACGCCATCATCCCGCCGCTTGCGCTCGACGGCCCCGCCGTGTCCATTCGGCGCTTCGGAACCCGGCAAATCGGCCCAGACGACCTCGTCGCGCTGGGGTCGTGTCCCCGCCCGATCATGGACGTCCTGCGTGGGTGCGTTCGCAGCAAGCTCAACATGATCATTTCCGGCGGGACGGGCTCCGGAAAAACCACGCTCCTCAACGTGTTGTCGTCGTTCATTCCGGATGGGGAGCGGATCATCACCATCGAGGACTCCGCAGAGCTTCAGCTCCAGCAGAACCACGTGGTCCGTCTGGAAACGCGGCCCGCCAACGTGGAAGGACGGGGAGAGGTGACGCAACGCGAGTTGGTCAAGAACTGCCTGCGCATGCGGCCGGATCGCATCATCCTCGGCGAAATCCGTGGTGGTGAGGCCATCGACATGCTTCAGGCGATGAATACCGGCCACGAAGGCTCGCTCGCGACGGTGCACTCCAACACCACCCGGGACGCGCTGTCTCGTTTCGAGACGATGGTTGGCATGGGAATGCCCAATCTTTCAGATAAGAACATCCGGGAAATGATCGCGCGTGCCATCGACGTCATCGTTCAACTGGATCGAATGACCGATGGCTCGCGTCGCGTCATGGCCGTCACGGAAGTTGTAGGGATGGAGGGTTCCGTCATCACAACGCAGGATGTATTCCTGTTCGAGCAACGAACAATCGATGATGAAGGTCGGGTTCGCGGCGCGTTCCGGGCAACGGGTACGCGTCCGCGTTTCGCCAGCCGCCTTCAGCGTCATGGAATCGAGTTGCCCGCCGAACTATTCCGGTTTGAGATGGATGTCTGACGCGAACGGCAACTTCATGCTGGTCTTGGCGGTCGCCGTCGTGGCCGTTGCCATTCTTTTGGCGGGTCAGGCGATCTACTGGTCGCTCCTGTCGCGGCGCGAGTCGCAGTCGCGGGAACTCTCGCGGCGCATCGGTTCGTTGCAGGAGCAGGAAATCGCTCCCCTGTTTCGCCTCGGGCAGGCGCGCACGACGGGATTGACGGCGTCCATCGATGAAATGGTGCGGCAGGCCGGTTCGCCGTACGGCGTCGAGGGGGTTTACCAGCGGATGGCTGGCGGGGGCGCGCTCGGCGTGCTCGCGGCGTTCGCCGTGTTCAAGGGGCCGATGGCGATCCTCGGCTTGGCGGGGGCCGCCCTGCCGGTGTTGCTGTTGAGCAACGCCGCCGCGGCCCGGGCGACGAAGCTTACGGAGCAATTGCCAGACGCGCTCGATCTCCTCGGCCGCTCGCTGAGCGCGGGACACGGTATTTCGGAGGCGATGCGCATGGCCGCCGAAGAGCTGCCCATGCCGATCGCCGGGGAATTCGGACGTGTGTACGAGGAAAATAATCTCGGGCGGGACTTTCGCGAGTGCATCCAGAACCTGTGCCGTCGGAACCCGCGTAGCTTCGACCTGCGAATCTTTGCCAGTTCCGTGCTGCTTCAGCGGGACACGGGTGGCAACCTCATCGAGATTCTCCATGGGATTGCGAACACCATCCGCAATCGTTTCGTGTTTCAGGGCAAGGTCGTCGCCTTGACGTCGGAAGCGCGCTTCACGGCGTGGATCCTCGGCGGCCTCCCGTTCGTGATCGGCGGCTTGATCGCCTTCGTCTCCCCGCACTACCTGACGCCGCTCGTGGACGATCCGCTCGGGCGCGCGGGCATGCTTTTCTTCATGATGTGGTTCTGCACCGGCATTTTTTTCATGCGTGAGCTCTCCAAGGTGGACGTCTGATGGATCCGGGGTCCATGTATATGGCGGTTGGCGCTGCTGTAATTGCGGTGCTTGGGCTCACCGGGGCGATCTACTACTACCTCCAGCCGCAGCGATCTGCGGCCGACCGAATTGCCGAATTCACCGGCGGACCGGATCGTGGCGCGCGCACGGCCACGACGCAGCTTCCGAGCTTTGCGCGTTCCGCCGCACGGCTCGCCAGCGGTGACAACGCGGAGCTGGGCGCCCTGACCAAGATGCTGGTTCAGGCTGGATTTCGAGGACGCGGAGCCCCGGAGCTGTATAGCTTTGCTCGGGCGGGCGGCGCCATGGTTCTCGCCATCTTGTTCGCTGCGGCGTGCTTCCTGCTCCTGAAAAAGCACGAAGTGCTTTGGCTGGTCGGATCGACGCTCCTGGGGGCAACCGTTGGGTACTATGCGCCCTACCTCTACGTCAACAATCTCCTGCAGAAACGCCGTGAACTGTTGATGATGGGTTTCCCGGATGCGCTTGATCTCCTCGTGTCCACCGTCGAGGCGGGCCTGGGGCTCGATGCAGCGTTCCGGCGCGTGGCCGATGAAATGGAGAGCGCCACCCCCGAACTTTCGATCGAATTGCAGCAAGTGACGCATGAGGTAAATGCGGGAATTCCCCGGGTAGAAGCGTTGCGACGCATGGAAGAGCGGTGCGGCGTGGACGACATCACGTCACTCGTCAACGTGCTGATTCAGGCCGAACGCTTCGGGACAAGCGTTTCGAAGGCCCTGCGAGTCCATTCGGAGCACATTCGCGTCAAGCGGATGCAGCGGGCCGAAACGAAAGCGGCGCAGGTGTCGCCAAAGCTGACGATCGCCATGATCCTGTTCATTCTGCCATGCCTGATTTTCATACTCCTCGGGCCCGCGCTGATCAGCGTGAAGAACATCGTCATGCCGAATGCTCCTGCGGCGGCGCGCCAATGAGCTGCTTCCTCCTACTGCTTTCGCTGGCGCATGCGGGGAGCAAGGCGCTCGCCGACGCGCAGCCGGACCTGTCGGATCCGGTTGTTCGGGCGGAAACCCAACTCATCGTGATCGATGGAATGTTGGACGGGGGAATGCACGAGGAGGCGATGCACATGATCACGACGATGCGGGAGCAGGGTGCGCATGACGATCGCCTTGAGGTTTTGCAGGCCCGCGCGCTGGAGGCGGCCGGGATGAAGACGGAGGCGGTCGCGACGCTCGAACGCCTGGTGGCGCGAAAACGGGGAATCGGCGAGGCGTGGTCGCGTCTGGGCGTGATGTACGCGGACCAGAAGCGCATGGACGACAGCGTGCGCGCCCTCGCCCGCGCGAAGCGCCTCCTGCCAAAGGATGCGGGCGTCCTCAACAACTACGGCTATGCGCTCTACGCGCAGGGCAATGCCGATCGGGCCGTTCACGAGTATCAGGGCGCACTAGCCCTCGACCCGGGCGACAGGGCGACGCGCAACAATCTCGGCTTCGCGCTTGCGCGCCTTGGTCGCGACACAGAGGCCTACGAGGCTTTCCTCGGGGGCGGCGAGCCGTCGGATGCGCGCTACAATCTCGGAGTGGCCTGTGAACTTCGCAACGATCGCGCCGCTGCACTTACGGCCTATCAGGCTTCTCTTCAGATCCGTCCGGATCATCCCATGGCGAAATCCGCCCTTGAACGTCTGTTAGCTCAGGAGTCCCTTTGATCCCTTTCCTCACGTTCCTTGCATGCGCGCAACCGTTGCACATGCAGTACGACTATGGCCGCGCTTACCGTGACAGCGTCGATTTGCAGGCGCAGCTCGAACGCCCCGGCGCCGCGCAGGCGCAATACGTGCTGCAAGGCGCCGAAGCCGTGGACATGCGAAAGGCCGTTCGCGACGTCGTCACCGGAAAAGCGCAAGACTCTATCAAGGCGACGGTACTGAAGTGACGCTACCCATGCTGTTGGCGGCGTGCTCGTCGGTCCCGGCGGGGATTCCGAACGAGCCCGGAACCGCTACGGCGGAGGATCTTCCTGCCCTCATGGCAGTTGCGTCGCCAGATCTGCCGTTGATGCTTTACAACACGACGGTGGAGATTGCGCTTGAGGATTACCGACTTTGTCCGCGCGTCACGTACGCCGGCGTTCAGATGGTCGCGGACGCGGGCGAGACGTGTGTCGATAGCGCCGGAATCACGTGGACGGGCAGCGTCGTCCGCTCCACATCGAGTGATACGAACTACTACTCCTTTACAAACTTCGGACCGCGGGATGGACTGGATGGGGGATGGGTTGCCACGGGCACGTTGAGCGCCGAGCTCACCCTCACGGGCGCCGGGACGACCATCGTCTCCAACGTGGTGGTGGACAGCTACAGCGGCAAAAAGACGGTTCTTTGGGTGGATACGACGTTGCGCGTCGCGGACTACGGGGGCGTTCCTTACGCCGACACGTACCTCGGCACCATCGGCCTTCAGGATTGGGGAACGGCCGCCGTCGAAGGAAACCGCGTTGTCTTTGCGTCGCTCAATGCCTGCACGTTTGCCCAGCATGGCTCCGGCGACGTTGCCCTTACCGCGAAGAACAAGGCCGCATTCGCCTACGATCACGCAGTCGGCGCAGAAGGGCCGGCGGCGCCGACATCCGGTGGCGGAGCGCGCACCGGCGCCTCGGATACCAGCGTGGATACCGGTATTCCTCCTCTTGCAACCGTTGTTTGTGGGGATTGTGCTACGGCGTTCATCGGCGAAGAAGAGGTGTCCTCTTGCGTTTCGCCATCGCTCGGCATGGGCTGGGCCTTTCCGCCGCCGTTTTGAGGGTTGCGCTTTTGGACGTTCCGCCTGATCATGTGTATGCCACTCGTGAGGTCGACATGCAGGGGCTACGAAGCCGTCGGGCTGGAAATATTGCCATCATCATGGCGTTTGCCATCTCGTGCACGATGTTTTTCGCCGCGTTGGCGATCGACGTAAACTACGTTCGAACATCCCAATTCGAGTTGCACAACGCAGCGGACGTGGCGGCGCATGCGGCGCTTCTTGAACTGCGACGAAGCGGCAACACCTCCGCTGCTACGGCGCTCGCCACACAGGTCGCGGGTCTCAACACCGTCGCCGGCGCGCCGGTAACGATGCAACCGAGCAACTTCACGTACGGATTTTGGGACTACGATACGAGCTCATTCACGGCGAACGCGCCAAATCCCAATTCCGTGCAGGTGCAGGCAAATCGGCGCGGCGGTTCGATTGACGGCCCGATTCGCCTTCTGATCGGTCCGGTGGTCGGCTACGACTCGCTGAATGCCTCCGCCCACGCAACGGGTGCGTTCCGTTTCCGGGACATCATCGTGGTGCAGGACATCACGAGTTCGTTCATCCAGGAGATGAACGATGCGATCCTGGCGGATCGGGTGTTTCTGGACAATCTCTACGCCCGCCACTTCCCCTACGACCGCGTCGGCATGTGGACGTTTACCGGCGGTGCAGCCTCGTATACAACCCTCCAATACTTGGACACCGCGTACTCGTCGATCCGCGCGCGTTGGTGGGGTGACGGAAAGAGCAACCTGGATGCGACGAAGGCGTCGGGCTTGACCGATTGCTTCACGACCTACCAGACGGTGTGGACACGTGATCGGCGCGGGCGGTGGGTTTCTTCGTCGGTCGCGCTGAAGGGAAGCTGGATGCAGGCGTGCAGTTTGGGCGGCGGTGGCACCAATCAGGGCTCGGGGATCAAGGCGGCAGCGGACGAGCTGATTGCCAAGTCCACCGCGGCGAACGTCAAGGTGATCGTCCTCGTGTCCGACGGCGAGCCGACGTCGGGTTCGCAGACGGCAGCGTGGCGTCGCGCTTACGGTGTTTCCATGGCGGACTATGCGTATGCAAACGACATCAGCGTGTTCACGGTGTCCATGAACACGGCCGCAAACGCGGTTCAGCGCGCCTACATGGCGTCGCTCATTCGGGGCTACGGCAAGGCCTATGACACGTCGGTATCGACGGATCTTTCGGGCATTCTTCGGGATATCGCGGCGTCCATTCCTGTCGCGCTGGTGGAGTAGTGGTGCGATCGCGAAAGGGAGCAGCCGCGATCGAATTCGCGCTGACGATGACGTTTTTCACGTTCCTCCTGTTCGGGGTGGTGGACTGGGGTTGGATGTTTTTCCAACGCGCGAACCTCTCGGACGCGGTGCTGGAGGGCTGTCGGCAGGGCGTTGCAATGCCGCAGTCGAGTGGGCTGGGCCCGGCGTCCACGGCGCGCAGCGTCGTGGTCTCGACGATGCGCAACTACGGCATGGACCCCGCAGTCGCCACGATCACATCGGTCACATCGGGCACATCACCGCGCGAGGTACTGATCGTCAACGTGACGATGCCGTTCAGCGCCCCGGTGGGCCTGCTGCCGACGCCGTTGGAGCTTGAATCGGAGATGTCGATGTACCTCGAACTGCAGGATTGACCATGCGAACTCGTCGCGGAGCATCTGCAATCGAGTTTGCGCTGACGCTGCCCGTACTCATCGTGATCGTCGCGGCGATTACGGAGTACGGATGGGTGTTGCACCAAAGGGCGCAGCTGGTGCGCGCGGTGCGCGAGGGGGTCCGGCTGGGCGTCGTGGGTCCGAATTCGTCGAACCCGGTGCCGAGTACCACCGCTATTCTTCGGACGCGGGAGCTGTTGGAAGAGTTTGCGTTCGACATGTCCACGGCAACGGTAACGGCGCAGTTGACGAACCAACACGCCGACGCCGCGAACACCGATGACACGATGGCCGTGACGGCCGTTGTCCGGTATCAGCCGCTGATGGGCGGGTTGGTGCCTTCGCCGGTCGATATCGACGCATCGTTGACGATGATGTTGCAGGACGCCAACTGACGGACGGCGGGGTCGATCTCACCGAGGGGGGAGCACTTCGATCCACGGCACGGCGTGCATTGTGGAGCGTCGGCGCCCTTATTGTCGTCTTGATGCTGGCGTTGTTCGCCGCGTCGCGCGGGAATGTGTCCGGCGAGGCGGTGGCAGGCGTGTGGAAACGATTGAGCCTCCCCTTCCTTTTGGCGGCCTTCGCGGCGTTGTCGACGGGTTTTGTTTGCCTTGCGGCCCGGTGGCGCGCGATGATGGTGACTCCGGACCCCCCGCCGCTCGCCCCGCTCACGGTGCTGATGGTGGTCGGGACGATGCTCCATTTCGCGGTGCCCGGTCCGGTGGGTGAAATGGCAGCGGCGGCGCTTGCGGCACGGCGATTTAAGATTGAGGCAGAGATGGCCTTCGCCGCTGGTTTTCATGCGCGTTTGATCGGGTTGGGCGTGGCGGGCGTGGCCGCGGTGGGCATCTACCTGTTCGGCGACATGCCCGTTCCCGCCGGGACGGACCATTGGCTCGCGCTCGCGACGATCGCGATTGCGGGGATCGTGGCTGGCGTCATCGCGTTGTCGCTTGCGCCCGCCGTGCTCGAGCGCATCAGCGCAGCGGTTTGGGGGCGGTTTGCGCTCACTCGCCCCATCCACGACACGGTTGTTCGCTTCGTTTCTGCGATGGCAAACATCGGCCGCCTTCCGACGTCACGTTACCTGCAAGCCGTGGGTTGGGCCATCCTCGGGCACACCTGCGTCGGGGGAGGAATCTGGATCGCGGCCATCGGATTCGGCGACGATCCGAGCGTTGCCGGCCTCGCTTTCACCTATCTCGCCAGCACGGCGGGCGCGGTGGTGATGTTCGCGTTCCCCGGTTCGCAGGTTGGGTGGGATGCCATGTTCATCGTGCTTTTAACCACCACCGCCGGCGTGCCCACTGCCGACGCGATCGCCCTGTCCCTCGTGGTTCGATTGCAGCAACTCGTCATCGTGGTGTTGGGGGTCGTGGGCCTGGCCGTCTGGTCAAGGGATGGAATGGGGCGCGCCGCCGGTTAGAAGGGTGCCATGCTCCGCACCCTGCCGTTCCTTGCCCTCCTGCTCGTCGCCGCCAAGAATCCGAAGAAGGACGCTCCGCCGGCCCCGGAAACGCCGGCGCCAGCGCCTGCTGCCGAGCCCGCCGCGCCGCCGCCGCCTCCCGAACCGCCCCCCGCCCCCGAACCGCCGTCGCGCCCGAAAAACGCCAGCGTGAAGGTGACGTTGACGTGGGCAGATGGCCATACCCGCTCCGGACTTGTTACGGGAATCGAGCGTTCTGCGGACTTCTACGCCGACGAAGGGTGGACGGCGGACGACGGAAAGCTGCGGTTGGAAGTAGATGATG
Source organism: Klebsiella pneumoniae (assembly GCA_945861635.1). Classification (GTDB taxonomy): domain Bacteria; phylum Myxococcota_A; class UBA796; order UBA796; family SXON01; genus CAMAWH01. The sequence goes on along the minus strand of CAMAWH010000013.1, from coordinate 97,958 downwards.
GCAAGAAAATGGTCGCGTGGAAGGACGTGAAGGCGATCACGATCGTTCCCGGAAAGATTCCGGACGATGTGGACTGCAACTATTCGTCGGACTTCACGCCGTGGATGTACGAGTGCACCCTGCGCACGACCGCAACGGTGGTCCTCAAAGACGGCTCCAAAGGGGTGGTTACGAACCGACACCTGTGGCGCTTTTCGTTTGAGGAAGGCGCGGCGGAGTCGTTCTCCATATTCAAGTACACCGAGCGTGAGCAGGACGAGGGAAATGTTGATTATAGCTCGGAAGTTGCCGAAAACATGGGGCTTTATACCAAGCTGCAGGACCGGCTTCGGACCAACGTGAAGTCCACCCTCTTGAAGTCGATTTCGGTGCAATAGGCGCGTTCCGCAGGCCCGTTAGATCGTGGATAGCCGCTCGGCGAGCGCGTCGGCGATCAGCTCGACGTCCACGAGATGCTCGCGATTGAAGCCCAAAGCGTCCTTGCTGTTGACGAGCTCGACGCACCCAAAAACCCGCTGGGTCGCAACAATCGGCGCACACAGCACGGATCGCGTCGAGAAGCCGGTTTGCGCGTCTACGTCGGGGAAGAACCGACGGTCCTCCATGGGATTATTTGCGATCACGGCCGCTGACCGACGGCAGGAGAATCCGACAAATCCGGCGTCGGCCGGAATCTTCATGTCGACCAGCGCCGCGGCGTGTGGGCCCGCGGCCACGTCGAAGCGGAGAACCTCTCCCTCGATCCGGAGGACCGCCCCCCCAGCGCAAGGGACGAGTCGCATCGCCGCTTCTAAGGCAACGCGCGAGGCGTCTGCAGCCGGGGCGACACTGACCAACTCGACGGCCCACAACGCTCCCGACGATGGATCCTCACTGGTGTCAGGGTCCAACGCGAACATTTCCTGATCCGTCGTCTGGTCACTGGTGTCTTCGGGCCTGTCACCGTCCAACGGCTGGACGACAAAACCCATCCCTGTGCGCACATCCCGGACGAGGATCTGCCCGTTCGGCAATGCCTCACACGCGATGCGGTCGAGCGTGTTGACGACGCCGAGCCGCCCCAGACCTTCTCCCAGAGCGACGAGCCAGTTGCTGGCGTCGACCTCGACGATTCCCAGAGCGCGCGAACTGACCCGGTAGAGCGACACGCGGAAGGTTATCGCGAGGCGGTTGACCGTGCTGAATCGACGCGCCGCCATTGCCGTTCTCGCCCTGGCTTTGGGCCTCCGACTGGTCGGCCTCGATTTTGGGTTGCCGATGGCAGAGGCGCGCCCGGACGAGATGACGATTGCCTTTCAGGCGATGAAATTCGGAACCGGCGATTTAAACCCCCATTCTTTTAACTATCCGACGCTGTTCAAGTACGTTGCGTTCGCGATGTTTGGCGCCTACTATGTGGTGGGGCGTGTGCTCGACCATTTCGTCGATAAAGACGCCTTTTTACTGGCATTCTTTCACGGCGAGAAGGGATTTCGACTGCTCATGCGCGCGTGGAGCGCGGGCATGGGCACGATTGGCGTCGCTTTGCTGCTCGCGCTGCCGGGCCGCGTCGTGAGCGCATTTTTCCTGGCCGTATGCTTTCTTCACGTGCGGGACAGTCACTTCGGGGTCACCGATGTGACGATGGTGACGTTGGTCACGGCATCGGTGTGGATGCTTGATCGGGCGATTTCCGGGCGTGAGGCGGCGCGGCGCCCGCTGATTTTGGCTGCAATTCTGGCCGGGCTGGCAACGAGCGTGAAGTACAACGCCGCGGTCGTCGGGCTGCCGTTGGTCCTTGCCGCCTGGTTCGGAACGGGTAGCCTCGGCATGGTGGCGGTCGCAGTCATGGTGATGGGAGCTGCGTTTGTCGCCGGCTCTCCGTTCGTCGCGCTGGACTTCGCCACCTTTCTTCGCGATTTTCTTTTCGAGGCGCGCCATCTTTCGGAGGGCCAGCACGTGGCGGTGGGCACCGGGTGGGTCCACCACGCCACGGTCACGTTGCCGTTGGGGATGGGTTGGCCGCTGTTCACGCTCGGCGTCAGCGGAGTGGTCGGGATGGCGTCGTTGAATCCGCGGCGCGCGTTGGTGATCTTCTCCTTTCCGGTCGTGTATTATCTGGGTATCGGTCGCGGGGAAACGGCGTTCTTCCGCTACATGCTTCCGGTCATCCCCTTCCTCTGTATGGGTGCGGGGGTGGGGATGGAGTGGGTGGCTGCTCGGGTGTGGCGCCCCTACGCCGCGCCGTTGATCGTCGCCGCCGCGCTGCTGGTGGCCGCGCCCACGCTTCGCTCGTCCGTCGAGGCTGATCGGCTCTTTCTCGCGGGAGATACACGCGTCGCCATGGGGGAATGGGTGGAGGCGAATCTTCCGACGGATACGACGATTGTGCACGCCGGCGCGTACACCGGCGCACCGATGCTTCAGCGCAACGTGGTGAATCAAACGCGGGAGTACGCTGGCAAGGCGGGACGCTCGGACGCTTCGGGCTTTCGTAAGCCCGACGACATGAAGTGGTACGATCGGAGCCGACCGATGTACGACGTGGTGTTTGTTGAGAAAGCCGGGATCGATTTCGCGAGCCAGCGCCCGATTTCGGCCCTCACCACGGACCCGCCGGCCTACATCGAGGTCGAGGGCTACCCGCTTTCGCACTATTCTCACGTGCCGGAAGAGATCTTGGCGTTGGTGGAGGCCCGTTACGAAGTTGTGCATCGTGAGCGGTCCTTCGATCCGGAGCAGGCTTCGGCCTCGGACTTCGACCAGCAGGATGCGTTCTATATGCCGGCCCGGCGATTTGCCGCGTACACGCGGATGGGGCCGACGCTGACGCTCTACCGCCGGGTGGATTGATGGCGGAGGGCGCGGATCTCGTTCTGCGCTCGCGGCGATGGATCGCGTGGGGCGTCGCCGTAGCCGCCGTGTTGTACGTCGTCGGGTCCGTGGTAGCGGGCGTAACGAGTGTTGGGGACGCACTGGCTGGGTTTCAGTGGCGGTGGTACGTCCCCGTGCTCCTGCTGACGATCGTAAACTACGGATTACGAGGTTGGAAATGGGGATATTTACTGCACCGGCTGGGCGTGCACGTCCCCTGGCGGGACAACCTGTTGATCTTCGTGTCCGGCCTGGCGATGGTGATTTCACCGGGCAAAGCAGGGGAGTTACTCAAGCCCTACCTTGTGCGGGCGAGCACCGGCGCGCCCATGGCCCGCACGATTCCCGCACTGGTGACCGAGCGCCTCACGGATGGCATTGCCGCGCTGGCGTTGGCGGCCATCGGCGTGTCCCGCTACGCCGGCGATCGCGCCGTGTACGTCTACGTCCCCATTGTACTCACGGTTCTCGGCCTTTTGGTTCTGTCCCACGAGCGTCTCTCCCTCGCGATTCTGCATGGCATGGGCCGACTTCCGCTCGTCGATCGCATCAGCGGAAAGCTGATCGAGATGTACCAGTCCATGCGGATCTGCGTTGCGCCGGTGCCGCTGTTTGTCACCGTCGCGGTGTCGTTGGTGGCCTGGGGCGCGGAGTGCATTGGGTATCAACTTGTATTTATCGGCTTCGGTCGTGATGCCCCGCTGGGCGCTGCCACGTTTCTTTACGCCTTTGCCACCATCGCCGGGGGGGCCATGCCCGGAGGATTGGGCGTGGCCGATGGGGCGCTCGTCGTGGGCGCAGTGCAGCTGTTTCCGGGGTGTGGCCAGGGCGAGGCGCTGGCGGCCTCCCTGTTGATCCGGGTGGCCACGCTGTGGTTCGGGGTGATCCTGGGCGCGTTCGCGCTGCTGCGTGTCGGTAGGCTGCTCACGGGGCCGGATCGCAACGAGGGCAGCGGCCGCGAAACGTGACGTTGCCGCTGTGGGTGTGGGCGCCATCGAGGGTGACCGACACCCGGTGGCCTTCGATGTCGGCGATCCTGCCGCAGTCCGTACACACGGTATGGTGGTGCGCGGCCGTGTTGGGGTCGTACCGCAGTTCGTCACCGTCCTTGACCACGAGCACGGCCCCGCACGCTTCAAGCAGGGCCAGGGTGTTGTACACCGTTGCTCTGCTGGCGAGCGGATCGGCCTGCGTCACCCCGGCCAACACATCCGCCGCGGTCGGGTGGTCGAGGTTGCCATCTAGAAAACCCAGCACCGCCCGACGTTGCGGCGTCACGACGCACCCCCGCGCCCGGAGCCGCGCCTCCATGTCTTGCTTCATCATTCGAACGCCGCCATGGATACGATCACGGCCTGAAGGCGGATCGCCTCGTCGATTTGTGGCCGCGTTGCGCCGTGCGTCAAGGCAGTGGCGACGTGCGCCGACGCGCAGGATTTGCACCCATTTGCGACGCTGACGGCGACGCACAGCGTTTCCAGCAACCGTTTCGTCAGCGGACTCTGCTGGAACGGCGACGCCCGAAGCTGGACGTCGATAGCGCCGAGTTCGGCGTCGTCGATTAGCGAGTGGGCGCGGAAGTAGCCGTTGTACGCCCGGCATGTGATGGCAGCTTCCACTGCCCCCTTCCTCAAGAGCGCAGGGACCCCTGCTCCATCCGCCAGCGCGTCAAACCACGCGGCGAGAGAGGGCGCACCGACGCCCGCGGCGAGCCCCACGGCAAGCGTCAACCGCTCCCCGCGGGGCGACTGCCCGATCTCTCCAATGACCTTTTCCAGATTCAACATTGCATCGCGAAACAGCACCGGACTTGCGCCCATGGCCACAAGGGCCAGAGGCAGCGGCGCGGCGCCGAATTTCTGATGCGCCCTGATGTAGAGCGCGGCCGCCTCTTCCGGCGCGTCCGCCTCCGTCCCGGTGGACAGGTGGGGATAGGTCATCGACGCCTCCTCGATTAGCCGTGAAGGTTTTCTTCGCCTTTTTGCCAGCCGCAAGCACAGAGTCCGCCCGTCTGCAGAGCATCAAGCACGCGGAGGACCTCATCGATGTTCCGCCCCACGTCCAGGTCGTTGACCTCGGCCCAGCGCAGCTTGCCCGTCGGGTCGATGATGAACGTGCCGCGGAGCGCGATGCCGATGTCCTCGTTGAGCACGCCGTACGCACGGGCGACTTCCTTTTTAAGGTCGCCGATGAGCGGGTATTTGAGGCTGCCGAGACGATCATCCGCCTTCACCCAGCCGAGGTGACTATTCACGGTGTCCGTGGAGCCGCCGATGATGGCTGCGTTTCGGTCCGCGAAATCATCGGCCTTGTCGTTGAACGCGACGATTTCCGTCGGGCAGACGAAGGTGAAGTCCTTCGGGTAGAAGTAGAGCACGACCCATTTGCCCTGGTCGAGGTAGTTTTGGAGGGAGAGGCTCTCGAACTTTCGGCCCACAAGGGCCGGAACGGTGAAGGAGGGGGCCGGCTTGCCGACGGTTGCGCTCATAATTGGAACTCCTGATGCCCGGCGGAATGCCGGATTCAGATTGAGTCTAAGTCTGGATGCAATCTAAGTCAAGGGTCAGCGTGCCCGTGGCGTCAAATGCAACTCTGGGTTTCGCTGCGGCTTTCCTCCTCGCACGAGAGCCAGTCGATGTGGCAGCCGTTAACCCAGCTCGAATTCGAGCCGCAGGAAGGGGTCGAGCCGGCCCAACCGTCGGTGTAGCCGCAGCCGGGCCAACTCCCGCAGCCCCCGCCCACCGTGTAGTACTTCGTCTCCACGCCGTTGCAATTCCAGTCGTAGCTGCCGTCCCCGCGGTGCGTCGTGGAGTAGACGGCGGCAGCGGGGCTGGCGCTTGCGTTGTAGTCGTAGCAATCGTTGCTGTACCCACTCGTGAAGTAGCCCTCGATCGCGCAGAGACACTCGGGCGCCACGGCGCTTGAACCGTATCCATCCAGGTCGTAGTCGTAGTAGTAGTTGGTGCAGCCGACGGAATCCTCGACGTCGAAGATGCCGTCGCAATTGTCGTCGATGCCGTTGCACGATTCGGTTGCGCCGAGTCCGACTGCGGTGGTCGTATCGTCACAATCCCCGGCGATCTCGCTCGCGCCGTCTCCGTCGTCATCGTAAGCGTTGGTTCCTTCGTCGATGATCGTGTCGCAGTCGTTGTCTGCGCCGTCTTCGAGTTCGAATCCGCCCGGGTAGCTGTAGATGTCCGCGTCGTTACAGTCTCCTTCCTCTTCCGTAAACCCGTCGCCGTCGTCATCGATGAGTGTTCGGAGCGTGACGGCGAAGAGCCATTCGACGACGGCCGTGTAGCCATCCACATCGGTGACCGTGAACCGCAGGTGGTGATCGCCCCCGGAGAGTTGGGCCGTGCACTGCGCCACGCCGAGTTCGTCAGGTTGCGGCGCGCAGAATTCGCCGTCGAGGTCGCTGGTGAAGGAGGTTACCAGATCCTCCGGGGCGTCCTGCTCGTCGCTCACGGACAGTACAAAGTGAAAATCCTCCGCTTCGTTCGCGTATTCTCCGCCGGCGGGGTGCACGAGGGAGATCTCCGGGTTGTCCGGCACGTCGACGACGGTGAGCACGATACTGAACTTCGCGAGTTCCCCCTGCTCATCCGCCGCGGATAGTGTGATGGTGTGGTTTCCAATTGCGAGTGCGGCGGTTTCCAGCGTCGTCAACCCGCTGACGTCCGCGGGCACGTCGTCCTGAAGCACGCCGTCGATGTCGCTCTGCCAGATGATGACGAGATCGTTGCCGGCGGTCTGGGAGTCCGTGGCGACGCCCTCGAAGGTCACGACGGTGGCCTCGTCAACGTTCGCGCCGTCCGTTGGCCACTGGATACTCGCCGTTGGAGGCGAGTTATAGATTTTCACTCCGGCGTCCGAACCACACGCGGCGAGGAGGAACAGGGTCATGCGGTCAACTCCAAACGTGCACGATAGCAGCTTTCTCGGGTGGCTCGCCGCAGGGATCTACGGCTTGATCGCCGGCGAGATCGGCGGTGCCTCATGGCGCGGTCGCCGGTGAGGCGCCACCCGATCGCCGCTTGTTTACAGATGTGCTCCGGCGCCGACGTGGAAGTAAACATCGGGGTCGTGGAGACGTTGGTTGCGCGCGCGGTTGCGATGGGCGCGTGCTTCGTCGCCACGCCAGAAAATACGACGCTGTTGGCGACGCCGGCGGCAAAACTGGCGGCGGCCGAGACGTTGGACGGTCCGTTGCATCGACGCCTGGGGGAAATCGCGCGTCGCCATGGGGTCTGGCTGCTCGTGGGAAGCGTGGCGGAGCGCATCGACGATCGGCGCTGCTACAACACGTCGCTGCTGTTCGACGCGGACGGCAATCTACAGGCGTTCTATAGAAAGATTCACCTGTTCGACGTCGATGTACCAGGCGCGCGCTTTCAGGAGAGCGCCGTTGTGCAGCCGGGAGGCGACCTGACGGTTTGCGACACGCCCATCGGCCGGCTCGGAATGTCCGTCTGTTACGACGTGCGCTTTCCCGAGCTCTACCGAGGCTTGAGCACGCTCGGCGCAACCGTGATCTCCGTGCCGAGCGCGTTCACGGTGCCGACGGGCAAGGATCATTGGCATCTGTTGGTGCGCGCCCGCGCGGTCGAGACGCAGTCGTGGATCCTCGCCCCAGCGCAGGAGGGGGCGCACGGGAATGGGCGGCATTCCTTTGGACATACTCTCATCGTGGACCCCTGGGGACGGATCGCTGCAGAGTGCGCGGAGGCGGAGGGGGTGGCCGTCGCGGAGATCGACCTCGACCGAGTGGCTGCGATTCGGTCGGGGATGCCGATTTCCGCGCATCGTCGCTTGGTTTGAGCGGCCCCAGCGACCTACTCTCGCAGCAACCGCTCCAGCAACCCGGCGTCCGCGTCACCTCCTGTTCCAGCTAGAACAAAGTCCCCTTCTGGATAGAAGGCAACGACGCAGCCATCCGTTGGGCAAACGTCCATGCAACCAGTCATTGTGACCATCACGATGCCCTTGAGCCCGCGTTCCTTCACGGCCACTTTCAGTCGTTCGCGAAGGCCACCGCTTCCATTCATGCCACACGACGGCTTGCCGGTAAGGGGGTCGCGGGAGTTGGTGCAAACCAGCATTTGCCGGCGGGTATAAGGGCGCTTCAGGGGCTTCATGGGTGGGCCTCGAACAGTTCGTGGAGCAGACGATTGACCTCACCGTGGGCCATGACGTTGATTCCGTGCGCACACCCTGGAATTTCTACGACCCGCGCCCACGGCATCCAGCGCCCCAGCAACCGGGCGTTGACGGGCGCCACGCATTGGTCGACGGCGCCGGTCGCGACGAGCGTTGGGATGCCGCGAAGGCCGCTGAGGCGTTTCCCGGTGCGGTGGCCCGCGCACGCGGCAAACTGTCCGCGGAAACCTTGCGCGGGTTGCGGCTTGAACGCCAAATCGGCGGCCATGCCTTCGCGCAGGCGCTCGCGATGCAGCGCGACGAACGACTCGGTGAACAAGAGTTTATTGAACAGGGATAATCTCCGCTCCGGATCGCGTGAGCGCTGGAGGTTGAAGAAGTTTTTTAGCGTTCGCAGCGGCGGCAGTGCCTTTCTGCCGCCCCCGTGCGTCGCCAGAAGGGTCAGCGTGCGAACGCGGCTCGGCGCCAACAACGCGAGCTCCTGCGCAATCATCCCCCCCATCGAGATTCCGACGACGTGCGCCCGTTGCCAGCCGACGGCGTCGAGCAGTCCGAGCGCATCCCGCGCCATTTGTTTGGTGGAATAGGCGCCCGAAGGAACGTCACTATCGCCGACGCCACGGTTATCGAAGGTGAGGCAGGAGTACCGATCCCGCAGCGCCTCGACTTGCGGTCGCCACCCCATGCCTGGAACAGCCAGTCCCATGATGAACAGCACAGGCGGGCCGTGGCCGTGGAGGTCATAGTGGAGGCGAACGTCCTGAAGCTGTGCGGTTGGCATTGGCTACAGCGTTGCGAACCACGCGTCGAGCACTTGGCTCACGACGCGCGATCGGTAGCTCGCGGAGGAGCGCACGTCGTCGATGGGCCTCACTGCGGCACGGGCCAGGACGGCAACGTCCCAGCAGGGCCCGTGCTTCACCAGCGCTGCTTCCACCTCGGGAAGTCGCGATGGCGTTGGCCCAACCGAGCCGAACGCGATCCGGGCCTCCACGCCGCGCACAAACCGTCCGCAGAAAACCACTTTCGAGATGGACTGCGCCATCCGCGTGCCGACCTTGCGGAAGTGCGTCGAGCCGCTCACCGCCGGCAGGTGCACGGCCACAATCAATTCGTTGCCGCGCAGCTCGGTGCGCTTGTAGGCGTGCCAGTACAGAGCAGCGGGAACGCGGCGTGACCCGCCGACGCTCGCAAGCTCAAATTCGGCGTCGAGCGCAAGCCACACTGGGAGCGAATCTCCGGCGGGGGAGGCGTTGGCGATGTTCCCGCCGACCGTGCCGCGGTTCTGGATCTGCCACGCGCCGACGGTGAGCGCGGCCTCCCGGACAACCGCCGGGACGTTCGGGTTTTTCACCAAATCCGTCCAGGTGGCACCAGCGCCATAATGGTGACCATCGTCCGCTACCCAGCGCAGGCCGGGCACCCCCCAAATATCAATGAGTCGCGACGGTGAGAGGGATCCGCTCTCCAGGTACACCATGACGTCCGTGCCGCCGGCGATGACCGTTGCGTCAGGCATATCGGCGCGCATGGCAAGCGCGTCAGCGAGCGTTTTCGGCCGGTGCACCGGGGCTTCACACCGCAGCATCGGACCCCCGTGCAAGTGCAGCCACAACGGCGTCGATGATCTTTTGGTACCCGGTGCAACGACACAAGTTCCCGGCGAGCGCCACCCGAGCTTCTTCCCTGGTTGGATGGGGATTTTCGTCGAGAAGTGCCGCGCTGGCAACGAGAAAGCCCGGCGTACAGATGCCGCACTGGGCGCCGCCGTGTTCGACGAACGCGGTCTGAATCGCCGCAAAGCGCGGATCGGCGCTTAGACCCTCGACGGTCTCCACATTGCAACCTGCAACCTGGCACACGGGCACCAGACAGCTCATCACCGGAGATCCGTCGATACGGACCGTGCAGGCTCCACACTCGCCTTCGCCGCAGCCTTCCTTCGACCCGGTGGCGCGCAGCGACTCCCGAAGCACGTCCAAAAGCCGCGCCATTCCCGGTGTTTCGACCGAAACATTCGTTCCGTTGAGCTGGAATTCAATCGCCATGCATCGCCTCCACGACTCGCTCCGGGGTCATCGGCAGGCGGTCCAGAACGACGCCCGCTGCGTTTTCAATCGCCTGCGCCACCGCCGCGGCCGGTCCGTCCATCGGAATCTCGCCAATGCCCTTCGCGCCGAAGGGGCCGCCTGCGAACGGGATTTCAATCAGGATCGTGACCAGCTCCGGCGCATCCAGGGTCGTCGGAATGATGTAGTTCGTGAGCCGATCATTGCGCATGCAGCCGCGAGCGTCCAGCACCACCTCCTCCGCCGTGGCCCAGCCGAGCGCCTGGAGCGCGCCGCCCTCGATCTGCCCGCTAGCAAGCACGGGATGCAGCGCCTTCCCGACGTCCGTCGCGGTGATCATGCGGTCGTAGATCACCTCACCGGTGTCGAGGTCCACGCGGAGGTCGACCACCGTGCAGGCCCAGCCATAGGTCGGATAGGCGTCGCCACTGTACGTTTCGTTATCCCAGATGAGCGAGTCGTCACCGACGTACTGATGGTCGATGCGAAGGACGGATTGTTCCTTCCGGCCCGCCAGCAGCGTGTCGAAGTCGCTCGTCGTCAGTCCTGTTTCATGCTGTAAGGCTTCGCGCAGTCGGGCGGCGGCGGCTAGCGCGACTCCTCCCACGACCATCGCCGTTCGGCTTGCGACGGTCGGCCCGGAGTCGGGAACGAGCCCCGTGTCGTGGGGAGTGTTGTACACGCGGGTGTGCGAGATTCCCAGTTCGGTGGAGACGATCTGCGGGAAGATGGTCTCCGTGCCCTGTCCGATGTCGGTGCTCGCGATGAGCACGGCGATGTCTTGACCGCGCAGCTCCAGGGCCACCTTTCCCTGGATGCGCGCCTCTCCGTTTCCTGTGAATCCGCAGCCATGAAAGACAAGGGAAACGCCCCGTCCGGCCGCCATGCGGGCGTGGGACACTCCGGGGCGCACGCAGCGCTGGGGAACCGCCGCGGTCGCTGCCGCGAGCGCCGAATCCAACACGACTTCGGCGCCGGGATCGCGCATCACCTGTCCGGTCGCGGAGATGTCTCCTTCTCGGTAGAGATTCCGACGGCGCAGCGCAACGGGATCGAGGCTCAACGCCCGCGCGATGGCGTCGATGTGCCGCTCCATCGCAAACTGCGCCTGCGGCGCGCCAAATCCCCGGAACGCGCCGTTCGGAGGCGTATTCGTGGCAACGCAAACTCCCGTAAGACGTACCGAACCGGCCCGATACGGCCCGCTGACGTGCAGGATGGCTCGTGACAAAACGACGGTGGAAAGCGTGTGATAAGCCCCACCGTCCATCAATAGATGCGCCGCGAGGTCCTCGATTTGGCCGAGTTCATTGACGTAGGTTTCGATGTCGATGATGGCGGGGTGACGCTTGGTTGTGGCGCGAAGATCCTCGTCCCGGCGGTAGGTGATCTTGACCGGCTTGCCCGTCGCCATCGCGAGGAGCACGACGTGGCACGCGAGCATGGAGGGATATTCCTCCTTCCCGCCGAAGCCGCCGCCGGTCACCGTTTGTGCCACGTTCAACCGGTCATGTCCCAGAAGGCGCTTGACGGCCTTGTCGATGTAGTAGGGGCATTGCATGGACCCGGTGACGGTGTACCCGCCGTCCGCCCTCGGAATGGCCAGCATGGCCTGCGGTTCGATGTACAATTGTTCCTGCAAGCCGACGGTGTACCTCCCTGTCACCTTGCGCCCCGTCTCCTTGCGTGCTGCTCGCGAAATGGAAATGCGCTTGAACACGTTGTCCGTGCCGAAAATGGAAACCGCGTTTCCTTCGGCGGTGCTCGGGTCGAACACGGCGGGCAGGTCCTCGTAGACGACGCGCACCGCACGCGCGGCGGCCAGCGCACGCTCTCGGGTCGGCGCCGCGACGAGCGCGATGGGTTCGGTGACGTGACGCGTCAGGCCATCTGCGAGAATAGGCTGATCGTCCGTCATCAATGTCACGATGTTCGGCCCTTCGATGTCTTTTGCAGTCACGACGGTGACATCCGACCAATCGAACGAAGGGTCGCGCGTGATCGACAGGATTCGGGCGTGCGCCCGCTCGCTCCGGACCGTTGCGCCATAGAGGCACCCCTCCGGTCGCAAGTCGTCGGCGTAGATCGCCGCGCCGCTGACTTTGGCCGCGCCGTCGAGACGGGGCGGAGACGTGCCGATGGACACTGCCGAACTCCGGGAGGGCGAAAGCGTAGCACGCGCCCGCTGTCGCCGGTTCTTCCGCCGCGCCGCTTGCCGGTAGGGGCCAACTGGGAAAGGATGCGCGGCCCGGAGCCCTGATGCGTCAACGCCTGCTCGACCTCGCCTCAAACCTGTGGTGGTGCTGGGACGCCGATGCCACGGACCTCTTTCGGCGACTCGATCCGGAACGGTGGGAAGAGGTCCATCACAATCCGCTGGCCTTGCTGGAGGAATTGTCGGACGCGGCGCTTGCGGCGACATCGGACGGGTCGGCGCTCGCGCTCGTCGAAACCAGGCTCGCCGCCTACCTTGCGGAGGGCAACACGTGGGCGTCGCGAGAGGTCCCCTCGCTCAACGCGCCCGTGGCTTACTTCTCGATGGAATTCGCCCTTCACGAATCGCTGCCCATCTACTCGGGAGGCCTCGGCGTCCTTGCGGGGGATCACGTGAAATCGGCATCCGATCTCGGTCTGCCGTTCGTCGGGATCGGGCTTCTGTACCGCGAGGGCTACTTCAAACAGGTGATTGAGCACGGAAAGCAGGTCGTCGCCTACCCGGCAACCCCGCTGGACACGTTGCCGCTCACCAAGCTCGACGTTCTCGTCGACGTGCCGCACGGACATCACACGTACAAGGCGACGGCGTGGGAGCTCAAGGTCGGGCGCGTTCGCCTGCTCCTTCTCGATAGCGATCTGGAAGGGAACCGCGCAGAGCATCGGGCGCTTTCGCAGCAGCTTTACGGCGGTGACACCTCCACGCGGATCGCACAGGAAGTCCTGCTTGGCATTGGCGGCGTCCGGCTCCTTCGCGCGCTCAAGATCGCGCCGTCGGTGTTCCACATGAACGAGGGCCACTGCGCGTTTGCTGTGCTTGAGCGATGGCGGGAGGAAAAGGCGGCGAGTCGAAGCGCTCATAAGGCGTTGGCGGCCGCGCGTTCCACGATGGTCTTCACCACCCACACCCCGGTGCCGGCGGGCCACGACCGATTTGAGTGGGAACTCAAGGAGGAAGTCCTGGGCGGCATGCGCGAGGCGATGGGCCTTCCTGAGGGTGCGTTCATGGATCTCGGGCGTGTAAAGCCGGGAGACGTCCATGAAACGATGTGCATGACCGTGATCGCGCTCCGGGGGTCTCGGGCCGCCAACGGCGTGAGCGCCCTCCATGGTGAGGTGTCGCGAAAGATGTGGAAGGACCTGTATCCTTTGCATGCGGTCGAAGAAGTTCCCATCGGCCATGTCACCAATGGCGTGCACGCGCCGAGCTGGATGCATCCGACGATGACGCGGCTGTTGGACGAGGCTTCCCCCGGGTGGAAGGAGGGAGATTCCGCCTCGCTCGCGGACGTGGACGATGCGCGGCTTTGGCAGGTTCGATCGGAGTTGCGCGCGTCGCTTGTCGCATATGCGCGGCGTTCGTTGGGCAGAGATTGGCTGCGGGACGACGTGCTCACCATTGGGTTTGCGCGTCGCTTCGCGCCCTACAAGCGCGGGAACCTGTTGTTTACCGACCCCGATCGATTGCATCGCCTGTTGACCAATGCGGACGCCCCCGTGCAGATCGCCTTCGCTGGGAAGGCGCATCCGCGTGATGCGGCGGGGCAAGGGATCATCCGGGACGTCCTGCGCTGGACGCGTGACGAACGCTTTCGCGGGCACGTCGTTTTTCTCGCCGACTACGACATGGATCTGGGGCGCCGCCTTACTCAGGGCGTCGATCTATGGCTCAACAATCCCCGGCGTCCGCGGGAGGCGAGCGGCACGAGTGGAATGAAGGTCCCATTGAACCTTGGGATAAACGCATCCGTGCTCGACGGTTGGTGGCCGGAGGCGTTTGATGGCACCAACGGTTGGGTCATCGGAAACGAAAGCGAATACGCAAACGTCGAGGCGCAGGACGCGGCCGATGCCGAGAGCCTGTATCAGCTGTTGGAAACTGCGGTGGTGCCTGCCTTCTACGAACGAGAAGGCGGCCTGCCGAAGGCGTGGATCGCGCGGATGCGTCGGAGTTTCGAGACGTGCTTTCGGCCGTTCCACACCGACCGAATGGTGTCAGAATATGCGCGGAGCTACTACACCTTGGCCTAGCTGGCTACACTGGCGGAATGTGCCGATTCCCCGTCCTCGCCGCCTTCTTCCTCTCCGGTTGCGTGACGGCCGTTCCGCCGAAGGGCGATCCGCTGTGTACGGTCAAGACCTTCTACTACGATGGCGATCACGACGGCGTCGGCCTGGAATCGGGGTGGGTACAGCAGTGCTCTGCGCCGCTTGGCTACGTGGCCAATTCCGGCGATTGCGATGATACCGTGGCGGAGATTGGTGGGAGTTCGTCGTGGTACGCCGATGCCGATGGTGACACCTTCGGCGATGCATCGAGCACACTTCTTGCTTGCGACGCGCCGACCGACTTTGTTGCCGACGCCACCGACTGTGATGACGGCAACGCGGAGGTCTACCCGGGGGCCGACGAGCATTGCGACGGTGTGGATGAGGACTGTGACGGGCCGATCGACAACGATCCCGTGAACGGCTCGATTTTTTACATCGACGCGGACGGGGACGGGTATGGGAATTCCTCGCTGGAGGTGTGGGCGTGCAGCATTCCAACGGACGCGGCCGTGGCGAATGGGGATTGTGATGACGCGGTCGCGGCGATTCATCCCAATCTCGACGAGACCTGCAATGCGGTGGACGACGATTGTTCAGGGGAAGTGGACGAGGACGCTGTCGATGAGTCGATCTGGTACCTTGACATGGACGGAGATGGCTACGGCGTGAGTAGCGCGGCCGACAAGATGGCCTGTAATCGGCCGGAGAGCTACGCCGCGGAGCCCGCCGATTGCGACGACGCGGACGCGGCCGTGCATCCCGGTGCCACCGAGGCGTGCGACGTCAAGGTGGACGCCAATTGCGACGGGACCTTCACCTTTTTCGATGGCGATGCGGACGGGTTCGCCGAGTGCGTGGAGTGTGATGACGCCGATGGGTCCGT
Source organism: Klebsiella pneumoniae (assembly GCA_945861635.1). Taxonomy (GTDB): domain Bacteria; phylum Myxococcota_A; class UBA796; order UBA796; family SXON01; genus CAMAWH01. Next base: position 82,727 of record CAMAWH010000013.1, on the reverse strand, counting down.
GAATCCGGGCGAACCGGAGGTGTGCAACGGCGTAGACGACGACTGCGACACGATCACCGACCCTGACACGTCGTTCGGCGCGCCGAGTTGGTACGCGGACGTGGATGGCGACGGGTACGGCGCGGGTGTGGCGGTGGCGGCGTGTGAGGCGCCGGTTGGGCACGTTGCTGGCTCGGATGACTGTGATGATGCCGAAGTGGCGACCTACCCAGGCGCTGTCGAGGAGTGTGACGATGGCGTGGATCAGGACTGCGATACCGTGGACCATCCGTGCTGCGGGAGCGCGGAAACGCTCGACGGCATGGAATTCGTGGCGGTGTGCGCCAGCACGTTTGAGATGGGGTGTACGGCCGGGCAGGTCGGGTGCGATATCGACGAAACGCTGCACAGCGTCACGCTGACAAACGATTTTTGGGTCGGCGCGACGGAGGTCACCCAAGGCGAATTCGAGGCGACAATGGGATACAATCCCGCGAACTTCTCGGCGTGCGGTACGGTGTGTCCGGTGGAGTCCGTGTCCTGGCACGAGGCGGCGGCCTACGCGAATGCGCGGTCGGCGGCCGCGACGTTGACGGAGTGCTACACGTGCGCGGGGGTCGATACGGCGGTGTCGTGCGCGGTGGCGTCAGACCCGTATGCTTGCGACGGCTATCGGCTCCCGACCGAGGCGGAATGGGAGGGCGCCGCGAGATGTGGGGAGGATCTGCTGTACGCAGGGTCTGTCACTGTCGCGGACGTTGCGTGGTACCTGTCCAATAGCGTTTCGACGACGCACGCTGCGGCTGGATTGGCCGCGAACGCGTGTGGCCTGTACGACCTCAGTGGCAACACGTTGGAGTGGACGCAGGACTTCTACGGGAGTCTGGGGTCGGCGGCCGAGTCGGACCCGGTGGGCGCCGCGACGAGCACCAGCCGCGTCCTGCGCGGCGGCGGGTGGGATCGCGCGGCGTCGGACGCGCGTGTTTCGTGCCGCAACTACAACTCGCCCGACACGCGGTACTACAGCTTTGGATTCCGGCTCGCCCGCACCATGCCCTGAGCACGGCGGCGCAACAGTGGCGACTTTCGCCGTTTCCGCCTACAATTCCGCGGCCGAAATATTCCAGGTGATGGAGTCCTTTTGAATGGCTCCAATTACGGTTTTCTCGTACACGCGCGTTGCCGCATTGTAGACATACGACCGCAACTCGTGTTGGTCATCGCTCGCGACGTACAGCTCCAACGTTCCATCCTTGTCCAGGTCGGCGCCGACGGCGGCATGCTCGAACCCTGAGCTCTCCCGTTCGATGTTCGTAGCCTCCCACTTTCCGTCTTTCCCCTGCTTCAACACCCAGATTCCCGACTTCATGGCGGCGGCAACGATCTCCTTCTTGCCATCTCCGTCGAAGTCACCTGGCACGAGGAAGCGACACTGTTTGTCGTCCAGCGTCGCGGCAATTTCGCTGGTGATCTTCCCGTCCTTGCCGAACAGATAATGCCGGATTTCAACCGGACGCACAACCGTTGCCTCGCCGTTCTCCAACTTGGTTTCGGCCTCAACGGCGACGAAGAAGTCACTTTTTCCCTTCCCGTCGAGATCGACCGCGAGGATCTCCTTCGCATGCGACTGCCCGAAGTCGTCCACGGTCGTTTTTTGCCAGGTGGTTCCATCCCACTTGAACATGACGGCCTGGCCCGGCTGCGACTTGCCGCTGGACTGGTTGCGTCCGCTGGGGGTCGCGAAAAACTCATTCTTTCCGTCCCCATCGACATCGCCAATCTCGATCTCGTGGACAAACGTGTCCGCCGTTTTGTTCAGCTCGGTGACGACGAGTTTGCCCTCCTTCCACTCGCCGATGCCGACGACGCCTTGATCGTGGGTGGCCATGACGAGGTCGGGCGAGCCGTCACCGTTCACGTCGCCGATTTCGATGTCGCGCAAGCGGTTGAACTTGCCTTCCCACTTTGGATTCCAGAGCGCATCGACGGCCCATGCGCCGCCAGCAAATACCCACTTCTTCAGAAACGCTTTTTCTGCGCCAATCGTGTAGACGCCACCATCGGCCACCAACGCCTTGTGAAAGACGTTGGAGTCCGGGTCCTCGAGTTTGCTGGAGGTCCAGCCGGTCGGCGTCTGACGCCAGATCGTGAGGAGCGCAGGTCCAGGCTTCGGTTTTCCGTCCACTCCCTTGAGAAACTGGGCCTCTGCCAGCACCAGAGAGGGGTAGGGACCGCCTTCCAGCTTGTCACGCGCGGGCTCGGATACGACCGGCGTGATGGTCGTTGTCGTCGTTGTCGTCGTTGTCGTCGTTGTCGTGGTCGTCGTTTTGCCGCCGGAACACGCGGTTGCGGCGGCCACGACCAGAAGAATGCCGCCAGCCGCAACGGTTTGCCCGATTTTTCCGTGCATCATCGCCTCCAAGCGCGGGCGCCTAACGCCCACGGGGGCCGTCCGCACGCCGTGGTACCGTGCCGGCGATGGTGTTCGTCGCGATGGCCTACGCGCAGGAGGCGCCTCTGCCGGAGGTAGCGCCGCCCGTTGTCGTGGCCGTCGTCCCGCCCTCGCTGACGGCGCCTTTGGCGCTCACGTGGCCGCCGTCCGCCGACATGGAGGCGGGCGAAGTTACGGTCGTACTGCGGCTTGTCGTGGCCGAAGACGGCTCGGTCACGGAGGCGTCTGTCGTGACTGGGGCGGCGCCGTTCGCCCTGGCCGCGCTCACGATGGCGCGCGGGCTCCGCCTCACCCCGGCGACCGAAGGTGGCGTGGCCATCGCGGTGGAGATTCCACTCGCGATCACGTATGTTCCCCCCCCCATCAACGTTTCCGGGGTGGTGCGCCTCACCGGCGGTAAATCGCTTCCCGCGTCGGGGCTGGTGCTGCGCGTCGGAGATCGCACCGCGCTGACCGATGGGGAAGGACGCTTCCACCTGCGCGGCGTGGCGGTCGGCACGTACCCGCTGGTTTTGGCCGACCCGACGTTTCGACTCGGTACCCGCACCATCACAGTCACCGAAGGCGCCGCGGTGGACCTCGCGCTGTGGGCCGCTCCCGACACGCTCGATCTCGGTATTGTGGCGACCTACCGCAAGAATCGCGACGAAATCACGACGCACTCCCTCACGGCCGAGCAAATCCGCACGACTCCGGGAACGCTCGGTGACCCGCTCCGCGCGATTCAGGATCTCCCCGGCTCCGTTCGCACCCCGCTCGACGCCGGTTGGCTGCTCGTGCGGGGCGGAGATCCACGAGATACGGGTGTTTACATCGATGGAATCCGTGTTCCGCTCGTGTACCACCTTGGGGGCTTCACCAGCGTCATTCACCCGGCGTTCATTGAGCGCGTGGAGTTCTTTCCGGGGGGCCAGTCGGCGCGGTACGGCCGCGCAACCGCGGGCGTCGTGGACCTCGTAACACGCGGGGACAGTGACAAATTCGAGGTTCGAGCTGGGGCAAATCTCATTTTTGCCGGCGCCTACGCGCACGTGCCGTTCAGGAACGGCGCGGTGAGTGCCGCAGTGCGCCGGTCCTACCTGGACGCCATTCTGGTGCCGATCGTAGGGCAGGCCGGGAGCGACGCGGCGCCCCGATTTTGGGATTGGCAAGTGCGCGCGGACTACGGCCCCGCCCACATTTTCGGCCTCGGGTATGTGGACGAGATCCACGCCTCGGACGCCCTGGGCAGCGGGCTGACGGTAAGCATCGCCACGCAGCGGATTCACGGCGCGATCGACGCCGATGTGGGGGGGAAGGTATTGGCGTTTCGGCCCTATTTTGGATGGGAGAAACGGTCGCTGGACATTCAGGAGCTTGCGACGTCTGACTCGCGCGAGAGCGTGGGCGGCGGGCTGCGGGTGGAAGTCCCGGACGACGGCGCCGGCGCGCTGGGCTGGTCGGGGGGGATCGACGCCGACGGCTTCAACTATGCGCTCGTGGTCAACAACTCGGCGCGGGAAGCGCTCGTTGGTTCCCCGGATGTTTACGCAGACGTTCGCTATGGCGCGCGCGTTCAGGGCATCCTCGGCGTCCGCGTCGATACGCTTTTTGTGGAGGATCAACTCGCGAGGGCTGCACTTTCGCCTCGCTTCAGCGGCCGCGCAGCCATCAACAATTGGCTCTCCGTCGTCGCAGATGCGGGGATGTATCATCAGCCTCCCCCCTACGATTTGCTGATCGGCCCTCCCGACGGATCCACGCTTGAGCTGGAGGAGTCGTACGGTGGCGGTGGCGGCGTGCGGTTGACCTGGGGGCGCCTGCACGTGGACGTCGACGGCTACGGGCGCGCGATTGAGAATCTAACTGGGTTCGAGTTGGATGGTTCGCTGGGTCAGGGTCAGGGACTTGCGTACGGCGTGGAGACAATGACCCGCGGTGAAGTAGGCCGATTCACCGGTTGGATCACGTACGCCTATTCACGCTCCCTGCGACGAGAAACCAACGATCTGTGGCGTGCGTCCGCGTACGATCAGCCCCACACGCTGGTCGCCGTCGGCGCGTTCGACCTGGGTCGGAATTGGACCGTCGCAAGCCGTTTTCGGTATGCAAGCGGATTTTTTGTGAGCGAGGCCGGCGATCCCATCGAAGCCCTCGACGTGCTGAACAGCGAAACCGAACTTGTGGACAGCGATATCGAGGGTCGCACCGACCCATTTCACGCGCTGGACGTGAAGGTTTCCAAGCGATTCCTGTTCCATCACTGGCGGCTGGAGGCGTTTCTCGACGTTCAGAACGCCTACAACCGGCGGGTTGCCGAGCCGGTCATTTCGGGGTTGAGCGACGCGTACATTTCGCGCCCGTGGGGCTTCGGGTTGCCGGTGCTGCCGATCATCGGGTTCGAGGGCGTGATCGGGGGTTAGACAGGCGGATGTTGCCGCTGTTGCTCGCGTGCTCCGCCGAGCCGACGATCCCGCCCACGTTATCGACTATACGCGTAGAAGGCCGGTTTCGGGTGGAGTCCTCGGCAATGGGGGCGGACGCGCTGCATGCGCAGCGCGATTCGATTTCGACCACCCAGCAAGCATGGGAGGCGCTTCACCCCGAGGTCACCATCGTCCAGCGTTTCGCGACGATGCCGTTTTTGACGGTTCGGTCGCCGGCCGGCGGTTTGCAGGCGCAGCCATTTCCCTCCATCATGTTGCGCCCGGTATCGGGGCCGTGGAGCGCCGTCGTGATCGATCAGGGGTTCAAGGGCGTCGATCTCCTCGATGGTGCCTGCTTTACAGACGGAGACTGTCCGGGCGATATTGGGTTGACGCCCGCCGCCGCGGCGTGCCCCGATTGCATGCACGGTGCGCACGTCGCCAGCGTGATCCGCACGGATGTCCCGGAGGTCGGCCTACTCGGCCTTCGGATCTTCGATCACCGCAGCGGGATGCGGCAGATGGACTTGTTGCGCGCGATGGAGTTTGTCCACACACGATGGGCCGCCGAGTACCACATCGCGGTGGTCAACCTGTCGCTTGGGTTGGTGGACGCGGGAGGGGTGGCGATCACCTACGACAGCGCTCGCGCCTGTGCGGAAGAGAACCCAGCTCTGGCGTGGATGGTCGCGACGTTACGCAATGACGGCATCGCGGTCGTTGCCGCCGCTGGGGATGGACGTTTTGACGGTCGTATCGCTCTGCCGGCGTGCCTCCCTGGCGTCATCGCGGTGGGCGCAGCCACCCACGATGGCAAGGGCCTTGCCGAGGCGTCCAACGTCTCGCCGTTTCTTTCTGTGATTGCGCCGGGCGTCGATGTGGACGTTCCGGGCGGACGGGCAAACGGATCCTCGCTTGCGGCGCCGGCGGTCAGCGCGCGCATTGCGGCGCTGCGCGTGGCGGATCCGGACGCATCTCTCGCCAGCATCGAATCGGCCTTTTTCCGGGAAACCGAGCTTGTACCCGGCCGCGGCGGAAAGATGGTCCGATCGCTAAGGTATCGCTGACGCCGCCGACGTTGAAGCCACCCATGTCGATTTCCAGCGGCATTGAGGGGGAGGCGGACGTACGAGGTCATCAGGCGCTACATCACGGGGGCGCCCGCCACGCGCGACTACGCGCAACCTCCTGTTGGTAGGCCAGAATTTCGTCGGTACGGCGATCGTCGGACCATCCACACAGCACCGCCATTCGGTCGGCGACGCGGTCAACGGCGCCGAGACCCTGATCGTAGTCTCGGAGGTAGAGTTGCGTCCGCCGCGCCATCACGTCGCGGATGGTACGCGCGGCCTCCTTGTGGACCGCCCAGTCCACCTGCGCCAGAATCTCGGGCCGGCCTTCGACCAACGCGACACCGAGCGCCGGATTCGCAGCGACAAGCGCCGCGACATCGATTCCACGGGTACCGTACGTGGTGACAAGCTGTTTCGCGGTTGCGTCACTTACGGGGCCCGCTCGCTTGATCAGCGCCTCGACACGCGTGGGATCATCGTCCTCGGGCCAGCCGACGGCGCCGGGCAGGGGTTGCCGGGCCGTGTGCGCCTCGCGCAGTGGAGCCGTGATGCCGCCGGTGAGCCGGAGCATCGCCATGGCGCGATCAACCAGTTCTGCCGCCATTTTCCGGTACGTCGTGAGCTTGCCGCCGGCGATCGTGATGAGACCATCGGGATCAACGACGATTTCGTGTTCGCGACTGACATGGTACGAGCGGCCATCGGCGGCGATCAGCGGGCGCAGGCCCGCCCACGTAGAGAGCACATCGTCGGAAACAAGGTTGGCATTGGGAAAATAACGATTCGCGGCGGACAGCAGATACCGGATGTCGTTCGCGTCGGCGGCGACGTCCGCGGGATCTCCCTGCCAATCGGTGTCGGTAGTGCCGATGTACGTGCGATCTCCCCACGGAATCGCGAACAGGACGCGTCCGTCGTCGGGGTGAAAGCACACGACGGCGTTTTTCACCGGCAGTCGAGCGTGGTCGACGACGGCGTGGACGCCTTTGGTGGGGCGGACAAGCGGCTTGGCGGTGACGGCAAGGCCGCGTACGGCATCCGTCCACGGACCCGTGGCGTTCAGGACGACGTTGGCGGTAACCTCTGATTCAATGCCGGTGATCACGTCACGCACGCGCGCACCGGTGATGCGCCCGGTGGCATCACGGGTGAAGCCCACGACCTTGGTCCACGTGCGCAGCTCGGCGCCGTAGGCCTGAGCGTCGAGCGCATTTTCAAGGGTCAACCTTGCATCATCCGTTGCGCAGTCGTAGTACAACGGCGCGCCCTTCAGGCCCGTGCGAATCAGCCCCGGCTCCTCCGTTTCGGCGTCTTTCGGCGATAGATTCCGGTGGATGCGCGGCGAACGAAAGAGCGAGAGCCCGTCGTAGAGCCACATGCCGAGATTCACCGTAAATACGCCGCGTTTCGACTGATCGTATACGGGGAAGAGGAAGCCGAGCGGCTTCACGAGGTGGGGGGCGATTTCCATGAGCACCCGCCGCTCACTGACCGCCTCGAATACCAACGAAAACTCGCCTTGTTCGAGGTAGCGAATCCCGCCGTGTACGAGCTTTGAGCTGCGCGAGGACGTGCCGAACGCGAGGTCCGCCTGCTCCACGAGGCAGACCCGGAGCCCGCGCATCGCAGCGTCTCGTGCGGCGCCAGCCCCCACGATGCCGCCGCCGACGATGAGGATGTCGTACGCGCTCATTTCTTGAACGTAGCCTGCTTCCCCGGTCGGTTCGGCTTGCCGACCCACGTCCGGTAGCGCAGGGCATCGGCAACGAGCGCCGCCACCATCGGGTCGGCGTCGTTTTTCCGCGCCGTCAGCGTCGCCTCCGCGTGCGTGGACGGCAGGATGCGAAAACGTTGGATGGCGGTGTAGACGACGCGAGGATGGGCGTCCGCGAAGAACGGAACGAAGGCGTCGGCGCTCGTGCGCGGGTAGAAGTAGGCGGCCTCCAGAAGCGCGATGGTGAGGTCCTCTTCGTCGGTCTCCCCTGCCAGTCGCGTCGCGCCGCCGTACATCGGGAGCGTCGGGAGCGCGGCGAGTTCGTCGAGCCACTGCGCGGGGTCATAGCGCCCGTGGCGCGAATCGGCGGCGAGCGCCCCCCCCGCCAAGGTTTCGTCGGCGTCCCAAGCGGAGCGTGCGCGCGCAATGTCGCCTTCGGTGAGGCGGACGGCCTCCATCGCCCATCCCGTGCGTGCGTAGGCCGCTTGCGACGCAGGGCGGGATTTTACCAGCCCGGGGTTGGCGTTGCCCGTGCCGTAGTACGTCGCGAACCAGAACGCGGCGGACAGCGCGGGGGAGGCGTCCACGGCAGCGCGATTCTCCGTGGAGAGGTCGGCATAGTCTGAAAGCCAGGCGATATGCGTGTCGCAGAACGAGGCAAATCGTCCTGCGTCACGACACGCAGCAACGGCCTCGGCGATGGCCCCGGCTTGGCCCGCCGACTCTGCCACGCGGAAAAAGCACTCGTCCTTCCACGTCGGATCGGCGATCTGGTCGCACCGCGCGCGGGCGCCGGGTATCGCAGCGCCGCCCGCGTCGCTCCTTCTGGCGTGATCGGCGGCCGCCTGCACGAGGCAAAGGGTGCGCAATTGATCGTTGGCCTCGTCGTCGCACGGGGCGAAACTACACGCGAGGAGGAAGAACGTCACTTCCGGCCACGCAGGTGCGGGCGTCCAAGGACCTGTTGGCACCGCTGGACGGCAAACGGAAGCGTGGTTTCGGCGCACAGGTCAGCCGCGCGGCGTGGGAAATCCGTCGCGAGGCGAATGCGCACCATGTCCCGTTCCGTCGGGTCCCCAATTGCGTCGATAAGCGCGCGCACCCCCGCCTCGTCGTCGGCGAGAACCGCGGCGTGCGCGGCGTCATACCGGCTCTCTGCCGTCGGCTGGGCCGTGCACGCGAGGAGGAAAAGCAGCACGCGGCGCCGCTACGGGCGCCAGACCTTGTACGGACCCCACATCGGCGTGGACTCGCCGGAGGTGATGGCGGCGAAGGAAGCCCTGCCAATCGCCGCTTCTCCGGTATCCACGCAGTGCTCGTACGCGCGCGCCTCAACGACGCGCCGGTCATCCGTGTCGAGTCCAATGCTCGCCTGCGCTGCGGCTTTGAACGCCGCGACGGCGGTTGGGGAGCGCTTCGCCACGTTCGCGGCCATTGCCCTTGCGCGGCTCAGCCCGGCATCGAGCGACGCGGACACCTCGTCCACGAGGCCCATGCGGTGTGCCTCGTCGACGTTCACCTGCTCTCCGGTCATGCCCAGGCGCAGGGCGTTCGGGAGGCCGATCATCGACGCCAATTCACTGGAGCCACCAGCACCTGGAAGGATGCCGAGCCCTGTCTCCGGGAGGCCGAACCGCGCGCCGAACGTCGCGATTCGCCAGTCACAACACAGAAGGAACTCGGTGCCCCAGCCGAGCGCGATGCCATGGACCACGGCGACGTGAAAGACCGGTGCCCGGCGCAGCCTCGCCAGCGCTTCCCGCTGACGACGCACGTGGGCCTTGACCTCGTTGACACTCCACTCGGCGCGCTCCGTAACGTTTGCGCCAGCGATGAAGATGGGCGTGCCCTTTGACGAGGTTCGCCGCGAATAGGTGATGAGCGTCCGCGCCGTGCCGGTTTCCAGCCAGGCGACCAATTTCTCGAACTCCCCGATCTCCACCGTCCCCATTTCGTTGGCTTTCCCGTGGGAAAGCTCCAACACGGCGGTGGTGCCCTCCATCGTGAGGCCCAGCGATTGCAGCGCGATCATTCCGGCCTCCCCAGTACGTCGAATTGAATGGTCACCTCGGGGCCGATCGTCGATAGCACCGTGGAGGCGTCCGGCACCCCCCAATCCGACCACCGCAGCGGCAGGGAGCCCGTCAACCGGAGCGCATCTCCCTCCCATGCGAACGTCGCTGGGACGGAAAGCGGGCGGGTCACATCACGAATCGTCAATTGGCTCCACAGATTGACCGTGCCGCCGCCCTGACCCGACCGCAGCCCGTCGAGGGTCCCGCTCACCCGGTCCACGACCAAGCGGATTTCAGGGAAGTGGAGCCGTTCCAGCGCAAACTCCTGCATCCGACTGTCACGCGGCCCCAACCCCGTCCGCAGCGAGGCCACGGGGATGACGAGCAGGCCGGCGCCGACGACCGGGTCGAACGTGCCGCTGAACGTTTCCGCGCGCCCGCCAAAATCCGCCAAGGTCGCGACGGCCCGGAAGCCGATCTGGCCGTCGGCCGGGGACACGAGCAGGGGCGCGGCGAGTGCGACGGCAACAAGCAGCATCGCCGCACCCTATCCGGTGCGCAGCGCTTCGCGCAGTGCGTAATCCTGTTCGCACCCGTACCGCGTAATCTGCTACGCGGAACGGCCCCGACATCGGCTCGAAACGAGCGTTCTGAACGCTTTCTGGCCCGTTCTGCACCGTTTCTATCGAAAATTCGTCCGCTGGAGCGTGGCACGGGTATTGCTAGGGGAAGGCGAGACCCCACACCTTTCGGAGAGTGCCATGCAGACCTCGATGATGACCGGCTCGGACGAGCTGTACCGAAATCGCAACCGCTCCGTTGCCCGCAGCTTCTACCGGCAGCTTCGCACAGAGGGCTTCACGCATCAGCAGATCATCGAACTCTCCACGACACTCCTCGATTTTGTCACCGAGGACCTCAAAGAACGGGTCGAGACCGCCAAGTAGGCGTTGGCGACCGCGCGGCACGCGCGGAGGTTTCGCCGAACGAGTCGCCGCCCGACTCCAAACAAAAGGCCCTTCCCGGCTGGGAGGGGCCTTCTGGCTTTTGACCGTGCCGGGTTCGACTACCCTGGACCGCCGGGGGGCTGGCCGACCCCGGGCGGCACCGGCATGCGCGGCATTGCCGGACTGCCGGGCATTCCACCGGGCATCGGCGGCATTCCGGGGCGGGGCGGCATGCCATGCGGGGGCGCCATGGGCGCCTTCTTCTCCTTCGGCGGCGGCGTCCGCCCCTCGAGGATGTCGAGCACTTCTCCGGCGGCGTCGTCGGTTGGCCCCTTCGTCAGCTTGACGAGCCCGCGCGTGAATTCGCTCTGGGCATAATAGTCGTCACCCGATTTCTGAATACGCAGGGTTTCTGAGGGCTTTCCCGAGGCCGTCACCGTCAAATCGAAGACCGGGGTCAGGTCGGTCGGCCGGTCATCCGGCTGCACGTAGGTCTGGCTCTTGATCTTGAACGCCTTGTCGAACCAGTTCGAGAACGTTTCGTCCTTCTTCCCGGCTTCACCGCCATCTCTTTCCCAGAATGCCGCGGCCGTGTCGTCCTTGTTTTTGTGCGTCCACGAAACGGTCGTGGCGCCGGCGCCGAGCGAGATCGTCTCGATCTGCTCCGCCTTGGGCGTAAACACGTTCCGCTCCGGCAGGCGCGTGCCCGCGAACTTCAGGGGCTTGAACGCCTCGTCATCAATGATGTAGAGCTTGTTCGTGCCGCGATCCCGCGCGTAGCGGTCCTTGGTGCCGTACGTCTCCCCGCCGAGATCGAGCGTTGTCGTGCGCGCCCCGAGCGTCACGGTGACGGACGTGTCCGGAGCCTTGAGCCCAAAGGACGTCAACTTCGCGTCGTCCACCGCGGCGATTTCCCGCATGGCGGCAAGCGGCGCGAACGTGTCCACGACCTTGTCCGCGGCGGTGCCGGCCTTGAACACCGTGGTCTTCGTTTCGACCGGAGGTTCGGGGTCGCCCTCCTTCAGGGCCTTCTTGTGCTTGTGATCGACGACCGTGACCCAGCCGTACTTGCCGGCTCCGTCCTCACGCGTTTCGTAGGTGACATCGATATCGGGGGACGAATAGACGATCTTCTTCAGATCCTCCCTCTTGCCGTCCACGAGGATCACGCCTTCTTTCTCCGGTCCGGAGTCGTCGGTGTAGCGTTGGTAGCTGGCGACGCTTCCGATCGCGAGGAGGAACGCGTAGACGGCGATAGAGCGGTTCATGCGGCCCCCTTCTTGCGGCGGCTGTTGACGCGAAGTGCGCCCGAGGTGAACGCGAGCAGCGGGAGAAGGACGATGGTTCCGTAGAACCAGAGTCCTTCGCCGTCCTTGGTGTGCACGATTTTGATGTCTTCTTCGGTTTCCGTCTCCCCGCCGAGCGATGGATCCTGCGTCAGCCAACCCGTCGTTTCGAGGAGGTAGACGAGGCTCGCCTGATTGCGGGTGAGCACGAAATTGGACGCCCAGGTGGTGTCGGCAACGGTGGCGACTCGCCATTCTTTTCCATCCGCAGCTGGACCCGAAGCCACCGCTGCGATCTCGTATCCACCGCGCTTCTCGGCGACGATGGGATCCTCTCCACCGTCGAATTCGAAGTTTGCGTTCCGGTCGGCAAACCAATCCGGCATGCCCTTCATCGTCACGGTCACCTTTCCGGTGTGATCCGACGCTTCCTTGATGGAACCGCACGTCGGCGCGATGAATTGCGCCTGTTGCGAGTTCTTCGTCAGCGTCGTCATCGACTCGTGCGAGGTGAACTTGTTGGTGACGATGTTCTCGCGGTCACTCGGGCCGCGCGTGATCGCCACAAAGGCCTTGTCGGAAAGCACGACCGTCGGGTCGAACGTCACGCCGCCGAGCGCCGCCAACTCGGTCTGCGCGTCGTCACCCGGCTCCAACATGAGGAAGATCGCGCCGCCGCCATCACGGTAGGCCTTGAGCGCCGTTACTTCCTCGGTAAAGAAGCGTTTTTTGGGTCCCATGACGAACACCATCGCTGCGTCGTCAGGAACCTGCTGGGCAAGACCGTCGTCGATTCCGAGTTCCTTCACCTTGAAGTTCAGGCCCTCGACCACCTTCTTGAACGTGTCAATGTTGTGCTGGTCGTCCGCCGCATTTTTCCAGTACATCTCGTCATGGCCGACCGTGAAGTAGACCGTGCGCTTGTCTTTCGCGAGCTTCAACAGCGCCGTCTGAACCTTCGAGTCCAGCTTCTTCAGGTCCTTCTTCGCCGAGTCGAGCTTGTCACCGATTTTTACGGTTTCGACGTGCTCATCATCGCCAGCGCCTCGGATGAACGCGATCGTTCCGTTGTCCCGCACCTTCCAGGCCTTCGCCTGTTCGGGGTCGAGGACGGCGTCCATGATCTCGACCGTGAGGTTCGGCCCCTCGAGGTCATCGAAGTAGGGGCGGACTTCGCGAAGCACCTCGGACGAACTCGGGAAGAAAATGACCGCGCGCAGCGGCGCTTCCAGGTTGTCGACGATCTGGTGAGTTGCGGTTCCGACTTCGGTGGTTTTGAAGAACCCGTAGTCAAACCGCTCATTGTACTCCGTCCCCAGGTAGTTGAGCGGAAACAGCATCGCGATGCCGAGGGACACGGCCAGACCGCCTTCCACGGCGGACCGAATGCGCAGCGGATGAACGCTGTGCGGGCTGGCCGCGAGCGTGCGGTGGATGCCGAACGCGGGCAGCGCGCCGACGAACCACAAGAGGGGTACGCCGCACTGGAGCACGACGCGGACGTGTTTCTCGGCGTCTGCATCAAGCTTCATCGCCGCCAATACGTCCTTGGTCTGCAGGGCGTAGAGAACGGCAGAGATCATGGAAACGAGTTGGAACGCGAGCGCCATCCGGGTGGCAGACGGGTGGTTCCCGAACGAGCGCGCGCGCGTTGCGAGCGAAAGCAGGGCCAAGACGACGCCGAACCCGATCATCGGCCAGCGAGTGGCGTCATCGGCTCCGAACAAACGTTCCGCGATGAAGACGGAAAACGTGGCGAGGATGTACAGAATCGTGGCGGGATTCATTCCCACCTCCGGGCGCAGAGCGATTGGGTGGCAAGGAGCAGAAAGGCGAAGGTGATCGAGCCGAAGAAGATGATGCCTTCGGTGTTCAACCGGCCTTCCTGAAAGGGCGCGAACTGCTTGTCGTAGAACGCGACGTAGCTGAAAACCGCCTTGAACGGCGGATCCAACTGGCGGGACAACATCCAGCAGACGATGAAGAACAGGGTCACTACCGCCGTGATCACGGCCGCAACCAACTGGTTCCGGGAGACGGACGAGCCCCACGTGCCAATTGCAACGCCCGCAGAGCCCATGGCGAGCATGCCGATGTAGCCGACGATGATCTCCTCATAACTCACCTTGCCGTTTACGAAAATCAGCGCCGGCATGTAGGTGGTGAGGAGGGCGAAGAGCCCGAGAAACATCATCGCCGACAGGTACTTGCCAAGGACAAGCTGCCGATCCGACAACGGGCTCGATTCGAGCAGCACCATCGTGCCGGTCTGCCGCTCCTCTGCGAACAACCGCATCGTGATGAGCACGCCCATGACCAGCGTGACGCCCCCGGTGTAGAAGTAGAAACTTCCCAGGACGTCTGCGGAGTATCGCGCCGATGCGGTCAACCCGAAGACGTTGAACAGGACGCCGGAAAAGAGAAGCGCGGCCGAAAGCACCAGCCAGCCCCATACCGTGTTGACGTAGGCGCCGAAATCGCGGCGCGCAACGAGCCAGATTGCGCTCATGCCGTGGCCTCCTTCGTGAGTCCCAGAAAGATTTGTTCGAGTTCGCCTTCGTCCTCAACCATGCGCCGGACGCCGACTCCGTTCTGGACGAGAGCGGCGACGAGCGCTTCTCGTTCGTCGGTGGCGAGCGCGGCGTGGAGTCGGAAGATGCCAGGAGATTCCGCACGAATGTCGTGACGGGAGAGAGCAGGCGAGCGCGCCAGCGCGGCCTCGATGGACGCTTTCGTTCCGCTCACCATCAGCGTGAGGCGCGTACCGTGGGCGCCCGCGCCAGCCGCAAGTTCGGCTTCCGTACCTTGTGCCACGATCTTCCCGCCAGCAAGGACGAGAATTCGATCACATGTTTCGCTGATCTCCGCCAGGATGTGCGACGAGATGAGGACCGTGCAGTTTTTGGCTAGGTCGCGAATGACCTGACGCATTTCCACGATCTGCCGGGGATCGAGACCAGAAATCGGCTCGTCGAGCACCACGAGGCGCGGCGCGTGGATGATCGCCTGGGCGATGCCGACGCGCTTGCGGTAGCCATGAGAAAGCTCGTTGATGACGCGGTTCTGGACGTGGGTCAGCTGCGTCGTGGCCAGCACGGCGTCGAGCCGCGCGTCGACGTCGATGGCGCGGGCGCCTTTCAGCTGCCCGCAATACCGCACGAACTCCCGCACCGTCATTTCCTTGTAGAGCGGCGGATCTTCCGGGAGGTACCCGATACGCGAACGGAACGCGGACGCGCTGGTCACGATGTCCGCGCCGTCGATTGCGACGGTGCCGGCGGTCGGGATGACCAGCCCCGCGAGGATCTTCAGGGTTGTGCTCTTGCCAGCGCCATTGAGGCCCAGAAACCCGACAATTTCGTTCTCCGAAATCGTGAAGTTCAGACCTTCGATAGCGCGGCGCTCACCGTAGTAGTGGGTGAGCCCTTCAACGTTGATCATCGGCAGTGACCCGGTGGTGGGAGGGGAGGCGGCTCCTATAGGCCCGCGCGCGTTCGGTCCAGCCGCTGAGCCCTCCGCCTTGGTCAAACCGTGTCACGGGGACTTGATTTCGGGTCCCCTACGCCTCTGCGATGACGGTGCGGTCGATGCCGCGGGCCTCACGCCCGTCCACCATGGGAATCATTGCGGCGATACGAATGGCGCGCACGACGCCGTTGCGGTTTTTCACGGCGAATTCCTCGACCCGGTCCATTCGCTCGCCCGCCAGGGCAGCCGTCCGCTCCCCGGCAACGATTTCGCCGCTGCGCGCTTGTCCCTGGAGGCGTTTCGCCACGTTCACCGCGTCGCCGATTGCCGTGTACTGCACGCGGTGGTTGCCGCCGACGTGTCCGACGACCGCCTCGCCGCTGTTGATGCCGACGGTGAGCCCCAGCCGCACCTTGTCGCGCCGCTCTCGTTCCTGATTGAGCAACTCCGTGACGAGTTGCATGTCCCGGGCGCACGCCATGGCTCTTCGGGCATGATCTGCTTGCGACGCCGGCGCGTTGAACACAACCATGATCTCATCGCCCATGAACTTGTCGAGCGTTCCGTCGTGACGCAGCGCCACGCGGCACAGCTCATCGAGGTATTCGCCGAGCGTGGTGACGACAACCTCGGCGCTGGCCTGCTCGCTGAAGCGGGTGAAGCCACTCAAGTCTGCGAAGAGCACCGTGATCTCGCGACGGCCCGTCGCCAGTGCGCCTTGCCCCTGCTCCATCAGCAGGCTGGCCACCTGCGGTGAGAAATACCGCGAGAACGTGCGAGAGAGCCAGTCGGCCTCTCGCTCTCGCGCGGCCAGACTGTCGGACTGCGCCCGTGCGCTTGCGACGAGCTGGACCGTGAGCCCGCCGACGACGCCAAGCGTCGCCAGAAACGCCAGTACCTGCTCGATCGGTGCATGGGGCTCCTGCCCTGCCAGGCCGAGGTAGGCGGCGATTGCGAGGCCGATTGCGAGGTGTGCCGCGTTGCGGTCCAGTCGCAAAGCATTCAGCATGACGATGGGGAAAAGTGCCATTGGCACAGCGCCGGTGGTTCCGGTGCCGAGGCTCGCCGCCGCGTAGACGACGGCAATGTCGGCCACAACCGACGCCGTCGACAGCCACCTTGGCACCCCCGTTGCGAGCGTACCGGTCGTCAGTGCGCGGTGTACGAATACGCCGACGAGCCAGCATGCGCTGACGTAGAAGAGGAGGTGCGCGGTCGTTGCTGCGTCGGCGCGCCGGGTGACGGTCGCGATGACGAGGACGAGCGCCCAGGCGCCGCATCCCCAGAGCCGCACCCGGTTGATGGTCCCTTCTGCTCGGCGGACGGCCTCGTTGGCGGACGACGGGAGAGGGGGGGTGGCCATGCCATTCGCGGTATCGGTGGGCGCTGCACCGACTTGAGGGAAGCCGGCCGCGGTCGGTCAGGGGGCGCGGAAGGCGTGCGTCCATGCGCGGATCAACGCCGCGCCATCGCGGACGTGCACCGCCGGATCTCGCGGGTTGTAGAGTCGGAAATGCGAACCCCAGTCCATCGGGCGCCATGGCGTCAGGCCCGAGCGCGTCGTCTCAACGAGAAACGCCAACGCGCCGTAGGTGCCGTACAGGTGGTCGATTTCCATCCCGTGGCCGCGAAAAAAGAATCCCCAGCGCGAGAGTTGGCGGGGTTTGTAGGGGTGATGCGTCATCGCCCCTTGCATCGTTGTTCCGAGCGCCTGCAGCGCGCGGTAGTCGTCAGCCCGCTTCCACAGCCCGGCCCACGGGTAGTAGATGAATCCACCAAAAGAGTGCAGCGAAACGGTCGAATCATAGTGCTCGGCAGCCGCGAGCCGGTCGAGGCCCCGGGTTTCTGGCTGCGAGAGCGGAGCCGGGGATACGACGTAGCGGCGGGGAATCAGCGCCTTCCAGATGGCCTTCGCCTCGCGGTTGACGGAAAAATCCCGATTCAGATCGACGTGATTGGCGTTCCCGCGCCGGTAGACGTTCCGCCCTTCGCGCAGATCGGCCTCCACCCGCGCCCTTCCGTCCGGGTTCAGGGAAAGGATGATGTCAAGTTGAACGCCGGGAACGGGGAACTCCACCGCATCTCGCAGCGCGGCGAGCGCGACCTCGGACGGCACCCACTCC
This sequence comes from Klebsiella pneumoniae, assembly GCA_945861635.1. Taxonomy (GTDB): domain Bacteria; phylum Myxococcota_A; class UBA796; order UBA796; family SXON01; genus CAMAWH01. Next base: position 65,265 of record CAMAWH010000013.1, on the reverse strand, counting down.
AGTGCATGCATGTTGCCGAAAACGAGGAGTTTTTTGGTGGGCGGACGCGACGGATCGCGAACGCGAAATCCCCATACCGGCGTGCCCTCGACCGCTTCGGCCACGACGAACGGAGTGACGACGCCGGGCCTCTCCCCGACGATCGCCGCCGCCTCCGTAAACAAATCCGCCGAGTAGTGGTAGGCAGGCTCGGGATGGGGGGAAGGAGGATGCTTCGCCGCCCACGCCGCGAAATCAAAGGCGAGGCCGAGGGTGGCGAAGCAAAGCAGCACGCGCCGGTTCTATCCGACCGGAGGCGCGCTCGCGGGATACGGAGCGTCGAGTCGGAACGGTGATGGTCAGCGCGTGGTCCCTACGCTTTGAGGGCGGTACCCTCGTGCTCGACGGGTGCCGGTCAGACGCGCTTCCGGAGGGCTTCGTGTGGGACACGCGCATTGATCGTGCGCGTGCTCCGGGTAACGCGTACGGGGGCGTGGTCGAGGCGGCCCGGGCGGCGGAGATCGGACTGGAGGATCGCGCTCGCGCCTACAAGAAGCTCGACGGCCTGCAACACCTCTCGACGCGCACCGCCAGGCCCTATCAGGAGGAGGCCGTCGCGGCGTGGAAGAAGGGGCGTTGGCGGGGCGTGATTGTGCTGCCGACCGGCGCCGGAAAGTCCTACGTCGCAGAGCGCTGCATCGCGGATACGCGGCGTTCGACGTTGGTGGTTGTACCGACTCTAGACCTACTTTCCCAGTGGTACGCCAACCTGAGGGCGGCGTTCGGTGACACGGTGGGCTGTCTCGGCGGGGGCAGCCACGACATCCGCGACATCACGGTTTCCACCTATGATTCTGCCGCTATCTACCTCGAACGCTATGGTGACCGCTTCGGGCTCGTCATCTGGGATGAGGTGCACCATCTGCCCGCGCCAATGTATTTGCGGGCGGCGGAGTGTTGCATCGCGCCGTTACGCCTGGGGCTGACGGCGACGCTCGAACGCGCCGATGGACGCCAGGAACTACTGTACGAGGCGGTCGGGCCCGTGGTGTATCGGCGGGAGATTCCGGAGTTGTCCGGAGACTTCCTCGCGCCCTACGAGACGGAAGTCGTGGTGGTGCGTCTCGGAGCGGACGAACTCGCTCGCTACAACGAACTACGCGGGGTCTACCGGGCGTTTGTCGACAGTCACGGCATCCGGATGTCCGCGGCCAACGGCTGGCAGCGCTTCATCATCGAGTCGTCTCGCTCCAAGGAAGGCCGCGCCGCCTTCAAGGCGTTCCTCGACGCGAAGCGCATCGCCCACGGCACCGAACGAAAGATCGATGTGGTGAGGGCAATCGTCGCGAGCGAATGGGGACGCCGGACGCTCATCTTCACCAACGACAACGACACCGCGCTGCGCGTGTCCCGTGCGCTGCTGGTGCCGGTGATCACCCATCGTACGGACGTGAAAGAACGGAGAGCGATCCTAGATGCTTTCGGGGCCGGGTCACTCAATATCATCGCAACCTCCCGCGTGTTGAATGAAGGCGTGGACCTGCCGGCGGCCGAGATCGCCATCGTCGTGAGCGGAACGTCTACGGTGCGCGAGGCGGTGCAGCGGTTGGGAAGGATCCTGCGGCCCGCGGCCGGGAAGCAGGCGATCCTGTATGAGCTGGTGGCGGAAGGTACAACGGAAGCAAGCGCCAGCGTGCGCCGTCGGGAGCACGATGCTTACCGGTGACATGGTGCGCGCACGCGCGGAGAAGGGAGTTCTGAAGCCCGGGTTCATCGATCCGGCGTCGCCCAGGCTTTTGGAACGCGCGGAGCGACTGTTGGTTGCGTTTCGGGAGGCGATTGGCAGCAAGCGCTCGGAGTTGGACGAGCGGATCGAGGGCATCCTCGGCGACGACACGGACCGAAAGCTGGCGGACGGATTGGTGAAGGTGCTGTTGGACAAGTCGGTGTTTGACGTGTCGGCCGCCGTCGAGCCCGTGGTTCTTCGTCGCGCCGTCTTTTTGGAGGCAGCGCGTCGCGGTCCGGTCGTTGCGGTGCCGATCGAGGGGGCGGTGACCGCAGACGAGGTGTTCGCCGCCGTGGCGGCGGAGCTGGGCGTACCTGTCGAGGGCTTGCCGGACGCGCTTTATGCGGACCATCCCGATGAGCAGGTGCTGCAACGGGTTGACATCGGTACGCCCCAGTGGTTGCTGAATCGCTACAACGTTGCATTGGTACAGGCGTTGTTGTTGCACGCCGACCACGTGGACATCACCCTTGTCGGCGTTGCCCCGCCGCGCGCGCGGCAACTGTTACGGCAGGTGAAATTCCATCAGTTGATCCATCACGCGCGAAAAACGGAGGCGGGGCTTGAAATTCGGTTGGATGGACCTGCGTCGCTCTTCGCACAGACGTCGCGCTACGGCATGGCCCTCGCTCGCTTCTTTCCGGCGTTGTTGCTGCAGTCTTCCTGGTCGATGACGGCAAACGTGGCGTGGGGCCGCTTTCGTCCGACACTCTCGCTCTCCCCCGCGCAGGGGCTGGTTTCCCATTACCGGGATTTGGGGGCCTATGAAACGCGTGAGGCCGCGTGGTTCGCGGAGCGCTGGTTGGCGTTGGCGTCGGGGTGGGAGCTGATCCGCGATGGAGAATTGGTCGAGCAGGGAGGGGAAGGCGTCGTCGTTCCGGATTTCTCCTTTCGCAAGGACGGCCGCGTGGCCCACCTCGAAATTCTCGGATTCTGGCGCAAAGGAACGGTCGAGCGTCGTTTGGCCTTGATGAGGCGCTATGGACCGGAGAACCTGATCGTTGCTGTGTCCAAGCGGCAGTGCGGGGAGAACACGGCGGAGCTCGGCGACGCGGTGGTCGCCTTCGGGGAGATGATTCCGGCGAAGGAGGTTTTGAGGAGGGTAGAAAGGGTCGCGCGGTAGGGCCGGGCGCTAGCGCCCCAACCCTGCCGTTGCTGTGCCGCTTTCAGTGAGTCGCCATCCCGAATCGACAGCCAGTCCGCTGTATTCCACCGTCGCCCCACCCGGAAACCACACGCGCACAGCCTCAATCGTCGTCGCGTCGCCGAGGCCGAAGTGGAGTGTCTGGCTGTCCTGGCATCCGGTTCCGGTGCCGCCGTTCACGCTCGCCATCGTTGTCTTCCCGCCGGCCGTCACCCACGCGAGCCCGCCGATCGCCGAATAGTTGGACATGACATCCCCGACCAATCGAAGCTCAAGCCAGTGGCCCGAGGGGCCATCGTTTCGGAAAAGCAACGATTCAAGGTAGTCCTGATCCCCGTCGCCGTCGTAATCGCTGACGGCTGCTCCCCAGCCGCCTTCCGTCGTGATGCCGGCTTGACGCCGCATCTCCGTGTACATCGCAGGCCCGCCGTTGACGTAGACATCCGTCGGTCGGCCACCGTAGACCTCGGTGATGAACAGGTCGAGATCGCCGTCGTTCTCGATGTCCAGCAGAGAAGGGTCGGAGTGCGTCTCATGGTAGACGATTCCATTTTCGGCAGCGACGTCCGTCCAATGCCCATCTTCCTGTAGCAGCAGATTCGTTCGGTCGGAAAAACCGTAGAACCGCGGGTGCGCCAGGTTTGCGTGCACGGCGTCCCAATCGCCGTCGTTGTCGAGATCTCCCCAGGCAAGGCCGATAGTGTGGCCGTAGTAGGTCTGCTGCCCGTACGCCGTTCCTTTTCCGGCGAGCCCAACATCGCCGGCTACTTCCTCGAAGGTTCCATCGCCGTTGTTGCGATAGTAGAGGTTGCGCTGAAGGACGTAGTTCACGATATTGATGTCGAGATCGCCATCGAGATCCGCGTCAAGGCTCTGGGCCCCTCGACCTGCCAGATCATCCCATTCGAAGCCGTGATCCTCTCCCCACTCGCTGAAAACGCCGCCGCCCTCGTTGTGCCAGAATCGGTCGGGGTAGTTCGTGTAGCTGTCGAAACACAGGAAGTTCGCCTGAACGAGGTCGATCAAGCCGTCGTTGTCGAAGTCGGTCCACGTGGCCCCGGCGGACGGCGAGTATTCGGCTTCGCCGCTTCCAAGGCAGCTTCGCTCGCCCTGCAGATCGTTGATCGTGGAGAGCGCGGTGCCGTCGGAAAACGTGCCGTCACAGTTGGAGTGCAGGAGCAACTCCCCCGCGCCGTTCCCGCCGCCGAGCCCGTAGTAGTCGAGGCAGCCGTCATTGTCGTAATCGCCCCACACTCCCCCGCTGGTACCTACGCCCCAGGTGTTCGCGAGCGAACTTGCGCTCACGTCGGTGAACACGCCGGCGTCGTTGCGCCAGAGCGCCGGACCGCCGGCCATCAGGTCATCGTCGCCATCGTCGTCGTAATCGCCCCATGCCACGTTGCTGCCGAGCGGCACCTCGGAGGCGGCGTGAAACCACCTGTCCTCCGGCGCCAGGGTCGAGAGCGTTTCGAACTGCGTCCGCACCAAGAAGTCGTAGGGAAAGGGATAGGTAGTACCCGCGTAGTACGTGGTTGCATCGGCGTCGGGATAGTTCAGCACCGAATGGCAGTCGTCCCAACTTGGACAGTTCCCTTCGCCGACGAAGTCGTCGTCCACAGCCAACCCCGGCCCGTCGGCACCGTCACGGAAGCTGGCGGCATAGATCAGCCAGGTATCATCAAGCTCCAACGGCGCCGGAAGGACGTAGGTTGTCCAGCCGTCGAGGTATTCGTCGGTGAGTTCCTTCTCCATGGTTGCATAGGGTTCGTCCGGGTGGAAATCGAATCCATTCTGGCCGAAGTCCTTATACAGCCCAATTGCCTCGGGCGCGGCTTCGGAAATCGCGGCCCAATGGACCTGCAGCGCGTAGATGCACGTCGGATCGTCAAACTCGAAACGAACGGCCTCCCAGCCGGGCGTTTTATATAGGTTGTACCTTGCACCATCCTGCCCGGTCCACTTGTAGCTCTTCCAGTCGGCGAGTGATTGGGCGGCGTTTCCGTTGTCCCACCCCTGCCACGGAAATGCGTCTTCTGCGAAGGCGCCGTCTGGATACCCGGCACAGTTGCCCAGTTCGACCGGCGCGGCGTCCTCGGCGGTGTCGCGCTCCGCCCCTGACGCGTCCGTTTCGGCGGGAGTGGACGTGCAACCGAGGCTGAGGAGGAGCACCATGGCGCGTCCGGGTTGGGCGAAGTCTACCGCAATCCCGCGTCGGCGGGCGCGAGCGCCTCGACCTGAGGGAAATGGGGCGCTCCCCCGTCGTGGCAGTCGTGGACAGCGGGATACCGGCCGAGATCCAGGCGTGTCCAGGTGGCGCGGTCGGTCGAAAACGTGGCCCGCCAGAACTCCAGCGTCACGTACCGGGGCGCGCTCACGGGACGCGTCAGGATGGGAACAAGAATCTCTGGAGAGTCACACCATCGCTGCACGAGGCGAGATCCCCAGGCCGGCGACCTCACCCGGAATCCGAGTGGGGAATCGCGCTCTCCCAACGTCCAGAACCACGCGGAAAAGGCGACGCGCGGATGGTAGGGTGCGATAAAGGCCATGGCCTCCGCCGGCTTGTAGGCCAGCGGCAGCACCGTCCACGACTGGCCGTCGGCGCTTCCGATGAATTCCACTTCGTCACGCTCGGGATCAATTCGCGCGAACAAATGGTACGCGTTCGCGACGTTCCAGCGGTCGGCAAACGTCGCGAGCGGCGAATCCACGCCCGCGAAGCGAGAAAGGCCCACCGCGACCGAAAGCAGTGCCCAGCCACCGGCGACGCCCCATTCCCAACGAGCGGTGTGTTCGCCGGCTTCTGCCTCCCAAATCAGGGCCAGTGCCAGTGCGATGCTGAGATAATTGAAGGCGCCGTAGTTCGCAGTGGCCAGAATGCTCAGCTGCATGCTGATCCCGATGACCGCAAAGCACCGACGTCCGTACTTTCCGCCGAACATCAGGAAGGGGGCCGCCAACTCGCCGAGAAGTGTGCCTGCGGTGAACGCCCGCTGGGCGATCTCGGGCGCGCGGTCCATCCACCAGGCGAGCGGCGTCGGCAGTGGGGCGGTACGCCAGTAATTTCCCATCGCCGTCAGGCTCGTCCAATCGTCGCTCCAGAGCACTTTCGCCAGGCCGCTCTCAAGGTAGAGCTTGATGTTCAAGGCCCAGAATGCCAGGCGCGCGGCGCGACCGGGGCGAGGGGAGAGCAGCACGGACAGCGTCAGGCTCTCCACGATCAATGCGTCCCATTGAAACGTGAAAAAGGCGCCGCCGGCGTTGACGAACGACAGGTAAAGCATGGCCAGAAATGGGGCAACAAAGCGTGTTATTGAGGGAACGAGCAGCGCAACGGAGGCCGCGGCGCCGATCCCGGCGGCCGTGCGGAGCGCCGGATCGTTCGTCGGGAGCCACCAGAACAGCGTAGGCAGCGCAAGCATGGGGTGATCGGAACGGTTGGCGACCGCGCGAAGCGTGTGTGCGATGGGCTCAAGACCGTCGGGACCAACCAAAACCGGTGCGTCGAGAAAAAGGCACGCAAAGGCCGTGAATGTGCAAAGTGCGATGCCGACGCGGACACGGTCCGCGGCGTGAAACCTCCGCTCCGCTACGAGACGCCCGTCCATTCGATGCCCAGCTCGCCGAGGCGTTCCTTGAGGCGCGGCAGGTCCGAGCGCGCGACAACGGATTCGTCGGGCCCGATCACTCGGCGCAGGAGCAGACCAGCGACGCGATCTCGTCGGAGTGCCGCGGCGGCCGCATGCGGCAATCGTAGGATTACCGCGTCTTCTGCCGTGACGGGACCAAGGCCGGAGCCGGCAAGAATCAGCGCCTCCAACTCGCCCGGAAGTTCGCCACCGTGCATGGTGCGGAGGCGATTCAGGAGCGAGGCGGGCTCCGTGTGCGGGCGCAATTCGGCGATGTAAACGCGAGCTTCTCCTTCGCGACCCATGTCACGCGCCACGCGCGAGAGCGCCGCGCGGACCGGCAGCGCATCCCATCCGTCCAGAACCAGCAACTTGTCCTCAAAAGCAATGAATTTCATCCGCGGAGACTTCGCATAGTCGATCACGCGTGCCTCCGCGGGCGCCGCGCCAAGGTGGAGGCGGCCGTCGGCCTCCTCGACGACATCGACACCGCTGACGACCGTGATCCGGGTGGCCGAGCGCTGCCATTCTCGCACGATATCGGCGATGTTCGTCGGTAGGCCAGTTCGTGAGGATGCGGCAAGAAATTCGAGTGTGTCTCGGTGACCTGCGGCGATGTCGGCGGCCGCGCCCTCTTTGCCAAGGCGATGGCGACGCAGGTTGTCCCCGTCGAGAAAGGGCGCCATGCGCGCCAGCCGCCCGTAGTCGTGAAGCGGTAATTCGCCGACGTGCACGAGGATGTCACCATCGGGCGCCAGAAGAAAACCGGGGGCTATCGCCGGGCGAGGGCCGGGACGGCGCACGGCGAGGATTCCCTCTGCGTCCCGCGCAATATCGACCACGCCGCACCGCTGGAATGTGTCCAGAGCACCGAGAAAGCTGAGGCGCTCGATGCCATCCCAGCCTGCGTCATCGAATACGACCGAGCGCCCGGAATAGGCATTCTGGAAGGGCGAATGCAGCACTTCACGGCAGTGGTCACGCAGCGAATTCAAGAGCGTAGGTACGTCAAGCCATTCTTCTCCAATCAGGCGCAACAGCACGGTGCCGGCGGCGGGCTCGGACGCCAGGGCGGCGGGGTCCGCAAGGGGCCGCGGCGTCGCCTCGGGGAAGCCATGGAGCCGCCCGGCTGCCGGGCGCACAAGGCCGGTCAGGCGAGCGAGTCGCAGGGCCAGCGCCCAACGCTCATCATCGGCACCCAGATCGCTCAGGAGCCGGCGTTCGACGTCCTTGCGGAGGATCCCATCCTGGGTGAGCTGCCCCGGATTGGCCTCCAGAAGCGCGGCCACCAGAACGGCATCCCAACGGGCGTCCGCGGGCGCGAAGGTCACGCGCGCAGCCGGGCACGAAATGGGCCACGAAGGCCGAATTCCCTGCGCTGCCGGATTGAGTCGGCACGAGCCCGCGTAGTGCAAGGGGTGCACGGACGCTTCGCCGTACGAAGTTGCCCGGGGCAGGAGCACCGCCGTCTGCCACAGCGCGAGTCCGTGCTCGGTAATGGCGTCTCGGAACCGGTCGGGTACACCATCGCCACCGGCGACGGTAAGGAGCAGCAGATCGAGCAGGTCGCGTGCTCGGGGTGGCAGATCCGCTATCGCCGCCTCGACGCTCGCGGGTTGATCGGCGTCCTCGGCTGCGATTCGCATTCCGACCCGGAAACCGGGCTCGTACGATTGAAGGATGCGACGCGCAGGCGGCACCGGGGCTGGAGGCATCCAGCCGCTCTAACCGGGCATCACTGTCCGCTGTGGATGGCGTTCCATGATCCCCGCGCGTAGCAGTCGATATAGGTGTCACCGTCCGCGTCGAACGCCAGCGTGGCCATGCCGTTGATCACGTCCTTGTCGAGTGCGAGGTCGTGGTAGACGAGGCCGCCGAATTGGCCGTACACCACGAGATCGGCGCGTTGATGGTTGCCCGTCATCGTGAATCCGCCGCGAGAATCCAGCGCTGCGTGAAAATCCTCATCCGGGTTCTGGTTGAAGCTGGCGGAAATATTGTCGGGTACGCGTCCTTCCAGTCCGAACGCCCCGATCCACGTTTCGCTGGACTCGTCGAGGTCGTTGATACCGCACGTGTCCTTGTAGAAATCGCTCGCAAACAGCGACGTCCACTTTCCGAGCACGTTCGGAATATCGCCGGTGTCTCCCCCATCACCGTCGAGATCGCCGCAGGCGGCGTCGTCGGAACCGGATCCGGAATCATCGGCGGTCGGCCCGCAAGCAAGGAGGGCGAGGAGGAAGTTCATTTGGGTGCTCCCGGAGAGATGTGTACGACGATTCTACGGTTTTGCGCGCGACCTTCCGGCGTGTCGCCGCTTGCGACGGGTTCCTGCTCGCCCCGCGCAGCCACCGTGAAACGGTGCGGGCTTACGCCGTACCCCTCGATCAGCTCTCGCGCGACAATGTCGGCGCGTATCGCGGTGAGCTCCCACGGCGTCGGGTAGAGTTTACGCAGGTTGGCGGTCGGAGGTTCGCCATCCCCGTGACCGACTACCATCACGTCCAGGTCGGCGTGGCCCTTCAGGCCCGTCGCCAGAAGGTCCATCGCGAACTGGCCCTCTTCCCGCATCGTCATTCCGCCGTTCGAAAAGAGCACCTGCTCTGGGATGGTGACTCGCGTTTCCGCGCCGACGCGCGTGACGACGATGGGCTGGCCGGCGAACGCCTGGGTCAGCTCCGCATAAATCGGCGAGGGCTCGCCAGAGGTTCCGCACTGTTTCGCGCCATCCTCGAGCGCCCGGATGCGAAGTTTCAATGCGATGACTTCTCGGTCGAGCTGTCCAATCAACTGGCGATCATCCGCAGCGCCCGCAAACGCTGCCGGGGCGTAGGCCGTTGGCGACGCAAGCAGGCAGAGCAGGAGCCAGCTGCGTGTCACGCCGAACCCGCGGGGGGATCGATTCCCCAGTCGTGCGGTCCAAATCCTTTCATCCCTTGGGGAAAGCGACCGGAGCCGCGAATGCGGAGGAACCGGGCGGCCCAACGGCGGACGGGCTCCGGGTAACGCCAATCCCACCTCCCGTTTGTGCGTTCGCGGGCAACGCCCATCCACGCCAAGGTCTCGGGGTGGGAGGCGGCAGGTGCGCCACTATGTTTGCCCTCCCCAAAAACGATGACGCCGTCTGCGTCACGGACGAGGTGCCCGGTGTCGGGGGGACCGCCGATGCCGTCGGCCCAATCGATCATCTCGGGCAGCAGTTCCGGGGCGTTGAAACGCTCAACCATCGCCAGAAACGAACGCCCGCACGCCTCCGCATCATCCGTCGCTCGGTGGGCCTGAACCAGCGGGACCTCGAGCCGCGCCGCCATGCTGCCGAGCTTGTGCTCCCTGGCCTCTTTGAAGAATTGCCGGCTCAGATCGCTGGTGTCGATCTCGGCAGGGGGGCAGGGCCAGGTCAGCCCGCAGAGAGAAAACTCATGCGTGAGAAATCGTTGGTCGAACGGGTAGTTGTGAGCAATCGTCACCGCGCCGGCGAGCAGCTTGTGAATCGCGACTGCACGTGTCGAAAACGCCGGCTTGTTGGCAACATCCTCGTCGTGGATGCCGGTGATGTCCTGGATCTCCCGCGGAATGGGCCCGCCCGGGTTGAACAGCCAGGAGTGCCGCAGCACCTCGGTGACACTGCCGTCGTGCGCGAGTCGGTACTCCACGGCCCCGAACTCCATCACGCGATGGCCTTCTTCAGGGTTGAATCCAGTAGTTTCGGTGTCGAAAGCGACTACCGGCAGATCGCGCCACCGCATCCCGCGGCCTTATCGCGCGGACCTGGCCCGGCGCGCGCGCAGGAGGGCGGCGCCGACGACGAGCATCGTAAGTGTACCGGTGGACGGGGCGTCGCCGGGCGTGGCGCAACCACAGGATCCCGGAGCAGAAAGAGATCCGTCCTTGTCGGCATCGCCATCGGCCGAGCCACCGCCGCCATCGTCGTCGTCGTCGTCGTCGTCTCCAGGGTCGCCGGAGTCCGTCACGCCGGAATCGCCGCTGTCATCATCGCAAACGTCGCCGACTCCGTCGTTATCGCGATCTCCCTGATCGTCGTTGGCGACGAACTCGCAGTTGTCATCGTCGTCAACGACGCCGTCGTCATCGTCGTCGTACCACGCGAGCATCGGCATGCAGAAGTAGGCGTTGTCCCCATCGTCCTGACCATCCTCAGCAATAAACCCCTCATTGTAGCCGTAGAATCCGACGCCGCTCACCTGGGTAATGGACGCGTCCGATGTGGACAGAGAAATGGAGAAACCGATGTCGTCACCGGTAAAATCTGCGTCCAGCACGCCATCGTTCAGCGAAATCGTGACCCAGCCGTAGTAGCCCTCTTCGATGGCGTCGGTTGTGGACGCTAAAATGGTCGGTCGGCCATCCTTGAGTTCCACGAGCGCGGCACCAGGCACATCCATATCGGCGCTTGCACAGGACATCAGGTCAAGGTCTCCACTTCCGGTGCCACAGAAAAGGAAGATCAGCAGCGATTCGTCACCGGTCTTGCCGACGACGACACCCCAGGAATCGTTGTCGCTCACGTACACGTAGGTTTGGAAAACGCCGTCCAAAACCGTTTCGGCGTCGTTCGTGAGCCAGTTGTCGTGCGCGCCACCGTCTCCGAATCGGCCGGCGTCCCCGTAATCGTAGACCGGGTACGCCCAGGTCAAGCCGTTGTCGCGGTCGTCGTAGCCTCCCCATGGGTCGTCAAACCCGGCGCGCCATCCATCCGTGCCGTCCACGGCGTTGTCGCGACCGATGGGAAACTCATCCGGCGTCCACGCCTCGACGGTGCCGGCAAGGGCGGGAGACAAAACGAGTGCGATCAGGGGCATGGGGCTACTCCGCGCCACCTACTATGCCTCCATCCGAGCGCGCCGGATGGCATCGCCGTCAAGAATTTGTCGGCGGTTGCACGCCGTTGACACGCGGACCCTTGCGAAATGCCCGCGGGCGTGCTCTTTACAGGACACACGCGGGCGCGCCAACGCCCACAGGAAAGGTCATGTCGTTCCCCATTACTGCCGCACCTCAGGTTCGCGCCCGCGAAACCGTGCTGGTGATCGATCCGCAGGACGTCAGCGGTCGCAACGCGAAACTCGCTCTGGGTGCGGAGGATCGGTCGGTCATCGTCACGGCCACGGCCCAGGAGGGCTTGGCGATGCTGCTGGCGTCGCGACCCGACGTCGTTATCACGGCCCTCGATACGGCCGATCTTCCAGGGTTGCGCCTGCTGGAAGCGGTTCGGAGTCGCGCCGCAGGAACACCGGTGATTGTGCTCGCGCCATACCCGACGGTCGAGGGTGCCGTTCAGGCATTACGCGCCGGCGCAGCGGACTATATCGGACGTCCCGCGTCCCCCGGGGTTTTGTCCGAAAAAGTGGCGCGGGCCGTCGGTGACGCACGCACGACACGGCAGTTGGCGCAGGCACAGGCGACGGCACGTGACAAATGGGGATTTTCCAGGTTGATGAGCTTGAGCCCGCGGATGATGCGGGTGTTCGATCAAATCCGCGCGGTTGCTTCCACGGACGCAACCGTACTGATCCGCGGGGAAACGGGCACGGGCAAGGAATTGGTCGCGCGCGCAATCCACGAGCGTTCGCGCCGACGTGACGCCTCGCTGATCGGCGTGAACTGCGGCGCGTTCACGGAGACCCTGCTCGAAAGTGAACTTTTTGGACACGAAAAGGGGAGCTTCACGGGCGCTTCGGGCCAGCGCCAAGGTGTTTTCGAGATGGCAGATGGCGGCTCGCTCTTCCTCGACGAGCTTGGGGAGACCTCGCTTTCCGTACAGGTCAACCTGCTCCGGGTGCTCGAAGAGTTGCGCTTCCGGCGTGTCGGTGGCCGGGACATGGTCGAGGTCGATGTCCGCATCATTGCGGCCACCAACCTCGATCTGGAAAATGCCGTGCGTGAAGGGCGCTTCCGTGAGGATTTGTTCTACCGCCTGAACGTATTCCCGGTGACGTTGCCGCCCCTTCGCGATCGCCCGGAAGACATTCCCATTCTCATGAAGCACTTCCTGACCGATGCAGCTTCGGAGTATGAATTGGTCGCGCCCGTCGTTGCCCCGGAGGCGCAGGAAGCGGTGATGCGCTATCGCTGGCCGGGAAACGTGCGGCAGCTCCGGGCCATGTGTGAGCGGTGGGTCATCCAGTTTGCCGGTGGGGAACTTCGTGAGGAAGACCTGCCGTCGGAGATTCGCGGCGGAGAGACCAACGCGCCGACGGAATCGCCGGGCGCTTTCTTCATCGACGAAACGGTTCCGTTGGAAACCCTGCTTGCTCGGACGAACGCCCAGATCGAGCGCGCGTACCTGCACCGATTGCTCCAGAAGTGCCGGGGGCACGTCACGGAAACGGCGGGACAAGCTGGTTTAGGCCGGCGCACGCTGTATGCGAAGCTGAAACAGCTCGGCCTGGACCCTGTGGACTACAAGTAGGGAGTTTCGCGATCCGGAGATATACGGTCGGAGAGGATTCCGATGACGCGTTCCCGTTGGTTCGTCGTGACCGTTGCATGTGTGGTGGCCGGCGGTCTGTCGTTGCGCGCGCCCGCACGGGCGGCTGCGCCCAAGCCCAACGTAATCGTCGTGTTGGTGGACGCCCTGCGCGCGGATATCCTTGGCGCCTATGGGTACAAGAAGCGAGCGACAACGCCCAATCTCGATCGATTCGCCGGCCGTTCGGTCGTCTGGGAAAATGCGCTGAGTCAGAACGCATGGACCGTTCCGTGCGTTGCCTCGACCTTCACGGGCGTCGATTCTCAGGCCCACCGGACGTTGCGATACCAAGCGAAAGAAAACATCGAGATGGACACGCTCTCCCTCGCGCACAACACGATTGCCGAACAGTTTCAGTCCGCCGGATACACGACGGCCGCGTTCCTGAAGTCGGTCGTGATCGACTCCAGCCGGGGATTCTCTCAGGGCTTCGACACGTTCAAGGTGGTCGGTGGCAAGGATCAGGCGTGGGGATATTCTGCAGGCCAGCTGAACGACGTAGCGCTGCCGTGGATCGCGTCCCAAAAAGGCGCCGCCAAGCCGTTCTTTGTCTACCTGCATTTCATGGATGTACATTCGCCGTACAAGGCGCCCGAACCGTACTACACCAAATACAAGGTGGGGGAAAGCAAGCTCACCGGCGCGCACAACGAGATTGAGGCTATGGCAAAGGCGAACATCGTGCCCACCGCCGGCGACATCGAGCGGTTGTACGGGTTGTACGACGCCGAAATGGAGTACATGGACGCGGAGTTTGGCCGGTTGATGACCGAGTTGATAAAAAGCGGTCTGGAATCCAACACCATCGTCGTGTTTACCGCGGATCACGGCGAGGCGTTTTACGAACACCAACAATGGTTTCACGGAAACCTCTACCAGGAAAATATCCGCATTCCGATGATTCTGAAGATTCCTGGCGTAGCAGCAGGGCGAATGACTGGATACTCCCAGCAGATCGATCTTGCGCCGACGTTGGCGGAATTGGCGGGCGTCGCCCTGAGTCCGGACTGGATGGGGCATAGCCAGGTACCCGGGATGAAGGCGGGCAGAGCGGTGACTGACGTCGTGTACAGTGAATACATTGAGCAGCGCACGGTCGTCGATCCGAATGGGATGAAGCTCATCGTCAATGACGGGCCGACCAAACTATACGACCTGGCGGCGGACCCAAACGAGACGAAGAACCTTGCGACGAGTCGCGGGGCGGACGTCACACGTCTCCGCGCGCTCTTGGACGCGCGGTTCGCGAAAGGAAAGGCGGCGGGTGCGAAATTTCCGGCCTCCGCGCCATCCACGCTCAGCGCGGAGCAGGTAGAGGCGCTGAAGGCGCTGGGGTACCTCGAGTGATCGCGTTCCTGGCGGGGTTGGCGTTTGCACAGGAACCACCGCCAAAGTTCGACGGTGAGGTTCGAACGCTCGAACTCGACGCTTCGGGTGGTACTGCCGGTGCGCCCGACGGCATGGTTTTCATTCTGCCCGCCGGTGCGGGGGCGGAGTTGACGGCGGGAGACCTCGGCGAAGGCGTGACAGGCTTCCGCATCGTCGCGTCGGCTCCGTCGGACGCGGTGGTGTGTACCGCCGCAATCCCCATGGGGGGGTCGGTTTTCGTCAAGTCGAGAGTCCGGGTGTTGGACATCACGCCGGGCGCGTCGGACTGGCAGGGCGCAACGGTGGAGGTCCGTTCGCGTGGCGAGGGTGGCGCCCTGATCTCCCCGATGGGAGCCATGTTCAACGAGGTGAAGGTACTGCGGAGCAAGGCGCCGTGGGCGGACGTGCAGGCCAAGGTGCTTTTGCCGCCCGGCACGGCAAAAGGGGAAGTGTGCTTCCGTCTGGCAGTATCGACGGGTACGATGGAGGTTGATCGCTTGATGGTGATTGCCCCGCGTGGCAAGGGAGGCAGCGCTAAATCGGCGGCAAACGCCACGTCGGCACCTGTCGTTATCAGGGTCGCGTCGCCCGACTCGCCCCCCCCCGCCAGCGCGCCTTCCGCCCCGGGCGGCCGCGGTCTCGCCTTTGACGCGCCTGCGGTGACGTCGCAAGTCGCGTGCAGTCAGTGGCTGCCGGCAAGCAAGGCGATCACGGTGTTTGGTGAGCTCACGGTCAGTCAGCAGGATGCAGCGGCGCCAGATTGGAGTGGGGTCGCCGTGGAGGCGTACGCGGTGGGCGCCGGCGGCCCGTGGATCGGCGCATCCGGGGCGCCTTACATGCCGCTGCGTACGCGGACGGTGACAGGAACGGAGACCTTTTCCGAGACGTGGCGCGCGCCGGCTGGTGCCCAACAGGTCAAGTTCTGCGCGCGCTACTCCGCTGCGGCGGGTTCGGTTCGCGTCGATTGGCGCGGCGGGCGGTAACGGCACCTCCAGGGGTCACGGCCTCGGCGTCATTGCGAACCGGTCCAATCGGAATTCGCCCGTCGCATCGTCGAGGACCAGGCACGCGCGACTCGCGACGCTGCCCTCGGCCAGCGTGACGTCCTGGGCAATCGTCGCCAGGCCGTTCTTCCGCATCGGTCCCACTCGATGCAAATCCCCTTTCTCGCCCACGCGGTTGATGGCGCCTGTCTCGGTGAGTCCGCGGATTTGCACGGCAACCGGTCGGCCGCCGACATTGGCGATCTCCACGTCGATGACGATGTGAAGCTGCCCGCTCGTTTGGATGGGCGGGCTGCATACCTGAAGGTGCCTTGCGGCCTCGTTCAGGACGACGACGAGCCGCCCATCCTGCGCCTGCATGCGGTCGGCCACGCTGGCCGGGCCAACGACACGCCAGTTCCCCGTGCCGCCCGCGAAGTCCTCGACGTACCCTTCGGCGCCGCCAACGGGCAGTTCTGGCGCAGTCGGCGCTTGGGCCGCCGCCAGCGGCACCGGGGCGGCAATGGGCGTCGTATCCGCTGCGAGCGCGGCGCCACCCGGAACATAGGCGCGCAGGGACATCCCGCCGGCCTCCAGCACGACTCGGTCCACCTCGGGTACGGTGTCCTGTTCCCGAAACGCGCGCGCGTAATTGTTCTGGTAGTTGGTCCAACGTTGGCCGCCGTTGAAACGGTGGCTTCCCGCCAGCGTCTCCAGCGTGATCCAGGTGCACCGACGCAGCTCCTTCTCGATCAGCATGCGATCGTGGACAACGGTCGTATACCCCTCGTTCCAGGCCGGATCGATCCCCGTGCGTGTGCGCGGCGTCTGGGGATCCGCAGCGCTGTTGAGGTCAACCTGACCTTTCCCGGCCTTTCGCAACCACAACTCGATGAGCGGAGGAGAAACGGCGTCATTGCTCCCGGTGAGCCAGAGTCGGGGCGTCACGCCAGCATTTTTGGCGATGAAGTCGAGCGCCTGCGCCACGGTTGGGTCGGCCTTGAAGTGGTACCGGTCCGCCAGTGTCGGCAGCCCGCGCGCGGTTTGCACGAGCGTCGTTGCGCCGAGCGCCGCCGCGAGTAGCGCGCCCGGAAGCCAGCGCATGCGGGGGAGCGATAGTCCGGTCCAGGGGGCAACGGCGCAAACGTAGAGAAGTGGGAGGATTGCGTATAGATTCCGCTCAACCTTGTAGTCGTGGAGCGTGAGTGCAGCGGTGGTCGCAAGCACCTCCAACTGCACGATACGAAGCGAGCGGGAGGGCGAAAAGGTCCAAGAGCAGGGGCCCATCGACACCGTGCGGTGAGCGTCGAGCAAAGACGGCAGCACACCGGCCAAAAACGCGAGGATGACCGGCCCCGCCACCCACGGCTGGCTGAGGTAGTCTTCCACGATCGTCCGGGGAACAAAGAGGAGATTTTCGCTCGACCAGAACTCCAGACCCGACGACCGGTTGACGAGGAACTTCCGAATAACGTCGGAGAGATTTGGGCGGAGAAGCTGCCAGATGCCGAACACGGTCACCAGCGGCGCAACCCAGAGCACCGGTGCGAAACGAAAGAAGGAGCCCGGTGCTCGGCGACACGTCCACATGCGGTCGGCGATGAGTGCGGCGATCAGTGGAAACGGAAGGTTGTACCGAACAAGAGCCGCTGCGAGCAACAGGACGCCCACGCCGGCAGCCGAGAGGACGCCCGGACGTGGGGCGAGGATGGCAACGCCGATCGTAGCCAGCACCGTTGCAAGGAACGTCGTGGTTTCACTCATCGGGAAGAAGGTCATGGCAACGTGATCGAGGCCGCCCGCCGTCAGGACAATCGCGGCGGCGCCGGCGATCCAACCCCGACGACGGTCCACCGCGACCCCCAGCGCGAAAAGGCTTGCGAGACCGGCGAAGTACGCCACGGCGGACCATTCGATGGCGGTGGCGAAATCGTCGCCGCGCCAAAGCTGGTAGCTCCCGAGGACGAGGGGGAATCCGGGGGGCCGGATGTCAGGTCGGACCAGACGTTCCCACAGCGCGCCACCGTCATGGGCTGCGAGTGCGTCCCGGATGTACAGGCCGCGTTGGATGTAGCCGGCACCGTCGTGACCGGGAAGGAGGGCGGGGTCGAACAGCGTGGCCCTGCCGTGTAGATAGACCAGCGCTGCTACCAGCATGCTTGCGACGAACGCGACCATGGTAACGCTACCAGACCCCGGCGATGTCGGGCCGGCGTCCTCCGGCGCGGCTGCGTGCTGCACGGCGGCTACTGGATGTACCCGAGCGCACGCAGCTGCTCGAGCATTTCCTGATCCGTCTCGGCAGACTTCGTTGCTGTCCCTGGGCCGGCCTTCCCCCACGTGTCAATGGTCGCCACGGGGTGCGCGGTGCGAAACGCAGGTAGATATAGGTTTTGCCACGCTTTTCCAGCGAAATCCTTCGCAAGCGGAAGGCCCATGCCGTAGAGGATTGTCGGCGTGATGTCGTGGATGCGAATGCCCTTCAGGTCGGCCGCCGGATCGATGTCGGGGCCTGCAGCGATGAGAATGCCGGGAGGAAGCCAGCCATGACCGCCGGAGTGCTCGACGATGGTCTTGACGACGCCAGTAAGTGTCTCTCCCCTAAACTTCAGGTCGGTCGAAGGGTTTTTCGCGCTCACCTCGACGACGAAGTCCGCGCCCTTTTTTACCTCGCCCGGCTTCGCGTCCCGAACTGTGAAAACCGGCCTTCCGTCGGCGTAGGTGACCTCCGCAAGCACCTTCGTGACCTCGGCGCGCGTTGCGCCAGCGGTTGCTTCAGTCACCGTGCCACCGGCATCTCTCCCCGCGAACGAAAAGCGGATATTTTTCTGCATCTGAAATGCCGCCGAACCGTAGGAGTAGACCTTCGACTTCGCGAAATCCACCTTTCCGTTGGCACGCGTTTCGAGGCCCACCTTGGACAGCAATTCGTCCATTTCCAACGAGACCTTGATGAATTCTTCGGGAAGCGCGCCAAAGCCGTGGTCGGAGACAATGAACAGGTTGGTCGTGGGTGGCATGGCCGCCACGATCTGGCCGACCACCGCGTCAACGGCCCGATACTTGCCGGGAATCATGTCTGCGAATTTTGCTTTTTTATCGGGATCAATCGCCGCAAAACCATCCGGTCGATAATACTTCCAGTATTTATGGGAAACAAGGTCGGTGCCATGCAGGTAGGCGCAGATCAAATCATAGTTGTCCGCGACTCCGGAAACCAGAAAATGCTGGACCATCCGGTCTTCTGCGCCTGCGTCGTCGTCCCGCGGGTACTCTGTGCGCGCCGCCCCCTTCAATTCCGCCGCAAACGCGGATTCCCACTCCGGCGGGTGCACGCGGTGGTCGATGGGTTTCACGCTCCGGTCCGTCGCGACTCGACCGTTGATCGCCTCGGCCGGCCACGAACCCCACCAGCCGAGGGCCATGACGCGCTTCTTGCTGACCGACGCCATGTTCCAGATGGCCGCGACTTTTCGGAGGGTCGAGGACACGGGGGCGTTGCCATCGTCCGTGCCTACTTCGAAGTTGGTAATTCCGTGTACCTCCTTGTTCATTCCGGTCGCGATGGTCGTCCAGACCACCGGACTGGCCGCGCCGTAATCGGTCGTCAATTGGGCGGTAGCGCCTCGCTTTCGTAGTTTACTGATGTTCGGAAGCTGCCCTTTGGCGGACAGGTCGTCGATCACCGACCATTCCATTCCGTCCACACCGAGGAGGATCACGGGGTTCGCCGGAGCGGCCGCCTCGGCTGGATGGATGGGCGGAAGCAGGGTCAGCGCCAGGGGGACCAGCACGAAGGTGGCAAGCACGTTGCGGAAGCGCATGCCTCCTCCTAACGCCGACAGGATAGTCCGGTGGCGTGGGCCTGACGCGAGAGCAGATGCGACGCTGGGCGCCGACGCTGGCGGCTGCGTGCGTGGGCCTGATTTTCGTCGGGCGGTGGTCGTTGTGGGGAGATGAAATCTTTTCGTGGGGGGTCGTGCAGCGCTCGCCGTTGGAGATGATTGCGGCGGCGGCCGGTGACCGACATCCGCCGCTCTATTACCTGCTGGCCGCGCCGTTCACGCTCTTCGGGGATCGGGACGCCATTCTCCGTATTCCCTCGGTACTTGCCGTCGTTGCGAGTGTCGCGCTGCTCCGGGATGGTGTCGGGCGGGCCATCGACGAGCGCACGGGCGAGATCGCCGCTTGGATTGTCGCGTTATCGCCCTTTGCGACGCTGTTCGGCGTGACTGCGCGCATGTACGCGCTGCTGTTGTTCATGGGGACGGCGATATTCGTGAGCACATTGGCGTTGGTGAGGGGAGATCGCCCGGATCGCGCAGCTACATTCGCGGGATTTGCGGTCGCGGGCGCGATGTGGACGCATTACGCCGGAATTTCGGCGGTGCTCGGCGGGGGTCTCGCGGCAACGCTCGGTTTGTTGATGTCGCCGCTCCCGCGGACGGAGCGCTGGCGCCGCTTCGGCATGCTTGTGCTGGCGTTCGGGCTGGCGGGCTTGACCTTCGTACCGTGGGCCATCGGCCCGCTGAAGTTCCAGTTGGCGAACAAGGATGCCCCCTCCGCTCGAACACTTTTCGCGCTCCGCTACGCACTGTGGTCGCCGGACGAGCGAATTTCGTGGCTGTCGATGGTACTGGCCTTTGGGCAGGTTTCAGGAATCCTTTTGGCACTTCGACGCCGCGACGCTTTGCTGGTGGGCTGGGCCGTCGTCGCGGTGGTGGCGCCCTGGGCGCTGTCGAGCTCCGGACCCGCCCAGAATCCGCGCAATCATATTGTCTTTCTCCCCGCGGCGGCGGTGCTTCTGGCCGCGGTCTACGGCGCGATCCGGTCGCCGGTCGTGTCGCGCGTTGTGGCCAGCGCATACTTGCTGCTCCTCCTGGGTCCATTCTGGCAGTTGTACGATCGCACGACGTCGCCGCAGGAACGTTCGCTCGGGTTCGATCGACGAGTTGAGTCGCAGGTTCTCGATGCCTCGATGCCCGCCAACGCGGGCCTCCATTTTCGCCCGAGTTACGTCCTCAACCAGTATCGGCGCTACGCGCCCGCGCTCGCCGATCGCAACGCGCTCCCACTGGACGACAATGCGTGGCTGGGCATCTCGCGCTCGGAATGGCTGGACCCCAGCGTGACGGCGCGATTCTCGCATGAATGTACGTTTGAAACTGGATTTCGTCTGGCATTCTACGCGCCGGATGGGCCGGGCTGTCAGGCGGTGCGCTGGTGGATGCCCGTGGTGGCGGAGTCCCTCCACTACGTCCCGTTTCAACAGGAGTTGGCGGTGCGCGAGATGGAAGCGGGCAACCTCGCACTCGCCGAGAAATGGGCAATCATGGCGGCGGAAGGCGTGCGCGGACATCCGTCGCCCTCGCTCACGCTTGCGCGCATCCGTTTGCGGCGTGAGGACGGGGAGGGGGCGCTGGCGGCTGCCGAGGTCGCGCTGGCCATGGCGATTGATTTCGGGTTCGGTGGCCCCACGATGGCGGAGGCATGGGGTTTAAAGGCGTCCGCCCTTCAGCTTCTCGGGGAGGGAGAGCAGAGCGCAGACGCGTTGCGACGTGTCGAGTGCGCCCGCGCACGGGCTTTTCCGCAATGGTGTGGCACCTGGCTTGAACCGCTCTCGCCGGAAATCCCTGAAGGCGAGCGTCACAAGCCGGACAGGCCGCTCCCCGCATTGACGGAGTCGCAGATCGCCGAGGCACCCCCGGATCCGCCTCCCGGGAGCGAGAGGCGGGCGCTCTGGGAGTTCGATGGCGGCACGCTTCCGGAGGGATGGAGCGATTTGGTGGGCACCGAGGATGCGCCGACGGCGTCGGTGGCGCAGGTAGATGACGCCGCTAGCCTCGTTGTCGCGAACGCGGTCGATCGTCCGGCAGCGGTGGTGTGTGGACCGTCGGTCGCCGCCGCCGGGCGCGTCGCGATTCGACTGCGTTGGCGTGTCGAGCATGACCAGGGCGAGGGCAGGACGGGCGCGTTTCTCGAACTCCGGATGCTCGACGCTGTCGGTTCGCCGATGCGGGTCGCGGGAACACTCGTGATGGAGCGCCCGCTGACGACTACGCGCTCTGTTCCGTGGCGGGTCGATCGGTTTGACGTGCGGACGGCCACGGGCGCCGCGCAGGTTCGCCCGTGCTTGCGCGTGGAGGGTTCCGTCCCGGCGCGCTGGGCCGTGGACTGGATCGAACTTTCGCAGGTCGTGGGTACCTGACGGTCCAAATATTCCCGTTGACCGACGCCGACCGATGGGGCATATGTATACGGCGCTGCCGTCCGTCCACCCGGCAACCGATTCCTTATCCCTGAGGTTTGTATGTCCCGTTCGCACTCGATTCTTGCGCTCGTTACTCCGTTCTCCCTGCTTTCGCTTGCGGCGTGTTCGGCCATGATGCCGGATTCCGACGACTTCGACAGTTCGGGCGACTCCACGGGTTCAACGAACGCGGATTCGAACGACGCGTTTCCGGACAATTGGAAGACGATCGCCGTGGATGCCGACGGTGACGGCTACGACACGACGACCGATTGTGATGATTCGAACAGTGCCGTGAACCCCGGCGCAACCGAGGCGGACAACCTCACGGATGACGATTGTGACCTGTGGGTCGATGAGGACTTCGTGGATGTGGGTGACATCGTCGTCACGGAAGTGAATCGTCAGTCGCGGTTCGGCGGTTCCGTGGCGCTCACAAACGGCTCGTGGGTGGAGGTCTACAACACCTCGGCGCGAACGGTGGACATGGCCTATTGGGTGTTTGCCCGCGGCACCTCGGCCTCCGGCAATGCCATCAACCTCGACCCCGCTAGCGCGCCGATCCTCGCGCCGGGGGACTACGCGGTGTTGTGCGACACCAATGATTATGAGGGCTCCGCCGCCGCGTACCCGCTCACGTGTGACTACGTCTGGGGTGATGAGACCCAGCCGTCAACATACGTCAGCACCTACCACAACAATCCGTTCTATCTCCGGCCGACGACCGACACGGTGTCGATGTACATCAACGGCACACGCACGACGGGCACGCAGATCGACGCGGTGACCTGGTACTACGATTCGGTCAACGGTTACTGGCCCGCCGCCGCGCGCTACTCGATGAGTCTGGACGCGTCGTATTTCGACGGCACCCTGAACAACAACAAGAACGCGTGGTGTTCGACGACGAGCACGGCTGCCGGCGCCGTCGCGAACAATACGGCGTACCGCTGGTACGACACGGCGGGTACCAGCAACGACGAACACGGCACTCCCGGCGCGGCCAACTACAACTGCCTCGCGACGGTGGACGTCGATGGAGACGGCTACACGACGGCAACGGACTGCGACGACGCGGACGCCGCGATCAACCCCGCAGCTACCGAACTGTGTGACGGCATCGATCAGGATTGTGACGGCAATCTCGACAACGGGTTCTCCACCACCACGTACTATCAGGATTCCGATTCTGATACCTATGGAAATGCCTCGGCGCCCATCGCGTCCTGCGTGATGCCGTCCGGGTACGTCGCGGACAGCACGGATTGCAACGACTCAAGTGCGATCAGCAACCCAGCGGGCACAGAAATCTGTGACGGTCTTGACAACAATTGTGACAGCAGCATCGACGAAGGCATCACGACGGGTTCCAACGTGTTCTACGCGGATGCCGACTCCGACACGTACGGGGACGCCGCCACCACGACATTGTCGTGCACCGCACCTTCCGGCTACGTCAGCAACGCGACGGATTGTAACGATGCTTCCGCCGCTTCGTACCCCGGCGCTTCGGAAACGGACGATCTGGCCGACAACGACTGCGATTCCTGGGTGGATGAGGACTTTGTCGCCGTTGGAGACGTCATCGTCAGTGAAGTGAACCGTCAGTCTCGCTTCGGCGGCTCGGTGGCGGTCGCAAACGGCTCGTGGGTTGAGGTCTACAACGACTCCTCGCGCACGATTGACATGGCCAATTGGGTGATCGCGCGCGGCACCTCCGCGTCCGGAAACCAAGTCTACCTCGACGCGGCTACGGCACCGGTTTTGGCCGCCGGCGATTACGCGGTGTTCTGCGACACGAACGACTACGAACTTTCGTTGACGGCGGCGTGGCCCCTCAGCTGTGACTACGTCTGGGGCGATGAGGCGCAGGCGGCCACCTACGTTGGCACAAACCATGATAACACCTTCTATATTCGCACGACGACCGACACGTTCGGCCTGTACATCAATGGCAACCGCACCACGGGAACGAAGATCGATTCCGTGACGTGGTATTACGATGCGGTGAACGGATATTGGCCGGCATCGGCTCGCTTCTCGATGAGTCTCGACGCGGATTACTACGACACAGTGAGCAACGACACCCGGACGGCCTGGTGCTCCACGTCGAGCAACTCGGCCGGCACGGTGTCCAACAGCACCACGTGGCGTTGGTACGATACCGCCGCGACGACGAATGACGAACACGGCACGCCGGGCTCTGCGAACTATGCCTGCCTTACGACGGTCGACGTGGACGGAGATGGCTACACCAACACCACCGATTGCAATGACGGGGATGCGACGATCAACCCCGGCGCCACCGAGGCATGCAACGACGTGGACGACGATTGCGACACGCTCGTGGACGAGGCCGGCGCCACCGGCGAGACGGTCTGGTACATCGACGCGGACGTTGACGGGTACGGTGGAAGCACGACATCCGGGACGAGCTGCGATGCGCCGTCCGGCTCCGTGGCAACCAGCTCGGACTGCAATGACGCGGACGCCACCATCAACCCTGGGGCGGCCGAGGTCTGCAACGATCTGATCGACAACGATTGCGATCCGGGCGCGCCCGAATGCGAGTGGAACTCCAGCGAAACGACGTCGGACAACTTCGACTTCCGGGCCTACGGTACCGTCGCGACGACGCAGTCCGTTGGCTACTCTCCGACGAACAATGGTGACTTCAACGGAGACGGGTTTGACGACGTCGCCGTTGGAAATCCGCTGTATGACACGACGATCACCGACGCTGGTCGCGCCTACCTCTGGTACGGTCCGGTCACAACGTCGGACACGCCGGCCCTCGCGGATCTCACCATCGACGGCGAGACGGGCACCACCAGCTTCGAGCAATTCGGCGCCACGAATCGGTTCGTTGGCGACACGGACGGTGACACCATCGACGACTTGATGATGTCCGCGTACAAATACAGCACGGACCGCGGTCGCGCCTACCTCTTCCTCGGCGGCACCAGCCCGAGCTCGTACTCGACGGCCTTCGCGTCGTTCACCATGCCGAGCACGGCCACGTCGAACTCGAACTACCTCGGGTATGCGCTCGACGGCGGTGATTTCGATGCCGACGGTCGGAGTGACATCGTGGCGACAGCCTTTGGCCGCGGCACGAACGCGGGCACGGTGGCCGTGTGGAACGCCACGGCGATTGGCGGCGGTGCGGAGGACGCCACGACGGCAGCAACGCTCCTCATCACCGGCGTGGCTACGGCGGACTACCTCGGGTACTCCGCGGCGATGGTGCCCGACGTCGACGGCGACGGTCGTTCCGACCTCGTCCTGGGTGCGCCGACGACGCAGACGACGTCGTCCGCGGCCACGGGCACGGGCAATGCCTACGTGTTCTACGGGCTCGACGCCCTGAGCGGCACGGTGTCGGCTTCGACGGCGGATGCGGTCATCGCGGGTGGGACGTTGGGAGATCGCTTCGGCATCTCTGTCGCGGGCCTCGGAGACACGGATGGAGACGGGAGCGGTGACTTCGCGGTGACGGGAGACATGCAGGATGGATCCGCGACGAACGCCGGAGCGGTCTACATCTTCAACTCCGCTGTTTCCGGTTCGGTCACGAGCACGACCAGTGCCGTGTCCACGATCCGCGGGCAGGTTGCGTCGGACTTCTGCGGGCGCACGGTAGCCGGCATCGGTGACGTGAACGCCGACGGATTCTTCGACATCATGTACGGCGCGACGGGCTTTGACGTCTCGGGCGGCGGTGGCGGCGGTTCTGGCGCGGGCGCAATCTACATCGCCTACGGCCCAGCCACGGCGGGCACCAGCGGCGCGGGATCGTACGATGCGCGCTTCGTCGGTGCGAATTTGTCCGACGCCGTCGGCTTCGCCGTCAGCGGCGGGGGTGACGTCAACGCCGACGGGTTCGACGACTTCATGTCGGGCGCGCCCAGCTGGGATGCGTTCGGCCTGTCGAACGCCGGCGGTTCCTGGCTCTGGTACGGCAAGGGCTACTAGCGCCTCGTCGGTCGGATACGCGGGGGATGCTGGGTTCCGGCACCCCCGTTTCTTTTTTGTGGAGTTCCGATGCTCGCTGCATTTTTCTTCGCCCTTCCGCTTCTGGCGGCGGAGCCGGTACCCGATCCCGTGGTCGCGCGTGTCGAGGGGATCGAGATTCATGAAAGTGAATTCGCCGCTGCGGCGAAGCGTGCCCGCCCCGCCGATGGCGTGACGTTGTCCGACGACGAGCGCCGGCAGGTCGTCGAGTCGATTGCGGGGGAGCGCTTGCTGTTTGTGCAGGCCCGGAAGGACGCCGACGTGCTTGCCGACCCGTTCGTGCGCGACGCGATGGTTCGGGTGCTGATGCGTGATGAGGTGCTGGTCGGGGCGCCGACGCCAACAGCGGCAGAACTACAGGCCTACTACAATGCGAATTTGAATCGGTTCATGACGGCCGACGTGGCACGCGTCAATCGGATTCTCGTCCGGACGGGCCCGAAGCTTGACGCCCGCGGCGCGATTGCGGCGGCCGTGAAGTTGCGTGCGGCGGTGGCCGCGGACCCGAAGGCGACCTTCGCGGCCACGGCGAAGAAGTCGTCTCAGGACCCGAATCGGCTGGCCGGTGGCGACATGGGTGTGATCGCACGGCTCGACGCGAAGGTCGATGTGACGCTCCGAAAGATGATTTTTGCAACGCGTGAGGGAACGGTGAGTAAGGTTTTTCTCACGCGGGAGGGGGCGAATCTCCTCTACGTCGCCGTGCGGAAGCCGCCGGCCCAGAAAGCGTTCGCCGACGCACGGGTGGACGTCGTGAAGCGATGGACCGCCGAGAAGCACGAGGAAATCAAGGCCGCATACGTGGCGAAACTCCGAAAGGGGGCGTCGGTGACGATCGAGAAGGGAGCGCTGGCGGCCGTCGTGTTGCCCACACGAAAGGCGCCCGCGGCTGCGGCGAAGCCCGCCGGCCCGACAAACGCGGCCGCTCCGGCGAAAGTCGCCGCTCCGGCGAAAGTCGCCGCTCCGGCGAAGGCCGCCACGCCGGCGAAGGTCGCCGCTCCGGCGAAGGTCGCCGCTCCGGAGAAGGCCGCGAAAGCTGCCCCGCTGCCTCCCGCTGACGATGTGCAGGATCCCGACGAGATCGAGGACATCGAAGAGGAAGACACGGACGATTCGACGGTGTACGACGGCTGAACCGTGCACACTGTCGACTTACGACGGACCCTGCGGATCCAATAGCGCCAGCAGGCGATTGCCAAGCTCCCGGTATCCGTTCGGTGTGAAATGCAGCAGGTCCGGGGCCATCAACGCGGCCCCGCGCCAGGCGAACGCGCTGCCCTCTCCCCCCATGGCCGCCTGAAGGTTCCACGTGGCGCAATGGGCCGCGGGGGCCACCTCGGCGAAGATCGCGTTGATCCAGGGGTGACTCTGCCAGAGGACGTAGCGCTGGTGATCGAGCAGAAGCGCGCGGTCGGCCGGTCCAATCAGCACGCAGGCGGCTTCCGGCGCCACACGTCGAAAGGCCGCAAGCGCCGCCACGGTGGTCGCGCGGAAGGTCGCGGGGGTCAGGTGTGTGTCGCGCGCGTCGTTGCTGCCACCGACGAGCAGGAAGAGGTCGTACGGGCGCGGTTTCATCCACGCAGCCATTTCCGCCTCCGGCCAGGTGTTCCACGCCGCAAGCGGCCGCCCGACGACACCGAGGCCGTCCACGACGACGCCACCCCCCCTGGGCGTGTCCCGCTCCAACGCAATGCCTGTGAGGCGTACGGGGCCGTCTCCTGCAGGACGCAGCGTCAGGCGATGGCTTCCGGCGGCCACGGTGACGATGGCGGTTCCGGGACCGGCGAGCCCCGCGGTGTTGATAGCGAAGACAGGCGCGGAATCGATGGATACGCGGAGCGTGCCCGCGCCGGGGTCCCGGAAAAATTGCAGGACCGCTCGATGGTCGGCGCCCGCCCGCGTGTCGTCCTCCACCGACACCCACGCGAACGCGGCGGGATCGCTGCTCGTGGCGGCAACGCCGGACAGCCCGAGGCCCGACCGTTCCGGCGCAGAACTCACGGCGTCAAACATCCATTCACCGCCGCTGCACATGGTCGCCCGCCCCATCGTCGTGCCACTCGCCCGCCCAAACGGCCAGACAAACCCGGTCCCGCCATCTCCATAGCGGGCCTGCAGGACGCGACGGAGCTGACCGAGGAGGTTGTCCCCGGTGGTGTGGGAATCGCCCCAGAGCGCAATACGCGTGGTCGATTTCTCCGTTCGGGCCCGCTCGAATACCGACCGCACACGTGCGATATCGGCGGCCGTTCCCTGCAGCGGCGCTGGCGCGAGGGCCGCGAGATCGATCGGGGCTGTCGTGTGGGCAAGCGTGGCAGGCGCGACGGCCGTGTTGTCGGCGCCGGGGGCCAAGTCCACCGTGAGCCAACCGGCGTATTTCTGACGGATCGGCTCGACGTTTTCCGGGGGCGGGGCCGGCCGCCTGTGCGCCACGCGTCCATCGAAGCATGGGCCGCCGGGCGCCTCCCCAAGCGATCCCGGCGGAACGCTGAAGTGTTCGATCCGACCCGCCGAATCTGGGTCCGGCAAGGTGCCCGCGGGGGTCGCGCCCGCCGCCAGCGGAAGCGCTGCGAGCAAAACGAAAAGCGCCGGCTTAGAACTGGAAATAGATGAAATCCGCAGAGTTGGTGCGCACGGAGGAAAATACCGCGACTGCCAAAACCGCCCACGTCGTCGTCCGCACCGCCGGGAAGAACGGCGAACTCTGAATCCGCGGGCGGATGTGCCGGTCGAACAGGAGTGCAGCGATCAGCGGAACCGCAGCATAAGCACACAATCCAAGCATTGCCGTGGTGACGATCCACTCTTCTCTGGAGCCGGCGAGTGGATTCAGCGCCAGATGTGCCCACAGGCGCGGTACGGAGGGCTCACGGAAAATATGCATGCCAAGCACGGTGAGCCCAAACATGACGGGCACAGTGATCATCCGCCATCTTCGGTCTTTTTTTAGTTTTTTCGGTACGAATCCCACCAACCCCGCGTAGACCGTGCCAATCACAAAATAATAGAATCCCCATAAAGCAAAGTTCCAGGTAGAACCATGCCACATCCCGGAGACGAGCATGGTCAGCAGCAAAGCGCGCGCCGTGTGCCAGAACGGGCTCCATTCGCCGCTGAACGGTATCGTCACCCAGGTGCGTACCCATTCAGAAAAACATGCTGGCAAATACACATAATCGCGCAGCCAGGTTGAGAAGGAAATATGCCACCGCTGCCAGAACTCCATGGGCGTCGCGGCGAGGTACGGGTGGTCGAAATTATCCATGAGCTCGATGCCGAGCATTCTCGAGGTGCCCCGGGCAATGTCGGTGTACCCGGAGAAGTCCGCCAATGCCTGAATGGTGAACCCCAGCGCACCGGCCCAGATGAGCGACCACGACGGGTTCTGATGGAGGAAGATCAGGTCCACGTACGGCGCGATCGTGTCGGCCAGTGCGACCTTCTTGAACGCGCCCCACAGGGTAAGTCCGAAGCCGCTCGCGAATCGGTCGAGGTTGAAACTACGCTCTGACTCAAACTGCGGCAGAACGTTTCCGGCGCGTTCGATCGGGCCGGCAACCAACTGCGGAAAATAGGAACCGTATAGAAAATAATCGACCGCGTTGGTTCGCACGGCGAACTTTCCCCGGTAGACATCGATCGTGTACGCCAGATTATGAAAGGTATAGAATGATAATCCAAGCGGAAGCAGAACGTGCCACGCCGATACGCTCGCGACGCGCGCCGGCGAAAGAATGTGAGGGAGCACCTCCGCCGCAAACCAATCGAAATATTTGAACGCGGCCAGGTTCAGCATCGTGCCGACCACGGTCACCGCGAGAATCACGTCCTTGCGCGCCGGCCATCGGACGATGGCGCGCGCCGCCAGGTAGTTGGTCCCGGTGACGCCAAGCAGGAGCACGGTCATCCACGGGCTCAACCACCCGTAGAATGCAAAGGAGGCAACAACCAGAAAGGCGTTCTGGAGGGCGCGCCGCGCCAGCGCCCAGTAGACCGTGCAAACGACGGCGAAGAACGCGATAAAATCGACCTGGATGAACGACATCGGGGCGCGAAACCTGTGCTCGACGCCGACCCCTAACGCTCCAGCGGGAGCGGCGGCACGTCGCCTACGGAAAGCAGCTTCAGAAACGCAATCGGCATGTCCGGCGAGGAATGTAGCTTCAAGGTCATGTCCTCATCCTCGGAGGCCGCAAGGGTCCATGTCCGGCCCTCCGCCGACGTCGTCCAGTCGATGACGTCATCGACGAGCATACGCGCGCCGGCGTGCAGTGTGAGACGGAGCGAGGCGCCCTCCGGCACGGGCTGGCTGGTGGCTGCCGACGCCATGAGCGTCCGCACGGTCTGGCGAATTTTTGCGGGTGAAACCGTCACGGCGCAGGTATCGCCCGGATACACCCAACGGCCGTGCTTCACGTCGCGTCGCGGGTCGAGCGCAACTCCCCAGCGGTGGTCGAGGCGCCCGTCGGTCGGCGTGAACTGCACGCGGTCCCCGAAGTGGCTGGTCATCCCTCGCTTCCCGCTCTTCAGTTCCTGCAGGTTACCGCGCGGCAGGAGTGTTCCGTCTTCCGATACGAGCACCGGCGAACTTCCGCGATCTCCCGCGATCTCGGTGATCTCCCGGCGACCAAGCCACCCCAACTCGGGCACCTCGAACCACGGAACCGTGCCAACGTTCGGCGGCCCCGGATCGGGCAATGCCGGCGGTTCGGTGCACGTAAAAGGCTGCCCAAACAGGGTGACGACCCGGGGGGTGATGTCGACGAGCGTTACGCGGTCCTCGCCGCTGCCCACCGCCCACCTGCGGACAACGCTGTACGCACCCCCGACCGGAGACTCGATCGCCATCTCCCAGGTGCCGACCGGCGCCGCTCCTTCGTAGGTCGCGCGAAATCCGCCTTCGTTGTCGGCAGTCAGCGGTACGCGCGTCTCCCCGATCACGAGGGCGGGCGCCGGGCCTTCGCCGACGGTGACGACGTTCACGGAGACGCTAAATGCGCCACGGTCCCACGCTCGATCGTACCCGACCGACGCGCGTGACTCCGGGTACAGCCACCACGTCTCGCTCGATCGTCGGATCATCGGGAAATCGGTCGCAAGGGCAACGTCGAACGCCGCGTCAGCGCGCGTACCGGAAAACCGGAGCCCGCTGCCACCCGAGCCGAAGGCGCCGTGACAATCCGCACCCAGATCCTCGACTTGACTAAAAAACGGGAGCGGAACGCCGTCCTCGCGGACGACCAGCGGGGATGGCACGCGCAGGCCGGCTTTCTGTAGTGCACCGTCCGAAAGGAACGCCATCTGGCCCCAGGGGGCGATGTAGCCGCAGGGCGATTTTGTGAGTTTAGGAGCGGGAAACACGGGGAGTTTCGGTATGCCGACGCGCTCGACCCGGCTGGGCAGCATGGGCAAGCGCGCCGGCGCCATGGTGGCGTTCCCGAGCGCTCCCATCTCCTTCAGCCGCGCGGCGAGCAACGCCGTAAAACGCTCACGCCCCCGGGCATTCATGTGGCGTCCATCCGTGAAATCGGCCTCGGAATCGGTCATCGAACGCAGGTCAAGCCACCCGCCGCCGACCTCGTTGAGTCGCCCGATGACCTCCGCCTCGACGCCGGCGGAAACGTCATCGTAGCGCGGCTGTGACCGGGCAATCGGCACGCGAACGAAAACCACCTTTGCGCCGCGCGCTTTCGCGAGCGCCACGATGTCGGGCATGACGGATGCCTCCCAGCCGTCCGCAGTGCGCTTCGCGCCGCGGACTTCGCGCTCGACGATGGGACCAACGACGTGGCGTTCCGACGCGCGGAGATGCTCCGCCGCGAAAATGGACGCGAGGATGCCCTCCGCCTCGGCTCCTGCGGCCGCCTTCCGCAAGGCATTGAGTCCGTCCTGGTGCAGCCGCGTGCGGCGGTCCTCCACGCGATCTCGCCATGGGTCACGGCTTCCGCCGAAGACCTTGCGGGAGAGCACCTCGTCCGGCTCCGCAAAGTGCTGTTCCATCCGCGCCATGTCGGTTGCGCTCACCGGCCGCGGGAGCAACATGGCGGTCAAGCTGTTCACGACCAGCACGAGCTTCGGCTGATAATTAGCCTCATATAAGCGAAATTTTAACATGGCGTACCATGTTGGGGCCGGCGAAGCATTCTCGCGCAGAGTGACCGTCGGCCCGAGGTCCAAGGCCGCCGAGAGGGCTTTCCCGTCGACGTCCTCGATGGCTAGAGAGTTGCCGAGAATTACAATATCCGGCGGTGTAGCGGCCAATGTCTCATCCTGCAAACGCACGGAGGCGGACGCGGTCCACGGTTCGAGGTGGCCGAGCCAGGCGAATGTGACGACAACGAGCCCAAGCGGCCCGAAAAACGCCACGAGGTTCGCAGCCACAACATTCGCGAGCGGCCGGGTCATTGCTGGTGTTGCGCCTATCGCGGTGGTGCGGGTGGCTCCACGTTGCCGCGGGCGTGGTGGCGACGTAGGACGCGTGTACGGAGCGAAGCGCCTCGCCGATGACCTTGTCCCGCCTTTGCGGCGTCGTTGCCGCTGTTGTCGGTCCGTTGCTGGTCCTTGGGCTGGCCTGGCAATCCCTGACCGTGCTGACCATGTGGCGTCCGGAGGGAGTTGTCCTCGGAATGGACGGCTGGATTCGCCGCCAACAGCCCGAAGTCGTGATCATTGGCCCCTCGTTCGCGCGAACCGACATCGACCAGAATCTGCTCGGACGCTCGTTGGGCGGCCGGGCGCTCCGAACCACGCTGCTCTCCCAACCGGGGTCCTCCGCGCCGATCTGGTATGCGATCCTGAAGAATCGGGTCGTGGCAACTGGCGAGCCGCTGCGGTTGGCGGTCATCGTTGCAACGCCAGACCTCATGGTCGTCACGCGGCCTCCCCGGGCGAATATGAAAGATTTGACACAGCATTTTGCGGTTCCTGACGAAGCGCTGCTGCAGAAAACCTGGGGGGGGCGCCGACCGACGTCGTGGGAGCGGGCGTTGGAAGGCCGCGCGATGTACCGGGATGCGGTCGTGGCGGTTTTTCGTGATCGTGTGGTCGGTCGGGCGTTCGCGGGCGGAGAGGCGGGCGGCGCGGCGCTGCTCGAAGACGTGGGTGTGGCCGTTTTCGGTAGGCAACACGCGGACACCACCCGGCGCGCGCTGCCTGTGGTGGAGGACGGCGTCGCGACGGCGGCGAGCGGTGACTTTCTGGCAACGGACGCGCAGGACACGTTCCTGAGCGATCTGGCGGCCGTCGCGCGCACCGCTGGCGCGCGCCTGGCGGTCGTGATTCCCCCGACCCTCGTTCGGGACAATGGGCGTGTCCCGGAGTTGGAGCGTCCGCTCGTCATTCTCGCGAATCAGCTGGGCGTCGCGTGGGTGGATATGCGAGATTTTCCGTTGGACCAGGCCGACTATCTCGATGGAAAGCACATGAGCCTGGCGGGGCGGCAGCGGTTTACGAGCGCGCTCGCGGAGCGTCTGGTCGCGGTGGGTGCGCTCACGAACGGGCCGCTCGTCCCGGCCGTCGTACCGATTCGTCCGGCGTCCGTGACGCGGATCGGCGTGCCGCCGGAGATTGCTCCTCGGCCGTGGATCCCTGGACCCGACCCCTGCAAGGCACGGTTGCCGCTCCCGCAACTCGCCGGGATCGCCGACCGGGCCCTTGTGCGCGTCGCCTCGCAGTTACGCGCGCCGCTGGTGGTCTACGACGGCGACGCTCTCCTGGCCCGGGTTCGTTCGCGGGGCGCAGGGAAGGGCTGTGAGGATTTCCACCTTTTCCTGATCAACACGATGATCGCAAGCCGAGCCGACCCGAGCGGGCCGCCCCTGCGCGTCGCGCTCGACCCCGCCGTGCCGATTCGAACGCCGAGTTGGGCGGACGCGTATTGGGTGTACCCCGGCACCCAACTCGACTGGAGCTTCCCGGAGGCGTGGGGCGCCGGTCCGGTCGGCGTGGATGTCGATGTGGTGGCGGTGGCCGGCGGCTCGGACGCGCCGTCCGTGGGTGTGGGTTCGTCGCGTGCGTCATTTTCGTCGGAAGGACAATACCGATCGGCACGGGTGACGACACCGGAGCTGAGCGGGCCGTGGACGGTGTCTGTCGCGAGTCCGGTGGACGGACCCTACCTGGTCGTTCGCGGGCTGCGTGTGCGCGACACCGATGGCGAAGTCGAGGTCATCAAGGCGCCCCGTCGTCGGGAGATCGATTTGTTCGGCAAGGCCGACGTCACCGGCCTCGCCCTGCCCGCACCGGCGCCGCTGGTCATCTCCGGCAAGGGCTTGCAGTTTTCCTCCCCCGCGCCCTGGTCCAACCGGGTCGGCTGTTCCCCCTTCGAAGTCGTGGAGGACGAGACGCCGCTCGCCCGCCCCCGGTTCGACAAGTACCTGTTCCGTCGCCCTATTCTGGCGGGCGCGGAGCACCTCGGTGAGGAACTGGTATTCATCACCCCCGACGGCTCGGACCCTCGCGTGAACGGCCGTACGTATACGTCTCGCTTTGCGACGGATCGCCGCTGTTGGGTGAAGACGTGTCCGCGTTGCAACACGCGGATGTGGCTCTACCCGGGGGATAGCGTCGTTGCGACGGCCGACATCGCGGCGCGCGCCCGATTGGGCGGTTCGCTGGCCGCATTGCAGCTCCGGGCAGATTGGAACGTCGATCCCCCCACCGGGGCCAGCCTCCCCGTCGAGGTCAGGCATGCGGGGAAGACGATGTTCAACGGAGAGTTCTCGCTTGTGGACCTGTCGCGGGGGGCGCGGATTGCCATCGACCCGCCCATCTCGCCCGAAGACGCCGAACCGCTCGAGGTGCGCATCACGTCGTCTCTGGATCTTCCTCACCTTTTGCTCCTGGCGACCGGCGTCGAGTGATGCTTTTTGCGTGGTCCATCGCGCTGGCGGCGCCCCTGTGTCTGTATTCCAAGGCATCCCCGACCCTTCCGCGCGCGGTGGAGTTGCCGCTATCGGGTCAGACCGGAGAAACGCTGCGGGTGGACTGGTCGTTGGCTGGCGAACGGCGGTCGGGAGAGTCCGTTGCCGTCGTGAACGTGCACTTCGCCGACGGCCATGACCTCGTGGCGCGCATGACGTCCGGCGCGCAATTGTCCTCGTCTCCGGTGACGCGTCGGGACATCGAGGTGATTGAGCTGGAAGGAGGGCGCTGGGGGACGCGGCAAACGATCGTGTTGGGATCGCGCTCCCCGCTCGCTAAAGTCACCGTCAGCGGGCGGAGTGTGGTGGGCGACCTGTGCGTGGAAGGCTTCGCGGTCGTGGCGGATCCCGTCCAGGTTGCGGCCTCGCCGGACGCTGCGGGCTGGTACCCATTTTCCCTGGAAGCCCGCGTCGATGCGTTGCCGGCTGCGCTCCCGATCATCGGGCCGGCTGGGGCGCGTGGATTCGTGTCACAAAATGCTCAGGGGCACCTGCAATTTGCGGACGGGCGCCGCGCGAGATTCTGGGGCACCAACCTGATGACGGACGCCGCGTTTCCGGAAAAGGCGGAGGCGAACGCGTATGCCGCAACGCTCGCCCGGCTCGGGTTCAACCTGGTGCGCCTTCATCACGTCGACAAGACCGGGCGCGGCGTGGTGGACCCCGATCGGGGAAAGCCAGGGCATGAAGACGTTTTCGACGATGAGCGGTTGGACCGTTTCGATTGGTTTGTGTCGCGTCTGCAGGCCCACGGAATTCACTTGTGGGCGGAGGTTGCGACGTCGCGGGAATTCTCGGCCGCGGACGGAGTCGCCAATCCGGAGGGGGCGCCCAACGGGCACAAGCTCTACCCGATGTGGGAGCCGGACTGGGAAGCGGCGTACTTCGCGTGGTTCGAGGCGTTCTGGGGCCGCGCGAATCCGTACACGAAGCGGCGCTTTGCGGATGACCCGGCCGTTGTCGTTTTGGAGCTTGCCAACGAACATTCGCTGCTGATTCAATGGGGGTTCGGGCTGGAACAGCTCGCGCCGTCGCATCTTGCATCGCTGGAAAAGCGTTGGAATGCATGGCTTTTGGCGAAGTACCCCGACGATTCGTCGCTGGCGATGGCCTGGGACGGTAGCGTACATCCCGGTTTGCAACCGGGCGAGTCGCTGGTTGCGGGAACGGTCGCGCGTGAGCCGATGTACCCGACCCTGGCGGACCGATGGCCATTCGCGCGGCGGCGGGATCTGCTGGCGTTTTATGCCTCGTTGGAGGAAGGTTTCTATTTGCGCCTGTCCGCGAAAGCGCGCGCGATGGGCTTCCGTGTTCCCATGCTGCCGACCATTCTGTACAACGCCCCGACGCTCCAGGTCCTGCACCCGGAAACCAATGTGTCGGATCTCCACATCGCCTACGACAAAGGTGGCGACGGTGTGATCGCAGGCACCAGCCTGCTGCGCCAACCGACGTTCGCCGTCAACTTCCTGCCCGGCGCGCTGGCGGGAACGGCGGTGAGTGTTTCGGAGTTGTCGCATGGGTGGCCGACGCCTTGGCGCGCGGAGTCTCCATGGCTTTGGACGACGTTAGCGTCGGTGCAGGATTGGGACGTCCTCGTGTGGTCATTCTGGGACGAACTACGGACCAATTCCGTCGTCGTTTCGCAGCTCCCGGCGGCGTCGGCGGCGTTTCGGGGGGAGTGGATCCCGTCGGCGTCGGGGCTGTATCCAATCAACTTGTCCAGCGCTGCGGTACGGGCGTCAGGAGGTCAGCTTGAACGTCCGCTTCCGCTTGAGCTCCTGCACCTGCCCACGGTCCTTTTGCATCGCGTCCGCACGTTCATCGACCGACCGACGGTGCGTGTGGGCGGTGCGCCGCGAGTCGGGGTGGGTTGGTGGTCCGACCCCGGGTTCTTGGTCGTCGATCAGCCGCGTGTGCAGGCGCAGATAGGTTTTTCAGGCGCGCCGAAAGAGGGGGGAGGAGCAACGGTGGCGTCGGGTTTGCGTATTACAAGCACCGCCTTTGCCGCAGTGGCCTTGGTGTCGGCAGACGACGAACCCCTCGCCACGTCTCGGTTGGCCTGGCTCACGGCGGCCGCGCGCGCCCAGCCTACCGGCGCCTCGTTTGCGGCGTTCGGTACCACCCTCCGAAGTCCCGGAGAGGCACCGACCGTTCTGGAGCCCATCGGTGGAACGATCGCGTTTCGCTGGAAGGGCCGTCCGCGCGTGGTCGCGCTCGACGGCGCGGGGCGGGAGATTGGCGAGCGCGCTGTCACACTGGAGAATGGCTGGTGGATCCTGGATGCTGCAACTCTCGGGTCACCGTGGCTCAAGGTGTCCACGCGCTGAGCGTTTGCTTCAGAATTGAAAATAGATGAAGTCGGCCGCGTCCATTCGGACAAACACGTAGAGGGCGATTGCGATGGCCGCCCAACTCGTCGTTTGGAGCGGCAGGTACCAAGGAGAAGCGTCGATGCGCGGCGCGACAAACTTCTCGAAACATAGGCCGAGAATGAGCGGGAGCGCCGTTACGCCCGTCACGGCCAGCATGACCACCACGGCCACCATCTGGTCCGGGGTGCCGCCGAGCGGATTCAGTGTCAGAAGGTGACCGATCCGCCCAATCTCGCCTTCTCGGAACAGCAACCACCCGAAGACGGTGAAGCAGAACATGATGCAGACCGCGCCTACATGCCCGGCAGGGGACTTCCGAGCGCCGACGGGAATGAACGGCGTCACGAGACGATACCCCGTGATCAAGGCCGCATGGTAGCCACCCCACAGGACGAAATTCCAGCTCGCTCCGTGCCAGAGGCCGGAAATGAGCATGGCGCCGAAGGTTGCCGCGGTCGTGGGCCAGAAGCCGCCGCGCGAGCCACCCAAGGGAATGTACAGATAATCGCGGATCCATGTGGAAAAGGAGATGTGCCAGCGACGCCAGAAATCGGATGGATTGACCGCGAGGTAGGGGTGCTTGAAATTCTCCATCAGCTCCCAACCCAGCATGCGCGCGCACCCGCGCGCAATGTCGGTGTAGCCGGAAAAGTCAGCAAGGATCTGGACAGTAAAGCCCAGGGTTGCGGCCCACACCATGGCGCCCGAAGGATCGTCGAGGTTGAAAATCTTGTCCACGTAGGGCGAAACCGTGTCGGCACACACGACCTTTTTGAAGGCCCCCCACATCGCAAGCGCGAATCCACTTCGGACCCTCTGCCAGTCGAGCGTTCGGCTCGACTCGGCCTGCATCAGGAGGTTGGATGCCCGCTGCACGGGGCCGGCCACCAGGTGGGCGAAAAAGCTGACGGCGAGCAGGTATTCGAGGAGGTTCTTCCGCGGCTTGAGCTCCCCGCGGTAGATGTCGATGGAGTATGCCATCGACTGAAACGTGTAGAACGAAACGCCGGCCGGGAGGAAGATTCCGAGCGGCTGGATACTATGGTTGAACCCGAAGAACGTGGCAACGCTCGCGACATTCTCTACAAAGAAATCGCAATATTTGTAGTAGCCGAGCAAGCCGAGGTTGGCCGTGAGTGCGGCGGCGAGGATGGCACCCTTCCGGTCGGGCCGCCGCTCCATCCACACTCCGGCAAAGTAGTCGATGCCCGCCGACAAATAGAGCAGGATCAAGAACCACGGATGCACCCAGCCGTAAAAGACCGCACTCGCAACGATCAGCAGTGCGTTCTGCAAACGTCGTTCGCGCAGCGCCCAATACAGAACGAACAAGATCGTGAAAAAGTAAATGAATTCGGTCTGGATGAAGGTCACGGCGAGGACTCCGCGGCGGGCGCCGACTCAGATTCGGAGAGGCGGGCGGATGCTATCGCGACGAAGGACGCGTCGTCCGGAAGGGAGAACTCAATGTCCAGCCGCGCCCGTGGTGGTAGCGCCGGGGAAATCTCGAGAATCACGGTTTCCGGGGGACCAGACGCCGAAAACACTGCCTTTCCCTCGTACAACAGCGTGCCCGGTGCGCCTTTCTCGTGCTTGCGGATCGCCACCTGGACCTCACTGGTAGCGGCCGTGTCCGAACGAAATGCGGCGGCGACGAGCGTCAGTCGGTCGGCGCCGAGGTGAAGGCGTGACGGGTTATCGCCGCGTAATAGTAGGTTGAGGCGGTCTCCCGGATAAAGCCAGGTTGCAGCGGAGCATGTCCGGTGGGGATCAAGTCCGACGCGCCACTCGGTTTCCGGCATCTCGGCGCTCGACGGCGCTAGCGACAGGTGCTCCCCCCAATGCCCGAACGCGATCTGCCCGGCTTTGAGGTCTAGTTCCTTCATGTGGGCGGAGCGAATCCATTCGTCGGGTGCCGTCGGACGTGCGATGCGCACCGGAGAGCACGCCGCGCCGAGGCGCTCGGTCGTGACGTTGTCGGACACGTGCGCCAACGCGGGCATGGAGACGGTTCGCGGGCTCGAGCCGGTGGTCCGGGCGGGAGATGCCGCCAGGTCGGCGGGCGGCTCCGCCCACGATGCAATGGCGCCCAGCAGTTGTAAATCAGCAGGGGGCGAACCGATAATATCAACGGGGGAGGTCTCACCGAGGCGCAGATGTTCAAGGACGAGGAAGGTCTCGGGACCCGCCGCCACTCGAATGCTCCACGCGCCCACCGGAGCGTCCGCGGCGAGGTCGGCCGTCGTAAGCCGACCTTGCGCTGCGAGTGGGGCGGTGGTGCCGGCGAGTTCGATGCTGCCTACCGTTCCGCCGATCGTTCGCGCGCGCAGATGGGCGGTAAGCGGCCCACGATTCCACGGCTCGTCGAAGCGGAAAACGAGCGACGTACTCGGGTAGACCCACCACACTTCCTCCCCCGCGTCGTCGGTCACGAACGGCGTGTCGGCGAATGCCGCCGTGAGCACAGACGACATCGAAGGAGGCGAGACGACCAGCGCATGAGGGGTGTGGAAAAACGACGCGGCGCACGACTCTCCAAACGCCTTGCGCGGCGCATGAGCGGCCAGGGGCGCGCTGTCTGCGCTCACGACGACGGGGCTCGCCCGGGCGATACCCAACGCGCCGAGGGCGTCTTCCGAAATCGCTCCGAGCGTCGGCAGGACAACCGTGACCGCACACGGCGCCTTGCCCCTCGGGACGCCTTTCCCCAGGGAGATGGCGGGCGGCACGCCTTCGCGAGTGATGGCGGTCGGCGCAACGGGCATACTCGCCACCGGCATCGTCCCGCCGAGTACGTTCGCCGCTTTCATCCGGTCGACCAGCGCGGCGGTGGTCGCAGCCCTGCCGTTCGCGCCCATGTGCATGTCGTCCCGGAACGCGTCCACGGGAAGGGCGAGGTCCCGTAGGTCGATCCAGCCCGCCCCGAGCTCGTTGATCA
The DNA here is from genome assembly GCA_945861635.1 of Klebsiella pneumoniae. Classification (GTDB taxonomy): domain Bacteria; phylum Myxococcota_A; class UBA796; order UBA796; family SXON01; genus CAMAWH01. The sequence goes on along the minus strand of CAMAWH010000013.1, from coordinate 25,388 downwards.
GCTCAAGCGCGGCGCGCTCCAACGCAGGCTCGATGTCATCCATTTCGCGCGACGCGGCCGGCACGGGCGCACGGACGAACAGCACGCGGGCGCCGTTCGCCTTTGCGAGCGAGACAATGTCCGGGATTAAACCCTGTTGTGGCGAAATATCGCTGGCAAGCATGGCGTTCGTGGTCAACTCCTCGGCAACCGGCACGGCCCGAGTAGTTTTTCCTTTACGAAACATCGCTTTTTGGCCGAAGACCACATCGAGCGCGGCCGCGCCGTGGCTGCGCCCGCGCTCGGTCGTGGACGCGTCGGACGTGGGCGCGACGGCAAGCCCGACGGCGAAATTGCGCAGGCCGTCCAGCCCGGTTTGGTGCACGGAGGTTGCTCGCCGGCGCGCGCGGCCGCGGCGCCCACTCTCCCCCCCCCCCCCGAAGACCTTTGCCTGCAGCACGTCGCTTTCCCGCGTCAGCTGCTCGTCCAGCAGCTGGCGTTCCTTCGCAGAGCCGACCTCACAACGCAGTAGCGATGCAAGCGTGCTGTACACCACAATCAATTCGGGTTTGTGGCCGTTGTCGAACACCCGCTGCTCGAGCACCGCGTACCATGCCGGCGCCCCGGAACCCGGAACGGTCAGCGCCACCGCTCGTTTCCGGTACTCCAGCCCGGTGGCCACGTCGGGCGGCTTCAGGTCTGTTCCAACCTTGGAATTGCCGACGAACACCATCCCCGGCTTCAGCCGTGCGAGGAGTTCTTCGAACTCGACCGCGTGCGGTGGCTTTACCCGCGGCGCGTCGGCGGAGAACCACGTGCCGGCCACGGCCAAAAGGCACAGCGGCGATGCCACGGCGGCAGCGAACGCGAGCTTCGGGAACGCGGCCATTGCGGCGCCCCGTAACCGTTGCCGCTCGGGTACGAAAAGCCCGCGATCGTCTCACTCCCCGAGCGATCCCCAATCGACCTCGGCCACGCCCGTCGCCTTGGCGAAGCGAAAGCACAGCTTCCCCGTCACGGCGCCCTCGGGCGGGGTAATCGGGCGTTCGAACTCGGTCCATTCTGTCGGCGCGATGGCGGTCACGACGTTCGTGTACGCAACTCTCCCTGCAGACGCGAGCCGCCCGACGAGATCGTAAGTGCGTAACTCCGCCATGAAGCCGGTTTTTACCCCGGGCTCGGTCTCAACCGACAGCACCCGAAAGCGGCCACGCGCGCGCATTCCCGCCGCGACCGATACGGGATCGCTGCACGCCACTGCGTTGCCCTGCTGCGCCACTCCGATGCGGATTCCCCCATCGACCCTGACAAGCGTTGCACCCTTCGTTCCTGGCGGAATGAGGAACGCGAATCCCGCAGGCGCGCCGTATGTGCCGCCATCCGTGTCCAACTCCCAGCGCACGCCGACCACGGTCGCCTTGTCGGACAACGCCACACCGGGCGTCAGCACCTCGACGCGATCGACCTCAATCGTTCCGGTTGCGTGCACGAAGCGCCAGCACATCTCGCCCTTCAGCGCGCCCGCTGGAATTTCTATTTCCTCGGTTACATCCTCGAAGTCTCCCTGCGCCCGAATGCGGTGGACGAGGGGAAACGCTCGACCGTCTCCGGCGATGGGCTTGTTCGCCTCATCGCGTGACCGCAGCTCGATTTCTACCGCGGCGCGCGCGTCGCCTTGTCCGTTGAGCGAGCTGACGCGCATGCGCGTCGTGAGCGTGGCTTTCCCCGCAAGCCGCAAGGCGTCCGTGCAAAAAACCGCGTTGCCGGGGACGTCGACCGTGAAGGTGGCCCCCAACGAACCATCCGATAAAGGTCCGGTCGTTCCAAGGCCTGCCGCACCGGGCGGGAACAGGAAGCGGGTACCGAGCGGCGCGCCACCGGCTCCGCCTTCGAGGTCCATCTCGTAGGCCCGAGATTGCCCGATCCACGGGGTGCCGGGCAGGTCGGGAACGACGGGCGCGTCGTCGCGAACCGGAAGCACTCGCTCTCCTGCCTCCGAATCGCAGCTCAGCAGATACAGCAGGAGCATCGCGATGTTTCCCGCGAGGTCAGTACGTTGTGACGTGCGGGCGCAGCCAATCAACCTCTCCGCGCACCCCGGCCTTGTAGACCTCTTGCACGCGCCGCGTAATCGGCCCGGGCGGGCCCACCAGACGGCGATCAACCTCACGTACCGGCGTTACCTCCGCGGCCGTACCGGTGAGGAATACCTCTTCTCCGATGTAGAGCGCGTCGCGACCGAAGTGCACTTCCTGCACGGGCTTGCCCTCGTGCTTCAGGATGTCGATGACCGTGCGGCGCGTGATGCCCCCAAGGATGTTGACCACGGGGGGCGTTTTGACGACACCGTCACGCGCAACAAACAGATTTTCTCCGGTTCCCTCGGCCACATAACCAGAGCCGTCCAGCATGATCGCCTCGTCGTATCCGTTGTCGTTCGCCTCGTAGCGAGCAAGGACGGAATTCACGTAGTGCCCCACCACTTTGGCACGTTGGAGGTTGGAGTTCACGTGATGGCGGGTGAAGGTGCTGCACTGAACGCGGATTCCGTTCAAAATGCCCTCTTCTCCCAGGTATCGACCCCAGTCCCAGACAGCGATGGCGACGTGAATGGGATTATCCCGTGCACCTAAACCCATTTTACCCATGCCGAAGTACACGATCGGGCGGATGTAGGCTTCCGTCATCTCGTTAGCCCGGAGCGTGTCCAGGCATGCCTGCCGGAGTTGCTCTTTGGTGAGTGCAAGGTCCATCCGGCACATCTTCGCCGAGTCCGTCAGTCTGCGAATGTGCTCATCGAGCTTGAACACGCCGCCGCCGCCATTCGCCTGTTTATAGGCACGGATACCCTCAAAAACGCCCAATCCGTAGTGCAGTGTATGGCTCAGCACATGGACGTTGGCCTTCTCAAACGGCACCAACTCTCCGTCCATCCAGATGAAACGGCTTTCAATGCCCATCATTTGCTCCCAACGAGGTTTCCGTCCACGTCCCGCTCGAGGACAGGAAGGCCGAGTTTCTCCAGGTCGGTCCTGATCTTCGCCAGGTCGCCCACAACCACGAATTGCATGTGATTCCCGTCGATCCGGGCCGCCCACGCGGCCTGCGCCGCCTCCAGGGTCACGGCCTTCATGCGCGGCATCCATGACGTTACCCAGTCCGCCGGAAGCCCATAGTGAAATACGGCTTCTTCCTGCGACAGCAGATAGCCCGCGTTCTCGAATCGCAGCGGGTAGCCGTTGACCAGTGCGCCGCGTGCCCGTTCCAGTTCGTCCGTCGTAAGGGGACGATCGCTTGTCGGCCCCGCGAATTCACGCCGCATCTCGCTCAGCGCCGCTGCGGTGTGCTCGAGATGGATGTTGCCTCCGGCGCTCCAGGCACCGCCGGCAAGGTCGTAGGTGACGCTACCCCTCGTGCCGTAGGTCCACCCCTTTGCCTCCCGCAGGTTCATGTTGAGGCGCGCCGTGAACTGGCCGTCCACGACCTGATTCGCGAGTACCAGTGCCGACCAATCCGTGTCGGTGGGTGCGATGACATAGGCGGCCACCTTGACGACGGACTGTGTGGATCCCGGCTTGTCCACGACGGTGATAGCCGTTGGCGCCGGCGCAGGGCGAACGGGCGATCGGACAGTCGGCTTCGGGCCGACGGGCGCCTTCCAGGCACCCAGACGCGCTTCCAGGAGCGGCTGCACCTCGGCCAGCGTCGTGTCTCCTCCGACGAGGAGGAGGGCTTGGTCGGGTCGGACATTCGCCTTGTGCCACGCCATCATATCCAATACCTTCAGCGATTTTACGCCCGCCGCGGTCGGCAGGCGTCCCTTGTACGTCTGGCCATGGAGCACACGATCGAGCACGCGCTGGGCGATCGTCCCGGCATCGGAGCGCGCGCTCTCGATCGCGTCGAGATACTGCGGCTGCAACACCGCCCACTCGGCCTCCGGAAAGGTCGGACGAGTCACAACGTCGGCGAAAAGATCGAGCGTCGGCGCAAGATTGCGGGTGAGCGATTGACAGGAAACGCCTGAGTCGTCCTCTCCCGCGTAGCTTTCTACGCTGGAGCCAAGGCGGCGAAGGTCTCGAGATATCGTCTCTGCATCACGTCCGCCGGCGCCCTCGTTGAGCATGTCCATCGTCACGCTCGCCAGCCATTCCTTGCCCGGCGGATTGCTCCATTCGCCGGCGCGAAGGGTGAGGTGCACCCAGACGAACGGCACCTCGTGGTTCTCCACAACCTTGACCCGCAGGCCATTCGAGAGCGTACCCTCCGTCGCAACGGGGAGGGTGAACGGCCGCTCCGCCAGCGTCGTCGGCGTTGGCGGAGCGGGCGCCTCCGCGGGCGCGGCGGGCGCAACAGGGGGTGCCGCCGCCTTCGGCGCGCACGCTGCGGCCAGCACGGCCGCGACACCGAGCAACCAATTGCCTTGGCAGCGCAGGATCATTTAGCGGGCCCGATGTTCGCGGGGGCCGGAGGCACTTGGCCGGGCCCTATGATCAGCGCAACGCGGTGACCGACGGGAATCCAGGTTCGGAGGGCCGCTGTGACCGTTACGGCCGTCGCTGCGCGGTACCGCGCAAGATCTTTGGCCATGAACCCGGGATCTCCCGTGCGCACGAAGTAGTTGTTCAGCATGTCGGCCTTGCCTGAAATGGTGGATAGAGCTCCAAAAAACTGCACTTCATAGGATGTCTGCCCGAGGGCCACCTCGTCCGCAGTGATGCCCGATTCCCTCGCGTCCGCAAGCACCTTGTCGATGGCGACAATCAGCTCGTCGGCCGTATGACCGGCCGCCGCCGTTGCCTCGATGGTGTACAGGCTTTCGTAGGCTGCGGACCCCTGGTAGGCCGTTACATCCTGCGCGATCTTCTGGTCTCGTACCAGCGCTTTGTAGAGGCGACTCTCCTTTCCGTCCGTCAGCGCGCTGCTGAGCAGGTCAAGATCCGCATCTCCGGGCTGAAGCACAGCCGGTGTGCGCCATGCGAGCCACACCTTCTCAAAGGGCACCCGGTCCGTTGCCCGGACGACCTTGTCTTCGGCGATTAACGCGGGTACTGGCGCGGCGTGGTTCGTCTCCGGGCCGCGCGGCAGCGGGCCGAAGTACGTTTGCACGAGCGCCTTGGCTTCGACGTCGTCGAAGTCCCCGCAGATCACGAGGGAGGCGTTGTTGGGGCTATACCAGTTCTGGAAGAAGTCTTTTACGTCGGCGAGTGAGGCGGCTTCGATGTCCTCGTGCCTCCCGATGGTTGCAATGTGGTAGGGGTGGCCCTCCGGGTACACGGCGTCAAGCAAGAGTACGCGGGCCATGCCGTAGGGAACATTTTCATAGCGTTGACGGCGTTCATTTCGTACGACGTCCTTTTGGTTTGCCAACCGCGCGTCGTCGAGTACGGGGAGCAGGTAGCCCATCCGGTCTGACTCAAGGAAAACTGCGAGCGGCAGCTGCGAGGACGGCACGCCCTCGAAAAAGTTCGTACGATCGAGGTTCGTCGTCCCGTTGACGCTGGCCCCGATCTTCTGCAGTGGCTGGAAATAATCGTCGTTGCTGTGAACGGACCCTTGAAACATCAGGTGCTCGAACAGGTGGGCAAAGCCGCTGCGATGCGCGACTTCATCCTTCGAACCTACGTTATACCAGACGTTCACCCACACGAACGGCACCGAATGGTCCGGTGCGAGAATCACGTCCAGCCCGTTCGGCAGTTCGTAGTGCGAAAAGGCAAGCGCCGGATCGTCTGCCAGCGCAACGGTAATGGCAAAAAGGGGAAGCACGGCGCGCGAGGGTAACCCGGGAATGGCGGGAGGCGGGCGCGCCGGGAGTACTCCATCCGGGGGAGTGATACGATCACCCCATGCAAGCGCGATGGTCGGCCGTGCGATGAGAGTGGTGCTCCTGCAAACCGCCCCCTGGCGGCCCGATATGCCGGCGTTGGGCCTGCCCTATGTGGCGGCGGCGTTGCGCGCGGCCGGGCACGCGGCGGTGATTGTCGACGTCAATCTTCCCCTCTACGAAGCGGCCACCCGTGACGAGCGTCGTTGGTGGGAGCCCGCCAACGCGTGGGCGTGGCAGCGCGGTTCAACGCTCGACGCCTTCCTGGCGCGCAATGCCGCGGTCGTGGATCGCGTCGTCAGCAGCGCCCTCGCAAGCGCGGCGCCGCCGCTCGTGGGCATCACCATGCTTGCGACGCAAAAACCATTCGCGCTGTGGCTGGCGGCGCGCGTTCGCGTCCTCCGGCCGGATTCGCGGGTGGTGGTCGGCGGCCCGCAGTGCTTTGCGGAATATGAACCGGCCTCGATCGTGGCGGACTCCAGCGTGGATTTCGTCGTCCAGGGGGAGGGAGAATTTGCGGCCGTCGAACTCTGTGACTGGCTCGATGCCGGCGGCCTGGGTGAGCCGCCTCCCGCGATCTGGTGTCACGACGGACGGCGGGGCGCGTCCCGACCGCTGGAATCGGATATTGACCGCATTGCCCATCCGGATTTCACCGGGCTGCCCCTGTCTCGGTACACCGACGCCGGCCGCCTGCCGATTTTCACGTCCCGCGGGTGCGTGCGGAGGTGCGTTTTCTGCATCGAACAACGCATCTGGGAGCGCTTCCGCTACCGGACGGCGCCCAACGTCTTTGCGGAAATGAAGCGTGGCGTCGAATTGCATGGCGCCACAAAGTTCGAGTTCAACGATTCCCTGTTCAACGGGCACATGCGCGTGCTCGGGGAGTTGTGCGACCTGATTCTGGCCGACGGCATGCGCGTGAGCTGGGGCGGGCAGGGCATCATCCGGGCAGAAATGTCGCCGCGAATGCTCGCGAAGTTGAACTCGGCCGGGTGCGGATTCATCACCTACGGATTTGAGAGTGCATCCCAGCACGTGCTCGACGCCATGAAGAAGAACGTGGACATGGCGGTTGCGTCGCGCGTGGTCCGCGACACCCACGCGGCGGGTATCGGTCAAAAGCTAAACCTGATGTTTGGTTTTCCCGGTGAGCGAGAGGAAGATTTTCAGGCAACCCTCGATTTTTTGACGGAGAACGCCGCGTTCATCGACGAGGTGAATCCGTCCGACGCGTTCACCGCGATTATCCCCGGTACCGAGCTTTACGAGCGCGCCGCGAGCTTTGGCGTCACCAACCTGGCGAATGCCTGGTTCTGGGAAGCGGATGGCGGCGCGAATGACTTTGCCGAGCGCCTCGACCGTTTCGAGCGCCTTTGTCGGCACGTCAAGGCGTTGGGAATTCGGTCAACCTACCGGTACGAGCGGGTGGCGAACCGACATCAAGTCCTCGGCGATTTCTCGCTGTACAAAGGCCGCCTGGACGAAGCCCGCGACCACTATCGGCACCATGCGCGGGAAATCGGCGTCGCGCCGGAGCAGTTACCGAACTGGGCGGCGGCGTTTGCGGGTGGGGGCGGGTTCGACCTTTCGGCGGTCGCCGCTGGGACCTCGTAAACCGCGTCGCATGCGCGCCGAGCCGGTTTGGCGGGCGTTTCAGGCAGGAAGGAGCGGGGTGACGCGGCGCCTAAGCGAGTCGGGAAGCCGCCGATCGAGGATCTCGACGATCTCGCGTCGCGAGTAGCGGGCGCTGAAATGCGTGAGAAGGATTGCTTCGTTGCCGAACAGGTCCGCGCGCTCGATCACCTCGTCGAGGTGGACGTGTCCACTTTCTCGGCTACGGCCAACCGGCACCCGATCGTCGAGAAACGTGCATTCCATGACGAGCACGCGTGCCGTCCGCACGAGTTCCTCGCGCTCGAGCACGTCGATCAGGGTGTCTCCGGTGAACGCAAACTCGATCGCTTCCACAGCGTCGGCAATGACCTCTCCTGCGCCCTTCCTCCTTCCCAACTCTGGGCCGGCGATTCCGACATACTCCGCCTTCAACTTCGAGCGTTGACTCCGGATCGCGTATCCCTGACAGTGCACGCGATGGGGCGAACGGAATGCGGTTACGACGAGTCCCTTCCCGATGGGAAGCGAATCGCCCGGCCCCACGGCGATGAGTTCGCACGGGAGCTCGGATCGGTCCAGCCGCCGCCACACCTCGAAGAGATCAAGGAGATCCGCGTAGTTTTCGCGCGGAACATAGTAGACTGGCGGTGCCATGGCCATGAGTGCCCGCGTTGCCGCGTGGTACGCGAGCCCGCCTGCATGATCCATGTGGCAGTGGGTCAAGAAAAGTCGCCCACGGCGGACCGCGGTGGCAGGGCAGCGACCGATATCGAACGCAAGGTTCCATGCGGGTAGTTCGATGCACGTCTCCAGCCCGCCAACGCTGATGGCCTCGATGTCGATGGGCCCGATACGCATCGCCCGGACATAACGTGACTGCCCTGCGGCGCCGTTGGTGGCTACCCAATCGAGGTCCCCTCAGGAGTCCGTATGTCGCTGTTTCCGCTGGCCTTCGCCCTCCAGGCCTGCACCGCGGATGCTGGACAGGCCGCACCCGTGTCCGCCCCAGCTGCGTTCAATCCTCACCTGTCGCTTGCGCCCCTGATAGAGGCGGTAGAACCCGCTGTTGTCAACGTGTATGTCACGTCCCGCCAGCAGGTACCCGCGCGTTACCAACACTTCTACGGCTACCCGGCGGAGCAGACCGTTCAGGGTCAGGGGAGTGGCTTCGTCATCTCGGCAGACGGGCTATTATTGACGAATAACCATGTGATTCAGGGCGCCACTGACATCAAGGTGAAGTTCGACACCGGGGAGGAATACGCCGCGACCGTGGTCGGTGCCGATCGTGGCAGTGACGTCGCGCTCCTACAGATCAAAGCAGGGCGGGTACTTCCTTATTTGAAGTTGGGAGATAGCGATGCGGCCCGAGTCGGTGACTGGGTCGTCGCCGTCGGCAATCCGCTGGGTCTGGGGCATACGGTGACCGCCGGCATCATTTCAGCGAAGGGCCGAGAGATCCCGGACCTCGACGCGCTTGAGGAATTCATCCAGACGGATGCCGGCATCAATCCCGGTAATTCGGGAGGACCGCTCATCGGTCTGGACGGCGCGGTGGTCGGAATGAACACCGCTATCGTGTCGGGCGCAAACTCCGTCGCGTTCGCGATTCCGGCTGGGCACCTTGAGTGGGTGCTCCCGCAGCTGCGCGAGCATGGCGCCGTAAGCCGCGGCTGGCTTGGCGTGGGCAGCGCGCCGCTGAACGCTCGCGGGCTTGCGATGTACAAGGTTGACCACGGCGTCGTGATCACCGAGCTGTCCGCCAACTCTCCGGCTGAACTGGCAGGGCTCGTGGCCGGTGACGTGATGTTGCAAGTTCAGGACCGTGAACTTCATGATTCCCGTGATCTCTTCCGTACGATTGCCTCCCGAAGCCCCGGGGATGAGGTGACGATCCGGACGTTGCGGGACGGAAAGCCGCGAGATGTCAAGGTGAAGCTCGGTTCTCGCCCGCTACCGTAGGTCTGCGTCGTAGGCAGCGGCGCGCGTTAGGCTGCCGCACCGCCAGGAGCGCGCGTGTACCACGACTTTCTCATCCTCGGCGGCGCCGGACTTGTCGGCCTGCAAGTATGCCGACAGATCCTGTTCAACTTGAAGCCACGGCGCATCGTCGTGGCGTCGTTGCTCGACTCTGAGGCGCAGGCGGCGTGTCGTCGGCTGGAGAAGGAATTCGGAGACGGGGTGGCATTCGTGCCCGCCTCTGGGAACCTGTTCGTTCCCAAAGACATGGCGGCGCAGCCGCGTGGTGCCATGCTCACCGATCCGGCGTCTCGTCGGCGCCTGCTGGCTGCGGCATACGACGATTTTGAGGCCGCATATCGTGAGAATCACATGGTCAGCCTCATTCGCCAGCATCGCCCCGACGTGATTGTTGACTGCGTCAACACGGCAACCGGCTTCTCCTATCAGGACGTCTTCGACGGTGCGGCAAAGGTTCGCGGCTGGATTTCGGAGAAGGGGTACGACGCGGAGGGCGTGGCGGACCTTGAAGGCTTCCTTCTCTCGCAGAGCGTCCCACAGCTGATCCGGCACGTTCGCTTTCTCCACCAAGCCACAAGCGAATATGGCACGGCCGTGTATGTGAAGGTGGGTACGACCGGCACCGGCGGTATGGGCCTGAACATTCCGTACACGCACTCGGAGGACAAGCCGTCCAAGAAGCTTCTCGCGAAAAACGAAGCGGCGTTCGGGCATACCGGCCTCCTGTTCCTACTCGCGCGCACCCCTGACGCGCCGATTGTGAAGGAGGTCAAGCCGGCGGCCATGATCGGGTACCGCGCGGTTCAGGTCATGGAGGCCCGTGACAAGCACGACAACAGCGAGTTGTATGCGGCGAAGGAATTTGCCGTCGGCGGAACGCTGAACCTCCGAGAGGATGCCGGCGGCTACGAAAAGGTGGGCAAGTTGACCGTTCCCGTGGTCGATACTGGCGAAAACGGCGTATTCACTCGCGGGGAGTTCGCCGCCATCACCGCGTTGGGTCAGATGGAGTACGTTACGCCCGAGGAGATTGCCCGAACCGTCGTTTTGGAGATCCGGGGAGCGAACACGGGTGCCGACGCAATCAGCGCTTTGGACGGCGCCGTCATCCGTCCATCGTACAAGGCCGGATTGGTGCGGAGCGTGGCAATTTCGGATCTGTCTGCCGCGGAGAAGGAGAGCGGAATTCCTTCGGTCGCCCTCGGTCGGCTCGGGCCTCCGGAGCTCTCGAAGCTACTCTTTGAAGCAGAGCTTTTACGCCGTGCGTTCGGCTCGCTGGAGGCGGTTGTTGAGGGGGGAGATGGTTCGGCGCTGGCCGAAAAATGTGAAGGCGTGCTCATTTCAAGCGGTACCGTGAAAACTGCGCCTTCCATAGGGATTCCCATCTTGCTGCCGGACGGGAAACGCATGCTTCGCGGACCGCGGATCAACGTGCCGGAGTTGGAAGGACACACAACCCAAATCGGGATGACGGACCGTCGGCAGGTGGATGCATGGGCGCGAAAGGGCTGGATCGACCTTCGCCCATCGAATATGGTAGTTTGGCAAGAGCGTTTCCGCAAGATGCTGCGCGCCCGTGCGCACTTGCGTGACGAGGGCTCTGCGGCCGCCAGTATTCAGTCCTTCATGTCTACCGAATTTGAAATCGGGGAGGTCGTTGCTTGGATCTTCAACAACGAGATGGGGGGGTATCGGGTGAAGTAGGGGGGCGGATGACGCGAATCGTGCGTTCGGGATTGGCCGTGCTCGCCGTGGCGGCGCTGGTGGGCGCATTCGCCAGGAGAGAGGACACCGCGTGGACGGGTGCCCTGCTGGTCGGCGAGCCCCTTATCGCGGTGGTGGCGGCAGGTGGCGTGTATCTCTGTCTCACGACGGGACACCGCCCGCGTGCGTTTGCCATTCTGGTCGGCTGGGTGCTGGCGGCGGTAGCTGTCCGAGTGCCGCGAAATCCGACCCCGATCATGGAGGTGGAACCATCATTTGCGCGGGCCATCGGCAGCTGCGCGTCCCATCTGAAGTTGCCGTCCGGCGGATTCAACCTGTTCCAATGGACCTTCGACGGGGCAGACACGGACGAGGTTTTGCGTGCCGTGCTCGCGGAGGGTGCGGACGTGAACGTCGTATTCGGGGACAGGCTCGGCACGATTTCGGCGGCGATTGTCGAGGGTTTGGGCGGGGAAGTGCACGTTCACGAGGAAGGGGCCACTCGCCTGCTTGTCCACACGCGTGGCGTATTCAACTTGTGTGGCGCGGACGCGGAATGGGCGCACGGGCTGGAGGACGAGGTGGGAGTGGCGGTCGCCTTCGTCGGCGTGCGCGAGGGTTTGATTTTCCCGATCGTTACGGCCCGCCTTCCCCACCTCGCAGACGACGGCGGCTACGCGACGGGGCGGATTGTGAGCCGCCAGAGACTGCGCGGCATTCTGCGGGCGATGGAGTCGTCGCTCGCCGTCGTCGTTGCCGATGCCGAGGCGCCGTGGACGTTCACCGGGTTGGATGTTGGAATGCGCGCCTTGTCGATGCGTCCCGTGCGAGTCCCGCCCACGTGGCCTGCCCGCGTGGCCGGCGTACCGACGCCGCCGCTCCACCCATTCGACCGCGTTTGGGCAGGCCCTGCCTGGCGCGTAGCACGCAGTGAGCGCGTGCGCATGACGACGTCAAGTCGCGACGCCGTCCGCACGCGCTTCGAGCCTGCCGTGATTACCAGCGACCCGTGAGGCCAACACCGTTCGGAGCGATGAAGAGGGTGGCATCGTCATCGATGAGCGTGACAACGACGCCGACGCCGAGCGCCGCAACCCCCGCACCGACGAGTCCGAGCGTCGCGTATTTTCCAGTCGTGAACTGACCTTCCACCGTGCCGGCGCCGTCGGCGTCCAACGAGCCCGGCTGCTTGTTCGCGGCGGTGATCAGGTCGTAGGCGGGGTTCACGACCAGGAAGTTTACGGCGCCGCCCGCGGCGAGCAGCGCGCCGCCTCCCGCCATGAGCGCGACGCCTGGGATGGATGGTGCCTTGCCCTTGTCGTCGTTTTCTTTTTTGGCGATCTTGGTCGCCTTGTCAGCGGCGGCCCGGTCAGCAGCAGCCTTTTCAGCGGCGGCCTTATTCGCTTTGTCGGCGGTGGCTTTGTCGCCGGTGGCCCTTTCGGCGGCCGCCTTGTCGGCGGCTGCTTTGTCCGCCGCCGCCTTGACGGCGGCCGCTTTTTCCCCGGCGGAGCGGTCGGCAAGGGCCTTGTCGGCCGCCGCCTTGTCCGCAATGGCCTTGTTCGCCGCCGCCTTGTCGGCCGTGGTTTTATCGGCCAACGCCTTGTCGGCCGCCGCTTTATCCCCAGCGAGCTTGTCCGCCGCCACCTTTTCAGCCGCTGCTTTCGCCGCCTTGTCAGCGGTGGCCTTGTCTCCGGAGGCTTTGTCCGCCAGCGCCTTGTCGGCTGCCGCCTTGTCGGCCGCGAGCTTTGCCGCCTGCTCCGCCGCGGCTTTTTCAGTTGCCGCCTTGTCGGCCGCTGCCTTTGTTGCCAGGTCGGCCGTGGCCTTGTCCGCCAGCGCCTTGTCAGCGTTCACCTTGTCTGCCGCGGCTTTGTCGGCGAGCGCCTTGTCTGCGATGGCTTTTTCCGCGGCGGCCTTCGCCGCCTTGTCCGCCGCTGCCGCATCTGCGAGCGTCTTGTCTGCTGCGACCTTCGCCGCCTTGTCCGCCGCCGCCGCATCTGCGAGCGCCTTGTCGGCCGCTGCCTTCTCGGCCTTGTCTGCCGCCGCTTTCTCCGCCAGCGCCTTGTCCGCGGCGGACTTCTGCGCCTTTTTGTCGACTTTCGGTGGCTTGGGACCGCCCTTGCCGACGGCAAATTGTCCGCCGCTGCAAAGGGTCAGGTAGTCCGATGGGGGCGAACCGTAGGTGTGCCAGCTTCCGACAACATTTCCATCCGCGCACCTTACCTGAACCAGATGCCGCCCATTGGGAATGCTATCGAACGGCTCCAGCCGGCGCCCGTCGATGAAGATCAGGCTATCTCCGGGATCTTCCGGAAGGTTCACCACGGCCTGCGGGTAGTTCGCAACCTCCGAAGCCAGGGCGTAGAGCACGTCCTGCCCGTCCATTTCCGGGAGCAGCTCCGTGTCAGGCGCGAAACGCGGGGCAAGCACCAGCGCCTGCCGCCAATAGTTCAGGGCCGCCGAGTCTTTGTCTCCCGCACGCCATTCGATCAGGCCGCGGTAGAACCACAAGGTGGCGATGTCCTGCTCGGCCAGCGGCGACGTCGAGGAGGGGGCCGCGGCCTCAGCCGCGGTGAGCAGGGTCTTGGCTGTTTTGTAGTCCTTCCCGACGATAGCGGCGCGGGATTGCTGCAGAATCGCGATGTAGCCGAAGTCCTGCGCCTGAGCGCGCAGAACGAGGAGCGCGATCAGCGACATTCGCCCTTCTCCCATGCGCCATTGGCGCCAAAGACGTACACACAGGTCTTACCGGCCTCCACGGAGAAGTCCGCGAGCGTCGACGAACCGCCGCCTTTCGGCTTGACTTTTCCGCGATAGGTGCCGGGCTCCAAGTCCGTGACCCGAAGGTTCAACGAACCATCCCATTCTGTTCGGAATCCCATGGAACTGCTCACGATGACCTCACTCGCGGCTGTTGAAACCTGCAGAATGGCTCCACCCTTCCCTGGGGCGTTCGCCGACCAGTCCATCCCGCTTTTTCCGGAGGGGCTCTTCGGTCCAGTTGGCGCCGGGTCGAGCACCGGCGGGCTCGCGTCTGTGGCGTCCGTGCCGGTTTTGATGACGACGGCGGCGCCCCCGCCGACGACGACGGCAGCCACCAGCGCCAGCACAACAATGCCCACCAGAATCTTGAGGATGCCGCCACCCCCTGCCGGTTCGGGGGCGGGATCGCCCTGAGAGTTCAGCGGTCGGCTCGCGGGGCGTGATGTTTCTCCGGGCGCGCGCGAACGCGGAGCGGACACGCGGTCCGAGCCGGCGCCTTCGGAGCCCGCCCTGTCGGAAGGCCCATCGTTCGCGCGGAGCGCTGCGCCGTTGAACTCCGCGCGCGGCGTCGCAGCCGTCGAAATCGCGCTGGGGGGGCGGGGGCTCGCGGACGTGACGCGGGGAGGCGCGGGCGGACCGGTGAACGCCGCTTGCGCGGCCACGGCGGCCGCTGGTCGGCTCGACGGCAGGTCCACGATTGGCTCCGACAGCTCCGGGGGCGGTCGGAAGTCGTCGTTGCCATCACTGTCCTCGACCGCCATCGGCGGCAAGGTCTCCGTCATCCCAGATCGAACCGTCGATACTCCGCTTGTTTCTTCCGACACCTCCGACCCCGTCAAGGGGTCGTTGGGATCGACTTCTAGCGTCTGCCGCTCGAGGATTTCCTTGACCGTTTCGCGTGCGAATCGTTTGACGCCGAGGTCCGCCGCGCGGTCCGACAAGGCTTCCATCAACTCGAAAACCACGGCCGCCTCCGGCCGATTTGTCGGTTCATACGCCAGCATGAGGCGAAGGCAGTCAATGATTTCGGCCCTGCCGGCCTCCGGCGTCGTTTCCAACGGGATGGCTTCGAGCTTTTCCTCAAGCGCGGGCTCGTATCGTTCTTGCCGAAGGTGGATCTTTCCGAAGCTGTCGAGCGTCAAAAGCTCGTACAACGTGATTCCCAATGAGAAGATGTCCGCCGCCGGCGTGTCCGGCTCGCCGAGCATGCGTTCCGGCGCCATGTAGGCCTGAGAGCCGAAGGCCAGCACTTGCGTCTTGGCCTCCCGCTCTTCAAAGGAGGCGCGGGCGGTGCCGAAGTCGAGAACCTTTACATCACCTTCCACGGTAATTATCGCGTTGGACGGCTTGATGTCGCGGTGGATCACGCACAGCGGCTCGCCCCCCTGCAACGTCTTGTGGTTGTAGGCGGCGTCGAGCGCGGACGCCACCGCGCCGACGGCCGTGAACGCGCTCTTGCGCGGGAAGATCCTGCCCTGATCCTTCAGATAGTTGCAGATGGCCTTCAAATCGACGCCGCGCAGGTACTCCATGATGATGGCGACCTGACCATTGATGCGCGTCAACTCCTGCACCCGCACGATGTTGGAATTGTTGAGTCGGCCCAGCAGCCGCGCTTCGTCTCGCGTGCGCATCACGATTTCGTCGTTGCTGGACCACTTGGTGTGCAGCAGCTTGATGGCAACGACCGATCGGAAGTTGTCTCCCGTAATCATCTCCGCGAGGTACACCTTTCCAAACCCGCCCTGAGCGAGCTCCTTTAGGAATCGGAAACGGCGCCGGGCGTCCATCTGATGCTACTCAATCGCCGCGCACTATAGCGCGTACGCAGCGTTCACGAATCGCACAGGCCGCCCTCGCTGGTCGCGTCTTCGACGACAAGGTGCAGCAGGGCCACGTATTCGACGAGGCGGCTGGCCACTCCGGGGTATTTCTTCTTCACCCCATCCCACGTCCAGTTGTTCCAGATCGAGCGCCCCCACGGCGCCTTGTCCTGGAGCACGGAATCTTGATCTTTGGCGAAGATCGCCGCGAGCGACATTCGCGTCGCGTCGGGCTTCCGATCCTTGACCAGTTCCGTGTGCGCGTACACCGATTCGGCGCGCGCGTTGAGCCACCACGCTTGTGGCTCCAACTCGTTCACGTCCGTGAGATTGATGGCGGCCATGGCGTCGTCTCTTTCTCCGATGAGAAACTGCATCGCGGCGTACCGCACGGGCAGTAGGGAGGCGCGGCCGCACAACGATGCGATCAGCACGTCCGCGTTTTCCGTATCGTCGATGCGCTTCCGGACCAGGTCGCTTGCACCCTGCCCTACCTGATATTTCTGCTCCAACGCCCCAATGCGCTTGAGCACGTCGGGGACTTCGGCGTCGTCAAACCCGAGTCGCTTTGCGTTCGCCTCTCGTTGGGCAGGAGTGAATTGCATGTCCACGAGAGGATCGAGTTGCTTTTGTTCGGCGCCAACCTTCTGTTTTCCGGCAACGACCTCCTCGTCAAACAACATCCCGACGTTGACGCTCAGCGCAATGAAGCTGACAATTACGCCCAGCACAACGCGCCAATTCATGGGGTGACCCGCAATGGTGGGGCGACCTGCCTCATTTCCCGGCTCCGTGCTTTTGCACTTGTTCGACGTTCGGTACGGCGATGTCCTTACAGTAACCGTTGCCGATGACGTATTGGGAGTAGGGCTCGAATTCCGGGTTTGTACCCGCGTAGTTGAGCCCGTAGTAGCACACCGCGAGCAGGTGCTGCGCGATGACGTACGGCGTATACGTTTGGGTGACGTTCGCCAAATACGAGCCACACGATGCGTTGATATTATCTGCGTTCAACCTACTCATTTCGTCCTTCGTCGCGCATTTGATATTTTGCCCGATGAAGTCGGGCGCGCGTTCCTGTTTGGTGTCCGCAAGGTAGTTCGCGTAGGCGATCTTGATATTCGTGCGGCTGATTTGCCCCTCCCGGTAGGGCGAGTCGTCAAATCCGGCGTTGTGGCTCGCGATGGTCAAGGCCACAAGCGCCCCCGAATTCCGAAGGTCCGGATCGGCGAACGGAACCTTGAAGGCGTTCACCGCCGCTTTCGTCGAATTGAACTTGTCCATCCGCTGATCGATCTCGCAGCCGCCCTTGGGGATCACGCACGATTGGTTCGAAACGTAATCGGCGTTCTTGATCGCGTTTCGAGGAGCGGCCTTCTTTTTCGGAGACCAGAGGGTCGAGGATCCTCGAAAGTGGCAATCCCGCACGTCCAAATTGTTGCGGAACGCGACTTCCGGCTGAAACTGCCACCAGCCCGCGGCGCAGAGCATCGTGTCCCACGCGTCCGCCTTGTACCGACTCTCCTGGAAGGGCACCGCAGCGAGCACATCGGGAAGCCCGGCCGCACGAAGTTCGTGGAGAACGAGCGCGTAGTCGTCCTTGTGGTTGTCGAGTTGCACCCAAAACGCCCACCCCTTGATGTACATCTGCTCGGACCGTGTCACCCACTGCATCAGGACCTTGTCCCAGCTCTCCGGCTTCTCGAATCCCTTCAACTTCCCCGCATCGATCCCGGGTTTCATTACGAAATTGTAATAGCCTTGCGTCAGTCCCTGGTACAGCGTGGTGTTGACCTCGGTGATCGCAAACACGTCCCCATAGTCGTAGTACTCCTGTCCCTCATCGACGGGTCCGAGTCGCTCCACCTGACGTTGCGAAAGAACCAGCACGACGAGCCCCACCGCAGCGAACGTGCTCATCAGCATGAAAGCAATGCTGGGAAGGAACCACCACGGAATTCGCTTGGTAATGTCGAGCTCGCGGACCTGCGATCCTTTGTCCTCGTCGTCTTCCCCTTGCGACGAATCCGACAAGATCGCGCGTTGCTCCCAGACGCCAAGGCGGCGACATTCCACGAATACAGCGGTGGCGCCGCGTCCGGGCGGGCCCATGTGAACGGCGCACCCCGGCGAGAGGAAAACGGGTCCGCGAACGGGCTGGATTTCCTTCCAATCGACGTGCTCGTGCGGCGCCATCCGCACCTGGTTCGGACCGACAGGCGCAATCGAAGCGGTGCCGCCGTCATACGCAGTGATGACGGCATGCCGGTCGTCGAGCGCTCGGTAGCCTTCGAGGCGCAACCCTCCGGGTCCGGGGTTCGCGCCGATGCGTACCACCGGCCCTCGGAGCACCATGTCGCCCTGATAGGCAAGTGCGCCGCCGAGAAAGCGCAGGACGACGTCCCATCGTTCCTGACTCATGCCTTCGTCAGCGCCAATACGCGCCCGCCGGGATGATCGGCAAGGATGTGGAACGGCTCCAGAGCGACGCCGTCGAGGCAAAGCGACCAATCCCCGGCAGGGAGGGAGAGCGCCGTCGCGAGTGCGTTGACGAGCGATACGATGGGGATCGCGGTGCCGACGGGCAAACGCAGACGCACCCCCGGCGCCTCGATCTCGTAGGTGACGACGTAGTTCTCGACGGGATGGAACACGTAGTTCGTCTCGTCGTCCAGCGTTTCCAGGCGGGTGTCAACGGGGAGGGGGCCGCTGTCCGGCCCGATCCGGTACCAACCCACGAGCCGTCCATCCGTCGCCACGCGCAAAGGTACGACCTGCCCCATCAGGAGCGATACTGCTTCGGCCAGTGACGTTCCGCCGGGCAGCCGCCGCCTCGCTCCGTGGAGGCCCGTTCCCCGCCCAAATCGCACGGCTACCGGCTCCCCGCGGACGCTCGTCTTGATGGGGTCGGGGACACGTGTCGGCTGGGCGGGACCGTTGGCTGGCACGCTTCCCGTCGGTCGTGCGGGGGGGGGCGCTGCCACGGGCGGCGCTGCCACCGGCGCGCGGGCCAGGGGGGCGCTGGCGCCCGGCGTGCTGGCGGCCGGGGCGCTGTGCACCAGCGCGGAAGGCGCGGAAGGCGCGGAAGGCGCGGCGGCGGCCCGAGGCGCGCTCGCCGTGGGGGGTGGGGGGGGCGGCGGCGGCGTCGGGCGAACGGCCGGCGGAGCACTCGCGCGTTGCATCGGTTCCCGCCCCTGCGGATCGTCCGCTTGCTCGGGCGCGTGCAGAGGCTGCGTGTGTCCCGCCCCATCGTTCGGTGCAGGCGAGGAGGGTTCAGGCCGACCACGGCTGCCGGACGACGTCAGGATTCGCTCGATCAACTCGGCCGCCGCGGGACTCGTGCGCACCACGGGCTCGCGCTGACCCGAATTCCGCACGCGCGCGAGCAACTCGTCGGCGGACGAGCGCATCGGCTGCGGCGCCGTGACGGCGACGACCGGAGGGGCCACCAGGTTGGGCGGCGCTGGAATGACGGGCGGCGCTGGAATGACGGGCGGTGCGCCCACGGGTCGTTGCGGCTCGAACGGCGCGGAATTGTCGTTGGGGATGAAGGTTGCACCGGCGGGCCGGCGGCCGGGCGGGGTGCGGGCTAACCCAATGGGCGGCCGCCCGGCATCGCCCTGCGCCGACGAGGTCACCACCGACGGCGGCGGCGATTCCACGATGGGCGGCGGCGGCGGCGCCGGCAACGGCGGCGCTTTTGGGACGACAGCCGGCGTGTTCAGCATGCGCGACGGCATGGGATCGGCGGCGGGCGTATGGGCCCCCACGGCCTGTGCGCCGTCCAGATTTTCATTCTCCGGCGTGGCCAATCGGGGAGGGGCGCGCCGTTGCGGTAACCCGACGCGCGCGGCGGACTGGCCGAGACTGGAGACGTTCATCGCGGGTGCGGGCGTCACCTCGCGGGGCGCGGGCTCGCGCGCGGGCGCCTCTCGGGCGGGCGGGGGCCGCGCGGCCGGCATGGCGACGTTCGCGCGCGTCGGTCGCGAAATCGGCTCGTCCTCCTCTTCTGCGAGCTTCCGCAGTTCTTCCTTCGACAACATCGACGTCCGCGCCGGGTCGAGGTCTTGCTTCGCGCGCGGCTGCATTCGCGACGCCCGCTGCATCACATCGCGCAATCCCGCGCCGACGACGTACGGGTCCCGGAGCGCGCTCTCCACGCCCTCCATGAAGTCCAGCCCAGACGCGTACCGGTCACGAAGGTCGGGTCGCAATGCCGTCGTAAGGATCTCTCGCACGCCGTCTGGAAGCAGCTCCCGAAACTGGTGGATGCGGCGGCTCGTTTCTCCCCGAGCGGCCTTTGCCCGAATGTCGTTGACCAGGCCATCGTAGACGGGTTTTCCGGTCATCAATTCGAACGCAACCAGCGCGAGTCCGAACAGGTCGGACGAAAAATTCTCCTTCCGCGATTCCATCCGCTCAGGAGGACAATACCGGAACGCGTCCTCTCGGGGGATGCGATTGGGATCTTCGTGAAAGGTCAGGATCTCGACTTGGGGGAGCGCGTGCCCGATGATCTGGACGGAGCCGTCTGCGGAGAACATCACCCGCCATGGGGTCAGGCCACCGTGGCTGTACACGCCCGCACCCTCCCCGGTTTCCGCAGCTTCGATGAGGATCTGCCCGCCCGCGTGGAGCAACTCCACGCCCGCTCGAACGCCGGCACACTCCCCCAAATCGGAGAGCGTTCGAATGACCTCTGCCGCCGACCACATCTGCCCGGTCGGATAGATGAACGCTCCCAATTCGCGGTCGTGCGCGATGATCTCTCCCAGACCGGACACCATCGGGGACTCGAGAAACCCGAGTACAACCGTCAACGCCGAGTTGATCGCGTTGTGCCCCCGGTGCTCTGGGTGGAATTGAATGGCCGTCAGGCGCGCGCCTTCGCGGTCCTGCACCTCCACAAGATCGGAGCCCGGGCCGAGTTGAATGCGCCCGGTTCGCGCGTAGCCGGCGATGGTGTCCATACGTGCGCGGCATCCTACCATTCGCGCTACCTTCGGCGCGATGGCCACTCAATACCAGCGTCGGCCCGACGGGAAGGAGGTCCCGCAACCGGACCAGAAAGTGTCCGTGCGCCAGGAGTCCGAGGTTGATGCGAAAGCGAAGGAGACCCAACGACAATTAGAGAAAGGGGAGGCCCCCGAGGTCAGTCCGGAGGTGGCCGCGGCGATGCAGCGCGGGATGGGGAATTCCGCTGTGCAGGGCATCATGAAGGCGGGAAGCGAGACCAGCACGGCCACGGGATCGGGCGAAACGGCGCTCGATGACGCCAAGGAAAAGGAAACCGAGGAAGATCAGGAAAAGGAAACCGAGGCCGGAGAGATCGAGCACGTACTGCCGATTTTTTCGACGGGTGGTGGCGGCGGGGGCGCAGGAGCGCCGGGGGGCTCGCCTTGGTCGGTCGGGAAGTATTTCGGCGGTGACGATGATGCCGAGCCGGAAGATGTCGTCATTGAGAGCGCGAAGTGGCGGCCCATGCCGTTTCTTCCCGATCCCGATGACGAGGAGGACATCGACGCGATGGATCACGACGAGGTCGCGGTTGCATCGGAACGCTTGGCCTTGGACGAGGCGGATTCCGTCCTCGGCAGTCTTTCGTGGCGGGCGTCGGTCCTTGGCCGCGGCATGCGTCACCCTGCCCTCCTGGCCCGTCGCGTCGTAAGCCCAGAGATGCTGGGGGAGGGCGTGTCGGCGGTGTGGCTGCGTGCCCGCGCGATGGTGCGCTTTCTTTCGGTCCACGCGGAGTCGGCCGTCGCTCGAGGCCTTGCATCCGAGGCAGCGGACCTCGGCGTGCCGGAGGGCAGCCTCGCGACGGCGATCGCGGCCGAGCTGGCGATCGTGGAAGCGCTCGTCGATCACTCCGGCGCCGGCTGGATGGTTGTCGTTGACGTTGCCGTCGATCAGCGATTACGGGCGCGCGCGGAGCAGGCCGCCGCAAATCGGGCCCAGGCCGGCATTCTCAACGCACCTGACCTGCTCGCTGCCATGACCGATACCGCCATCGCGTCGGTTGCGCTGGATTGGCAGGAAGATGCTCACCCGGCGATGGTGGCGGCGCTGGAGCGCGCCGCCCGCGTCGGCGTCTTGCCGGCGCTGGAACTCTGGTCGCCGCCCGCCGTTCTCGCCATCGACGAGGATCTTCTGGCGTTCGACCAAATGTTTGCGCTGGCCTCGGGGGCCCCCCCTCCCGTGACCCACGGTCGGATCGAACGCGGGCACGTCGTTGCCCTGTTCGCGAGTATGAATGCCGTGCTAGGCGGGTTTGGTGCAATTCAAGTCGAGGCTGCGGCCGCCGCGGCTGCGCTCGCGCCTCATGTGGATTCAGGCCGGCTTTCCGCGACCCTCCTGCCGCTCGACGGGTACTTGCGGCAAGCGGCGAGGCGACTGGTCACGGCTGGCCGGGCCATCGAGTCGCACATCGGCACCGAGCTCCGGTCCGAGGTTCGGGCGTTGTCCGGAGAGGCGGCCGCAGTTCGCGGCTTGGCCGAGTTCGCCCGCCGTGGCGCATTCATGGCCTTGGCGGCTCATGTTTCGGTTCCAGGCATCACCCGGGCGGACGCCGCTTCCGGAATTTCCCGGGGGAACGCCGTCCTGGCCCTCTCCCGCGCGCGCGCCGCCGGGGAGCCCGTCCGCGCATGCGCTGTTGACGTTCTCGCGGCGATGCCGCTCGCGACGGCGCACGCTCCCTACGCGCGCGTCTACGCGAGCGCGTGCCTCGATCGCGACGCCCTGCTTCCGGTCGCCGAACGAATGCGCGCCTACGACGAGCCGGCGGCGCTCAACCTGCTGAAGGCACGATACGCGGAGTTCGGGTAGTCGCCACCCGTTAGAGGTCGCCGCCGTAGTAAACAAATGCGCGTCCCGAGTTCGCACCACTCGCGTCGACGGCCATGGCGCCCAGGAGCAAGTCGTCCGCGCCCGACTCATCGATGTCGCCCGCTGCGAGCGAGGCACCGAGCGCATCGTACGAAGCGTCACCCGCAAACGTCGCGTCGGCGTCCGAAGAGGCATAGGCGCCGGAGACGGGCCCATAAAACAGGTAGGCATAGCCGACGCCAAGTACGCTGCCGTTGTCCGCGCCAGTCGCGCCGATCACGATGTCCGCGTAGGCATCCCCGTTGATATGTCGCGCGGCTCCAACGGTTCGCCCAAGGTAATCATCGGTCGCGCCCCCTGAAAACGTCGCGTCGGCCGCCGATGGGCTCACGGATCCCGTGGGCATCGTCGAGTACAGGTAGACCGCTCCCGCGTTCTCCCCGGTCCCGTTGACGTAATGCGCCGCAACCACGAACTCATCGACCCCGTCATCGTTGGTGTCGCCGACTCCCGCAACGGCGTTGCCAAGGGCATCGTCGCTGTTCAAGCCGTCGATGGTGGCGTCGGCGGCGGAGAGCGAAATCGTCCCGCTGATCGGCCCCAGCACAAGGTAGGCACTGCCATTGGTCGAACGCGCGTTGGCCCCGATGACCACGTCGCCTACGCCATCCCCGTTCACGTCGCCGGCGCCCGCGAGGCTGTACCCGGCAGAATCGCTGCCGTCGATCCCGGTAAGAATCGCATATGCGCCGGTTGCGAAGCCGAGATCGCCGGTGGTGCCCCCCGCGATGATGGCGACGGCGCCCGAGCCCGTCCCGCTCGCATCGTGGGCGTAGGCGCCGATCATGGCGTCCGGCGTGCCGTCTCCGGTGACGTCACCCGGGCCCGCGACGCAGTAGCCGACGTAGTCGGAAGCGGCGGCGCCCTCGACGCTCGTGGTTGCGTCGTCCGTGGTCAGCGCGCCGGAAGCGATCCCGGTGAAAACATATGCAGTCCCTGCATCAACGACGGAGCCGACGTTGCGTCCGTAGGCCCCGGCTACCAGGTCGTCCAGCCCGTCCCCGTCGAAGTCTCCCAGATTTGCGGCGGAGAACCCTAGATCGTCGCCGCCATCCGTTGCGGTAATCGTCGTCGTTGCGCTCGCAAGCGTCTCGCTTCCCGTCAGCGGTCCCGCCATCAGGTACATTCGACCGGCATTTTGCTCCGAGGCAGCGAGGTCGTGCCCGTAGGCGCCGATCCAGAGGTCCACGCTGGAGTCTCCGTCCACGTCGTCCGCGACGGCGAGAGCGCTCGAAACGAAGTCGTAGGCGGCCGTGCCGCTGATCGACTGATCCGCGTAACTACCGGCGTAGTTCCCGGCCAAGGAGCAGCCGTTGTCCGACTCGTCGCAGTCGTTGTCGAGGCCGTCGTTGCACACCTCGGTCAAATCCGGGTTGGCGAGGTCGGTGGAATCGTCGCAATCGGTGTCGTCGCTGACGTACCCGGAAGGCGCAGTGCATGCGCTCATTGTGACGCCGGCGTCGCCGTAGGTGTCTTCGTCGTCATCGGCGTAGTACACGGTGGTGTCCACGGCATCGTCCGTACCACTGCCATCGCAATTCTCGTCGGCGTCCGTGCAGTATTCGTCCGCCCCCGGGTGCACGTTGGCATCCAGATCGTCGCAGTCCGTGGCGTCGGCGACGTGGTCGGCAGGCGCGTCACATGCTGGGGTGGCCGCGTCGGCGTCTCCGTAGCCGTCCTTGTCTCCATCTGCGTACCAAGCAGCTGGATCAACGGGACTTTCGTCCGCCTGCCCGTCGCAGTTTTCGTCGGCATTATCACAGTGTTCGTCCGCACCGGGATGAACGCTGGCCGCGTCGTCATTGCAATCCGTGGCGTTCTCGACGAATCCTTCGGGCGCGGCACAGGCCGACTCGGTGTTGTCGGCGTCTCCATACGTGTCGGCGTCGTGATCGGCGTAGTACACGACCGCGTCCGAGGGGTTGTCGTCGTCGGTGCCGTTGCAATCGTCGTCGATGCCGTTGCAGTACTCAAGCGCGGCGGGGTTCGTTTCTCCCCGCGCGTCGTCACAGTCCTGGCAGGCCGGAAACCCATCGCTGTCAGCGTCCGCATAGCCTGTTGAACCGTCACAATTGTAATCTGCGGGGTCCTCGCAATCGGCCTCGTCGGCGCCGGGATGGTAGGTGGCATCCTGATCATTACAGTCGCCACCGATGGCGACGTAACCATCGGGTTGCGTACATGCTTTCATCGTCGCGGTGTCGTAGCCGAAGGTGTCAGCATCCTCGTCGATATAGTAGGTTGTACCATCACCAATGGTGGCGTCGGCGTCGTCGCAGTCGACGTCCGCGGCGTAACCGTCGCCGTCGACGTCGACAACGTCATCCTCCCCCGTGTCCGACTTGGACGGCCCTTCCGTCGTCGGTGGGGTGCAGGCGGTCAGCGTCGCAAGAGAAAGGAGCATCGGAAAGAGGAGGAGGCGCATGGGATTCCTTGGAGCGGGGGTACTATGCCACATCTTTTTTTGGACGTTCGGTTCCCGAACGCGCTTCTGGCTCAAAATCTACGACGGTTCGCCGCGAGCGGCGAGCCAAAAGCGGCGCCCGGTGTCGCGCGCGGGTCCTGCCGGTCCGGGTGCGCGGGCCGAGCCCCGCACCCCCGAACCGTCACCCGCGCGCTTGAGGCGCCGCGCACGCGTCGGAAGCGGCGGCGAGCGGCGAATCCAACGCGGCGCCCAGTGTCGCGCGCGGGTTCTGCCGGTCCGCGGGCGCGGGCCGAGCCCCGCACCCCCGAACCGTCACCCGCGCGCTTGAGGCGCCGCGCACGCGTCGGAAGCGGCGGCGAGCGGCGAATCCAACGCGGCGCCCAGTGTCGCG